>CAVUGV010000052.1:0-16038 GCA_963741065.1 uncultured Verrucomicrobiae bacterium | reverse complement strand
CAACGGAAGCCGGTTTGAGTGAAGAAGAAGCCGAGAGAAGGCTCGATCAATACGGTCCGAACGAGGTCGCGGAAGAGGCGGCACGCACCTGGGTTCACAGGTTGTTTACTGCCAGCCGCAATCCGTTGGTGATTCTGCTTACGGTGCTCGCCACCGTTTCCTATGCCACAGGCGATCTGCGCGCAGGCAGCGTCATGCTCTTGATGGTTATTCTTGGATTGGGCTTGCGCTTTGTTCAGGAAACTCGCGCGAACGCCGCCGCGGCGAAATTGAAAGCAATGATTAGCGTCACCGCGACGGTGGTCCGCAACGGAGAGGCCAGGGAAATACCGATCAGCCAGCTTGTCCCAGGTGACATCGTCCAGTTGTCAGCCGGCGACATGATTCCCGCCGACGTGCGACTGCTTTCCGCCAAAGATCTGTTCATCATTCAAGCCACGTTGACAGGTGAATCGCTTCCTGTCGAAAAGATCGAGGTGGCAGACATGCGCCAAGGCGTAGTCTTGCTGGAGCGCCACAACGTCTGTTTTCTTGGAACAAGCGTCGAGAGCGGCACGGCCAAGGCAGTCGTGATTGCGACCGGCCGAACACTTACTTCGGTCACATCGCCCGCAGCCTTGCCGGTGAGCAAGAGGAAACGAGTTTCGACCGCGGCATTAAGAAATTCACCTGGCTGATGATTCGTTTCATGCTCGTGATGGTGCCGTTGGTGTTCATCATCAACGGCCTGACGAAACACAATTGGCATGACGCATTTTTCTTTTCCATGGCGGTGGCCGTGGGACTCACGCCGGAAATGTTGCCGATGATTGCGTCGGTCTGCTTGTCCAAAGGCGCGATGGCGATGTCACGCAAGAAGGTCATCGTCAAGCGCCTGAACGCGATTCAGAACCTTGGCGCAATGGACGTGTTTTGCACAGACAAGACCGGCACGCTGACAATGGATCACGTCATTTTGGAGCTGCACTGCAACATCCATAAGGAAGAAAGCGAAGAGGTCCTGCGCGATGCATATGTGATCAGCCATTTTCAAAGCGGCCTAAAAAATGTCCTCGATCGCGCCGTTCTGAAATACACGGAATTGCACAAAGAACTCTCGCTCGATAAATACTCAAAAGTCGACGAGATCCCGTTCGATTTTTCACGACGGATGATGTCGGTCGTGTTTGATCGGCCCTGATGGAGAACGTGAACTCCTGACCAAAGGCGCGCCAGAAGCGGTATTCAAAAAGTGTGCTCACTTCGAGTACGAAGGCGAAATCTTCTCGATGGAGCCGATCCTGGTCGGCGATCTCCTGGAAGAACTGAATGAATTGAACAGCGACGGCTTCCGCGTGCTGGCGGTCGCCAACAAAAAGGTAGAGAAACGCGCGGCCTACTCGAAAGCCGATGAAGACGGCCTGGTGCTGACCGGCTATCTGGCATTCCTCGACCCGCCCAAGGAGACGGCAGCCAAAGCCATTTCCGGGCTGAACCAACACGGCGTCACAGTGAAAGTGCTCACCGGCGACAACGACCTTGTCACACGCAAGATCTGCACCGAAGTCGGTCTTAATGCCGAAAAAATCCTGCTCGGCAGTGCCGTCGAAAAGATGTCCGATCCCGAGTTATCCGAGTCAGTGGACGAGGTAAACGTTTTTGCGCGACTCTCGCCGGCGCACAAGCAGCGAATCGTAAAGGCGCTTCAGAAAAAAGGCCACACCGTCGGATTCATGGGTGACGGCATCAACGACGCACCGGCCCTGCACGCTGCCGATGTGGGCGTCTCGGTGGACAACGCTGTCGATATCGCCAAGGAATCGGCGGACGTAATTCTGCTGGAGAAAAGTTTGATGGTTCTGGAGGAGGGCGTTCTGGAAGGCCGCAAAGTCTTCGTGAACATCCTCAAATACATTCGGATGGGCGCCAGCTCCAATTTCGGAAACATGTTCAGCGTGATCGGCGCCAGCGCCTGGCTTCCTTTCGTGCCGATGGCTCCCATTCAAGTGCTCACGAACAATCTGCTCTACGACTTCTCGCAGGTACCAATCCCGACCGACAACGTCGGCCCGCAACAAATAGCGAAGCCGCGGCCGTGGCATATCGGTGAGATCGCAAAATTTATCATCTGCATCGGTCCGATCAGTTCCATTTTCGACTACACGACCTACGCCATGATGTGGTTCATTTTTAAATGCAACCAGCTCAACCTGGCGCCTCCTGCTGGAATTGCGGCGCGATTCGCAAATGCACCTAGCGCTGAGCAGAGCTATGCAGCTGCGTTATTTCACACTGGCTGGTTTGTCGAATCGCTCATGACCCAGACGCTCATCATCCACGTCATTCGCACTAATCTTATCCCGTTCATTCAGTCGCGGGCCAGTTGGCAACTCACCATGACCACGATCATCATCATGGCAGTTGCCGCGTATCTTCCCTATTCGCCTCTCGCGACTTCACTCGGGTTTGTCCCACTGCCGCCACTCTATTGGCCACTTCTGCTGTTGACGTTGATCTGCTATGTCGGGTTAACCCAAGTGATCAAAACCTGGCTCATCCGCAAGAGCTGGGTTTGAGTCACGAGCCTGGCTGTAAAAGCCGGGGTCACCGACCCCGGCTACAGTTTATCTAGATCTTCGATCACTTTCTCCATGCCGCTGACCACGAGCGTGAAGCGATCGTAATCGAGTTTGTCGGGTGTGTCGCTCGATGAGTGGTAGTGCGGATAACGAAACGGCGCAGTGTCGGTCACCATGATACCAGGGTAGCCCTGCCGCCAGAACGACCATTGATCCGACCAACTGACGCCGGGAATGAATGCGGGAAGCGCTGCGCCTTCGGACGGAATCTTTGCATGTTTCCGAAAAAGCCCAACTACGCGACGGAGCAGCGCCCGTGAATGAACGTTGCTCACGAATCCGATAAAGTTGCCGACATTTGGGTAAAAAAGACCTAGTCCCGGCGACGGATAGGTTTGTGAGTGCGGCGAATCGGAAAAGTAACCGATCGTTTCCAAGCTAATCATGGCGGAGATTTTGTCGCCGCGCGTCTTGCATCTGCCGGCGTAAATAAAGCTGCCCATTTCATCCGACAAAAAATAGGGCGGCTCCTCGTTCACAAAGGCGACAAAGCGCAATGTGTGTTCTGGCTTTCTACCGGCAAAGCGTCGCGCCAAAGCGAGCATTGCAGCGACACCGGTGCCGTTATCGTTTGCGCCGGGCGAGCCAAAGACGGAATCGTAATGCGCGCCGATCAGAAGAATCTCGGGACGCGCGCCCCGAATTTCTGCTTCGATGTTATGGCAAGCTTGCCCGTGCATCTCGTAACTGTCGCGACGCGTTTGGAGACCGGCGCGTGAAAAAGAATCTTCGATAAAATCAGCAGCGGCATTGAGCTGCGGGTAATGCCACATATTGCGCTCACCGATTTCTCCAGCGAGCTTTTGCACACTGGCGCGGAGTTCTTCGCGCAACGCAACTTCATCGGGCGATAGCGGCGCAGCCTTCGAAATATTTTTGCCCGGCATTCTCACTCCAAACCACCAGAGTAACGCCAAAACCGCGGCGACCGCGATAGCAATGCGCAGAGCGCTGAAAAGAAACGACTGTAACACAGAGGGAACGCACCTGCGCGCTTACGCGATTTTTCTCCGAAATCGCAACGCGCAGAAACTGAACAGCAAGATCGACATCACCATCAGGACAACAAGGTTCTGCCAGTATTCGAGGAAGTGTCGCGCCGCGCAAAATGATCGCGCGCATGAGCGCGATGAAATATGTCGTGGGGAAGAGCGCGCCGAGAGCGTAAAAAATCCACGGCATGGTTTCCCGTGGGAAAATGAATCCGGAAAAGAAGACGCTCGGTAACAGAAACACCATCGACATTTGGAGCGCCTGCATTTGATTTTCGGCCCTGGTCCCGACGAGCAGACCCAGGCTCAACAGCGCAAACACATACACCAGCGTGGAAAACATCATCGCGAAGACATTGCCGACGATTGGGACAAAAAACACAAACCGCATGATCGTGAACAAAACCAGCGCCATTGCCATTCCGATGCACAAATATGGAATTAGCTTGCCGAGCATGAGGCCCGCGCGGCTCAATGGGCTTACCAGTAATTGTTCGAGCGTGCCGCGTTCCCGTTCGCGCACCAGAGCCATCGCCGCGGCAACTGTCGTCCCAATTTGCAAAACGACGCCAATCACGCCGGGTACAAAAAAGTTCGGGGCACGCATGGCCGGGTTGTAAAGCATTTGGGGCCGAACATCGACCGGCATTCCCTGCCGGCCGGTTTCACGCAAAAGCGATTCCAGCGATTGCGTCAACGCCACGCCGAGGCCGGTCTGAAGAGCCTGCAACGCCGTCGTGGAATTGGATCCATCCACAAGCAATTGCACCTGCGCAGAGTGGCCTGCCAACAGTTCGCGAGTAAAGTTCGGCGGGATATCAATCGCGGCGTACGCGCGGCCTTTGCGCATTTCGCTCTTGAGCTGCTCCAAGTTCTGCACTTCGCCCACTACGCGAAATGATTCCGTATTGACGAAGCGATCGATCAACTGGCGGCTCTCGACGGTGCGATCCTCGTTGAAAACAAGCATCGCCATGTGTTTCACGTCGTTATCGAGCGCGTAGCCGAATGCGATCATCTCGATCAGTGGCGGGAAGAAAAAGAAAAAGAGAGTCAGCGGATCGCGCCAGACGACGATGAACTCCTTGAACAAAATTGCGCTAAGCCCTCGAAACAGTTTGTGTTTCATGTCCTTTTACAAGAGCGGCGGGCTCGGATTGTCTGGGGAGCACAGGCTGCCAGCCTGTTGTCGTCGGCAGCTTGCCGACGACCCCCAACGCAGCACAAGAATTCCGCGCAACGAACGTTCGGTGAGCTTTTCGGCAGGCTGCCGAAAAGCACAGGCTGGCAGCCTGTGCTCCCCAGAACATTGCACGCCGATCCACTCATATTATTTCCCCGTCATTGTGCGTCGCATAATCACGCGGCTTTTTGTCGTTCAGCGGCGTGCTTGGCTGAAAGCTCGACAAACACGTCTTCGAGCGAAGGACCCATTTCATGAATCTCGGCGTGACCGACGCCGACTTTGCGCAATTGTTCCTCAATTTGGGCGCGCTTGACGTTTTCATCGACCAGCAGATGCATCGATTGGCCAAAGACGGTAGCGCTGCGCACGCCGCGCATCTCGTGCATGGCGCGCAGCGCCGTGGTCACGTGATCGCAGGTCACGTCGAGCCGACGCGTACCCGGTGGATTTACCTCCGGCATTTTTTTTAACTCGTCCGGCTCACCGCACACGATCAACTTCGACATATAAATGTAGCCCACATGGTCGCAGCGCTCCGCTTCGTCCATGTAATGAGTCGTGACGAAAAGGGTCATGCCCTTACCAGCGAACTCGAACAGCAGATCCCAGAGTTCGCGTCGCGCGACTGGGTCGATGCCAGCTGTTGGTTCATCGAGAAAGAGTACGGTCGGCCTGTGCATGAGCGAGCAAGCCATGGCCAGACGTTGACGCCAGCCGCCGGATAGTTGACCAGCACGCCTGTTGATGTACGGCCCGAGATGCGTCGTGGCGATCATTTCCTCTCGCCGCTGATTTAATTCGCGACCACTCAGGCCATAAAGCTTCCCGGCAAAAATGAGGTTCTCATTCACCGTCAACTCGTCATAGAGCGAAAATTTCTGCGACATATAGCCGATCATTTCTTTGATCGGCTCGGCATCTCGCACGATGTCGTGGCCGCCGATTCGCCCCGTGCCGTCGCTCGGCTCCAAAATCCCGCATAGCATCCGGATCACGGTTGTTTTCCCGGAACCGTTCGGACCGAGAAAGCCGAAGATCGATCCCTTTCCGACCGAAAACGAAACGTGATCGACAGCCGTGATTGTGCCGAAGCGCTTTGTCAGCCTTTCAACTTCGATCATCGGCTCAGCCATAAAAAGAATCAGGAATGAAGACGAAGGAGTGGATCGGCTTGTCCCCAAGCCGATGACTCGGGGCCGTGACAACGCGTTGGGGACAACGCGTTCCACCTTTTTCCTGTTTTCCTAATTGGTTTCTTCACTTCTTCACTTCACGTTTGGAAAATAGACGTCCGCCGCCATTCCGGCGCGCAAACGATCGTCGTCGCTTGGCAAACGGACCTTCACTCCAAACACCTGTTTGATCCGGTCCGCGACGGTTTGCACGTTGCGCGGGGTAAACTCGGCTTGGCGATTTATCTGCTCGACGACGTCCATCGAAATCTTTGCCAGGAAACGAATCGACTCGGACGCGAACGTGCTCGCCGAGTTTGATCAAACCCAGCCATGATTCAGGAACATAAACGCGCACCCAGAGATGCCCGGTCAGCAGAAGCGTGGCCACTTCACTGATTGAATGGCGGCATCAAAATGTCGCCCGGCTTTACGCTCAGTACCTCCATCACCGAATCCGCCGGGGCGACCACCTGCATTTCTGCTAACTGCGCATCGATATCGGCCAGTTGCGCGCGCGCCTGCGCGACACGCATTTTCGCGGCCGCTACGTTTTTCTCCTGCGATTTCGACGCGCTGTCGGCACGCTCAGCATCAGTAGGCGAAACTACCCTGCGTTTAAGCAACTCCTGCTGACGCCCTGCATCGTCGCGCAGGAATTGCAACTGCGCTTCCTGCGCATCTGCGTCGTGAATTGCCGTATCGATCTGCGCGGCGGCAAGATCGCGACGCGCGCGCAGCTCTGACGCATCCAGTTGGACGATCACCTGGCCTTCGTGCAAACGGTCCCCTTCCTGCGCGAAAATTTTCTCCACACGCCCGCTGAAGCGCGGGCCTACATGCGCTTCGTCCACTTCGATCGTTCCCGAAACCGCGTTTCCACGGCGATTGCAGGCTGCTGGCATAAGCAATAGCGCCGCCAACGCTGCGCCGCGAAGATAGCTGCCGATTTCTGACTTACTGAACAAGTTGCCCGCTAGTCGCATCGCCGCGCCAATGTTGCAAATACCGGCCGCCTCGCTAGGACATTCAGAATGACTCACTAATTAGGGACACCAGCGGCGCAAAGACTTGGAATAATGCACAACCTGACGAGATCGTTTCAACCCGGCATGTTAGACGAAAAAATGTTCGCTTTGTATTACGAACTTTCGTCTGATTCTCGTTAGATCATATGCGTCTATTGTCAGTGGCGTGGCCGAGGCTGCTCGGAGCGACTATTGCTTGCACGTCCGTCGGTCTGATCGGGTGGCAAGTAGAATTCTGGTGGTGGCGCTATGGGGTCGTGCACACCTCCATCGAGCTTCTCGGCTGGTTGGCATTGTTGGCGCCGGTCTTCTTGTTGTTTCTCAGTTATCCTCTGTATCGCGGGAGGGACTGGGCTCGTCGGGCAGTCGTTGGTCTGGGAGTTTGCATCATTGCTTTTGCTATCTTCGGCTTCGGTATGCGTGCAGTAGCCGAGTCACGCATTTACGACGCGCCTGTGATCACATTCGAGATGCGTATTGATTAGGTTCTAGGATTCATGGGCGAGGTTGGCGTGGCGTTGAGCGTTCTCGCGCCGCATGCGCTCGTCATCTGCGCATTGTGCCATCGCGATGTCGCCGCGAGATTTCGATCACGAGATGAGCGAACGATCTAACCAGCCGCTTGAATCCCTCACCCTTTGCGCATTCCAGTAGCGATCGACGGACGCTCTTTGTGCCAGTCGGTGCTCTGCTCGTACGCGTGTGCGATTTGCAAGATGCGCCCTTCATCGAGCGCTTTGCCTAACAACTGCAATCCGATCGGCAGGCGCTGCCCATCTGCTTCAGCGAAACCGCATGGAACACTGATGCCGCAAATCCCGGCCAGGTTAGCCGCAATGGTGAAAATATCGGCCAGATACATTTGTAACGGATCAGCCGCGCGTTCGCCCAACTTAAATGCGGGTACCGGTGAGGTCGGCGAAATCAGCGCATCGACGTTCTCGAAAGCAGCGGCGAAATCCCGACGGATCAGCTCGCGCACTTTTTGCGCACGCAAATAATAGGCACCGTAATAGCCGGAACTCAAAACGTAGGTGCCGAGAATAATGCGCCGTTTCACTTCCGGCCCGAAACCTTCCTCCCGAGTGCGGCCATAGAGATCGAGCATGTCTCTGGGATTTTCTGCTCGATATCCGTAACGAACTCCATCGAAGCGAGCGAGGTTTGCCGAGGCTTCGGCCGTGGCCACAATGTAATAGACCGCGGTTGCATATTCAGTAGTAGGCAATGAGACCTCAACAATTTCAGCGCCTAACGAATTCATCTGTTTCACCGCGGCGTTGATTGCGGCTTTCACCTGCGCATCAATGCCTTCGATCAGATATTCCTTCGGCAAGCCTAACCGGACGCCGCGCAAATCGCTTCCGAGTCTCGCGGCATAGTCGGGCACCGGCTCGTTGAGAGCCGTTGTGTCTTGCGGATCATGACCGGCGATCGCGTTCATAATCAGAGCGCCGTCGCGAACGGTTTTCGTTAACGGCCCGATTTGATCGAGCGACGATGCAAACGCGACCAAACCGAATCGCGAAACCCGTCCATAAGTCGGTTTCAAACCGACGATACCCGAAAGCGCTGCCGGTTGCCGAATCGAGCCACCAGTATCTGTGCCGAGCGCACCGAACGCCGCGTCCGCGGCAACTGCTGCTGCCGAACCGCCACTGGACCCACCTGGCACGCGTGACAAGTCCCACGGATTGCGCGTCATTTTCATCGCGGAATTTTCGGTGGACGAACCCATGGCGAACTCGTCCAGGTTGGTTTTGCCAAATGGAATCGCACCTGCTGCACGCAATTTCCGAATGACGGTTGCGTCGTAGGTAGCGCGATAACCCTGCAAGATCTTCGACGCACAGGTGCACGGCTGACCCATCACGTTGATGATGTCTTTGATTGCAAGCGGGACGCCGCCCAGCGGAAGATCGACATTCGCTTTGTCGGCGTCCTTCGCGGCGGCGTCCATGTCGAGCGAGAGATAAGCGCCGATTTCACCATCAACCGCTTCAATGCGAGCTCGCAAAGCCTCGATTACTTCGCGCGGGGAGACTTCGCGGCGACGCAAGAGTGCTTGCAGATCGGCGATGGTCAGCGCCGGCAGATCTTGTCGCCGTCATTCCACCACTTTTGGGACGATAAAAAGGCCGTTCACCTTTCGAGGCGCGTTGCTCAGCGCTTGTTCCGCTGTGAACCAGTCACGCGCCGCGTCCTCGCGGAAGACGTTAAAAATTGGGAGGACATGCGCAGCCGGTTCCACATCGCTTATGTCTGCCTGACGAAGTTTTTCGACGTACTCCAGCACATCATCCAACTGCTTCTGAAAAACTTTCGCCTCGGCTTCAGTCAGATTGATTCGCGCCAGCCCGGCTACGTATGCGACGTCGAGGTCCGAAGTCTTAGCGATGGTTGGCATTCAAGAATGGAAATGGCTGATGAGCCACATGACCGCCGCCGCAAGCGCGGTCAAAAGAAGAAGAAAAATGACCCGGCCTTCTCGCCGTTCTTTGCGCAGCGGACGAGGTCGCCGCGCGGGTCGGCTAGCCTCGAAGGAGTGTGTGCCATCCAGCGCGAGGGAGACCTCAAATCGTTTTTCGCTCTTTTGGCCTCTTATCCCCTGTTTCGCTACCTGCGCTGGAGATTTGTGCTGCGGAATCGGTCGTCCTTTTGTAACCATGCGCTCGAGCCGGTCGAGCTTGTCATGTAACTCCGCCTCCTGTCGTGCTATTTCCTGTTGCTTGCGATGAAGCGGCGGGCTCGATTTGCGCGGACGCCGAAACATCGCCATCACTTGCTCGCCATCCAAAAGAAAAAGAGAAGGGCGACCACGCCGAAAATAATCAGCGGCAGAGTGAGTGCGAGCCCGATCTGCAACCACTGAAGAAACGAGCGGCCATTGCTGCTTTGATACGCATCAGCCGTGGCGTCCGGCAATGATCCCTCGCCAGTGGCCGCCTCGGCTGCTTGCAACCGGCTGCGTTGGTCGCTGTACTCGGTGCGCGCGTCGTCCACTGTGCTCAACGCCCGGCTCAGTTCCTTGTGCAAATCTGCCGGATTCCAGCTTCTGGGATCGATCGCTTCAACCAACTCCAAATGTTGCGCGAAACTTTCCCGAGCCGATCGGATTTGCTCCAGCCGATTTTGCGCACTGTACGCTTCGCGCTCCAGTACAACCAGAGCGCGCGTCAGTTTATCGGTCATTTCCGCTCGCCCATGTTCCAATTCCTCCTGGCGACGGCTTAATTCTTCCAGCTCGCGTTTTTGCTTTTCGATCTGCTCCTGCTGGCGCTTGAGCTGTAGCAGTTGATCCTGCGCCTTTTGCACCTGCGAGTCCAGATGCTCGGCAGAGAGTGCTTCGTCGTCGTTCAACTCCAGCATTTGTTCAAACGGTCGATCTTTTTCTGCCATGATAAATCGCGACGCCGTCCCGGGCTCGCCGTAGCGGATATTGGCTTCGCCGCGTTAAATCGTCAAACCGTTAAATCGTTAAATTGTCAGAACTTCATGTAGCCGCCTCGCCACGTCGAGGCGTTTTGCTTCTACCGCCCCGGCATCATCTCCAGAACAAAACCCCTGAAATATTCTGTTTCAGGAATCGTAGGCAGAACTGGATGATCAGGTGCCTGCTCGAACCGGCGCAGGCGTCGCGCGGAACGTCGGGCGTCCACAAGCGCATCCGTGATCGTTTCGGCGAATGCGGCGTCACTCACGTGATGCGAACATGAAAAAGTCGCCAGCAACCCATCTTTCGATAAGAGCTTGAACGCGCGCATGTGTAATTCCCGATAACCGCGCATGGCGTCGCGCAGGCTGCTCCTGGTCCTTGTGAACGACGGTGGATCGAGAACAATCAGATCGTATTGCGCCTCCGTTTTTTCAGCCGCGCGCAGGAATTGAAAGACATCCTGCTCGATCCATCGCGCTTTCAGTTCGTTGCGGGCACCGTTTCGCTTCGCAGCTGCGATGTTCTCTGAACTCTCTTCAACGCCGATCACTTCCGCGGCGCCTGCGCGTGCACACGTCAACGCAAACGCTCCCTGGTTTGCAAAGCAATCCAGAACGCGCCGGTCGCGGGCGTATCCCGAGACGATTCCATAATTACGTCGTTGGTCGAGATAGAAGCCGGTCTTTTGACCATGCAAAAGATCGACTTCGAGCTTTACGCCTTCGATTTCGATCGCGATTTGCGAAGCGGTTCCGGCCAAAACGCTGCTGCGCAATTCCAATCCCTCTGCTTTGCGCACCGGCGCGTCGTTTCGTTCGATGATTGTCAATACTTGTAGGGCGGGCGCTCCGCCTGCCAGTCGCCCGGCCCCGGGAAGCGAAGCGCTTGCCCTACAAAAAACGTCTTCAATCGCCTCCACAATCAGATCCTTTCGCATGTCCATCGCCAGCGTGAGGGTCTGCAAAACGAAATGATCGCCGTAGCGATCGATGATCACCCCGGGAAGACCGTCGCTTTCGCTCCAAACAACGCGGCGTAGCTTTGGATCAACATTTCGCCGGTCGCGATACTCGGAAGCTTGCGCGATGCGGCGTCGGAAGAAATCCAGGTCCAGACCCTGCCGGCGCCGCGAGAAACGGCGCGCGACGATTTGCGATTTGGAATTGTAGATGGCGCTGCCAATCAAACGGTCATTGCCGTCCTTCAGCGATACGACATCGCCGTCCGCGGGATTTCCAAAGACCTTCAGGACTTCACTCGAAAACACCCAATCGTGTCCGTGCAATATTCGCGCGCGCGGTTTGACAACGATTCCTGGCATAGAAGCAACTCAACGTCCAACGTCCAACGCTCAACGTCCAACGCTCAACAAATGTGATTCTGAATTGGACGTTGAAAGTTGAGCGTTGAGCGTTGAGCGTTTGCCCATGCAAGTCGCTACACAAGCGTACATCGATCTTCCCGGAATTAAAAAACTGCGCAGCGGCAAGGTGCGCGAAGTGTTCGATCTCGGCGAGACGCTGCTCTTTGTCGTCACGGATCGCATCTCCGCTTTTGACGTGATCCTTCCCGATCCGATTCCGTACAAAGGCGCGGTGCTGAATCAAATTTCCGCGTTTTGGTTCAAGCGATTCGACGACATCCAGAATCACTTTGTCACGGCGGATGTCGACGAGTTCCCAAAGGAATTGCAGCCGTTCCGCGAACAACTGGCCGGACGCTCCATGATCGTAAAGAAAACCAAACCGTTGCCGGTGGAATGCGTCGTGCGCGGTTATCTGGCTGGTTCCGGTTGGAAGGAATATCAGGAATCGCAGAGCGTTTGCGGCATTAAGCTTCCGGCCGGACTCAAGCTGGCGTCGCAATTGCCGGAACCAATTTTCACCCCGGCGACGAAAGCCGAAAAAGGTCACGACGAGAACATCGACATGAAACGATGCGCCGAGATTCTCGGCGACGAACTAGCCGAGCGCGTGAAAAAGCTAAGCCTGGACATTTATTCGCGCGGCCGCGCACACGCCGACCAGTGTGGAATCATCGTCGCAGACACGAAATTTGAGTTCGGCACTGTCGATGAAGATTTGCTTTTGATCGACGAATGTCTGACGCCGGATTCTTCGCGCTTCTGGCCAAAGGATCAATACGCCGTCGGGCAGAGCCCGCCGAGCTTCGACAAGCAATTCGTGCGCGATTATCTGGAGACGCTCGATTGGGACAAGACTCCCCCTGCCCCGCGTCTGCCGAAGGAAGTGATCGAAAAAAGTTCGGCGAAATATGTCGAAGCATTTCGCCGCCTGACCGGAAGCGAGATCGCAAACGGTTAGCAATTCACACGCCGGACCTTCAGTAAAATGACATCAACCCGGCCTGACATTTTGTTCATCATGACCGACCAGCAGCGGTTCGATACGATCGCTGCGCTCGGGAACTCGCACATTTACACGCCGAACATGGATCGGCTGGTGCGAAGGGGAATCAGTTTTTCGAACGCATACGCGACCTGCCCAGTTTGCGTTGCCGCGCGCTACACGATCCGCACCGGATGCGAGCCGGCGACGACCCGCGTGTTCACTAATGCGAAGGCAAATGCTGTGGCGGGTCAAGCCGTGGAGATGGAAGCGCGTTGCGGGCCCTACCTGGGCCGAACGATGTCGCGCCTCGGCTATCGAACTTTTGGAGTCGGAAAGTTCCATACGAATCCGTGGAACGAAGACCTCGGTTTCGAAACGATGTGGCGCTGCGAAGAAACTTACCATCCACCAAATCGCGAAGGCGATGACTACGGTTCGTGGCTGGCGCGGGAGCATCCGGAGTTCGATTTCCTCGAGCAACCCATGGGCGAACGGACCGAGATGTTTTACCTTCCGCAACGCAGCCCGCTTCCAGCGAATTTAGGCGGCGAATGGTGGACGGCTGATCGCACGGTCGAGGAAATCGCAAAGTCAGATGATTCGCGGCCGTTCTTCGGATTTGTGTCGTTCGTTGGGCCGCATCCGCCACTGGCTCCGCCGATTCCCTTCAACCGGATGTACAATCCCGATCGATTGCCAGAGCCAATCCTCGGCAACATCGAGGAAGATCACCTTGACGAAGAAATTCCTTTCATGCGTCACGCCATTTGGGCGGACGCAATTAATCCGGCACTAACTAAAATCGTGAAGGCGCGTTACTACGGCGAGGTCACTTATTTGGACTATTGCCTCGGGCGAATTCTCGATGCAGTCGAAACGCGACCAAACTCCGAGAACGTTCTCATCTGTTTTTTTTCCGACCATGGCGATCTGCTCGGCGACCATCACGGCTGGCAGAAACAAAACTTCTTTGAGGCGGCCTGCCGCGTTCCTTTGCTGCTCAGTTGGCCAACCGCGCTGCCTGCGGGAACCGAGCGAACTGAATTTATAAGCCTGGCAGATCTTTTCGGCATTGCGACCGGAGCTGCCGGCGCATGCGAGATGCGCGAGGGAATCGACGTTCTCAAAATGCTGCGAGGCGAATGCGCGCCGCGCCAGCATCTCATCGGGATGGTTGAAGTTCCCGGCTCACATGATTTCAAAATCATGGTCCTGACAGACGAGTGGAAATACATTTTCATGGCGAACGGCGGACGGGAACAGCTCTTCAATCGCAAAAACGATCCTAACGAGTTGTCGAACTGCGTCAGCTCGTCGTCCGCGATCAGGAGCGACTTATATGCTCTGGCGGTGAAAGCGTGCCGAGTCCCGGGCGCAACCGACGCGATCGACGGCAATAAGCTCCGGGCATTTCCGTTCCGTCAACGGCCGCCGACCCGCATCTATCAATTCGACCGGTCTCGCGGCGTGGTCGGATTTCCCGACAAACCTCAGGACGCGCTGAAAACCTTTCGACCGCGCCACGTTGAGATCGTTGGAGTGAAAATGGAATGGCGACTTCAAACGATCGGGAAGATCTTGGCCTCGGCCTTAAACCGGGCGACCCGCAGTATCGTGCTTATGTCGGTCCGCCGGAAGATTACGATCTGATCGCGGCGATGACGTTCAATCTCCTGACCACGCTCGGTCTGCGCCAGCATCATTCGCTGCTTGATATCGGTTGCGGTTCGCTGCGGATCGGACGGCTTTTAATTCCGTACCTGAACCGGGGGAAATACTTTGGCGTAGAGCCTAACGAATGGTTGGTCGATGAGGGAATCAGGCGGGAGCTGGGCGAAACGTTGGTGCAAATCAAACGCCCGACATTCTTTTTTTCCGATTCACCGGACACGATTGCGCAGGCGAAAATCGCTTTCGATTTCGCGCTGGCTCAATCGATCTTCAGTCATTGCGGACTCGATCTGATCAAGGGTTGGTTGTCCGCGATTTCGCGTTCACTGGCTCAGGATGGAGCGTTGGTTGCCACGTTTTTGATCGGCGAGGAAGACTCCGCGCAAGCGCGGCTGGATCTATCCCGACTGCGTAAATTACCGGCCGGCTACATTGGAACGCGCAGCCAAAGATGTGAATCTGCGATTCGAAATTCTGGATTGGAAACATCCGCGCCAGACGTGGGCGCTTTTTGCCGCGCCCGGATTTAATTCCACTTGGTTCAAGGACCGCCCTCTCACTTGGAACGCAGGACTGGAAAGAGCGCTCAGCCAAAAGCATCAGCCGTGACCGACGAGAAGATTTTTGCGACCCCGCGCAAGGTGGAAGATGTCGCCGATTGTTATTTTTACCACACGATGGAACTCCCGGGTCGCGGAGTCATCGAGGGTCGGGATTGGGATTTGCGTGGCCGAGTGGATGAGTACCTGGGCAACGTCGATTTTGCCGGTCAACGCGTTTTGGAAATCGGTCCCGCCAGCGGTTTCTTAACGTTCGAGATGGAAAAGCGCGGCGCCGACGTGATCTCCGTCGAAGTCACAGACGAGCACGGCTGGGACTTTGTTCCGTATCCGGATGCAAGATTGGAAGAAGTGTTCGGCCCGCGTCGAATCGTGATGCAACAGTTGAAGAATTCCTACTGGTTCAGTCACGCCGCCCTGCAATCCAAAGCCAAAGTGTACTATGGCGATGCTTACAATTTGCCTGCGGCGCTCGGAGAATTCGACATCGCCGTGATGGGAGCAGTGCTGCTCCACTGCCGCGATCCGCTTCGGATCGTTGAGCAATGCGGAAAACGAGCGAAATCGCTCATCATTGCTCGACAAGTTCCATCCGGACTTGGAAGGCGCGCCGGTCTGTCGTCTGGCGCCGACGCCGGAGAATTTTCTCTGGCACACGTGGTGGCATTTCAGCACGCAATTCTTCACTCAATTTCTGGCGGTGATGGGTTTCACGACCTCAGAACCTTCGACGCACCAGCAGTTTCACCGCGGCAGGCCGCACACGCTTTTCACTATCGTCGGGCGACGATTGTAAAGCAGCGTCGCGCTGCGTGGGTACAAGGAGACATCCGATGGTTGTCATTCCGAGCCGAGCGAGGAACCTCCCACAATCTGGTTGATCTCACTTGGTACGATAGCGTGACACAAGTTTCGTGGGTGAGGTCCCTCACTTTCGCTCGGGATGACAGCGCGTGCTGTTCATTTGCCGAGTAACTCCCCGACCAGCGATTTCTCTTCCTTTAATTCCGCAATCGATGCATCG
>CAVUGV010000051.1:0-64802 GCA_963741065.1 uncultured Verrucomicrobiae bacterium | reverse complement strand
GTCACCTGTTCTGCTCCAGCAGGCGCGTCTCCCCTTGCCCGTTACGTATTGCTAATTACCTGCCAACAACACTGGAACGCGCGGCCGCAGACGCGAATTTGCGATTTGAAATTCTGGACTGGAAACATCCCCGGCAGATGTGGGCGCTTTTTGCCGCGCCCAAATTTGATTCCAGTTGGTTCGAAAACACGCCTCTCACTTGGAATGCAGCACTCGAAAGAGCGCTTCGGCAAAGCATCGACCGATAAATCATCCGTGAGCGACGAGAACATTTTTGCGGTCCCGCTCTAGGTGGAGGACGTCGCTGATTGTTACTTCTACCACACGATGGAACTTCCCGGTTATGGAGTGATAGAGGGGCGGGACTGGGATTTGCGTGGCGGAGTGGATGAATATCTGGGCAAAGTCGGTTACGCTGGTCAACGCGTTTTGGAAATTGGTCCTGCCAGCGGTTTCCTCACGTTCGAGATGGAAAAGCGCGGCGCCGAGGTGGTCTCGGTCGAGGTGACAGCGGAACACGGCTGGGATTTTGTTCCCTATCCGGCTGAAAGATTGGAAGAGGTGTTCGGCCCACGTCGAATCGTGATGCAACAACTCAAGAATTCGTATTGGTTCAGTCATACCGCTCTGCAATCCAAAGCCAAGGTGTACTACGGTGATGTTTACAATTTGCCGGCCTCCCTCGGGCAATTCGATGTCGCATTGATGGGTTCGTTGCTGTTACACTGCCGCGATCCGCTCCGGATCGTTGAGCAATGCGGAAAAAGGCAAAGTCTCTCATCATCACTGATATGTTCCATCCGGACATGGAAGGAGCGCCGGTTTGCCGTCTCGCGCCAACTCCGCAGAATTTTCTCTGGCACACCTGGTGGAATTTCAGCACGCAGTTCTTCACTCAATTTTTGGCGGTGATGGGATTCACAACATCGGAAATTTTAAGGCACGAACAGTATCATCGCGGAAAGGGGTAACCTGTTCACCATTGTCGCCCGAAGGGAATGATGCATTGCGCTCGCACGTACAGAGCTGACACGTTCACGTAAAAAATTGACATGGCTGTGCGTGCTTGGGTAAAACATCTTAGGCACGTGAGAGCCTCATCAATCGTGAATACTTGCCAGTAAGCCATGATCGCGAATCTAAAGCGCGGATTTAGTGAGATGAGGTTGAGCAATTTCTTCTATTCCGTGTTGCTCATTGCGGCCGGCCCTGCGACAGCACAGATTGATAGAGCCGACACTTGCCCGGCGTGTTCTTTGCCGCGCACATGGAGCGAGAACTTCGACAACGTGATGCCACCGGCATTGCCAGCAGGATGGCTGGCTACGAATGCACTTGGGCCGCCGCCACTCTGGATAACATCAAATGGCGGCGTGCCCACCCCACCTGCGGATACGCCGCCCAATGCCGCATTCATTGATGATCCCGCTGTATTAAGCGACAAAAGGCTCGATTCGCCGTCCATTTTCTTTGCCGAAGCGTGTTGCGCTCAGTTGACATTCCGGCACAATTTCAATCTTGAAGCGTCACTCGATCCCAATATCGGCTTCGACGGCGGCGTATTGGAGATCAGCACCACGGCGGAAGGACCCTTCAAGACATCCTTGCCGCCGGCGGCAGCTTTGTTATGGGCGGCTACAACCGCACGATTAGCGCGGACCGGGGGAGTCCGATTGCAGGCCGTCAGGCTTGGAGCGGCAACTCAGGAGGTTTCATCACAACCATGGTGAACCTGCCATTCATTCCCATAGCCGCCAGGCTGCGCTGGCGGATGGCCAGCGATACGAGTGGTTCTAATGAAGGCTGGCGCGTTGACACAGTCAATATCAGTTGGTGCGAACTGGTTCCGTGTCAGCCCCCGACACCTAAGCCTCACCCGACACCCGCGCCACGTCCTACGCCACATACGCCGACGCCGACGGCCACCGGAACGCCGAGTCCTACGCCCACGCCCAGAGTGACACCCCGTCCTCGTCCGACACCGCCACCGCGCCTGAGTCCCTGATTGTCGACCACGCAATTGCCTGCACTCGTGGCGCTAGGAAAGCAATTCGCTAACGAGGGATTTCTCCTCCTTTAATTCCGCAATCGATGCATCGATTTTCGCGCGGCTGAAATCATTTATCGGAAGTCCCTTGCACAATTTTCAATTTTCCGCCGCGCACGCGGAATGGAAATGAGGAGATCAATCCTTCCTCGACGTCATAGCTTCCATCGGAACAAACGGCCACGCTGTGCCAGTCGTCGCCACGCGTGTCGTTGGTGAGCGAGTTAACCGTATCAACGATCGCGTTCGCCGCCGAGCCCGGCTGAAGAAAGTCCGCGCGCTTTGATCACCGCGGCGCCGCGCTGTTGCACCGTCGTAATGAATTCTTCCTTGCAGCCATTTCTCGTCGCCGATTACGTCGTTCGCCGGACGACCATCGATCCTCGCATTGTAGAAATCCGGATACTGAGTCGAGGAATGGTTTCCCCAGATGGTCATGTTGGTGACCGAGGTAATGCCTACGCCGGCCTTATGCGCGAGCTGTGCGCGGGCGCGGTTTTCGTCCAGTCGCGTCATGGCAAACCAGCGGTCGCGCGGAATTTCTTTCGCGTTGTTCATCGCGATCAGACAGTTGGTGTTGCATGGATTTCCAACCACAAGCGCGCGTACATCGGCCGCAGCGTTTTTTTGGATCGCCCGACCTTGCCCGACAAAAATCTTGCCGTTGACCCCGAGCAACTCCTTCCGCTCCATGCCCGCCTTACGTGGAATGCTTCCGACCAACAAAGCCCAGTTGATGTCGCGAAAGCCCTCATTCAGATCTGCGGTCTGTGTAACGGATTCGAGCAGCGGGAAGGCGCAATCGTCCAATTCCATGACCACTCCATCGAGCGCACCCAGAATAGCTGGAATCTCAATCAAATGGAGCCTGAGCGGCTGCTCGGGTCCGAACATTTGCCCGGATGCAATACGAAACAGAAGCGCGTAACCAATCTGCCCGGCGGCACCCGTGACAGCGACTTTAATCGGAGTTTTCATGATGCAATTAGCCATAAACAACTTGCTGAGCAAAGCCGAAGCATGAGGCTTCAGCTTGTGATAAATTACGATTGTAAATGTACCCGACCGAAACTAAACAAGATCATCAATCTCTTTGAATCGCTGCCGGAAGATGAGCGGCGCGAGACGCTCGTTTCCTACGCGGACAGCGCGAAGAAACAGGAGCCGCGCGAAAGCGAGAAGTTCGATCTGGTCGATGTGCGCAAAGATGAGGAATGCACGGACACGGTCGGCGTTTATCTGCAGGTGGATGAAACCGGAAAGGCGCACATCCGCATGACGCTTGGTCCCGAGGTGCAAACGCTTACCCGCTCGATGACCGCGATTCTTTGTAAAGGGCTCGAAGGCTCAACGCCACAGGAGATTCTCGATCTTCCGAGCGATTTCGTCACGCGCATCGTCGGCACGGAACTGGTGCGGCTCCGCAGTCAGACCGTGTACTACGTCCTCACGCGCATCAAAAGCATTTGCAAAGTATGGCTGGATCGGCAGCGCATGGCGCAGGTGGCGTAGCTCTAACTTGTCATTCCGAGCTGCGAAGATGGCGAGGAACCTCACTTTCGAAGATTTGGTCACACGAGTTTCGATGCGTGAATTTCAGGGCCTGTGCGAGATCCCTCGCTGTCGCTCGGGATGACATTGTTGGAGTTCGCGCGTGACGTTCACGTGATTTCGTTTACCATCCCCGCTGGCGCAGATGCCGCGAAATAACGAGCTCAACAAAATCCTTCTCATCGGCTCCGGTCCAATCGTGATCGGGCAGGGCTGCGAATTTGATTATTCCGGAGTGCAAGCGTGCAAAGCGCTGCGCGAAGAAGGTTATGAGGTTGTGCTGGTGAATTCCAACCCGGCCACCATCATGACCGATCCTGAATTCGCCGATCGCACTTATGTCGAACCAATCACTCCCGAAGTGATCGAGGCGATCATGGAACGCGAAAAGCCGGATGCGATTTTGCCAACTCTGGGCGGACAGACCGCGCTGAATGCGGCGATGGAGTTGAATCGCAACGGCGCGCTGGCGCGGCACGGCGTGAAATTGATCGGCGCAAACGCGCAGGCCATCGCAAAAGGCGAAGATCGGCAATTGTTCAAGGAAGCGATGTTGCGCATCGGGCTTGAGGTGCCGCGCTCCGGCGTGGCGCGTTCCCTGGGGATCTCGACCGCATCGTCGCTGAAATCGGAACGTTTCCGCTCATCATTCGCCCGGCGTTTACTCTGGGCGGGACCGGCGGCGGCATTGCTTACAATCGTGAAGAGCTCGACATGATCGCTGCGCGCGGTCTGGATCTCTCGCCGGTTCACGAAGTGTTAATCGAAGAATCGCTGGTCGGCTGGAAAGAATTCGAGATGGAAGTGATGCGCGACCGGATGGACAACTGCGTGGTCGTTTGTTCCATCGAAAATTTCGACCCCATGGGCGTGCACACCGGTGATTCCATCACGGTCGCGCCGGTGCAAACGCTCACTGACAAAGAATACCAAATGATGCGCGACGCCGCGTTTGCGGTGATTCGCGAGATCGGTGTCGAGACCGGCGGATCGAATATTCAGTTTGCTGTTAATCCCGATGAACGGCCGCATGGTCGTGATCGAGATGAATCCGCGCGTCTCGCGTTCCAGTGCGCTGGCATCGAAGGCCACGGGGTTTCCGATTGCGAAAATCGCGGCAAAACTCGCGGTCGGCTACACACTCGATGAAATCAAAAACGATATCACGCGCGAAACGCCAGCGTGCTTCGAGCCGACGATCGATTACTGCGTAGTAAAAGTGCCGCGCTTCACTTTCGAAAAATTTCCGCAGGCGGACGCGACGCTGACGACGCGAATGAAAAGCGTCGGCGAAGCGATGGCCATCGGGCGGACGTTCAAGGAAGCATTGCAAAAGGCGCTGCGCAGTCTGGAGATCAAGCGCTTTGGGCTATGCGGCGACGGCGTGGACAGAGACATCGATCTTGAAACGCTGCGTCTGAAATTGGCGATCCCAAATGCCGAGCGAATCTTCTACCTCGCTCAAGCATTCCACGAAGGCGCGTCGATTGATGAGATTTACGAGTCAACGAAGATCGACAGATGGTTCTTGCGGAATGTCGCGCAGATTGTGGAGGAAACACGATGTTTGAAAACCAAAGCTTTGCTCCACGCCAAAAAGCTTGGCTTTTCCGATCGGCAACTGGCGGTGGCAAATGGCGCTACCGAGAGTGAAATCCGCGCGAAACGGAAGTCGTTAAACACCTTGCCCACTTACCGGCTGGTCGATACATGCGCGGCGGAGTTCGAAGCTTATACGCCGTATTACTATTCGACCTACGGCGACGAGAACGAGCGGCGAGAGAGCGCTAAGCGCAAAATCATGATCCTGGGCGGCGGACCAAACCGGATCGGGCAGGGAATTGAGTTCGACTACTGTTGTGTGCATGCCGCGTTCGCGCTGCGCGAGCTCGGATTTGAGACCATCATGGTCAACTCGAATCCGGAGACGGTTTCCACCGATTACGACACGAGCGACAAACTTTATTTTGAGCCGCTCACTTTAGAGGACGTGCTCAACATTTACGATCAAGAGAAACCCGAGGGCGCATTCGTCCAGTTTGGTGGACAAACACCGCTGAATCTGGCCAGTGGATTGAAGGCAGCAGGTGTGCCCATTCTTGGGACCCAGCCCGAAAGCATCGAGACCGCGGAAGACCGGCAGTTATTTGCCACCATGCTGAACAAGCTCGGTTTGCGGCAAACTCCGAACGGATCGGCGACGAGCACCGAAAAAGCTGTGGCGATTGCGAAGAAGATTGGCTACCCAGTTCTGGTGCGGCCCTCATTCGTTCTCGGCGGGCGCGCCATGGAACTTGTCTATAACGAAGGAGATCTTCGGCGCTATATGGCGAGCGCCATCGAAGTGACGCCCGATCGTCCAGTGCTGATCGATCGCTTTCTCGAAGACGCAATCGAAGTCGATGTCGATTGCATCTCAGACGGCGAGACGACCGTCATCGGCGCAATCATGGAGCACATCGAGGAAGCGGGCATCCACAGCGGCGACAGCGCCTGCGTGATTCCGACGTTCTCATTGCCGCAGAAAGTTCTCGATGAAATTTCCGCGGCCACCAAAGCAATGGCGCGCGAGTTGAAGGTGCGCGGGCTGATGAATGTGCAGTTCGCGGTGAAAGGCGACGATGTTTACGTTTTGGAAGTGAATCCGCGCGCGTCGCGCACTGTTCCCTTTGTCAGCAAGGCGATCGGCGTTCCGCTGGCGAAACTCGCTGCCAAAGTCATGACCGGAAAATCATTGCGCGAACTCGGATTCACCAGGGAAATCGTGCCGAAACATTTTTCGGTGAAGGAAGCGGTGTTCCCATTTCTGCGCTATGAAGGCCTGGATATTTCGCTTGGTCCGGAAATGAAATCGACCGGCGAAGTGATGGGCATGGATGTCGATCTCGGCCTTGCCTACGCAAAATCGCAGATGGCCGCGCCGCCGCCGCTGCCGAAAAATGGAAAAGTCTTCGTCAGCGTCAAGGACGCCGACAAGGAAGCGGTCATCCCGGTTGCGCGCGAATTCGTGAAGCTCGGTTTTGAAATCATTTCCACAAGCGGAACCGCGGAAGCGCTGGCGAAAGCGAAAATCAAAGTGACGAAAGTTTTCAAGATTCGCGAGGGACGCCCGAACGTTCTCGACCGCATTAAGAACGGCGACATCAATTTCATCATCAACACGCCCAGCGGAAAAATTCCGCGCGAACATGAAGTGGTCATTCGCAATGCATCGCTGGCGGCGAAAATCCCAATCATGACAACGGTGCGCGCTGCGCTAGCGAGCGCGAACGGAATCCGCTCGCTACAAAAACGAAAAGTGCAGGTGCGCAGTTTGCAGGAATACCACGATTCAAAACGTTAAAGGTTGAAGCGTTAAAGCGTTGAACCGGCAAGGGCATTTGTCATTCTGAGCGAAGCGAAGAATCTCGAATTAATTCTTCCAACACCGCCAGCTGCGACAATTAGAGATGTTTCGCTTCGCTCAACATGACAAAGATGGCTTTACCGCTTCGTCGCCCCATGTCAGCTTGCCTTCTCGTTCGTCATTTTGACGATGCGGGGATGACAGCATCCCATACTCGTGCCACAAATCAGAATGAGACTATCGATCTTGCTTGCCGTGCTGCTAAGCTCCGCGATGTTGGGTGCGGAAAAAAACAACGAAGAAAAAACTCCCATGAATTCATCAAACGAAGTCGCAGTTATTAAAACCAGCGAAGGCGACATGGTCGTGCAGTTCTGGACTGATGCAGCACCAAAAACGATCGAGAATTTCAAGAAACTGGCGCGCTCAGGGTTTCTACAACGGCACCATTTTCCACCGGATCGTCAAAGGATTCATGATCCAAGGGGGCGACCCGAATTCGAAAGATCCGGCAAAAGAGAACAGTTACGGACAAGGCGGTCCGGGTTACCAAATCAAAGCCGAATTTAACGATCATCCTCACGATCGCGGTGTAATCTCAATGGCCCGCAGCTCCGATCCGGATTCGGCCGGCTCGCAATTCTTCATCTGTCTCGCACCGGTGCACCGGCTCGATCATCAATACACGACTTTCGGAAAGCTAATCAAAGGCGAGGATGTGCTCGAAAAAATCGGCAACACGCCGGTAGAGCGAAATGCACAAGGCGAACCGAGCAAGCCGACCAAGCGCATAGTGATCGAGAGCATCAAGATCGTGCCGGCTGAATCGGTGAAGTAGACCGCGAGTATGCTTTCATTAACATCCGGCTTCAGCCAAGTGCTGGCAGCTGCCATGTAACAGCCGTTTTAACGCTACGTGAATGGGGAGCAAGTCGTCAAAACAGCTCAGTTGCTTGCATGTGGGCACACACTGGTCTAAAGCCCGGTGTCACTGAGAATCGGCAATGAATTCAGGACGGACAAGAATCGCGCTCATCCAGATGCGCTGCGGCCCCGAGCCGGAGAAGAATTTCTCGCGCGCGATTGAATTCATTCGCGAGGCAGCGAAAAAAGGCGCCCAGATCGTTTGCATGCCGGAACTTTTTCGGTCGCAATATTTTTGCCAGACAGAAGATCACGAGAATTTTGATTTGGCTGAGGAAGTGCCGGGAAGATCAACAGCGGCATTGGGAGAAATCGCGCGCGAAACCGGTACGGTGATCATTGCTTCACTTTTCGAGAAACGCAGCGCGGGCGTTTATCACAACACTGCGGCAATCATCGACACAGACGGAAAGTTGCTCGGCAAATATCGCAAGATGCACATTCCAGACGATCCGCTGTATCACGAGAAATTTTACTTCACCCCCGGCGACCTTGGGTTTCAAGCGTGGAAGACCCAGCACGGCAAAATCGGGGTCTGCGTTTGCTGGGACCAATGGTATCCGGAAGCGGCGCGGCTGACGGCGTTGCGCGGTGCCGAAATTATTTTTTATCCGACGGCGATCGGCTGGCATCCGTCGGAAAAGAAAGAGTTCGGAGCTGCCCAACATTCAGCGTGGGAAACCATCCAGCGCAGTCACGCGATCGCGAATGGTTGCTATGTCGCGGTCGCAAATCGCGTTGGCCATGAAGCGCCCGCCGGTGGTGATGGCATCGAGTTCTGGGGGCAAAGTTTTGTATGCGGGCCGGACGGCGAAATCATTGCCAAAGGTTCAGTCGATCAGGAGGAGATTGTGATCGCCGACATCGAATGGAGCCGCGTCAACGAGCATCGGACACACTGGCCATTTCTGCGCGATCGACGCGTCGACGCTTACAGCGGGCTCGACCGCCGGCTGATCGACTAATTTTTGGCGCGGCCTGCTCGCGCGCTTTGTGTTAATACGAGCAGGATGACTACGAGAGCTGCCGATCGGATGCGCCGGCCGTGGTATCGGCCGTCTTTGACGACACAGATCATGATAGGACTGGTTGTCGGCGGTGTGATCGGCTGGCTGCGACCCGATTGGGGGAACGCAGTTTATTTTCTGCGCGACATCTTCATTAACCTGATCAAATCGATCATCGCGCCGCTTGTGTTCTCAACCATCGTGGTCGGAATCGCGGGCGCCGGTGCGCTCCGCAAAGTGGGGCGCATGGGAATCAAAGCGTTGATCTATTTCGAGATCGTTACCACGGCAGCGCTGTTCATTGGGTTGGCTGTAGTCAATTTCACGAAGCCCGGCAGTGGGGTGACTCTCGCCGCCACGAACATTGATGCCATCAAAACCATTGAGCAAAGTCATCCGAAAACTTTCGTCGAGACTATCGTGCACGTATTTCCCTCCAGTGTGATTGACGCCATGGTGCGCGGCGACGTTTTGCAAATCGTCGTATTCAGTGTGCTTTTCGCACTCGCCGTCTCTGCGGTTGGCGAAAGAGGGAAACCAATCATCCGCGCGATGGAGAGCCTCGCGCAAATCATGTTCAAGTTTACAAACTACGTCATGATGTTTGCGCCGATTGGCGTCGGCGCAGCGATGGCGCATACGATCGGCACGCAAGGGCCGGGCGTGCTAATGAATCTCGGCAAATTGATCGGCTCCCTTTATCTGGCTCTGGTGATTTTCATCTTGTTGATCTTTGGACTGGTGATTTGGATCGCGCGAATTCCATTGCAACAATTTGTCAGGGCGGTGCGCGAGCCTGCGGCGCTCGCCTTCGCTACTACGAGCAGCGAATCGGCGTTGCCGAAAGCGATGGAATCGATGGAGCGTTTCGGCGTGCCGCCGCACATCGTCGGCTTCGTGATGCCGACCGGCTATTCGTTCAACCTGACAGGATCGACGTTATATCTGGCAATGGCCTCGGTGTTCGTGGCGCAAGCGGCGGAGACGACAATAGGTTGGCACATGTCGTTAGGCCAACAGATCACGATGATGTTGACGTTAATGCTGACTTCCAAGGGCGTGGCCGGTGTCCCGCGCTCATCGCTTGTCATTTTGCTCGGAGCGCTGAATTCATTTGTGCCGTCCGGACTGGGGCCGATCGGTGTGGCGATTATTTTCGGCGTGGATGAATTGATGGACATGGGTCGCACGTGCGTGAATGTCGTTGGCAATTGCCTCGCGACGGTGGTCGTTGCGCGCTGGGAAAAAGAATTCGATGAAGGCCGCGCGCGCGTGTTTGGCACAGCTGTCGAAGCCGAGTTGGATTTAAAAGCCGGCGATGTCGCCTTTGCCGATGCCGTCACGCAAGGCGACTAGAATGCAATTAACGGTCGATGTACCGTCGTGCGCGGCTGCCGCGTCTTTTTTTTGCTGGCCGGGACGACGCGTTGCACTGTTCGAACCTCGCAGCGTCATATCCTCACGATGGAAACATCGACAAAGCTGGATTACTCGAGCTAACATACTTTCGTCATGCAACCTGTGCACACATCCGCCAACGCAATCTATTTGATGCAGATCTTGGCCGCTGCTCTTCTGGCGATTCTTTTCCTCCAATCGGGAGTTGATAAAATTGTCGATCGCCGCGGAAACCTTGAATGGCTAAAAGGACATTTCGCGAAAAGTCCGTTAGCGGGCGTTGTGCCCGCTCTGGTAACTGCAATCACCATTCTCGAACTTGCAGCGGGAGTATTGAGCGGCGTCGGCTGTGTCTCAGTCATTCGTTTTGCGGGATTCAACCGTCGCATTCTACGGCGCGGTGATTTCCGCGGTTTCGATCATTGCGCTATTCTTTGGCCAGCGGATGGCCAAAGATTACGCTGGAGCCGCGGTGCTTGTTCCGTACTTTTTGCTCGCGTTGGTTGCGATTTATCTGCTCGCACAACCTTAAATTGGTGAGAATTTTCTAGGCATGTCTGGAGCATTCCTTAACGAAACAACCGTCGCCAATCCATCCACGTAATCGTCTGGCCTTGAGAAAATCGCCTTATGTCGCCACTGCGGCAGAGGCGATGAAGAATTATCTCCAAAATACACGGCAAGAACCTGGTACAAGGACAGTGTTGAAGCCGATGATCGCGATGGCAAATACGCGTTTCAGCGACTGCGTGAGACCTGGTTCACTCCTCAAATCGATCCCAAGTTCAAACTTCGCCGAGACGATAAATTCTATGCCATCGGCTCGTGTTTTGCGCGCGGTCTAGAAAACTCGCTGGCAGCGCACAAGATAGTCGTTGAAAGCGCGGCGCCCGAATTTGCCAAACTTCAACCCGCTAACAAGGAAGGATCTGGACTCGGATTTACCAACAAGTACAACACCTATTCAATGCTGAACGAATTGCGCTGGGCACTCGATCCAAACGCAGAATTCCCGCAAGCGTCTATTGTCCAATTGACAGATACAACTTGGTACGACCCACACACCACTCCCATGTTAGAGTTCGTCGGTCTCGAAGAAACTTTCGAGCGTCGTGCTCTCATACAAACCGTCACCAGACGCATAAAGGACTGCCGCGCGGTGATTCTCACACTTGGGCTTGCAGAGGTGTGGCGCGATGTTAAGGCAGATGTGTTTGTCAATAGCACTCCCATTCCATCTTTGTTCAGAACTCAACCAGATCGATATGAATTTCATCTAACTGATTTCGCTAAGAATTGGGCCAATCTCGAAGCCATTTACGCTTTATTGTCTCGCTATGGACATCCTGACTTTCACATCGTGGTCACCGTTTCTCCCGTTCCTTTGATGAACACGTTTTCAACCATGGATATTGTTGTGGCCAACACCTGGGCCAAGTCGCTATTAAGAGCAGTCGCCCACGAATGGGCTGGTGCGCATGCCAATGTAGATTACTTTCCAAGCTACGAAATCGTGCAAAACTCCGATCGCGCTGCGGTGTGGGAGCCCGATTTGAGACACGTCAAAGGCGCCGGAGCGCAGCATATCATGGAGTTGTTCGCGCAGAATTATCTCGAGTAGGGTCGGTTACACTCGACGAGCGAACAACGTGCGAAATCGCGCTTTGGAACCGGTGCAACGAGATATGAAAAAGATGATGCCGATTATGCCGACGTAGAGGGATTGTGCCTTTTTACGAGCAGGGCTCGCTTTAGATGATGTGCCGGCGCCACCCAACAACTTCCAATGGTAGGGGCTGCAACGCGCCACCGCCTCGCGCCGACGATCGGGATTTGAGCTCTTGTTAGAAATCTCATGAAAGATGTCAAAGCAAACTTTGCCACCGTTCCTTTTGTAACTGGCACTTTCCTGTTTCTTTGCGCGTTAACGTTTTATTACTTTGCTGTTCTTAGAATTGATTACACGAAGACAACGCTGCTTGATCTTGATCCGCACCCAGATGCGACAGAATATTTCGCACAGGCCAAAGCGCTTTATCGGGATCGTTGGCCTTCCATACAGATTGGTTACGAGAAACTGCCATCAAGGTACCCTTTTGGATACCCGGCGCTGATGCTTCCCTGGTTGAAGATCCTGCCGGACGCAGACGCCGTGCTGGCGCCCTTTCGGACGAGTCAAACGATGGGGTTGCTCCTGCTTTTGGCGGTATTTGGCTTTTACGCTTATTTAGCGATGCCATTGACGGGCGGGTTTGCAGTGCTTTTACTCGCGACGCTCCCTGGCTTCTTCACTTTCTGTCGTGCGTCGCTGAGCGAAGTGAGCGCCTCCCTGCTAATTGTACTAGCCTTTATGTTTGCTTACCTTGGCGTCAAGGAAGAACGGCGCTGGAAAATCTATTTATCGTCGGTTCTTCTTGGCCTTTCACTAAACATTCGAATTCAATCGCTTTTCTTTGCCCCCCTGTTGCTAGCCATGGCTCTGATTCCAATGCGAGGGATGCGCCTGCGCTGGCTGCTCCATTGTGCTGCTATTCCGGTTGTCTTTGTACTCGCGGCTAGTCCTATGCTGATCATGAACACAATCCAATTTCATTCGCCGTTTAGAACAGGTTACGACTTGTGGGCCTCATATCTTAGCAGGAACCATCTTCTATTTCACTTGCGATATATTCCGACTAACGCCGCCACACTCTGGAGGGAGTTGACTCTCCAACCGGGCGGATACTACGCTGCAAATGTTTTTGGCACTGGCACCTCCTTCGTCCCCGCCTTTGTTATTCTGGTTTGCACCGGACTGTTCTTTATTCGTCTCAGCTGGTTCGTTGCCTGCGCTTTTCTGGCGGGGTTGAGCTCTTTTGCCGTGACGTTGAGCTATCTCTTTGGCAGAGATGGGCGTTTCTACCTGCCGCTTTTGATTCTTCTAATCGGCGTCGCTGCCTTGCCCGTCACGTGGGCCGCCAATAACATTGCTGCCGGAAAACGAATTGTTAGCGTAGCGGCAGTGTTTATCTTGTTTACTGCGGCCTGTCTCGGTTACCCGTCGCGTTCCGGGTATAACACACGTGGCATTGATCGGTCGCAAGCCCTGGACGCTTTTCATTTTGCTACTCCACCTTCTCAATCGGTCGAGTTGCTGGCGCAAAAGAATTTCGCTACACGCGTAAGTAGCCAACCTGGGATCGTTCTCAGTGATATTGATCCTGTTTACTTGAATGCCCTTTTGCCGCGCGCGTTTGTGGCCGCGCCGATCGATGGAAAGCATCATTACAAATGGAGCTATACGTGGCGTTATGATCGGCCGCAGGCTCTGGCCCTCGTTAAACACGGCCTGCAACAGTCGCTCCCGGTTTACGCGCTATTTGTTTCCCGAGACGAGGCCGCCACGAAGCGGTCGCGCTTGCCGGATCTTGCTGGGTTCGAATGGCGCATTTTAAACAACTCCGACGGCAATGCGGCAATCCTAAAGCTAACCGCCATCGGATTAGATGAGGCACCAGCAGCACCGGAGTAATGCATTTTGGAAGCTTCTCCCGACACCGCGCGTCTGGAGGTAGATTTATGCAAAAAGCTCTTCGACCCGCATTATTCTCAGGGCTGCTGCTGCTGGCAGCCTACCTTCGAGTAATAGGCTTGAGCTGGGGCCTCAACAGCGGGTATGGCCACGAGCTAAATTTTCAGCCGGACGAATTTATAAGCCTTAGGGGCGTCCTCGAGCTAGATTTATTAGCAGGCCATATTAAGGCTCCTGGAGCATACTTTGAAGGTACGTTCAACTATTACCTGTGGGCCGCTCCACAAGCTGTGCTTAAGCTTTCGGAAAGGACGGCCACACATCGCAGCGCCTCAACAGATACGACAGATGTTTCCGATCTTTTGTATATCTGCAGAGGAATGTCGGTCTTGTTCGATCTCTGTACAATTGTTGTCGTATTTCTGGCAATCCGGGAAGCTACTCAGAAGTTCTATCCGTCCCTTGTGGGCGCGCTTTGTTATGCTGTCTTGCCTATGCAGGTGATTTATGCACATTTCATGAGACCTCACATTCTGAGCAATCTGCTGTGTGCGCTAGTTATTTGGTTATCGTCTGAAGCTCCGAGAATTTCAAACGTGGTCGCTACTTGTTTTAACCGGCCTGATTTCGGGCTTGGGAGCAGCGACGCGGTACCCAGTTGGGATTATAGTTATAATTCCCTGTCTGTATGTGCTGTTTAGCGGCGGTCATACGTTACAGAATGGAAAAATAAGCGTCTTGGACAACGCTAAACATTTCATTGCAGGCCCAGCGTGGTTAATCGCTTTTGGCTTTGTAGTTGGATTATTCGTTGGACATCCGATGCTGTTTTTAGATTTTTCGAGCGTTAGCAACGCCATCACCGGAGATACGCTACAGTACGCGTCGTTACAGCAGTTCAGCGGGACCCAGCTGCTCAACTTGGCCGTGGTCTGGAGGTACATGACGTACTTGATTCCCTTCGCGATGTATCCGTTGCTGTGGTTGGTTCCGTACGGCGCAATTTTGTATTTAGTTTTCAGGCGCAGGCTTTACGGCTTCACCGTCCCAATACTGATTTTTTCCTTTCTGTATCTTTACTTTATGGGGAAAGGGTACCTGGGACCTTATTTCGCTCGGGTAACCATGCTTTTGTTTCCCGGATTTTGCGTACTCGTTGGAATAGCCGGCGCCGACCTGCAGTTGATGCTGCGAAACAAGCGGACAACGGCCGTTGTTCTAAGCGGCGCAGTCCTGCTCGTCTTAGTGCTGTCGATAATTTTCGACCTGGCATACGATCGGGCTATGCAGCAGACGGACGCGCGCCAGCTTCTTCGCGAGGATCTCCACAACTTTATTGGCAACGGCCCGGCGAAGATCGGTATCTTGCGCTTCGGACCTTATGTTTGCACCGTAATGCCCGCTGCCAAGCCACTGAACAACGAAAAAGTCACGGTTCAGTTACAGGATCCCGGGCAAGACGCTGATTTTTTTCTGATAGGATTCGCCCGTGAAATTGCCCCAGCCGTAATCAACGTCACTGTTCGGCGGGTTGAGGCACAGGGAAAATTTAAATATGTCCAAACCTATCACGTGCCCGTCAGCATTTTTGGGCACGAGTTTAACCTCATGCGCTTTCCCCAAGACATGACCTATCCCTTTCCGACGATTTTGCTTTTTAGAGCCAGAACGCAAACGTGAGTTGTCACAAGCGTGATTGGAGAAGGCTTCACCACGATGCCGGGCTTCCACGAATCGCCACAAGAGAGCTAGGATGAAATCCATACCCATCTCTGAAGAGCCTGCCGACTCTCGCGCCGGTGATATTCTACTGCTGCCGATAGCGATACTCGCATTTTGGACGCTGGCCTACCAGCTCGTTCTTCTCCTCAGATGGCCAGCGAAAAGCATCATATGGTGCTTCTTAGCTATCGCGATTGCAGGTTTCTTCTTCTTAAGGCCCTTGTGGAAGAAAACGAACGCAATCCCTGGCAAAGAGTATCGGTTTTATTTCTCTCACATCCTTCTGCTGGTTCTGGGCCTCGCCTACGCAATTACGGTTCTCTTTGTGCGCCGACCGAACCAGGACGATGTGGTCTATTTTCATCGAGCTCTTACTCAGCTCTCAGCACTTAACGAGCCGATTTGCCTGCGTCAGACGAGTGTCGACATGGACGCCGCTGCGTTCTCACCAGTTCATTTGGCAACTAGCTATGAAATGCTCATGGCCTTCCTCGGACATTATCTTGGACTGGATCCACTGTACTTTTACCAAGTAGTCGGCCACGTATTTGTCGCATTCTCGCTTCCATTTGTTTTTTACTGGTGCGCTCGAAGACTTGGATTGAATCGCTGGTCCGCAGCGGTGGGGACCCTGCTTGCAGTGGGATTTTTGCTTCTCGCTGACAAGTCGTCGTTTGGTGTGATGCTTGGAGCTGCTAGGTCACTGCAGTCAGCCGACCCTGGCGGATGGGTCGGATTTTCGACCGTTTCCGGCTACATGTGGCAAGGCAAGGCGATTGTGTTGATCTTATTTTTGCCGATGGGTCTGGCGCTCAGTTACCGATTCCTCAGCCAAGGTAAATCGAGCGATCTGGTATGGCTTACGTTATTGGGCGTCGCCGGAGTCGGTCTCAGTAATCCGGCCCTTTACTTGCTTCCCGGCAATTATTGGCTGCTCCTGGATAGCTTTTATCACGCTTGAACTATTCGAACGCAGGTCACGGGAATATTTATGGAGGCTGATTCGTCTTGGCCTTTTACTCACAATTCCGCTCGCGTATCCAATCGCGATACTGGCTTTACTGAGAATGGACATAATCCCAAAGCCAGTCGATATCCACATGTTAGGACCAAGATACATGCCCTGGGGGGAAGCGGTGGACTACGCCGTTGGTGGACGTGCTGAGTACTTGCGCGACATGGTCCTGATGATTGCTGTGCCGTTGATAATCGTCAGAGGCAGGAATGGGCTCTTTGTCTTTCTTTATCTTTGTGCTGTGTGGCTGTTTTGTTTGAACCCATTGCTGGCACGCGTATGGATGGAAAATATTCTTGCGCCAACTTACTTTCGGCTTGTCTTTCTTCTGCAGTTTCCGCTGCTCTGCACGATGCTTGGGGCTGCAGGGCAGCGGCTATCGCAGCGAGACGAGGGCTCTTTAACAAGCCGAGCGCTAACTGTGCTGGCTTTGTTGACGATTATCGTAAGTTTCGTCCACAGCTACCGCGGAGTGTCAATCATGCCGAGAGATGCCAAGCTCGGCATCGGCTGGAAGTCGCCGATGGAATACCAACTGCTTCCCGCCAACGTTGATTTTGCCAACGCTGCCGGCAGATACCTCACCCATGCCAAGCTGCTAGTACCGATCTGGACGGCTGGTTGCGAGGTGCCGCTTCTCTTACCGCAAATGAAAGCTGTAGCTCCCCGGCTCGTCACCTATTATTTTGCGAATGCTGGCAATCCGCAGGAGGGCATCCTCCGCTACCAGGCGCAGGCTTTCATCGAGCAAGACAAGTCCGGCAATCCCCAGCGGCTTCGATCGTTAGAGCCCATGTTTCGCGAGGTGATCGAAACCGGTCGCGCTAACGCCGTTGCCGTTCCCGAATCTGAAAGCGCGAGGGTATTGGCGATGCTTCAATCGATTGATCCCGGCTGGCATCGGGTGTTGGAAGCTGGTGGATTGGTGTTGTTCTTGCCAGGCAACGGTGAACCACGGGCTAGCCTCGGAAATGTTGATTACGACAATATGCCGCAGTGCCGACTGAGCTGTTACTTCGAGGCTGCGAACAAATTCACGTACCACTCCGGGTTTTGACTGACTGAGTCGGAACTCAGTGACCTGAGCCCGTGATTTGTTATCTGCGAGACTGACATGTTTTTCGTGTGCAGAGTTTCGATAAGCTCAAGCCAGTTCGCTCCGGCCTGTTTGAGACCGTAAGGCCAGAATTCCAGGACTAATTTCGCATCGCGGTTATCGGCCAGGACACGATTCGCCCCGCGCAGGGCGTGAAGCTCATATCCTTGAATATCCATTTTGATCAAATCAACTTGCTCGCCGGGCTTGAAGTAATCGTCGAGCGCGATGATATCGATTGGGACGGCGCGGCGCGAATCGCCCTTGGTCGCATATGTGCGATGATCGACGTTTAGTTTATCTGAAACATATAGTTTGGACCTCCCGCTGGATTTTCCGAGCGCAGCTTGAGACAAGCGCACGTTTGCGAGCTTGCGCGTGGCACGCTGCAGGCGCCTGAAATTTTCCGGCGACGGTTCGAATGAATGAACAACGCCTGTCTGACCAACACAGCTGGAGAGAAACCGCGAATAGATGCCGATGTTCGCGCCCGCATCGACCACGACCGCGCCTTTGGACAAGATCCTTTTCAAAAGGTGCCGCTCCGCACGATCAGTGTACGCCTTAAAGCCACGATAACACAGCGCGTAAAAGGGAAAGGCGCGGTCGTAGACCTTGTTGCCAACTCGGCGAAGATGATTGAGAAATGCAATTTCGGGTGTCATGGCCACTGGACGTGCGTGATGAGATTATAACATTGGAAAACACGGTGAGAAACCATACGTTCGCACGATGCGCGTTCTGTGGAGAAACCTGTTTACGTCGAAGGTGGAAGCCGAGGTGCGCTGGGATCGATGGGATTCCAAGGCTCTTGTCGTCGGTGTGTTCATTGTGATTTGGGTCTTCGCGATTAAACTTAGGACGTTCTACAATCTTGGCTACTCATCGGACCTGTTCGTAAGCATCCAGCTTGCCCGGAGTTGGCTTGAAGGACGCGGTCTGCTCAATGACAACTGTTTTGGGAAAACCCTGGCTACACACACCTATTTTCTGCTTGTGCCGCTAGGACTCATTGCCAAGCCCTTTGGAGCACCCGGCCTGCTATTGGTGCTCGCCGTGTCGGTAGGCGTGGTTTATTTCTGGGGCGTACGTATTTTGCGCCTTCTCGGCGTCGCTGGACCCGTCGCTGTAATCGCGGCCGTAGCTCTTCTTGCTTCGCCGATTTCGGTTGCATTCTATCAGGAACGGTTCTTTGGATTTCATGTTGAGCTTCTCACTCCGGCGTTATGCTTAGTTTTGTTTTATTTTCTGCTCCAGCGGCGAATGACCCCGTCAATTGCGATGGCCCTTGCGGTAATCAGTGTAAAGGAGGATGCGCCAATTGCCGCAGCCATGGTGGCGATAGTAGCAGGGGTTGAGACTTGGATTTCATCCGCAGACAAACACAGTCGCCTTAACTACCCTGCATTAATTGTACTGCTTCTCTCCGTTTTCGCGGTTCCAGTTTTGCTGGCAATTTCTTGGTTGCAGCCCCATACCGAGTACGCTCGTCACTTGCCTGATCCGCGAAGCGTTTTCCTTGCCTTGGCCGCGAATGTTACTCAATGGCCGGGCAGCGCCGTCGCGCGGCTATGGCTATGGGTTATGGTCGTAGGTAGCTTTGGAATGATCTTACTGCGTCCGTACTACTTGATCCCGGGTGTGCTGACGACGCTGGTCGCGTGGCTGCGCAACGACCTCTTGTGGGCGCCACGGTTTTACCCAACGGAGACACTTCTTTGGTGCGTGACCCTGGTAGGTTTTGCTTCAGTTGCGCGCGCGGTGACATTGGACACGCGACGGGCACGGACGGCTGTGGTCGCGGCCGCCGTTGTAATCGTAGGCATCTCGGGAGCCGCGCAACTGGCACTCGTGTCGAAGGCACGCAGCGCTTATCTCCTTCGTTCCGGCAGTCCTTACACGCCGCTGGAACGGCAACAAGCAGACGAAGTGTTTGCGCGATACCGCCGTGAAGGCAAGCCCGAGGAACCTGTTATTGCCTCGACCATGCTTTTTCGCTACGCGCACGATCGAAACCTCTTCTGGCTCGATCGACTACATGGCCGGCCTGCGCCGATTTGGATTCTGGGCGATAGCGCCGACAGCTATGTCCCGTTTAGGATCAGCGCGGATACGATAAATCCAATCTCTGGCATCAAAATGGCGGACTACACAGTCATTGATCGTCGCGGCCGTTTCGTCTTGCTCAGAAAGACGGAGTAGCATTTCGCGACGTAGACTGAGGTTGCCCACATCAGCGCCGCGTCAGGGTCACGGTAAAGAAAGCTGCGCAGAAGCTCGGAAAGCGACGACTGAGGGCAAGGTCCACGCGAAATAACAGGCGGTAGAGAAAACCTGGAACTGGCAACCTACGCGATATTCCGCCAGTGGCCATGTACGATACCGCGCTGAAAGGCCTGGTGGAGAAACTCGTAATATCGAAGTTATCATTCAAGCGTTGCAGCCAATCGCGTTTTCGAAAAAAAATTAGCCAAGGCAGCGCAATGTTGGCCGATGCCAGTGGCCCCTTCACATGGCCCAGTTCCGGCTGCGAAATCCTGAAATCGACCGGTTCGTGGTGTAGATACTTGAAGACCACAGTTGATAGCACCGAAAAAAAGGGTTCCGTCGCGATCACTTTTCCACCTGATTTCAATTTGCTGGCCGCGCGGTTGAGAAACGCGATGGGACTCTTCAGGTGATGTAACACATTGGTCAGGGTAATAATATCCAGGCTTTCGTCTTTGATAGCCCCTAACTTGTCGATTTCGTGGCAGTCAAACACAAGATCGAGGTAGTCCAAGTCAAGTACGTCGCTTGTGACCACGTTTGAGAGAAATTGCTTCAGAGGCGACGTGCCGCTCCCAATCTCTAGTATCGACAGCGACGCCGGATTGGGAAAATCCTTGAACTGATCACGGTAAAGTTCGCGATACCAGAAAAGAAGATTCTTATTGGCGCCGAGCCGTGCCCGGTTACGCAATGTTGCGGCACGATCGCTCGCCTCCTCGGTCTGCATAATCATCGTGCTGCTCATTTGACGGCGCGGATATATAGCGAGCCGGCAAACTCCGAGATCACCGGCACGCTTTCGAGGAATCGGCCCACCGAGTTCAATCGATTAACGAGGGGACGCGGCGTTTTGGGGTGCAAGAAATCAAACGGATCGATTCGAACGTCACGATAACCCTTTTGTTCGAGCAGGCGTCGCAGTGGCCACCGAAAGAATGCGGTCTCGTCTGGTGAGTCCCCCAGTTTTCGTTTAATCCAGGGCACATTCTTTTGTATCGCGATCTGAGGGTTCAGCATGTTTGGCTCTGTAAAGTAAATCGTACCGCCAGGTTTCAACACCCGGTAAATCTCGCGTAGTGCCTCCTCGATTTCGAGGTGATGTAAAACCGAGTTGCCTACAACGGAATCAAACATAGCGTCGGGATAGCTTGATTGATAGGCGTTCTGGACTTCATAACGAACATTTGGTGCAGAACAATTCGCCCTCGCGATTTCCAGAAGCTCAGGTGAGACGTCAATGGCAACAATATCTGCTCCAGAGCGCGCCAGTTCTCGAGTGAAGTAGCCAGTACCGCATCCCAACTCAAGCACGCGCATTCCTGGCCCGAGATGCCCGCTAAGCATCTTTACACGGCGGGCCCAGCGCAGTTTACCAGCTGGACTCTCCCAATTCCAAATTTCGCCCGCCCCATGCTCAGCCAGGAAGCGGCCATGTTGAATTTCTTTAGCAATGCGCTCTTGCATTGGAAGATTCTCAGATGACCGCGAAACTGCCATGCACTGGTCGCCAGCCAGAGAATTTAGGATACCGAATTAGTAGCCGAGTTTTAATTTCAGAAATCCATGCCAGCACATCCTCAGCATCACAAGCCCGTTTCGAAAGACCTTGGTCATTTTCGTGGAACCGTAAATGCGTTCCTGGTAGTGGACCGGCAAGTCCAGAATCTTAAGGTTCAACTTTGCGGCGCCGAATAACAGTTCATAATCTCCCCAGCGGTCTTCGGTTCCCCATGTACCGAGCATTGGCTTTATCCGCTCCCAGTCGCTTCTCCAAAGGACTTTTGTGCCGCATAGAGTGTCCTTTACTCGTTGACCAAGCAGATAGGTAAAAGCCAGGCTGAAAAATTTGTTGCCCAGCATGTTTGCTCCGTTCATTGCTCCTTTTGGCACGGGATAAACAAGGCGCGATCCATTAACAAACTCCGCTTTCCCCAAAACGATAACATCGATAAAATAAGGCAACTCCTCGGGAATCGTCGTCAGATCGGCATCGAGGATCATCAAAATATCGCCTGTGGCAGCGTTGAAACCTGTCCAGACGTTCCGCGACTTACAAACTCCCGGGCCATGCTCAAGACGAACATTTTTCTCCGGATAAAGCGCCTGCACCCGCAACACTTCTTCAGCGGTGCCATCGGTCGATTGATCGTCACAGAAAATTATCTCTGTCCGGTTCGCTAAAAGCGGAATGCGGCGAACGGCGTCCTCCACATTTCCTTTCTCATTTTTACATGGAATGACGACTGACACTGAAAGGTTTTCCGGCAAAACAGGGTGTGGCGTCATTCGTGCAACGACCACCTGCGTCATGCAAAGTTTGCTCAGAAACGGCAGACGCGCGCAAAAACGATTTAGAAAACTCGATAGCAACGGCAAATATTTTGGCACGAGCACCACTCGATGCGTCTCGAGAGCTTCGAAGCCGGCAAGCTTCAAGAGATTTCGGATATCCGCGGTGGAAAGCCAGTTCTGCTCGGTGCGCGGCACCTTCATCCCGACCCACTCGGCAAAGGTGACGAGCGGTTCCCAAAGCTGGTTATAAGTTATTATCAACACGCGAGTATGCCTTTGGCAAAGCGGCCTCAAATTTCGCAGGGCTTGAAGCACATCCACCGTATCGCCGATGTCGTTAAAGAGGATGTAATCGAATTTTTCATCTGGCTTGAAAGCCTGCTGAAACTCCTCCTTGTCCGGGAAAGCTACGGCGAATTCGAAGGGAGGACTTCGTTGCTGTGCGATTTCTATAATCTCAGAGCAGATGTCAATGCCTTTACCCTTACTGGGCTGGAGAACACCCAAAAGATTGCCGGTGCCGCAGCGAACCGAGAGGACTCTTTTCTGCGGTTCCACTAAAAAACGAAGAAGCCGCTCCAGCAGCTCGTAATAGTATCGGTTGCGGTTGATCCAGTTCTCGCGCCGAGGAGCAATTTTGGCCAGATGATCTCGGGTGCGTTCGCGTCTTTGCTCAAGGGCCGCTGGTCCCCACGTCGCTGCGTTCTGATCGCACTCGCCCGCAAGAGCGGCCATGCTGCCAGTATCGTTTAATGGCGGATTGACCGTCGCCGAACCCGCAGCGGAACTTCGCACAGCAGCTTCCTTCATATTCTGCGCCGCTCCAGATTGTATTTGAAGATCGCGTAAATCGCCCTAATGCCGTCCTTCCAGTTGATCTTCTTGCCCTCTGCATAGGTGCGTCCGCTGTATGAGATCCCCACTTCGTAGATTCTGCAGCCTGTACGGGCAAGTTTGGCGATAATTTCCGGCTCAACGCCAAACCGATCTTCTTCTATTTGAATTGATTTGATAAGTGGGGCCTTAAAGGCTTTGTATCCTGTTTCCACGTCAGTCAGATTCATATTGGTGAACATGTTGGAAAGCAGCGTCAAAAACTTGTTACCGACCATGTGCCAAAAGAAAAGAACGCGATGCGGTCGCCCGCCCATGAACCGGGACCCTATTACCGCGTCAGCTTTCCCTGACATTAGTGGCTCAAGAAGCAACGGATAATCTTCCGGGCTGTATTCGAGATCTGCGTCCTGCACCAAAATAAAATCGCCGGTCGCGGCTGCGAATCCACTGCGCAGGGCTGCTCCCTTGCCCCGATTTACGGGATGATAAATCACGCGATCAACCACTTGGGAAACATTCTCCCTGAGCACACTTTGCGTCCCGTCTTGGGAACAATCGTCCACCACAATGATCTCTCTACTCTCGAGCGGCGCGTTGCGAACCGCCTCAACGATCTTCTCGATCGTCTCCCTTTCATTATAGCAGGGGATTACAATTGAAACTTTCATCTTTCAGCCATTGGGGCAACTTTTGAACCACGTCGTAAGGCTAGTAAATCTTCTCGCCTCCAAACCAAAATTCGTTTGCCAGACGAGATTTTAATTCTGGATGCGCTACTAACGAACCCAGAAAATTTTTCCGCGCCTCAGGGAAGCTCTGCTTCAGCGCGGCAAATGTAAGCGCAAAATTTTTACCCTGCGAGTCGTGTTCTGCCTTTGCCTGGGTACAAGTCCCACGCGTGGCTCATTAACGTTTCGAGAACTGGAAACGTTTGCGGGCGCCGGGTTGTCCGGATTTTTTTCGCTCTTTCATGCGCGGATCGCGGCGAAGCAGACCTTCGGCTTTGAGTGGTCCTCGCAAATTGGCATCGACCTGAAGAAGCGCGCGTGCAATGGCCAGCTGCGCCGCACCGGCCTGTCCCATGACGCCACCGCCGCTGGCGTTAATCCACAAATCGTAAGCATTCACAGCCTTGGCGGATTGAAGCGGTTGCAGCACCACGTTTTGTAAAGGCACGGTCGGAAAATAGTCTTCGAAGCTACGCCCATTGATATCGATCTTTCCGCTACCCGGCGTCATGCGAATGCGCGCAACCGATGTTTTGCGACGGCCTGTGGCGACGAATTCTTCGCTTTGCGGCATGGGATCAGGATTTCCGGAGTTTGACAGCTTGCGGCTGCTGCGCTGCGTGCGGATGCGAATCGCCGCGATAAACTTTCAACTTCCGATAGACACGGCGACCGAGGCGATTATGCGGAATCATTCCGCGCACGGCCCGCTCGACTAGCAGTTCGGGATGGCGAACGCGGCGCGCTCGGACATTCTCAGATTTATGGCCACCTACGTAACCTGAAAAACTCATGTAACTCTTCTGTTCTTCTTTCTTCCCGGTCAGCCTTACTTTTTCCGCATTGATGACGATCACAAAATCGCCCGTATCCACATGCGGCGTGAAAACGGTTTTCTCTTTGCCGCGCAACAGATTCGCTGCTTTGACTGCGACCTTTCCCAGCACCTGGTCCTGGGCGTCGATTACCCACCACTTGCGCGGGCTTTCGCTTGCTTTGGCAGAAAACGTTTTCATCTGGAAAAAGAGCACGGAAATTACGAGCGACAGAGCAGCATGTCAACCCATCGACAGGCTCACTGAGACCCATGAGTCAGATCTGACGCCTACGAAACCATCAAGGCAAAAATGCTCGCTGGCTGACACAGCTTGCCCTCATTTGCGCGTTTCTTGAAATTCATCTGACCATGGCGAACTCGGCTGCCACGAAGACCGCAATCACACCGCGGCGGGACGAAGATTTTCCGGAATGGTATCAGCAGGTCATCCGCGCGGCGGAATTGGCCGAGCCGTCGGACGTGCGCGGTTGCATGGTGATTCGTCCGTGGGGTTACGGGATTTGGGAAAACATGCAGCGTCAACTCGACGGAATGTTTCGCGCCACTGGCCATCGCAATGCTTACTTTCCGCTGTTCATTCCACTGAGTTATTTTGCGAAGGAAGCCGAACACGTCGAAGGCTTCGCCAAGGAATGCGCCGTCGTAACGCACACGCGCCTGGAGGTGGATGCAGACGGCAAAATGAAACCGGCCAGCGCATTGACGGAACCACTCGTAGTGCGGCCGACATCAGAGACGATTATAGGCGCCAGCTATGCCAAGTGGGTGCAATCGTATCGCGACCTGCCAATTCTGATCAATCAATGGGCGAACGTCGTTCGCTGGGAAATGCGGCCACGCTTATTTTTGCGCACGACCGAATTTCTCTGGCAGGAAGGTCACACCGTTCACGAAACCGAGGCTGAAGCGCGCGCGGAAACGAGATTGATTTTGGATTTGTACGAAAGGTTTGTCCGAGATCACCTTGCCGTTCCGGTTTTCACCGGAGCGAAATCTGAGAGCGAAAAGTTTCCTGGCGCCGTGGAAACACTGACGCTTGAAGCGATGGTGCAGGACCGAAAGGCGATTCAAGCCGGAACTTCGCATTTTCTCGGGCAAAATTTCGCGCGCGCCAGCGGCATCCAATTTCAAAACCGCGAGGGCAAACAGGAATTCGGTTGGACGACAAGCTGGGGAATGACCACTCGGCTGGTTGGCACTCTTGTCATGATGCATGGCGACGATGATGGACTCGTTTTGCCGCCGCGAATCGCACCGACGCAAATCGTCATCCTGCCGATCGCACCCAAGGAGCAAACGCGCGCGGCGGTCCTTGAGACGTGCGATAAGATTGCAGCGCGCTTGCGCGAGAGTCGCTATGCCGATCTTCCAATCGAAGTGTTAGTCGATCGGCGCGATCTCGGCGGCGGCGTTAAGAACTGGGAATGGATCAAGAAAGGCGTGCCGTTGCGCGTCGAGATTGGCCCGCGCGATCTGGAAAAAAATTCGGTCGAACTCAGCCGGCGCCATCAAGCGGCGAAAGCGAAGGAATCGATGCCGATTGAAGAATTCGTTGCGCGTGCACCGGAAATTCTCACGTCGATCCAGGATGCTCTATATGCGCGAGCGAAAAAGTTTCGCGACGCGAACACGTGCGTAATCGATTCGAAAAAAGACTTCTATGATTTCTTTACGCCGAAAAATCCTGCAAAACCGGAAATCCACGGCGGTTTCGCTGTCGCGCACTGGAATGGCTCTCGCGAAATCGAAGAACAAATCAAGAACGACCTCAAAGTCACCATTCGCGCGATTCCGCTCGATGATTCCTCCGAGCCGGGCCAATGCATTTTCACTGGTGAACCGAGCGCGCGGCGCGTCATTTGGGCGAAGGCATATTGAGGGATATCGCAGTCTATTGACGGCGCGCTTTGCTCCTGTTTATTCCCGCTGCGCAATGGAATTGAAGCTCTACAGTCGCGAGTGGTGCTCGTGGTGTATTGACGCGAAGGATTATCTGACCGAGAAAGGCTACCGCTTTCAGGAAATTAATGTGGGCGAAGATCGGCAAGCGTACGAGGATATGAAGCAGCTTTCGGCTCAAACCTACGTGCCCACGTTTGTAGCGGGCGACAAAGTTCTGGCTAATTTTGATACCGATCAGCTCGCAAAAATTTCTTAACGAGCACCAGATCAACCCGTAATGCTTTTTGGCATCCTTCTTACACTCGGCGTGGTCGTGCTCAGCCTCGGCCTGCGCAGTTTTCAAAATTCGTATGCTGCAAAAGGCGGGCGCGCTCGGCATTCTCGCGGCCACTTTTCTTGCCGTTTATTTTATGACCGACAGTTGGATGTGGGGGTTGCTCGCCGCATTGGGCTGGTTCTTTCTGCCCTGGCTGGAAATTCTCACCCGAATTCGTGCGCTCCGGCTTCCGAAGGAGAAACAGCTTCGGCCGAAAAGTCCGCCGTCTGCGGACACTTTCCCGGCGCTCAGTGAGATTACGCGTGAGATCGAGGACGAAGGCTTCGTGCACGTAGGCGACGCTGGATGGGATTGGGAAGATTTTCGGCAATTTTTCCGGTTGTTTTACAAAGAAGAGGATCGCGCCCAAGCTGCGATCTGTCTGAACGAACAACGTGATTTTTCGTTCTATTACCTGCGCATTTCGTCGCGCGGCAAAAACGGCACGGTTTGGACGACATGGAATTATCCACTTTCCTATGGCCTGAAGCTCACTCCTCTATTCCGGATCAATCGACAGCGGCCGGATCGATCGTTTTGGCAGCTTTATCAGAGTCATCGGGAGTTTCTCCGCAAAAACGGCGTTGATCCCGCTTCGATCGATGCGCTCGATGAAGAGCAAATTGAGAACGAGATGGAGAAGGATCTCCGCGACCAGATCGAGCATAACATTCATAAGGGCGTCCTCAAACAGACCGCGGCAGGGGAGGTCAAATACTCCTGGCGCGGGATGATCTATCTCTGGTGCCAGTTTTTGGTCGATCTGGTGCGGCTGTAGTTCTGCTTCGGTCATCCCGACCCAGCTACTTGCGGCAGTGCCGTCATGGCCGCCAAACAAAGAATCACCAAGTAGCTGGGGAGGGAACTCACAATCGAAGCTTTGAACACGCTGGCCAGAAAGGGTGCTTAAGCAGCCTGTGCGAGATTCCTCGCATCCGCTCGGAATGACAGGGGACACGCGGGATGATTTTATCTTTGGCCCCAACTTCGGAACCGAGAGACTTTCTGACCTGTTCATTTGAACTTGCTTGTTGCTGCGTGTTGAGTGATCATTTCAACATGCTGACGCAGCGGCAGAGAAGCGTTCTTGATTTTATTCAGCGCGAGCAACGCGAGAAAGGAATCACGCCGAGCACGCGCGAAATCCAAAATCATTTTGGGTTCGCCAGCCAGACATCGGTGATGCAATACATTGCTGCGCTGGAGCGAAAGGGGTTTCTCGATCGCCACGCGCGCAAAGCCCGGGCGTTGATTACTCCGGCTATGAAAGTCAGAATCACCGACATTCCAATCTACGGGCAGATCCCGGCCGGCATGTCGGCGTTGACTGAGCAGACGATCGAAGGCCACGTGTCGCTCGATATGCGTTCGGCGAATGTGTTGAAGAATCGCGGCACATTTGCCTTGCGCGTTCGGGGCGACTCAATGATCGGTGCGCACATTTTGGATGGCGATATTGTGATTTTGGAAGACGCTAAAGAAGTGCACAACGGAGATATCGTTGCGGCATTGATCGACGGCGAAACGTCATTGAAGCGTTACGTGGTCGACCACGGGCGGCCGTATCTCAAAGCGGAAAACCCCCGCTACCCGGATCTGGTCCCGGCCCGCGAGCTCAAGATTCAGGGCGTGATGGTATCGCTGATTCGCAAACAAGAGCGGCGGAGACGGGAGTGAGATAGGGCCCCTGGCTCATCTTCGCATTAATTTGTTCACTTGAACATATAATAGGTTTATGCCATTTTTTCTAAATGGCTGCAAGCGCCAAGATTATCGATCTTCGGAAACTGCTGGCGGAGTGTTTTCCGCATCCCGCTGTCACGACCGGCAACGCGTTTAACCACAGGCTTACCTTTTCTTGATCAATCCATTGGTGGCGGATTGCCGCGAGGCGCGATCACCGAATTGATCAGCCCACGAACAAGCGCGGGAAGCGCATCGTTGATTCAAGCCCTCATCCATGGCGCATATCGCGATAATTATTTCGTAGCGCTGATTGATGGGCGCGATTCGTTCGATCCCTGTGGGTTAGATAATTTCTCACTGCGACACCTGTTTTGGGTCCGTTGTAGCAAAGCATCTGAAGCCATCAAAGCGGCTGATCTGCTTTTGCGCGACGGCAATTTCACGCTGGTGATTGTCGATCTGGTGCTGAACTCACCGGAAGACTTGCGCAAAATTCCGCAAACGAACTGGTATCGCTTGCAACGGCTGGTCGAGTTAGTGCCTACGACATGTCTGGTCCTCACCCGATATGAAATGGTCGGCAGCGCACAACTTAAACTTGTTCTCGAAAATTCTTGGAACCTGGAAACTTTGGAAAAGCAGGATGCGATTTCCCAGCTGCGAATTGTTGTGAAACGATCGCATGTCCAACCAGAGGTCAGAAGTCAGAGATCAGAGGTCAGCTAGAGCGATGTTTGCGACGATTTATTTGCCGAATTTCTATTTGCAGGCTGCCACCCGGCATCAGCCAGAACTTCACGAGAAGCCCATGGCTTTGATCGAAGAACAGGAAAGGAAACCGGTCGTCATTCAATTGAACGAGGCCGCAGAAAAAGCCGGAATTCGAAAAGGAATGACTCCAAGTCAGGCTCTGGCGCGATCGTTGCTGGTGGTGATCTAAAGTTCGTGCACGCGCGCAGGAAAAATCGATCCAGGAAATCTTACTTCACTACGCGTTTACGCTCAGCCCGTTTGTGGAAAACACTGCGCCCGGTGTTTGCACCGTTCAATTTACAGACTACCGCGATTTGAGCCCAAAACTTGCACGAAGTTCCATTGTAGCAATTGGCCGAATGCGAAATCCGTCGCGCAAGCCTGCGATTGCTCCCACGCCAGATACCAGTTTTCTCGCAGCACATCTGGCCCGGCCAGTTTTGCAGATTGAGAATGCAAAAGAATTTCTTGCTCCTCTACCGATAGAAACTCTCGCAACATCTTCCCCGGGGTTTTGGTAGGGACATTGCAGTGCGCTGTCCCAACCGCGCAGCGTACCGTCTCCTGATCAGCGGTTCTTTTTTGTTTTCCCGATTCCCTCTGTCTGCTTTACGACGAATGATTTCACGCGGGCATATTCCTTCTGTACCCCCTTGGCAAAATCGCGTGGTCCGTACTCGAACAGCACAACAAAGCAAAAAGTGAAAAGGATGAAGAGGCCAAACCAAAAAAGCCCGCGCAGCAGCGCCATGCAAAAGAGTAGCCGCTGCGGATGAGGCGATCAATAGCCGTACAACACCTTGAACCGGATGGCGAAGCTGCCAAGCTATTTGGCCATGCGCGTGCCGTTGCTTGATCTTGGCGAACAATACCGTGCCCTAAATGAGCCGATTCGCGAAGCGATTGATGAGGTCCTGGCGAGCCATCGTTTCATTCTCGGACCAAAAAGTACAGGCGTTCGAAAAGGCAATCTCCGCGTATTGCAACGTGCCGCATGCTGTAGGTGTTTCATCTGGAACGGATGCGTTGCTGGCCATCCTAATGACGCTTGGAATTGGACCAGGCGACGCGGTTATCACCACGCCGTACACATTTTTCGCTACTGCTGGATGCATCGCTGATGCGATTGCCGAGTTCTACAGCTCACAGCCAGCGAACCAGCCAAAAACGACATAGATTTCGCCGCTAGGCTTTGCACTATGACGCGTCCCGCGTATAGCACCGACGCCAGTTGCAAGCTGTATGGTGCAAGCCTATATGAATCGCTCGCACTAACGGGTAGGTACCGAAGTGGCCAAACGGGGCAGACTGTAAATCTGCTGGCTTTACGCCTTCGCTGGTTCGAATCCAGCCCTGCCCAAATGCCCTGCCGGAACCGTTATTCGCGAACTCGTCAGTGGCCTCTTCGCGGGCCGCCACCTTCCCGACGGCCGCCGTATCCGCCGCCGCCGCCGTAGCCGCCGCGTCCGCCGCCGCCCGGCGCCCGCTGTTCTCGCGGCCGGGCTTCATTCACGGTCAAGGGTCGGCCTTCCATCGCCTGGCCATTGAGTTTCGAAATGGCGTTTTGAGCCTCCTCTTCCGAACCCATCGTGACGAAAGCAAAGCCACGCGACTTGCCCGTGAATCTGTCCTGCATCAAAGTAACTTCCTGCACGGCGCCAGCCTGTGCGAAAAGCTCCTGCAGTTCGTTCTCCGTGGTGTTGAAGGGAAGATTGCCTACGTATAATTTAGTTCCCATTGAGTTTATTCTGGAAAACGTTGCCAGGTCACTGTTCCCGCTTATCGGATTTCAAATCGTCACTGAATAAACTCAACTGACAATCCACCAACTTCCGGGCTTCCGTTTTCGTTTGGGCTCACTTGTAAAATGCTTCCCGCTAAGAAAGCAATAGAAATCGCAGGGCCAATTTTTTTCGCTTCCAACCATGGCTAACCCAAGCAGCTCGAATGGAAAAAAGGTGAGTGCCCGCGTCGCCGTTGTGGCTGCAGGCGTGGTCAGCCCGTTGGGATTTGGACTAGCCGAGACACTCGAATCCCTGCGCAGAGCGCGAGATTGCGTGAGCCCAGTGACGCGATTTTCGGTTGCGCAATGCCGATGTAAAACCGCGGGTCAAATCCCCGATGATCGCCTTCTTGCCGGCCGAGATGAGGGGCTTCGAGGCCAACGCTTGCATCGCGCGTCGCACATGATGATTCAAGCGTTAAAAGAAGTTGTAACGCAGCAACCTCAGTTTAAACCCGAATTGACGGTAATCGGAACGACAAGTGGCGGCATGTCTTATGGCGAACATTACTATCGCTCTTTACGTCAAGCCGAGGAGCTGCGGCATGCGCCGACGTGGATCGCAAATTACCCCGCGCAAAAGCCGGTGATCGACGCTCAGGAAGCCTTTGGAATTTCTGCGCCGTGTCAGGTGATTGCGAACGCATGTGCCTCCGGCACCAATGCCATTGGTCATGCGTTCGAATGCGTGCGGTCGGGTCGCTATCAACGCGTGTTGGCCGGCGGCTATGACGCGCTCGCTGAGATGGTCTTTGTGGGCTTCGATTCGCTTCAAGCCTCGACCCCGGAGAAATGCCGTCCGTTTGATCGGCATCGCACCGGCATGGTGCTGGGAGAAGGGGCAGCAATCCTGGCGTTGGAAAATCTCGAACTGGCTCAAGAGCGTGGCGCACCCGTTCTGGCAGAAATCATTGGCTACGGCATTTCTACCGACAACTTTCATATCACGCAGCCGGAGCCTTCCGGTGTCGGAGCGCGACAGGCAATGGAGCGAGCTCTCCAGAGCGCAGACGTTTCAGCGGGCGAAGTCGATTACATCAATGCACACGGCACAGCCACTGTGTTTAATGACGCGGCCGAGGGAAAGGCGATTAGCACAATATTTGATGGCGTTCCGGTGAGCTCGACTAAGAGCATGATGGGTCATTCACTGGGAGCTGCCGGCGCAGTCGAGGCCGTTTTTTGTTTGCTTGCGCTCCAACATCAATTTCTACCTTCCAACATCAATTTCAGCGCTTCAGACGACGATCTCGATTTGAACATCGTGGCGAACGAAACGCGACCGGCTGTTCTGCGCACGGTGCTTTCAAATTCCTTTGGCTTCGGTGGGACCAATGCCTCGATTCTGATGGGTAAATTCCAAGCATGAGTCTCGCGATTGCCGGCATGGGGTGGGTGACACCTCTCGGGCGCGGCGTTGATTCAGTTTGGGAACGGTTGCTTCACGGCGATGAAGCATCCGCGTCAACGATTTCCGAAGAGTTCGGTGATCGACCTTACAGCGTCTTCCGCGTACCGGAATCAGTTCTAACTGGTTTCGCGCATTCCCGGCTCCGCCGAGCGAGCGCGATTTCGAGATTCGCCACGGCAGCCGCTCTGGATGCGTTGGATGCGGCCGGAGTAAAGATCGATTCGCAGAATGCCGAAAAAATCGCGCTCATCTTTGCCATCTCAAATGGCGGCGTGATTTACACGAAACGTTTTTATCGCGACATCGTTGACGCAGGGGCGCAGTCCGCCAGTCCGCTTCTGTTTCCAGAAACCGTGTTCAATGCACCGGCGAGCCATCTCGCGGCCATTCTCGGGGTTACTGGCGTCACTTATACCTTGGTAGGCGACGGAGCGGTTGGGCTCGCAGCGATAAAAATGGGCGAAGACTTGATGGCCAATAAGGCAATTGACCATTGCCTGATCGTCGGAACGGAAGAACTCGATTGGTTGTTATGCGATGCATATCGGCGATGGCGATTGCTTCGTGCGGCGCCTCCGATTGAGCCCTTCAGCAAACAGAACCGAGGAATGATTTTGAGCGAAGGCGCAGGAGCAATACTGCTTGCGGGCCTGCCACGCCGGAGCGCAGCGGAGGCGGGCGAGGGCGCGTTCACGATCGAATGCACTCATCCCGGCGGATATTTTGCGAAGCGTGCGGAAGCGGAGGAAATTTTGAAGCGGATTCTGCGCGATCTCAGTCAAAGCGAAATTGATCTTGTCGTCTCGAGTGCGAACGGAACGTTCGTCGATGAAGCGGAGTGCCGAGCGCTCAAAGCGGTGATTCCAAATGCGCTTGTTTACACTGGCAAACCGGCGCTTGGGCGAGAGCGTAGGTGCTGCAGGCCTGTGGCAGGTCATCCTGGCGGCTCAGGCCCTGCGTTCCGCGGAGCTTCCGCCTGTGCTTCACGCAGATCCAGCCATTGCGTTGCGGCTTTCGCTTTCACGCACGCCTGTGACAGGAGCGCGCAGTGCAATCGTTTTAAGCTGCGGACTCAATCAGCAAGCGGCAGGGTTGCGACTGGCAATCCGGTGAGCAGGCGGCTCCGCCGTCGGCGGTTTTTGCCGTTTGGCGCTCCCATAGGACCCATATTGACGAAACACGTTTCGACCGCGACGCTCGATTAATCCCGCAGACGCGGGATAATTCTCACGCATGGCCATTGAAGTGAAAATTCCCGCTGTTGGTGAATCCATCACCAGCGGCGTCGTCTCCGCCTGGCACAAGAAGTCCGGCGACTTCGTGAACGAGGGCGAAACCCTCTTCACGCTCGAGACTGACAAGGTTTCCACCGAGATCGTCGCGGAAAAAGCCGGCCTGCTTGAAACGAAAGTGCCCGAAGGCCAGGAGGTGAAGATCGGGGAAGTCGTCGCCACAATCGATGATTCAAAGCAGCGACCGGAGGGAAAGAAAGCCACCGCGGCAAAGAAGGCTGAGAAGCCTCCGGAGAAAAAGAAAGAGCCTGAGGAAAAGAAGGAACCCGAGCCGGAGAAAAAGACAGCTGTAGCCGCGGGCGTTGACCGCGGCGGGCCGGAGTCACCGCCTCCAGCTACAACACTTTCACCGGCGGTTCGTCGCATCGTTGAAGAAGAAAAACTTGAGCCAGGTAAAATTCCAGGCAGCGGCTTGGGCGGACGCCTGACAAAAGCGACGTGTTGGAAGCGGCAAGGACTTGTGGCAGCCGTAGCTCTCGGCGCGAAGGCATCTCGGATGGCCGGTTCATTCGTAAAAAAATGTCGCCGCTACGCCGCAAGATCGCGCAGCAGCTGGTGATGGCGCAGCACACTGCGGCGATCCTTACTACATTCAACGAATGCGACATGAGCGCCGTGCAGGAATTGCGCGGCAAAGCGCAAGAAGAGTTCACGAAAAAGAACGGCGTGAAACTGGGTTTGATGTCGTTCTTTGTTAAGGCATGCGTCGAAGCGCTCAAAACCGTGCCCGTAGTCAATGGTCGCATTGAGGACGACGATTTCATCCAAAACAACTTCTACGATATCGGAGTGGCCGTCGGCACCGAGCGTGGACTTGTTGTGCCCGTGCTGCGTGATGCGGACAAGAAAAGTTTTGCCGAACTCGAACAAGCCATTGCTGATTTCGCGGCGAGAGCGCGCGAAGGGAAATTGAAGATTGAAGATTTGCAGGGCGGCACATTCACGATCACGAACGGTGGCGTGTACGGATCGCTCTTTGCCACGCCGATCTTGAATCCGCCGCAAAGCGGGATTCTCGGCATGCACAAAATCATGCCGCGACCGGTTGCAGTGGACGGAAAAGTGGAAGTCCGCCCGATGATGTACCTGGCGCTCAGCTACGACCATCGCGCCATTGACGGAAAAGAAGCGGTGACTTTTCTCATCAAAGTGAAGGAGTGCATCGAGAATCCGAAAGAGCTGCCGCTGGATTTTTAACCTTTGTTATGTCGAGCGAAGTCGAGACATCTCTGATTATTGGCTTGAGCGATCATTCCAGAGAAAAAATGAGATTCTTCGCTTCGCTCAGAATGACAGCAGTAAATTCCTTTGTCATGTTGAGCGAAGCGAAACATCTCTGATTCTTTCTGCTCGCATGCGCAATCACGACTATTGGGTGTACATTCTCACGAACAAAGGCTGCACCACGTTGTATATCGGGATCACTAATAACATCAGCCTCCGCTTGTGCCAGCATCGGTATGGAGACGTGGAAGGCTTCACGAAACGCTACCATTTGAACCGGCTCGTGTGGCTCGAGCACTTTCGAAATGTGAATGACGCGATCGCCTGCGAAAAGAAACTGAAGGGTTGGCGCCGCAGCAGGAAAATCGCGCTTATTGAAGAAACAAACCCAACATGGCTCGATCTAAGTGACGATTGGGAACAGCAACCAAAGTTCTATGATCGGCCATGGGACACGGAAAAGATGATCAGAGATTCTTCGCTTCGCTCAGAATGACAAATACACAGTATGGAAAAATTTGATGTTGTTATCATTGGCTCTGGTCCCGGCGGATACATCGCTGCGATCCGTGCCGGCCAGCTTGGACTGAAGACTGCCCTCGTCGAAAAAGACAAGGAACTGGGCGGCACCTGCCTGAACGTGGGCTGCATCCCGAGCAAAGCGCTTCTCACTTCGAGCGATCATTTCATGTTCGTTAAAAAAGAGGCGGCCAAGCACGGCATCGTCATCGATGGCGCGCGTGTCGATCTCGCGAAGATGCAGGAGCGCAAGGACAAGGTCGTGAAGACATTCAACAGTGGCGTGCGCTCGTTGATGAAGTCAAACAAGGTCACCACCTTGGCAGGGTGGGCCACAATTACGGCGCCCGGAAAAGTCTCGATCAAATCCTCCAATGGCGAGATACAGGAGATTGAAACGAAAAACATTGTTATCGCTACTGGCAGCGCGCCGATGGAACTGCCGTTCGCGAAATTTGACGGCAAAACAATCGTTAGCAGCACCGAAGCACTTACCTTCACCGAACCTCCAAAGAAACTCGTCGTGATCGGCGCGGGCGCAGTCGGGCTGGAGCTCGGTTCCGTTTGGAACCGGCTCGGCTCGGAAGTGACAGTGCTGGAATTTCTGCCACGCATCGCGCTGGGGTTCGATCTTGAGCTGTCGAACCTGCTTCAGCGTTTGCTCACCGCTCAAGGTATGACGTTCCACCTGGAAGCAAAAGTAAGTGCAGTGAAGGTCGAGAATGGTCAGGCTACCGTCACTGCGACCAAAGACGGCGAACAACTGAAATTCGAAGCCGACAAAGTTCTCGTCTCAGTTGGGCGTCGCCCGTTCTCGGACGGCTTGGGCGCAGAGAAAGTCGGCGTGGAGTTCGACGAGAAGAAGCGCATCAAAGTCGACAAACATTTCCGTACAAATGTGGAAGGGATTTACGCGATCGGCGATGTGATCGCCGGACCGATGCTGGCGCACAAAGCCGAAGACGAAGGGATGGCCTGTATCGAAATCATCGCGGGCAAAGCCGGCCACGTAAACTACGAAGCCATTGCCGGAATCATTTATACGAATCCGGAACTCGCCGGCGTTGGTCTTACAGAAGATCAGGCCAAAGAGCAGGGGATCGATGTGCGCATTGGCAAATTTCCGTTCCGCGCAAACAGCCGCGCGCTTTGCAGCGATGATGTGGAAGGAATGGTCAAGTTCGTTGCTGATGCGAAAACCGATCGCATTCTAGGCGCACATATTTTGCATCATGCCGCTTCGGAATTAATTGCTGAAGCCGTTTCGGTGATTGAATTCGGCGGCAGCTCCGAAGATCTCGGCCGCACCACACATTCGCATCCAACCTTGAGCGAAGCCGTCCGGGAAGCCGCGCTCAACGTGGAGAAGCGCGCGCTGCATATCATCAACCGGTGATTGCGACGTGATGCCGGCAATCCTGCCTGCGGGTCTTGCGCGCAGACAAGATTGTCTGCGTCACACGCCGGGCGATGCGCCTGCCCTACAAATCAGTTTGCGAGTTGCGCCTCGCGTCGCCGAATCACAGACAGCGTGACCAGAGCTGAGGCTGCACAAATGATTGCGCCGAACCCGAGCGCGAAAGGCGTGCCCAGCCAATGCGCGACGGCGCCCACCTCGAGGCTTCCCAGCGGAATCATCGCGCCGAAGACGAGCGACCATACGCCCATCACGCGGCCGCGCATTTCATCCGGCACGATTGTTTGCAGCACGGTGTTCGATGTGGAGAAAAACAGGAGCATCCCAAATCCCGCAACGAGCAGACATGCAAGTGCGAGATAGAAATTTCGGCTCAACGAAAGCGCAAGTAGCGCCAGCGAAAACAACCAGATGCCGCCGAGCGCCAGTCTTCGTGGTGCAAACAGATGTCCGTACGTTGCCACGACCAACGCACCGATGAACGCGCCAGTCCCGCTCGCCGACATCAAGATTCCGTAGCCGTTTGCGCCGCGCCCCAGCACGTCGCGTGCGAACGCTGGCATCAGCACGGCGTATGACCACCCGAAGACACCCACCGCGAGAAAAAGCAACAGAATGGTGCGCACTCGCGGGTGTTTTATCGAGTACACGATGCCGTTCCAAGCGTGTTCACCGGCAGAGACAGCATGCAGCGGTCGCTGAAACGGCGTCAAGCGCATCATCAGCAAACCTGCAATTACTGCGATAAACGTCACGCCGTTCAGAAAGAAACACATTACCACGCCGACCGCGCCGATTAGCAAACCAGCAGCCGATGGACCGACAACGCGTGCGCCGTTCACGATCGAACTGTTCAGCGAAATCGCGTTCAGCAAATCTTCTCGGCTCGTCATTTCAACTGTGAACGCCTGACGCGCTGGCATGTCGAAGCCCATGGCCACGCCGTTCAACGCAGAGATAACGATGATGAACAACGGCGTGGCGAAACCCGCCCAGACTCCGGCTGCGAGCAGGAATGCGCAAAACATTTGCGCGGTCTGCGTCGCGACGAGAATGGAGCGCTTCGGATGACGATCAGCGAGCGACCCGCCCCAGATCGAGGACAACATCATCGGAGCGGAACCCATGGCGGCGACGACGCCCAAAAGCAGCTTTGAATTCGTGATTTGATAGACGTACCAGCTCATCGCGGTTTGCTGCATCCAAGTGCCGATGAGCGAAACGAGTTGACCCCAAAAGAACAGTCGGTAATTGCGATGCCGCAGCGCGCGAAACGTATGCCGCCACGTGATACCGCCGACCGGGATACGGCGTTCCCGGCCGCTGAGGTCCTCTGGCACGCGTGCGGTTTCAGTCCTGCCGCTCGACATCATTCACGATGGCTGGCGAAACCGACAATTGCAAAAGTCGCGCGTTGTTCGTGTGGTAGATTGAGCCAATGGAAAGCACAGAGGCAATTCTGCTTCGCAAACGGAAATTCAGCGACACGAGCCTGATCGTTTCGTGGTGCACGGAATCATGTGGATGCATCCAAACCGTCGCAAAAGGGGCGCGGCGCGCGAAGAGTCCATTCGCGGGAAAGCTGGATTTGTTTTTTGAAGCGGAAATTTCCATCGTGCGGAGTCGCAAATCGGATCTACATACGCTTACAGAAGTTGTGGTGAAAAATCCGTTTGCTGGAATTCGCAGCAACTATCTGCGCATGCAGACAGCAGCTTATTTTATTGAGCTGATTGAGATCTGCACCGAGCGCGATCATTGCGAGCCGGAATTGTTTGCGCTGTTGCGGCGGGCGTTTGGTTATCTGGATGCGAACGATCCGACGCCGCGCGCGGTCGCGCATTTCGAGACCGAGCTGGCGCGCATCGCGGGCGTGCACGATATAAAGAAGCTGAAAGCCGACCCGGCGTTTGCGCTCGGAAATCTGTTCGGGCGCCTCCCGATCGCCCGCACGCCGCTCTTGAAAACGCTCGCAGCAGAGTCGAAGAACACAGCGAAATGAAATTAGGCATTCTTTTCGCTGTGGCCGTAATCGCCGGGCTGAGTTCTGTCGCATTGGCAAACGAGACATACAAGTTCGATCCGTCCGGTTCGACGATCGGTTTCGCCGTGCATCAATTTCTCGGCACTACCCATGGAAAATTCACGAAGTTCAGTGGGAAGATCGAAATCGATCGTGAGCATCCGGAGAACTCCTCGGTCGCGGCGCAGATTGATGTGCGCAGCATCGACACGCGGATCAAAAAGCGGGACGATCATCTGCGCAGTCCGGAATTCTTCAACGTGGAGAAATTTCCGCAGATGACATTCAAGAGCCGCAGCGTGAAACGGACCGGACCTCAAAGTGGCGACATACTTGGCGATCTCACGATGCACGGCGTGACGAAGCCGGCCACCCTTCATGTGAAGCTGCTGACGCCGATCAGCGACACGAGTCGGACGCGCTGGTCGGTAACGACCGACCCAATCAATCGGCGCGACTTCAATTTGATGTTTACCCCAGCGGCCGAGGCAGTGTCCGGCATCAGCCAAACGGTTGCGATCAACATCGAGATCGAAGCGAAACGCGCGGAGTAGCAAAAGCGGCGCAGCAGCGCCGCACTCCAAGGCGCTGGACTGTTATTGTCATTCTGAGCGAGGCGAAGAATCTCTGATCAAACTAGCCCACCGTCTGCGACGTAAAATCGAGATGTTTCGCTTCGCTCAACATGACAGAATAGCCGAATGGAAATCATTCCCCTGGGAGATTCTGCACTGATCGTGCGGGTGCGTGAGCGATTCGAGGATTCGCCGGAGGAAACACTGGATGAGGTCCTGCAAACGTTTCAGCAGCTGCGAAGCGCTGCCATTCCTGGCGTCATCGAACTCGCGCCGGCCTACACTACGGTCGCAGTTTTCTTCAATCCGGTCGCCGTCGCCAAAGCCAGAGAAAGACCGGACGAGGTGTTCGGTTGGTTAAGGGAGCAAATTCTCCACGTTCTAGCCCCGACGCGTCGGGGTGGCCGCGGCAAGCGCCGCAAAACAAAAAGAACCATCCGCTCGGTCGAAATTCCGGTTTGTTACGATCCCGAATTCGCTCCCGATCTCGATGATGTTGCGCGTCGTGCAGGGCTCTCGACAAAGGAAGTGGTCGATCTCCACAGCGTAGCTGAATACCGAGTAGCCTGCATTGGGTTTGTCCCCGGTTTTTCGTTTCTGGCTGGTCTGCCGAAGAAATTAGCGACGCCGCGACGGGACACGCCGCGAAAAGAAATTCCTTCCGGCTCTGTCGGGATCGGCGGAGCGCAAACAGGAATCTATCCGTTGCGTTCGCCCGGTGGCTGGAATCTGATTGGCCGTACGCCTCTAAACCTTTTTAATCCGAAAAAAAATCCGCCTACGCTTTTGAGCGCGGGGGATCGCGTGCGTTTTCGCCCAATCACGCGGGAAGAGTTTGAGTCCTTTAACGCCGAGGCGTTGAAGCGCTAAAACGTTGAAGATTCACCAACCATTCTGTCATGTTGAGCGCAGCGAAACATCTCTGATTGTGATTTTAGCGGTACCGGAAGAGTAATTCGAGATTCTTCGCTTTGCTCAGAATGACAATGAACCTTTACGTTACGCGCGCGGGATTTCTTACTTAGGTCCAGGACCTTGGCCGCACCGGGTTTCGGGAGTTTGGCGTTTCGAGAAGTGGCGCGCTCGATTCATTCGCGTTGCGCGTGGCGAATCTGCTCGTCGGCAACGACGAAGGCGCGGCCGGACTCGAAATTACGCTCGGCGGTTTGCAGGTAAGTTTTGATGACGAGCGAATCGTCGCCTGGTGCGGCGGTGAATTTGATGTGCACATTGGATCGACCGCGTTGCCTGCCGGTCACGCGGCTTTCCTGCGCACCGGTGAAGGATTGAAATTCGGCCGGCCTCAAATTGGTTGCCGCTGCTGGCTGGCTGTTTCGGGTGGGATCGACGTGTCGCTCGTGCTCGGCAGTCGCTCCACAGATTTACGGGCCAATTTTGGTGGATTCGATGGACGCACCCTGCGTGATGGCGATGTTATTCCACTGGGCCGTCAGCCGGGGTCATCCGCCTTCGCTAAAGCTACGGCGGACAAGCCGACCCCGGCTACAGGAATTTCCTCGTGGACCGCGCCGCACGATTGGGCAAGCCCGGCAAAGCGCGATCCGATTTTGCGCTTGGTACGCGGAATCGACTCGTCCCGATTTAACGATGTAACGATTCAACGTTTCACTAGTGAAACGTTCACTGTTTCGCCCGATTCAGATCGCATGGGCGTGCGTTTCGATAGTCCAGAATTGCAACGGGAGGACAATATCGATCTTACGTCTGAAGCGGTCGCGCCGGGTACGATCCAGGTTCCGCCAAGCGGAAAGCCGATTTTGCTTTTGGGAGATTGCCAAACCATCGGCGGTTATCCGAAAATCGCGCACGTGATCACGGTCGATCTGGGTATCGCAGCGCAACTTCGCGCCGGCGATCATGTTCGCTTTTCCGAAGTCTCGCTGGCAGACGCGCACCGGCTCTTGCTGGAGCGCGAGCGTGAACTCGAGCGTTTCCGCATCGGTCTCAGTCTCCAGAGCTCATGAAATTATCCGTCGATCTCAACGCCGATCTCGGCGAAGGCTCCGGCCACGATGACGAATTGTTCGAGCTCATCAGCTCGGCGAACATCGCAACGGGTTTTCACGCTGGCGATTCCGATACGATGCACGCCGCAGTTTGTGCGGCGAAGGAGCACGGCGTCGCCGTCGGAGCGCATCCGAGTTTTTTCGATCGCGAAAATTTCGGACGCAAGGAGCTGAACGTAAGTAACGAAGAAGTATTCGACGCCGTGGCTTATCAGCTCGGAATTTTTCAAGCCATCGCCTTCGCCGCTGGCATACGACCGAACCACGTTAAACCGCATGGCGCTCTCTATAATATGGCGGTGCGCGACGAGAAACTGGCCGATGCAATAGCGCGGGCCATCGTGTCAGTCGATGCGAAGTTAATTCTGTTTGCGCCGGACAACACCGAGCTTGCCCGCGCCGGGGAAAGGCTCGGGCTGCAAGTAGCACGCGAAGTTTTCGCCGATCGCAACTACCTGGATGATGGCTCGCTGGTTCCACGCACGCGACCCGATGCATTGCTCCGCGATCCAAAAGAAGCTGCCCAGCGAGTCCTCCGCATGTTGCGCGAAGGCAAGGTGCGCTCGGTCGAAGGCCGCGATGTAGATGTGCGCGGTGAAACGATTTGCGTTCATGGCGATACACCAGGAGCAGTCGAGTTCGCCCGTGAATTGCGAACACAGCTCGAACGTGACGGCGTTAGAATAACCGCGCCCAAAAGTTTACCGTAAAAAGAGTCTTGTCATTCTGAGCGGAGCGAAGAATCTCAGTTCATTTTGCGGGTGCCCCTGACAGAAGACAGTCAGAGATGTTTCGCTTCGCTCAACATGACAGGACGAGGAGCGGCGCGACGCCAGCAATGAGCGACACGACCGAGAATCAGCGCGAGAGGAGCAGCCTCGTGCGCGCGCTCGGACCGATCGACGCGACGATGATCGTCATAGGCTCGATGATCGGGTCGGGCATCTTTATTACCTCGGCGGAATCGTCGCGACTGAGCGGCGCGCCGGGCTGGCTGCTGCTAGCATGGGCGGTTGCCGGTTTGCTCACCATCACCGGCGCGTTGTGTTGCTCGGAGCTTGCGACCATGATGCCGCGCGCAGGTGGCGTTTACGTCTTTCTGCGCGAAGCATACGGAACCTCCATCGGGTTTTTGTATGGCTGGACGCTGTTTCTTGTGATCCAGACGGGCACAATCGCTGCAGTCGCGATTGCGTTTGCAAAATTTCTCGGCGTTTTTGTTACAGCAGTTTCGCCGGAGAATTACCTAATCCGGCCAATCGCATTCGGCGGCTATGCGATCAGCCTGTCGATGGAACAACTGGTCGCGATTGCATTAATTGCTTTGCTGACGTGGACAAACACGCGCGGGCTTGAAATTGGAAAAATTGTCCAGAACACATTCACCTTTGCAAAAACGGCAGCCCTCGCCGCCGTGGTGGTGATCGGCTTGTCATTAGGCTGGCAAGCGACCAGCGCGGCGCGGAGTGCGGCGTGGTGGAATTCGTGGGCCAACGGCTGGAGCCCGCAGATTGCCCAGCCTGGCTTTACACTGGTCGGCGGACTTGCTCTCGCGCTGCTTTTTGGAAAATCGATGGTCGGTCCACTATTTGCGCAGACTGCCTGGACAAATGTGACATTCGTCGGCAGCGAAGTTCGCGATCCCGGAAAAAATCTTATGCGCGCGCTTGTGACAGGCTGCGGGATTGTGGTTGTCCTGTATTTGCTCGCCAACGTCGCTTATCTGGCCGTGTTGCCGTTTCCGGAAATCCAGCACGCGCCACAGAATCGCGTGGCGGTGGCAATGATGAACGCCGTGTTCGGTCATCCGGGCGCGATGTGCATGGCTGCGGCGATCATGATTTCCACTTTCGGTTGTAATAACGGGCTGATCCTCTCCGGTGCCCGCGTTTACTATGCGATGGCGCGCGATCGATTGTTTTTCCAAAAGGTCGCGACCACGAATCGTTTTCACGTACCAGCGGCGGCTTTGGTGGCGCAGGCAATCTGGACCGCGTTTCTTACGTTGCCGCGCACGGTGACAATTGACGCCACGACGCACGAGGTTGCTTACGGAAACGTTTACAATCAACTGCTCGAATACATCGTCTCGGCCGATCTGCTCTTTTACGTTCTGATGGTTGTTGCGGTAATGATTTTGAGACGCAAAAGACCGGATGCGGAGCGGCCATATCGCATGTGGGGTTATCCAATCGTTCCAGTCATCTCGATCTTGCTGGCTGGCTTGTTGATTGTCGATCTTGCCTGGCTCGCGCCGACAACTTCTGGAATTGGGATCCTGATCGTGTTGACTGGCGTACCGGCTTATTTCTTCTGGCGCAAGCTTGCTCGAGCCTGAATCCGCCTTCGGTCGCGGCGGCGACCTACAGCGCGGCAGGCGAATCCGTTTCGCATTTGGGATGCGAATTGTTTTTGTATGCCTGCAAAATCAAAAAAACAACAGATGGCCGCCGGTGCGGCGCTTGCGGCTAAGCGCGGAAAGCGCTCGGTGTCGTCCCTCAAAGGTGCTTCGCGAGGGATGTACAAATCAATGAGCAAAGCCGAGCTGCGCAGAATGGCCAAGACCAAGCGCAAGAAGCTGCCAAAGAAAAAGCGACGATAGAACGAGCCGAAGCCGTTTGATCGCGAGTGTTATCACTCGTGCATGGTCGCCATCGCCTGTCTCAAGGGTTCCAAGCTCACTTTGCTTGTCCCGGTAAAGGGATGGTCAAGCACATAGATCAGAAATAAGATCGACGTGATCGTTACCGTGAGCGTAGTGGTGATCAGGTATTGCGCCTTGATGTTTTTCATTCCGAAGAAAAAAGTGTAGGACACCGCGAACACGCCGCCAACAAGTAAGACTAACCAGATAACTGGTGGCACGGTATTGTTCCCGGCAAATATTCTCAGTCGGCGGTACTGAGCTAGATTGTTTAAACAGTGCAACGATTCGGCGTAGAGCTCTCTGTTGGGAATCGATGTCGCATCCATCTGAGAGAACAATGTTCTGAGGTTGGCGTGAGCTCCGCTGGAATAAAGCCTGATCTCTCCCTGTGACATTCTCTTTACCTCATCATTATAAACCGAAGCAACGTAATCTCTTAATCCCTGCCGTATTATTTTATTGGCCGGGTCAGGAAATGCTTCGGCGCTGTGAAAAATATCCAGAGCCTCGCTAGCCTCCAGTTGCAGATTTTTCGTTGCCTCGTCGTATCCGCTCCAAGTAACAAAAACGACAAACGCCACCATCACACCGTAGAAGAAACAGAAGGCATTGAAAATGGTTGCAGCGACTTCGTGGTTCTCCTTTAGTACTTCCGCGGAATACTTCTTTCGCACCAGGTGAAGTCCAAACAGAGCGCAGAAGGTGGTAACCGCCGAGACGATCAAAAATGAAATCGGCGGCGGCAAATTAAGCAGGAATTGCATGGTCTCCTCAGGTTCTCGCCAAAGTCTCCATCAATTGTCGAGAGAAAAGCATCGTCTTCTGTAGCCGGGGGCGTTGACCCCGGCTAGGGACGAAACGATGCCACAAACCCGCCGGGGTCGTCGCCCCCGGCTATAGCGTCGCGCGCGGCAAATGCGCGAAAGATTCTCAGCAGCCCAATATCGTATCTGTTGCCAAGGAGCGCGCTAACATCGACAAGCTTTCCATCGCTGACCTGATGAAAGGCAGCCGCAATTTCTTTTGCCTGGGTTGCAGTGAAGAACTGGTCCCGCGACTGCGGGACGAGTTTGCCGAACTCAATAGCGGCGACGAGATGCCCGTAAACGGTGCTCAGGACGAACCCGCGGGCGCGCGCGATTTCATCGACCGATTCGCCTCTTTGAAACCGTCTCAGCGTTTCGGCCTCACTGTCGTTCAAATGGGACCGGCGGCGTCGGAACAGCGACCCAGAGTCGTCGGAAAATGTTCGGCGCGGATTCGTCGCGAGATAGTTTTTAATCTCGCTGAGAAACGGTTGGGCAAAATCCTTTAGCTTCTGTTCGCCGACGCCGGGAACGCGACGAAACTCGCTCGCGGTCGTCGGATACTTTCTCGCCATTTCACGGAGCGAAACGTCGGAGAAAATCACGTAGGCGGGCACATCGCGCTCGTCCGCAAGTTTGCGCCGCAAAGCGCGCAGTTGTTCGAAGAGCACTTCGTCACATTCGATCGCGCCTGCCCGCGGCTTCTCTTCCTGTGCGGTGATGTCGATCTGTTTCGTTAGCGTGATCGGTGTGCGGCTTCGCAACACTTCGCGACCCGCTGGCGTCAGGGTCAATGTCGCAAATCTGCCCGGAGAACACTCGACGAGTCCCAGTCGCAACAATTCGCGTCCGATTGCCTGCCAGGCGTCGCGTTTCAAGTCGCGGCCAATGCCATAAGTGGAAAGTTCATTGTGCCGGCGTTGACGGATCATTTCCGTGTCCGCCCCGCGGAGAATATCGACAACGTGATTCAAGCCGAAGCCGAATCTGTGCCTCGCGTGAATGCGATAGACGCAGGAAAGAAATTTCTGCGCCTGCACCGTGCCGTCGAAGGTTTCGCGCGGCTGCAAACAATTATCGCAACCGTCGCATGGTACGTGCGAAAATGTTTCGCCGAAATATTCCAACAGCGTGGCGCGCCGGCATTCGCGCGTCTCGGCGTAATGGACCATCTGCTGCAGTTGCGCCCGAGCGATCGTCGCCTCCTTTTCGCTCTTTTCATCGATGAAGTGGAGTTGCTTGGCGACATCGCCGGCGCTGAAAAGCAGCACGCATTCGCCGGGCAAACCGTCGCGCCCGGCCCGGCCTGTCTCCTGATAATAGCTCTCCAGATTTTTCGGCAGATCATAATGCACAACGAAACGCACGTTCGGCTTATTGATGCCCATTCCGAACGCGATGGTTGCGGTGATCACGCGGACATCGTCGCGCAAAAACGATTCCTGATGTTTTGTGCGCTCTGTGGCTGTGAGACCAGCGTGATACGGTTTCGCGCTGATGCCATCTTCGTTAAGATTGCGCGCCAGCGAATCGGTGCTCTTGCGGCTCGCGCAATAAATGATGCCGCTGTCGTTAGGCCGGCTGCGGATGAACGCCAACAGTTGTTCGTAGGGCGCCGATTTGGGAACGACGCGATACGTGAGATTCGGCCGGTTAAAGCTGGCGACATAGCAGCGCGGCTCGCGCAATTGCAATTCCTGAATGATGTCGATCCGCACCCGCTCGGTAGCCGTGGCAGTGAGCGCCATCATCGGCACCTCGGGCAAATGTTTCCGCAATTTTTTCAGCTCACGATATTCCGGCCGGAAATCGTGACCCCACTCGCTGATGCAATGCGCTTCATCGATGGCGATCTGTGCGATGTTCCAGTTCAGCGCGCGCTCCAGAAACGCATCGAGCATCAATCGCTCCGGCGCGACGTAAAGCATGCGGTACTCGCCGCGATGCAACCCGCGCCAGCGCGCCTTCGCGTCCTCCCGACCCAGCGTCGAATTCAAGTAGGTCGCCGCGATCCCGCTGGCTTGCAGCGCATCGACCTGATCTTTCATGAGCGAAATGAGCGGCGAAACTACAATGGTCAGCCCCTCGCGCAGCAAGGCGGGCAACTGAAAACAAAGCGACTTGCCTCCACCGGTCGGCATCAGCACAAACACATCGCGCCCAGCCAGCGCATCGCGGATGATCTCCTGCTGCAACGGCCGGAATTGGTCGTGCCCGAAAGTCTTTTTGAGCGTCGGAATTAGATCCATAGCGTTCGTTTCACAAGCGATCTCATAATGTCATTCTGATCCGCAGTCGCGGAAGACGAATCTCTGATTATTTCTGAACCAATGCGCATGGAAACAGATCGAGATGTTTCGCTTCGCTCAACATGACAGTGCGAGTGACGAGTTTTAGCCGCGTCGCAGCCCTTTGCCCAGAACTGTTTGCTTGTCCACCGTGCCGAAACCGTGCAGAAAGATCGACATGATGAAGTCAGCAATGCTCGTCTACTTAGCAATGCTGTTTCTCTCCACCGCGGTTCCGGCACAAGAACACTATTCCGGTGGAATTGTTTACGGCCCGAAGGCCGCGTTTAATATCAGTGCGCCCAAAGGCTGGGTCCTGGATAACGAGTCTGGCGTGAGTCAGGGACAGCCCTGTGTCCTTTACCCAAAAGGTGAGTCCTGGGCGGACGCGAAGACGGTAATGTACGCGAAGATCGCGAGCACCCAGTTTGAAGACGCGAACGCATTCGTGGCAATGGCAATCAAGGACATGGAAAAAACTCACGGTAAACCGAAGGAGAAAATTGCTTCCGGCAAAACCAAGGACGGGCACGATTATTTCATCAACGAATATCGCGCCACAAAGACTTACTCGCAGTGGGAACGCGTGGGCTACGTTCAGCTTCCGCACGCGGTCGCCTATATCGTTCTTTCGTCGCGCGATAATGCGAGTTACAAAAAAGATTCCGGCGCGCTGGAAGACGTGCTGAAAAACACTTTTGTTTATCTCGAGCCGAAAAAAGACTCCGAGACCCGTTAAGTATCTAGCAAGAACTGGCTGTCACGTCCGCTGTAAATAGTTGCCAACTTTTTCAAGCGCGCCGTTCTTTAATCGACTGCAAAATCTCGGCGGTGGCTTCAGCGCGGGGTTTGGCCCCGAGATTGCCTTTGCCGTGGACGCGGACGCTGACGGCGTCGGCTTCCATGTCGCGCTTTCCGATCACAAACATGGTGTGGACTTTCATTTGTTCGGCGCGCTGGATTTTGCCGTTGATCTTGTCGGAGCTTTCGTCGATTTCTGCGCGGACTTGGTGAGCGCGCAACTCATTCAGAATCGATCGAGCGTAATCGATTAGCTTCGGATCGTCGCTGATGGTGAGGATCCGCACCTGTTCGGGCGAGAGCCAGAGCGGGAAATTGCCGGCGTAATGCTCGATCAAAAATCCGATGAAACGTTCGTGCGTGCCGAGCGGCGCGCGATGGATGCAGATCGGAATTTTGTCGATGTTGTCGCGATCCTTATAGCGAAGATCAAAATTGCGCGGCTGCGCGAAATCGACCTGGTTGGTGGCGATTGAAAACTCGCGGCCGATCACGCTCCACGCTTGCACGTCGATCTTTGGCCCGTAAAACGCCGCTTCGTTCGGCACCTCGACATAATTGATTCCAGAATTCTTTAACACGTTGTCGCGTCATCTCTTCAGTTTGTTTCCAAAGCTCCGGTTCATCGACAAATTTTTGGCCGAGCTTTGATGGATCGTGCGTCGAGAAGCGCATCAGATATTTCTCGATCCCGAAGAGCTTGAAATAGTTCAGATACATTTCGTTCACGGCATTGAATTCCGCTTCGAACTGCTCCGGCGTCATGTAAAGATGGGCGTCGTTCATCTGCAGCGAGCGCACCCGCATGAGCCCGAATAACTCGCCGCTCTTCTCGTAGCGATAACACGTCCCGTACTCCGCCAGTCGCAACGGCAGATCGCGATAACTGCGGGGCACCGCCGCAAACAACTTGTGATGATGCGGACAGTTCATCGCTTTGAGGTAATAGCGATTCGCTTTCCGCTAAGCTCATAAATTTGCATCAAGCCTTGCGACAACTTCGAGTCTTTCGAACTGATCCCTTTGCTCTTCTTCCAGCAGGTCTCTAGAACTTTGTGATGGTCGAACTGCTCGTTTCGATCAATGCCTCAAGCGCGACTCATCTTTGCCTGCAAAGGCATGCATTTGCTTCAGTTTTCCTTGAAGCGCTTGACTCGACTTCCGTTCCTGCCGAGCCTCAAGCCAGCGTATATCTTGGCCGCGTCTTCTTTCAGCTCCATCGGCGGAAACATCGAATCGGCGTAGTAGGGGAGGTGACCGCTCTTTTTGTACAAGCTTTCGCGCGCGATGTGCGGCGTGCGGACGCGTTGATAGCCAGCGGCGAACTCGGTTTCTTTCGCGAGTTTTTCCAATTCCTCCGCGATGACTGCGCCGCGCGGGAGAAACATCGGCAGACCCGGGCCAACGTCGTCATCGAAAACGAAGAGCTCGAGTTCGCGCCCAAGTTTGCGATGATCGCGCTTCTTCGCTTCCTCCAGCATCGCGAAGTATTCATCGAGTTCCTTTTTCGTTTTGAACGCGGTCCCGTAAACACGCTGGAGTTGCGGATTTTTTTCGTCGCCCTTGTAGTACGCGCTGGCAACGGTGGTCAGTTTGAATGCGCCGATGTTTCCCGTGCGCATCACGTGCGGCCCGGCGCAAAGATCGATGAAATCGCCGCTGCGATAGAGGGAGATTTTCTCGTCGGGCGGAATGTTCTCGATGATGTCGAGTTTGTATTTGCTGGGCTCGGGACGCTCGCTTAGAGCCGCGAGCCGGCCTTTCTTTCCGAGCGCCAGCGCTTCGTCTCGCGAGACTTCCATGCGCTCGAACGGATGGTTCGCTTTGATCTCCTTTTTCATTTCCGCTTCGATCTTCTCGAAATCCTCGGGCGAAATCCGGTGCGGAAGATCGACATCGTAATAAAAACCGTTCTCCACTGGCGGCCCGGCGGCGAACTGCGCTTCCGGCCAAATTTTCAGAATCGCCGTCGCCAGCACATGCGAGGCCGAATGACGCAGACGTTCCAAGATCCGTCATCTGCTCGCGCTGCTCTAAAGTTTTCCGTTCGTCCGACATTCTATTTAGAGATTCCTCCAGCCTTCGCATAAAGCTACGGCTCGGCAGGCGACTTCGCGGAGTTTACCCTGAGCGAGCGGATTGAGTCGAATGGGCTCGGAATGACAAAATGTAAGTACGTGAGACGCCGAGTGACGACAGACGCTCCAGGTCCGTCATTTGCGCGCGCTCATCCAAAGTTTTCCGTTCCTCATTCATGAAAAGCGGGTGAAATTAACCACGAAGGCCACGAAGGACACGAAGAATTTGCTCGCGGGCGCTAACGACCCTTTGTCACACAATCGTAACTTGGCAGAGACCGTGCGTCGTTTTTACTCTCGCCTCACCGATTGCAATCGACCCGATGAACCCTGCAGAGCTTTTTCGTCAAGAGACAAACGCGTTGCAACTCGCCCCAGGCGATTCCCTTTTCCGGGAAGGCGAGAAAGGCGAGAAGATGTACGTGCTATTGGAAGGGGAAATGGAGATCTTGCTTGGCGATTTCGTGCTCGAGACGGTAGGGAAAGGCGCGCTGATTGGTGAAATGGCATTGATTGATGACAGCCCGCGCACAGCCGGCGTAGTCGCAAAGACTCCGTGCCGGCTGGCAGAAATCGATCGGCGTCGATTTCATTTTCTCGTTCAGCAGACGCCGCACTTTGCTACGCACGTGATGAAAACGCTCGCTGATCGCTTGCGTCACATGAACGCTGTCGCGGCTGCACGGTAGCAAATCCTGGCAAAACCAAAGCGCGTGCGGCTTTCACGGCATTGCACTCGGCGCTATTCTTTGGGAAATGCGAAGCGTCGCGCAGTTTCTGATTCTTGTTGCGGTGGCTGCGACCGGCTGCGGGCAAATGGCCCCGCCAGTTTCCGAGTTCGCAGCGCAGCGCCAGCGAATGGTCGAGCGACAGCTGAAGGGTCGCGGGATCAAGGACGAGCGCGTGCTCGCCGCGATGGGCAAAGTGCCGCGTGAAAAATTCGTCCCGCCGGAGTCGCGCGATGCCAGCTATGAAGATGGACCGCTGCCGATTGGTTACGACCAGACGATTTCACAGCCATACATTGTGGCGTTTATGACCGAGCAATTGCGGTTGAAACCCAGCGATCGCGTTTTGGAAATCGGCACCGGCTCAGGATATCAGGCTGCGATTCTCGCGGAGCTAGTCTCGGAAATTTATTCGGTTGAAATTGTTGAGCCACTCGCGAAGGCCGCCGAGGCGGCTTTGCAACGTCTCGGTTACAAAAATGTGCACGTAAAAATCGGCGACGGTTACAAAGGGTGGCCGGAGGCGGCGCCGTTCGATGCGATCATTGTGACCTGTGCGCCCGACAAAGTTCCGCAGCCGCTCACCGATCAACTGAAAGACGGCGGGCGAATGGTCATTCCCGTTGGCGAACGATTTGCTCAGGAGCTTTACCTGCTGGAAAAGAAAAACGGCCAGCTAAGGGAGAGCGTCACGTTGCCGGTTCGTTTTGTGCCGATGGTGCGGAAGCGGAGAAGCAGAAGTGAATTGTAGCCGCTTCGCTGTCGTCGAAGCGCGGATTGAAGTGTTTCTGCGGCACGGCGCCGCCCACAGGGCGGCGAGCTACAGTGTCATTTGATCGCGGCTAGTTTTTTCAAATCGACGCGCTTGATCCACTCCTGCAATTCCTTCGGATCCTGATTCTGCAACTCGATTTGGACGAAATAGCGATTGGCAACCATCACCCATAGAGTGGCGTGTTTGCTTTCTTTTTCGAATGCTTCAAAGCCGGGATTGCCATCGATAGTGACGGATTTGCCGTAACCTTCGCTGGTTTCGCTTTTGCTATTCCATGCAGCGGTCGTGGCACTGACGTAATCCGGATTAGCAACAGAATCGAGTATGCTAATCGCTGCGGTTGGCGCATTCTCTCCTTCGCCCTTGTGATAGTCGCGATGCACGTTTGTGATTCGGAATCCACCGACGTCTTCAGTGGAACCTTCCGCTTTATCAGCGGTCCAGCCTTGCGGCGGTTCCGGTAAAATGGGGAGCAATTTCTGATAATCGACGGCGTCAGGCACGAGGATCGGTTCGTTCTGTGCCTGCGCAATCCCCAGCGAAACGCCGATAAGCAACGTTAACACGAAAGATCCGGCGTGCGCCGGCGAACAAAACCGAGCCGTTGATTTCATGCTAGCTAGCCCCCTTCGTACGTGATTCGGGATTACCGTACCCGATTGACTTTACCTCGGCTGTCAAGACGCTTGCGGGATGCGCACATCTGAGCGCGTCCACTGTAGCCGGTTTGCTGTGGAAAGCGCTGCTTTGACAAGCCCAACGGACGTCGCCCGCAGGGCGACGGCTACAAAAGCAGCTCCGAGGATCGTATTTGTAATCTGTCTTCTAGCCGTGGCTGCTCGGCTAATTCTGATCAATCAGCCCTACGTCGATCACTGGAGCTGGCGGCAAAGCGACGTGGCGGCGATTGCTCGAAACTTTTTTGAAAACGGTTTTCATTTTGCTTACCCGCAAATCGATTGGGCTGGTGATGCGACAGGCTACGTTGGAACGGAATTTCCGATTCTTACCGTTTCTCGCGGCGATTTGTTACAAATTTGCTGGCATCCACGAATGGATTGGACGCAGTCAGGCTGTAATTTTCTTCGCTGTTTCGCTGCCATTTTTCTTTTTGCTCGTCCGGGAAATCTTCGGCAGCACAGCAGCAGTTTGGGCCACGTTTTTCTACAGTTTTGCGCCCTTGAATATTTTTGCGGGCCGCTCATTCATGCCGGATGTCCCATCGCTTGGCCTTGCGATCATCGGACTATATCTCTTCCTGCGCTGGGTTAACCACGGAAGGTTGCTGCTGTTTTTTCTGGCCGCGATCGCAATCTCGCTATCACTTCTGATCAAGATTACGAGCATCGTTATCGCCGCGCCGCTTTTGTATTTGACTGTAGCGGCGGTCTATGACCGCCGCCGAAACAAGGAGCGGCGGTTTCCAAATCCGCCGGGGCCATCTGCCGCCTTCGCATCGCTACGGCGTGCCGAGGGAGGTCGCTCTTCCTCGAATCTCGGCGCTCACAGAGCGCCGCTACAGCTACAATTCGCCCTCTTCGCTGCGATCACGCTAGTGCCGTCCGCTGCGTGGTACTGGCATGCGCATCAAGTCGCAGAGAGATTTTATCCGCATCATTTCTTCGGTGCCGGCGGAATTCGAATCGAAAATCTCTCATGGTACTGGAACATCGCACGGCAAACTGCGATATCGAGCCTGACGCCGATTCTTCCGATCATGGCGGTGGTTGGTTTATTTGTCCCGCAGCCGCGGGATCGAAAATACCCACGTCTATTTCATTGGTGGCTCGCTGCGATGATTCTCTTCGTTATCATCGTTGGGTGGGGCAATCGCCATCGCTGGTATCAACTGCCGCTGGTACCGATCACGGCCGCGTTTATTGGCGCCGCCTGCGCATTTATCGGATCGAAGATCGCGTCTTCGCGTGTTGCCGTCGTTACGTTGTCGATACTGGTTGCGGGTTCGTTTGCACTGCTGGCTTACGTTTACGTACGACCACTTTATGAACCGTCCGCCGCTCAACTTCGCGATGCCGGTCTGGAATTGAACAGAATTGCCGCTCCCGATGCGCTGATTGTTGCCGCGGACATGGGCGATCCGACGATATTTTACTATGCGCGGCGAAGGGGTTGGCACTTCATCGAGAGAGACGCGATTTACGCTGGCACTCCGAGCGACAGCCAGGAAGCGATTGCCGATCTTGAACAACTAAGTCGCCGCGGCGCGACGCATTTCGTTTTCACTACCAACACATTTTGGTGGCTGGATTATTATACTGAATTCGCACAGCATCTCAGCGAACACGCAAAGCTGATACAAGCGACGGCTGAATATAGAATTTACAGATTGAGACCGGAGTGAGATGAGAAAACTTGGCGTTGGCGGTTCCTCATTTCTGTCATGTCGAGCGAAGTCGAGACATCTCTGATCCTTAGAAAATGAGAGCAAGAGATTCCTCCAGCCTTCGCATAAAGCTACGGCTCGGCAGGCGACTTAGCGGAGTTTACCGTGAGCGAGCGAAGTGAGTCGAATGGGCTCGGAATGACAAAGGTGGACGCATTGAAGCCTCGCCGTCAGCTTGGATTGTTCGATGCCACGATGATTGTCATGGGCGGCATCGTAGGCGCGGGAATTTTCGCGAATCCTTCCGAGGTGGCGCATCGCGTCCACACGCCGTTCCTGATCCTCGGCGTCTGGGTGCTCGGTGGCCTGATCGCGATGTGCGGCGCGTTTATTTGGGCCGAGCTTGCGACGCGCCTGCCCGCCGCGGCTGGCGGCCAGTATGTGTATTTGCGCGAGGCCTATCATCCGGCGGTCGCATTCATGTACGGGTGGGACTACTTCTCGTTACGCAAACTGGCGGCATGGCCGCAGTGGCGGTGATTTTTGCATCTTACTTTCGCGCACTCACAGGAGCGGATTGGAACAACAGCGCGATCGCTGCAATCGCGTTGCTCACCTTGACGGGGATCAACTGTTTTGGAGCGCGCGCAGGCAGCAATGTGCAAAGCGCTCTCATGTTGTTAAAAATTGGTGCGATCGCGGCGCTGGTAATAATTGGATTTGCAGTGGGCCATCCTGCGGCTGCGGGACTTAAATCGGAGGCACTGCTTGGACAGCCAGCTTCATTCGGCCTCTTGAAAAGTATCGGCGCGGCGATGGTCCCGATCGCTTTTGCCTACGGCGGATGGCAGACCGCCACGTTCGTTGCGGGCGAAATGCGAGACGCGCGCCGCGATTTATCACGCGGACTACTGATCGGAGTGGGCGGTGTTGTGGCGCTTTATCTTGCAGTTAATCTGGCGTGTTTGCGTGTGCTTGGCCCCGGCGGGCTCGACGCCACAACGACTCCTGCTTCCGATGTAATGCGGATCGCGCTTGGCGAGCGCGGAGCGCAGTGGATCGCCCTGGCGATTACAATTTCCACTCTCGGATTCCTCAGCCAAAGCATGCTTACAGCGCCACGCGTGTACTACGCGATGGCGCGAGACGGCCTTTTCTTTAACAGTGTCGGCAAAGTCTTTGGAAAATCGGGAGCGCCGGTGGTGGCGATTGTTCTTCAAGGCCTCGCAGCAATTATCATCGCTTGTTCTGGCACGTATGGCGAGATTTTGAACTTTGAGGTGACCGTTGATTTTATCTTTTTTGGAATGACGGCGGCAGCGCTGTTCATCTTGCGCAGGTGCAGCATCGGTTCAGAGAGCATTATCTATCGCGTGCCCGGACACCCGTTCACGACCGCGCTGTTTGTTTTGTCATGCGCAGGAATTGTCGTAAGCGCGGTTATCGCTTCGCCCCGCAATAGCGCGATCGCGCTGTGCATCATGCTGGCCGCGCTGCCGGTTTATTATTTTTGGAGCAGATTCAGACGTGTGGATCCCGCAAATGACGCCGATGGACCCGAATAAGGAAGGAGTTTTTGCTCCATTTCGCGAAGCTTTAGGAGTGCGACATGTCCTCGTGTCGCTTTGGATCGAACACGCGGGGAACGAAAAGCGGTGCGAGGACGCCCCGCACTCCAAAAGCACTTCGTGCAAAATCTTTCCTCCATTCGTGTCAATTCGTGTGGTTCGCGGGCAAAAAAATCTTCTCGGAGCAGCATGAGACACAAGCATTCCGATTACATGCATTGGTCCAAAACGCAGAGCCGCGCACGGTTCAATCTCGCGACGAGTGGCGTCGCGCCATTTCCGCTTCGCGACCTGCCAGTGAATTTGCAGGAGTTAGAAATCAACGGCACTAACGACTACGGCTATGCGCCATTGCAGCAAGCCATCGCCGCGCATCACGGTATCGATCCCGACTGCGTCGTGGAATCTGCCGGCACTTCCATGGCCAATCATCTCGCCATGGCCGCGATCATCGAGCCCGACGATGAAGTTTTGATCGAGCATCCAGCATACGGGCCGATTCTCGACGTTGCCCATTATCTGGAAGCTAGTGTGCGACGTTTCTCGCGTGCCGAGGAAACCGGTTGGGCGATCGATCCGAAGGAGATTCTTCGCTGCATCACGCCTAAGACGCGGCTGATCGTGATCACGAACCTTCATAATCCAACAAGCGCGCTTACTGCGGAATCCGTTCTGCGCGAAATCGGCGATATCGCGCGCAGCATTGGCGCGCTCGTGCTGGTTGATGAAGTTTATCTCGATGCTGTTTACGAGGGAACGCCTCGCACATCATTCCATCTCGGTCCGGAATTCGTGGTGACCAGCAGTTTAACCAAAGTTTACGGCGTTAGCGGTCTGCGATGTGGCTGGATTCTGGCGCAGCCTGACCTCGCGTGGAAGATGCGTCGCTTGAATGATCTCTACGCCGCCACGCCTGTTCATCCCGGCGAGCTGCTCAGCGTCGCTGCGTTCCAAAATCTAAATTTGCTTCGCGAATGCGCGCGCCGAATCGTAGAAGCCGATCGCAAATTGCTTCGCGATTTTCTCAAACAGCAATCGGCCATTTCGGCGGTGGAGACGAAGTGCGGCACCACCTCATTCGTGCGATTGTCCCGCAGCCGCGGGAGCAACGCGGACGCTTTTCTTGAGCGCCTGCTATTGGAATTTGAGACTTCAGCGGTCCCGGGCCGGTTCTTCGAAATGCCTGATCATTTCCGTATCGGCATGGGCGTAAACACGGAAATGTTCGCCGAAGGTCTGAACCGAATCAGCCGTGCCCTTGCCACGGGCGATGCGTAGGGCTGAAGGCAGCCGCTGTAGCCACGGCCCTGCGGGCCGTCTTGCAATTGTGAAAACCAGCGCGGAGGGAGACCGGCCACAGGCGCGGTGGCTACAAAGAAAGCTAGGGGCGCGGCGGCGGGGTAGGTCGCGACCTTGCCGTTGGCGCAACTCTCGGTGTCGGAGTCGCTGTGGGCGTAGGTAAAGGCCCTTGCACTTCAAACGAGCCGATGTCGAGCCGGCCATTTCTTACGCGGTCGAATCCAGGGCCGCGCTGATCATAGCCGCCCGGCGGAAAGTTCGGATCACCTGCATTAATCGCCGGGCTGCCGGGTAGTAACGCGTGTGTCAATGTAGGTCCACCGTTATCCTGCAACGGGCCAAGTAACGGGTCGGTGTTAATCTGATCGCCCGGGCCATTCAAATAGCCGCCACCGTCGTCGCTGCTAACGTTGTAGCCGTAAGAGGTGATGGTGCCGAAATCATTGAGAATACTATGTCCTCCAGGGCTGACGTTGAAGATCGTGTCTGACATCGCCACGACGACTGGAGCGTTGAAGTTCCGGATCTCCACGCCATTATTGCTCATAGTGGTATTATAGACGCTCGCTTGAAGTGCACCGTTATCGTTGTAAATGCCGGAGCCGTTGTCGCTGATCGTACTATTACTGACCACTGTATCCGACAGGGTCGAGTTGTGTACTCCACCGCCATTTCCGCTGATAGTGCTGTTAGTGATTGACACTGTGACGGGGCAAGAACCGCCGCAATTTTCCCGTCCAGTGTCGCTGTAGATCGCACCGCCTGGATTGCCCGTAATGGAACTATTGATTACTTGAACGCTCGTCGTGCCGTTTCCGCAAAATGTGCAAGACCACCCGTCGTTGTTAATAGCCTCGCCAGGGCCATTGTTCGACAGGGTGCTGTAGGTTATTACTAACATTGCAGTGCCGGCCTGCAATGCGTCGTTGTAAATACCGCCGGAGTTGTTCGTAATTAAAGAGTTGTTTATCTGCAGCGTGGCATGACCAATGTTGTTTCCGTCATTGTGGATACCACCACCGACATTGCTTGCCGCTGAGTTGCCAGTGATCAGGCAATTGCCGAGTGTCAGCACTGCGTGGTCATTGTAGATACCTCCGCCACTATTCGGCAGTGTGACCGTTGATGATGGTTAGGCCAGAAATGGTCACGGTTTGCCCAGAAGCGACGTGGAACACGCGGCTTTGGTTATTACCATTCACCGCAAGGCTCTTAGCGCCCGGTCCTGAGATTGTGATGTTTTTGACCACTAACAGTTCGCCGCTAGTCAATCCGATTGTGCCGGTGACTGCGAACTCGATCATATCGCCGTCATTCGCATCGGCAAGTGCCTGACGCAGCGAGCCAGGGCCGCTGTCGTTTGTGTTGGTCACCGTGATGATGTCTGCACGGGCGGATATGCCCACTGCACAAACAAGTGCCAGGCAAATCCCAATGCGCAGACCAAAGAACCCGCCTTCGCAGCTGCTTCCAGCCTTCGCAGCTGCTTCGGCGGAGTAGGCTCGGCTGAGTAGGCGGCTACTCCGAAAGCTTTCGCGAGCAGGCTGGCGGGCAGGTGCGGACACCGAAATTCTTCGCGTGCTCGCGACGTGATGTCGGAGTTGATTAGTGAGTTTGTTTTTCATAAAGAGTTTAGGGGCGTGGCGGCGGAGTGGGCCGTGTTCTCGGTGTTACGTTCGGACGAGGAGTGAGCGTTGGCCTGGCCGTAGGCGTAGCACTGGGTGTGGCTGTCGCTGTCGCCGTTGCCGTTGCTGTCGCTGTAGGCGTTGGTGTTGGCGTCGGAGTGGGTCCCAGTGGGGCCGCGCAGTATCTCGCACCAGTGTGCGTGTTTTGGCCCCCCACAAGTTCCCCACCCCAGATGATCATTTCATTACCGGTCCATATTGCCGTGTGAAGTGATCGTGCCGCAGGTGCGCCAGTCAGGCTAGTAGCTGTCCAACTATCTGTGCTGGGATTGTACCGACCACCAGTGTTGAAAGTTATGGTGGGGGGATCCGTGCTGGCTTGTCCACCCCAGATGATCATGTCACTGTCGTTCCAAACTCCTGTATGGCCCAGCCGACCAGTGGGCGCATCGGCCGTGTTAGTTGCTGTCCAACCGTCAATGCTTGGATTGTACCTACCACCTGTATTCAAATAGCTCGAACCGTCGTATCCACCCCAGATAATCATTTCGTTTCCAGTCCATACTGTGGTGTTAGAGCTACGGGGACTGGGGACATTGGTCTGACTTGTGGGTGTCCAAATGCCGGTGACCGGATTGTACCTTCCGCCGGTGTTCAAATGGATGGTGGCCCAATATCCGCCCCAGACGATCATCTCAGTGCCGGTCCAGACTGCGCTGTGTGAATCTCGGGGATTGGGCACGCCGGAGGCGCCCGTTTCCGACCAACTGTCCGTAATGGGGTCGTATTGGCCGCCACTGTTGAAAAAATCGCGCTGCTTATACATGTCAGTCCAACTCCCACCCCACACAATCATTTCAGTGCCCGTCCAGACGGCCGTGTGACCCTCGCGGACGCTGGGCGCGTTGGTGGTGCTGGTAGCTCTCCAAGTATCCGTGCTCGGATCGTATCTGCCGCCGGTAGCGGGAATTGTTGGTGTTGGAGTTGGGGTCGGAGTTGATGGGGAGGATTGTGTTTTGTTTCTTGCGCCAGTGTTCAAAGGGAATCCAAACTCGTTTCCGCCCCAGACGATCATTTCGGCGCCGGTCCAGATTGCGGTGTGAAGGTCTCGAGCGGAGGGCGCGTCGGTGGTGCTGGTGGCTGACCAGTTGTCGATACTTGGGGTGTACCTTCCGCCAGTGTTTAAATACGAGCTGTAGCCAACTTGCCCGCCCCAGACGATCATTTCGGTTCCAGTCCACACTGCAGTGTGCCGGAATCGTGCAGCGGGTGTATTGCCGGCGCTAATAGGCGTCCAGCTGTCTGTGCCAGGATCGTACCTCCCGCCGTCATCCGAAAAAGAGGGGCCTGACCGGTAATTCCCCACCCCACACGATCATTTCACTGCCAGTCCATACTGCCGTATGTTGGTCCCGTGGGATAGGTGCGTTAATCGTGCTGGTAACTGTCCAACTGTCTGTGCTGGGATTATATCTGCCGCCACTATTGGTAAGGCCGCCGGGTTCATTAACTGCACCGCCCCAGACAATCATTTCATTACTGCCAGTCCAAACTGCTGTATGCAACTCTCGCGGCTCAGGCGCATTGGTGGTGCTGGTGGCCACCCAGCTGTCGGTCCTGGGATTGTATCTTCCGCCGGTGTTGAAAAAGGGAACGTCAGTTCCCGCCCCAGACTATCATTTCAGCTGCCAGTCCAGACTGCCGTGTGCCAGAGTCTCGTCCGATAGGCGCGTTGGTAATGCTGGTGGCGTCCAACTGTCCGTGTTCGGGATTGTATCTCCCGCCAGTATTCAAATAGTGCGGGCTACCATCATAAAAATACCCACCCCAGACGATCATTTCACTGCCAGTCCATACCGCTGTGTGCTCAATTCGACCTGCGGGGGCGTTGGTGGTGCTGGTGGCTGTCCAACTGTCGGTACCGGGATTGTATCTCCCGCCGGTGGTTAAATAGCCGCTGCTGCTACTTCCGCCCCAAACGATCATCTGGCTGCCTGTCCACACTGCTGTGTGACTGCCTCGAACGGCTGGCGCATTGCTAGTGCTGGTGGCTGTCCAGCTGTCCGTGGTTGGATTGTATCTCCCGCCGGTATTCAACGATGGTGCCCGTTATAGTCCGCCCCAGACGATCATTTCAGTGCCAGTCCAGATTGCCGTGTGAAAGGTTCGGGGAGACGGCGCGTTCGTGTTACTGGTGGGTGTCCAGCTGTCCGTGCTGGGATTGTATCTCCCGCCTGTGTTTAAGGGGCTGCTGTCCTCATTGCCGCCCCAGATAATCATTTCACTGCCAGTCCAGACTGACGTGTGTTCCTGATACGAGCCATCGGGCGCATTGGCCGGTGCAAATGGCTGTCCAAGTATCATGCAATGGCATTGCTATCTGCCCGTATCCGATATTTTGGGAAGCGAATGCTAACACCCCGCCCCGACCGTCATCGCGGGTTGCTTGTCCCTACTGCCGTGGCTAGCCACGGATTCCAGCGGCTCTTGTGCCACGCAATTGTGCCGAGTTTTAAATGGTCGTCCACTTTTCGAGTGACTGTCGTCGCATAGTATCGCAAGTCTCATCTTCTTGCAACCGGCTTGATACGCCCTATGGGTACTGGCCTCAGAGGTCATTTGGAGCTGCGACGGTCATAAAATGTTGCCGCCAATTTCTGCACGGTTTCGTCCCACTCGTGGCTGTTCAACTTCACATCGTGTTCAGCTCCTGGCTGTTCCTCAGGTGTCAGCTATGCTCTTCCCGATTGAGAGCTATTCCGCTAGAATGCGTCATCTGCTCGACAGCGGAATGCCCAGCAAATCAGCCTCGGCGCAGCTCTTCAGATCGTACCTGATTTCGCTGATCACAGCGTAACAGTTTCTCAGCAAGCTGCGGCTAACGCTGGTCGCGCCAGGCATTCGGCAACCACAAATGCATCGTTCCCGAGCGCCGCAAATAGTTCGCGCAATACCTGCGGCTGTTTGGTATGACTTTGCCATGCGATCCATTTCAGCCCGTAACTGCTCGGCGGTAATGGGCCGTTGCCAGTAATCCTCCAGCGCCTGAGACTTGCGCAGATAATCTGTGACTTTCTTTTTCAGCTGCGCCTGAGGCATCACCGCATCGAGCGATGGCTTAGACTTCGGGCATTCTCTTTCGGCCAGATGCGATGACGCCAATAAACTTCTTCAATGGCTCGCTGGTAAGCTACGCGCTCTGCAAACGTAAGTATTCTCTGAGATGCTTGGCTGGCGCATCGGGATGGAAGAAAGCCAACAGTCGTTGCCCGTGATCATGCGACGTAGACTGCCGCTGAGCAGAAGGACTAGCTAGCAGGCGGAGAACGAGCCGGATTGAGTAGACGTGTTTCCTGTTTTCAGTAGATGCGATTGAGCAGCGACGTTTTTTTGTTCAGGGGCATGGAGGCTACGTGGGAGGCGGCTAGGCGTTAGGGTGGTCTCGGCGTCGAGTCGGGTGGTGTAGTGTTGGGGGAGGCAGTAGCAGTGGGTTGCGCCTCGCTGTGGGTGTGGGAGTGGGTGTCGCCGTCACAGTCGGATGTAGGCGTGGGCGTGTGCTGCCTGTCTGCACTTCAAACGAGCCGACGTCTATGCGACCGTTGCGCACGCGCCAAAAATCAGGGCCACGCTGATCGTAGTAAGGAGGCGGAGTGAAATTTGGATCGCCGGAATCAATTGCAGGACTGCCTTTCAATAGCTCATGAGTGAAAGTGGGTCCTCCATTGTCTTGGAGTAGCCCAAGCATCGGATCAGTGTTGATCTGGTCGCCGGGGCCGTTCAAATAACCGCCACCGTTATCGCTACAGACATTGTATCCGTGCGAAGCGATGCTGCCCCCATTGTTAGAGATATTGGCACCCGAGGCGCCAGCTTTCAGGATGGTATTCCCGATCTCGAGTGCCCCGCTGACAGAAATGCCACCGCCGTTGTTGCCGCTAATGGTGCTATTCGTGATGTTGCCTCCGCCATCGATACCGCCACCTGACACGCTAGCATAGTTGCCGCTAAGAGTGCTGTTAATGAGTATTACGCTGCCCGAGATTCCGCCGCCGCGACCGTAGGGTTGGCCATCGTGTTGGGCACTGGCCCCATTGCCGCTGATGGTGCTGCTGGTGATCGTCATCGCGCCGCCGCCGGCGATTCCGCCGCCAGCGAGCTAGCCTTGGTTGCCGCGAATCGTGCTATTCGTAACGGTCAGGGTTCCGTAGCTATAGATCCCGCCGCCAGTACCCGCGGGGAACGGATCAGTCACACCAGCCGTGTTGTTGCTCACATTGCTGTCGGTGATCGTCAGCGTCCCGCCGCTGTTGTAGATGCCTCCGCCGTCGCCAACGGCAAACCCGAAGTGTGTACGCCGCAATGTTATTGGTTACGGAGTTGTTCATTACCGACACTGTCGCGCCGCCGCCGTTGTTGTAGATGCCTCCCCCGGCAAATTGGCATAATTGCCGCTGATACTGCTGTTAAGGACTACCAGAGTGGCGTTACTCCCGCTGCCATCGCTATAGATCGCACCGCCATAGGTAAGAGCTATTGTTTGTTAAGGAACAGTTGAAAATATTCAGGTTCGCGTGGTCATTTAACACGCCACCGCCCTACGAACAAAGCGCCGCCGCCGCCGGTAATGTGAAGCCTTCTATTCTAACAGTATGACCCGGCATGACATGGAAAACGCGGAACTGTCCCTGAAGACCGTCCGACTGTAAGCAGGGCGGGTCCCGGACCTAAAATGGTGACATCACTTTTAATCGCAAGCTCGGCGGTGGTCAGCGTTATGGTCTGCCCATTGAGCGAGGGATCAAAGTTAATCGTGTCACCATCGTTTGCATCCGCGAGCGCCTGACGAAGTGAACCCGGCCCGCTGTCGTTCGTGTGGTGACGGTGATGGCTCCGATTGGCGTTGGAGTCGGCGTGGCCGTTGGCGTTGGCGTTGGGCAGGGTGTCATGATCGCATAAGTGCGGGAAACATTCTGCGGCGGGAAGGTCCTGCAGAAGTTTTGGGTGAAAAACCCGGTCGGCCCCTGCACGCCCGCTACGTCGAAACCGGTATTCAATCCTGTGATCGAGCCGTAGATCACGTCAAAGCGCTTGTTGGGATCGTTCTCATATAGCCGCACCTCGAAATCCCCCGTCTTCTAGGTCGTTCTCACGGTTCACCACGTGCCATTCGATGTTAAAGATGCGGTTTGGCGCAGTGCCTGAAATCGAGGTGAAGATGCCGCACCCGTTTGCCCAGGTCGAGCAACCGGGCGGACCGTACGGTGCTCCACTCAGCCCATAGCGGGAAGATCGTGTAGTCAAACGGGCAGTTATTCGGTGGCGCAGGCAGGCAGGTTTCCAGATAGTTGGCGGGATCGTTCGCGCATACAAAATCAAGTCGCCCACTGGAACTGACGTTTACAGCATTAAAAGTCTGGTCATATAACACGAATGGGAAAGGCAACGTGATCGGTGTCTCGCACCAGACGCAGTGATTGCCCGTGTCGGTGGTTCCTGGCACGATCGTGTCAGTTCCGTGTGTTATCGTGTATTGGCAATTCGTGCCATCTACACTGTCGACCGTGCCACTGGCAGGATGGATGAACTCTGACGGCTTTGCCTCGCCACGGGGAATCCATGCTGTGGAGGATGCGGCGAACAATGCGAAAAGAATTCCAGCGAAGAAGACGAGCACTCCAAAGGAAATGCAGAGACTCAAGAACCCACCTTCGCCAAGGCTACGGCGGGCAGGAGCAGATTGAGCAGTATGTTTCTTTTTCATAATAGTTATAGGCGTGGCGGCGGAGTGGGCCGTGTTCTCGGTGTTACGTTCGGACGAGGAGTGAGCGTTGGCCTGGCCGTAGGCGTAGGTGATGGTGTAACTGATGGCTCTGACGGCGTCGGTGTTGCCGTAGGCGTGGGTGTGGGCGTGAAACCAGGTTGCGCGCAGTATCTCCCGCCGGTGTTCAGATCGCTGTTGACGTCGTATCCGCCCCAAATGACCATTTGGCTGCCCGTCCAGACTGCCGTATGAGCCACTCGGGCAGCGGGTGCGTTGGTGGTGCTGGTGGCTATCCAAGTGTTGGTGCTGGGATGATATCTGCCCCCGGTGTTGAAAATAGTGCTGTTGTTGGCACCGCCCCAAACGATCATTTGACTGCCAGTCCAGACTGCCATGTGATGTACCCACCAGCGGGGCGTTGGTAGTGGTGGTGGCTGTCCAACCGTCGATGCTGGGATTGTATCTGCCGCCGGTGTTGAAATAACCGGCACCAACTCCGCCCCAGACGACCATTTCGCTGCCAGTCCACACTGCCGTCTGGCCGTTTCGGGCATCGGGGCGTTGGTGGTTC
>CAVUGV010000050.1:0-19063 GCA_963741065.1 uncultured Verrucomicrobiae bacterium | reverse complement strand
CGCGGGCATGATTCCACCCATTTACAATCGCTCGTATAGCATCAGCGCGGATTTGGACAATCCCGGCAGAACAGGCCTCGGCCTACGTCCCGGAATAGCGGGCGTCATCGTAGCGGAAGGCAGTTTTCTTGGCGGTTTCTCGCTTTATGTCGAAGCAGGCCGACTGAAGCACACCTATAGTTTCCTTGGTTTGAAACTGGACACCGTCACCTCGCGTGATGAGCTGCCGAAAGGCAAAGTCAACGTCCGCTATGAGTTCACCGCCGATAAACCCGGCGAGTTTGCCACCAGTGGCACAAGTCGGCTCTTCATCAACGGGAAACGGGAAGCCGAACGCAAGATCGAGCATACCGTGCCGCTTCGGTTTACGGCTTACGCCGGCATGGACATCGGTACCGACAACGGTCTCCCAGTCGTCCCAAAAGTTCGGGTACGCCAAAGTCCCGCCGAAGTACCTTAAGGGCACGATCGAAAAGGTAGAGTTCGATCTAAATCCGCAGAAGCTCGGTACGAAGATCCGCGGCGGATATATCTGGAGCGTTTTGCAAGTGCTGTGCGGAACTAATGGATTACCTGCTGCGGCGTTTCTGCATCGCCTGTTGGATCGCCTGGCCGAATCGGGCGAGCGTCGATTCGGCTAGTTTCGCCGCCGCTGGTGCTTGATTCGATAGGTGAGAAAGCACTCGTCGCCGACGACGCGCATATTGATCAATGAACAATGGACGCTCGCGGGCAGGAATTCCTTGCTCAGACCTGTCAACGTCGGCGCTTTGGCTCCGCCGAACATGTAGGGCGCAATCGTGAGATTGAGTTGATCGATTAAGTCCCGTTTCAGCAACGCGCGAAAGAGCGTTGGCCCACCTTCGCACGCGAGCCTGCGCACGTTGTATTTGTGCGCAAAGTTTCCAGCATGGCAGCAGAGATCGATTTCGTCGGATTTAGTAAGATGCAGAGTGGCTTTCCCTTTGAGCGCAGCTTGAGTCTTCTTTGGCATTCGCGTCGTGGAAAAAATGAGGATCGGCGAAATGGTGGATTGGAAAATCTTCAATCGGCTGTCGATCCTGCCTTTGTTTGAGACGATCACGCGCAATGGGGCAGGGGCTTGCCTTCGCTTGATTCTGGCTTGCCGGAAATCCTCCGGAATGCCGAGCCGGACGTTGTCGCGTTTCAAACTGGTGTGCCCGAGCAAAACCGCATCGGCCAGAGCGCGCTGGCGAAATAAATGCAGCTTGTCTTCGCGCGAAGTGAAATCAACCGGCGCGAAGTTTTTCGTAGTCACTTTACCATCCACGGTCATGGCGAAAGTGGCGACGACAAATGGGCGCTGATGTTTCCGCTTCATCGACAGGCTTTCAACGTCCAACGCTCAACGCTCAACGCCGAACGTTCAATTCAGATATTTGAGGGTTGGGTGTTGGACGTTGAGCGTTGAGCGTTGGATGTTGAAAATGCTCCTCATTCCGCTTCGCCGATCTCGTGTTCCAAGGTAACCACTTCCTGTTCCATCTCGCGCAAGCTCAAATGGCGAGCCGGCCGGCTTGGCTTGTAAAAGAGATAAACGACAGCCCCTGGAAGACAGCAAACCAGAATAATGAGAAAACTCAGCGACCCGATCAGAATCGCTTTTGCTTCCGGCACGCCACAGAGACCGTTGAGCATGATCTGCAACACTTTTTCCCGCAGCCCGATCCCTGCAAAACTGATCGGTAACGCCGAGATCGTGCGTTCGACCGGCATCACCGCAAAGAAATTCACCAGGGGCACAGGCGCGCCCAACGCGTAGGCCGCACACAGAAAAGTTGCGAACGTAGCAAGGTGCGCCACCACCGATGCGCCAAACGCGACCAGTGTCGCCCGCCAGTGATGCGCGTAGAGATGATACGCTGCCGAGATTTCGATTAATCTGTCGCGGCCTGGGAACCGCGCGGGTAACGAATGCAACAGTTTGAATCCACTGATGACGAAGGTTGCAAGTAAAAAGGCCACCGATGTACCAAGAAGGAATAGTAAGAGCCAAAGCAAACTTCGCGTCTCGGGTTTCTGCGAAAGGAAATCATAACGCAAGCCGATGAGCGTGGCGGTGATTGCGACCAAAGCGACAAGCCCGATAAAACGGTCGAACACCACCGCCAGCAGTGCGCCCGCTTTCTTGTCCGGGGTTTCCTTAAGCAGGTAATAGCTTTTTATGATATCGCCGCCCGTGCCGCCGGGGAGAAACTGGTTGTAAAACATCCCGATAAAAAACAAGCCTGTCAGGCGTGGGAGCGTGAGATGAATCTTTTGGACCTTCAGCAAAATGTGCCAGCGAAAGGCAGCAGCGATCTCCACTATTAAATATGCCAAGATGCCCATCCAACCCAACGATAATCGGCGTTCCGGATCGCCTCAGCCATTTGTGCGCGCCTGTTGGGGTCGTGATAGACCCAGTAAAGCACCCCGATCGTGACACCAAGCTGGAAGAGTGTGATCAGGATTTTTTTCATTTGCCGAAATGTTCTTTCCAAATTTGAACCGATTGGCGAATTGCATCGGCCGGTTTGTTCGGACTCATCTCCCAGACAAATAAGCAGTTTGTGGGAAGGAGCGGAACAAGTTTCTCAAATGTCACATCGCCGGTAAACGGCGTTTCGTGATCCTTCGCAGGCCAAACGCAGTCCTGCACATGGCAGCCAAATGCACGCGGACCAATCGTGCGCAGCCATTCGGCGTGATCGATGAACCCCAGATTCTCTTTGATTTGTGAGTGACCGAAATCGTGCCAGTACCCAAGCTGCGGTGAATTCAATTCGTCCAGGAGCGCCGGCAACTCGCGCTCGGTTGGAATTTCTTCATAACCGCGTCGGCTTTCCAAAGCCAGCCGGACATTTTTTGAAGCGGCGTACTCAATGATACGGCGCAGGCAATCTTTCACGCGCTGCAAATAAGCAGGCGCGATCTTTTCTCGCTTTTGCACGGCCTCTATCTTCAATCCTACATATTTGCGCGACAAGTATTCTCCGGTTTTCGCCAGTTCGATCAACCGGTCAGTGATCGGTGGCATGTTCACTTGGCCTAAATGCAACACGACAAACGGCGCGTTTAATCGCGCAGCGAAATCGATTGTCTGAAACGTCTGCTTCATCGCACGCTCACGTTCCTCGGAAGAAACGGCGGAAAATTGGTAGCAGTCGGGCGAAGCCACCATCACTTCGACGGGCAACGGACAAAAGTTATGCAAACTGCTGAACCGCACTTCTCCCGCATCGAATATTTTTTGGATTCCCGGCATCAGCGACAGGCGGATACCATGGCCCAGCTCGATCAAATCAAATCCAAGTTCGGTTTTGATTTCGTGCAACATTGCATCTCCGGCGGTATGGCGGCCGGAGTTCCAGCAAGTGGAAAACGCGATCACGCTAAACAGCAGCGGCGATCGGCGGCGCGGGCGTTTCGGCACTGGGAGTTTCTGCGACGGCAGGTTGAGCGCACTGCCGGCGCACGCGTCCGAGCACAATCAACGCGATCACAGCGTAGCAACCGGCCGCGATTGCCAGTGCTGTGCGCATTCCGATGAGATCCGATAAACCAGTAATTCCTAACCCTGCGACTGGCATGAGACCAACAAAGCTCAACATGAACACAGCCGATACACGCCCGCGCAGATAATCAGGCGCTCGTTCCTGCACAATCGTGTTCGCGAGCCCGAAGTTCATCGCTAGTCCCAGCGAATTAAAAATGAGCAGCCCAGTCGCGAGATAGAAAGTTGGCGCGCGGGACAAACCAAAAATCGCGCACGTCACGATGCAGACGTTCACCATCATGAACGGCACGCGTTTCTCGCGAGGAATGCTGATCAGGAAAATTGCGCCGATCACCGAGCCGACTGCCGAAGCGCCCATCAAATAGCCCAGTTGATTTGCGCCGAGGCCGAGCACCAGGCGCACATACAATGGCATCATCACGGTAATAATTGGGAAAATGAAAACCGTAGTCGCGGCGATGAGGCCGATCATCGCGAGACTCGGCTTGTCTTTTGCCACGTAACGAAAACCATCCTTGATTCCACTCGTCCGTTTTTCCTCTTCTTCGGCAGTGCCAAGCCGGCGCGGTGGCAGCGAAAGAATCGCAATGATCAGCGCGATGAACGAAACTGCGTTTCCAAAAAATGCAGACGCTGTGCCCCACGCGCTGATGAAAATTCCGGCAAGCGACGGACCCACGACGCGCGAGCCGTGAAACACCGCGCGGTCGATAGCAATCGCGCTTTGAATTTCATCGCGCGTCACCAGTTCGGGCACGAGCGCGTTGAGCGTTGGCATTTCAAATGAGTTCGAAACGCCGAGCACGGCCGCAAACGCCAGGATGTGCCAGATCTGGATCTTGCCGCTCATGATCAAGAACCCCATGGAAATTGCGAGCGCGATCTGGACGTACTGAGTCGCGAGAAGAATTTTTCGTTTATCGAAACGGTCGGCTGCCGAGCCGCCGACCATCGTTAAAAGGAGCATCGGCAGACCAGCAGCGAGATTGGCCATTCCGAGCAGGAGCGCTTTGTTCGTAAGCGTGCTCATCACGTAACCCTGCGCCATCACCTGCATCCACGTCCCCGTGTCGGAGATCGCACTGCCGATGATATAACGGCGAAATGGACCCGGTTTCAGGACGCGCAAGGCATGCCGAGTTCCCAATTTTACCTCCGTACTCATCGCAAACACTCATCCGTGTAGCGGCGTTTGTGTCAAACGCCTGGATTGATCACCATTGTGTGTCCTTCCTCAATTGTAGCAACCGATCTGCCGGGGATTCGCCTGGCAAGCGGAGCGCTTGCCCTACAGCGACTGACCGCTGCACGCGCAATTGCCGAGCGAATCGCATTCGTTATTTTGAAACATGCGCATCGACAAATACACGCAGAAGATGCAGGAGGCGCTGCAGGCGCGCAGGATCTGGCTTCGCAAGCCAATCATCCGGAAATCACGAATGAGCATTTTCTTTCCGCTCTTCTGGACCAGGGCGAGGGCATAACGCGGCCGCTCCTTGAGAAGATTGGAGCAAATGTAGATCAGTTGCGTGCACAGTCTGCGTTCAGAGCTGGAGCGCCGCCCGAAAATCCACGGAGCCGCCGCCGATCTGCGGCTCTCGAACGAACTCCGCACCGTGTTGGACGCTGCGGAGAAAGAGATGTCGAAACTGAAGGATGAATTTACCAGCGCAGAACATTATCTGCTCGCTTTGGCTGGCTCCCCGCGAGCGGGGTTCCCGCGGCAAAATTACTGAAGGATATCGGCGTCACGCGCGACAAGCTCATGCAAGGGCTACAGCAGGTGCGGGGTTCCCAGCGAGTGACCGATCAAAATCCCGAAGGTAAGTATCAGACGCTGGAAAAATATGGCCGCGACCTGACTGAGTTGGCGCGACGCGGCAAGATCGATCCGGTGATCGGACGCGACAACGAAATTCGCCGAATCATGCAGGTGTTGTCACGCCGGACAAAAAATAATCCAGTGCTCATCGGCGATCCGGGTGTTGGCAAAACAGCAATCGTGGAAGGCCTGGCGCGGCGAATCATCAGCGGCGACGTCCCGGATTCATTAAAGCAAAAGCGAATCATCGCCATGGACATTGGCGCGATGGTCGCAGGCGCAAAGTTCCGCGGCGAATTTGAAGACCGACTCAAAGCGTTTTTGAAAGAAGTCACCGATGCGCAGGGACAGATCATCCTGTTCATCGACGAACTGCACACGATTGTCGGCGCAGGCGCGGCAGAAGGCTCCGTGGACGCTTCGAACATGCTCAAGCCGATGCTGGCGCGTGGCGAGTTGCGCACGATCGGCGCGACTACGCTCGATGAATACCGCAAATACATTGAGAAAGACGCTGCGCTCGAGCGGCGTTTTCAGCCGGTGCTGGTGAATGAACCGACCGTGGAAGACACGATCGCAATTCTGCGCGGATTAAAGGAACGCTACGAAGTGCACCACGGCGTGCGCATTACCGACGGCGCGCTGGTCGCTGCGGCGATGCTGTCGCATCGCTACATCAGCGATCGTTTTCTGCCGGATAAGGCAATCGATCTGGTCGATGAAGCGGCGTCGCGTTTGAAGATCGAGCTCGATTCGATGCCGACGGAGATCGACGTGATCGAGCGCGAGATCATGCAGCACGAAATGGAACGGCAGGCGCTCAAGAAAGAAAAAGATCCCGCAAGCAAGGAGCGTCTTGAAGAAGCTCGAGAAGGAATTGGCGGAGCTGAAAGAAAAAGTCGGTGCCCTCAAAGCCGAGTGGCAGAAGGAAAAAGCCGTTCTCGAAGAACAGCGGAAATGGAAGGAGGAGCTTGATCAACTTCGTACCGAGCTCGAGCGCGCGCAGCGTCGTGGTGAGCTTGCCAAGGCGAGCGAGATTCAATACGGAAGCATTCCCGAGTTGGAAAGAAAACTGGCCGATGCAACAGCCAAAACGGCGAAGGATCGGCAACCAACGCTGCTGCGCGAAGAAGTGACTGAGGAAGACATCGCCGAAGTTGTTTCGAGCTGGACGCACATTCCGGTTTCGCGATTGCAGGAAGGCGAGCGGGAAAAGCTGGTCAAATTGGAGGAGCATTTGCATCAGCGCGTCGTCGGATCAGGACGAAGCGATCAAAGCCGTTGCCAACGCTGTGCGCCGCGCCCGCGCAGGCTTGCAGGATCCAAATCGCCCGCTTGGCTCATTCATTTTTCTCGGACCGACCGGCGTCGGCAAAACGGAATTGGCCCGCGCGCTTGCCGAGTTTTTGTTCGACGACGAGAACGCCATGATCCGCATCGACATGAGCGAATACATGGAGAAACACACGGTCGCGCGCTTGATCGGTGCGCCGCCGGGATATGTCGGTTACGAAGAAGGCGGCCAGCTTTCCGAAGCCGTGCGGCGCAGGCCGTACTCGGTCGTGCTCTTCGACGAAATCGAAAAAGCGCATCCGGATGTGTTCAACGTGCTGCTGCAAGTGCTGGATGACGGCCGCATCACCGACGGGCAGGGGAGAACGGTCGATTTCAAAAACACGGTCATCATCATGACCTCAAACATCGGTTCGCAATACATCACCGAGGAAGAATCGCGTGAAGCGCGCCGCCGACTGGTCATGGATGCTTTGCGCGCGCATTTTCGTCCGGAGTTTCTCAACCGCGTCGATGAGATCATCATTTTCGATCGGCTGACGGAGGACGACCTGAAAAAGATTGTCGAAATCCAGCTTCAGCCGGCTGTCGAAACGTCTCGAGCAACAAAAGATCACTCTCAAGCTGTCAGATTCAGCGAAGGAACTGCTCGCGCGCGAAGGGTACGACCCGGTTTATGGCGCCCGCCCGCTCAGCCGCACTATTCAAAAAGAAATTCTCGATCCGCTCAGCATCGACATTCTCGAAGGCAAAGTCCGCGAAGGCCAGACCGTCCGCGTCAGTGCAAAAGACGGTGCGCTTGAGTTTAGCAGAACATAGTCTTGTAGTGGCTTTGTTGAAAAGATGGGCGCCGAAATGGATGAGCGCCGTAGCGCGCGCCATGTTTATAGACTCACGCCCACAAAATCGTCTGAGCTCCGTACCGAGCGCCATGTGCGCCTCACCCGGCCGCTCCTAGAGAGAAGTGGGTGACTAGCAACATTTGAAATTCGGGTTTCGCGTAAAATTGCTGCCCATGGCAATGCCGCGCCTAACGGCGCCGCACATCTGGTCCACAGCTTTCAAAGAAGCGACGATGGTGTCTGTGCGCACGGGCTGCTTCGCGTAACGGGGATGCCCATTGGCTGCATGGCTGGGGTTCCGACACTTTTTTAGCGCGTTTGATAAAAAATGCTTGACCTCACTAAAGCCAGGCCTCAAAAAGCTCGCCGAAATTAGCGCTACAACCAACATGCCCCCCGTTCGACAGCTTCAGTTTCTTGCCTTGGTTGCCGTCACAGCGTGCCTTGCGACTCGGTTTCTAAACGCAGCGAATGCGATTTCAGTCAAGGAAGCGCGTATCACGCGAATAAACAATCACGTGCAATTGTTGCGTCCGAGGCTGACCGCGCGCCCAGCGTCGATTAACGGCATCGTTGACGAAGACACGATTGTCCGAACCGGCGTCTCCTCGGGCGCTGAGCTGACTTTTCCAGATGAAACGGTTGTCCGGCTCGCGGCCAACACCAGTTTCAGTTTCAAAAATGGAACGCACGATTTGAACCTGGGCGAAGGGGCAGTCCTGGTTCAAGCGCCGAAGAGCGCTAATGGCGCGAAGATCCATGCGGGCAGTGCCACGGCGGCGATCACGGGGACAACCGCCATGATCGAGTATCATCCGGGCGTTTGTAAGTTTCTGGTGTTGGAAGGCACTGCCCGATTGTATCGCCCCGGCCACCCCGGCGATTCGGTTCTGGTTGGCCCGGGCCAATTGGTCATGGGCAATCCAAACGCAGCGGTGAGCGATCCCGTGGACTTCGATATTGCGCGTTTTGTGAAGACCAGCCGACTCATTGTCGATCTTCCGCCCCTGCGAAGTGAAAAATTGATCGCGGCAGAAAGCCAGAAGCAGCAACATGAGAAATCGAAAAAGACTTTGATCGACACCAACCTTGTCATTTTCGGCGGTGGAACACGTGTATCGGTTCTTGGCCAAGCCCAGACCAATGTGGCGGGTCGGATAACTGCCGCACCAGCAAAGCCACATTCATCGCCGGAAACCACCGGTGCAGCGCAGTAGGAGATAAATATGAAAGAGTTTTTGATGAAAACGTTTAGCAACAAACCGATAATGGTCTGCGGGGTCCTCTTTATCTTGATTGCCCCAAGCCGATTGGCGAACGCTGACCCATTGAAAGAAGCGCGCGTGTCGCAGGTAATTCAGGACGTGCGCTTGTTGGAAGCGCATGCCGCGCCTCATCCGGCGGCGGTGAACGATAAAGTCATCCTGGGCTCGGCGGTGCGCACCGGAGGGGAATCGCGGGCGGAATTGACTTTTAACGATCTGACTATCACGCGGCTCGGCGCGAACACGATTTTCAGTTTTACTGCGGGAGCGCGTCAGGCAGAGTTGACCCACGGCACGATTCTTCTCCAGGTTCCGCCTCACGCTCCAGCAGTGAGGGCCAACACAACATCTGTCACCGTTTCGGTTATGGGCGGGACGGCGCTTCTGTCAACTGGGCCGCCGACGAAATTTATGGTTCTCGAAGGAATCGGCACGATTTATCCCCTTGGTCACCCTGAAAAAGCTGTGACAGTTCATGGCGGCGAAATGGTCGCCGCCGAAGACGGGCACATTGGTAATCCGGAAAAATTTGATGTGAAACTGGTGCTGGCGACGTCGGCGCTGATCGTGGATTTTGCGCCACTGACGAACTTGCCGCTGATCCAGACGGTCGTGGACCAGCAGATCGCCGGAGAGTCTGTTCTGATAGCGACATCGAATCAGCTGCCCTCCCAGAGCATGCTCGACACGATCGATGTGACCGATCAAAACGCTAACGCGAACCCCGTTGTTATTGAACAAACAACTTCAAGTCCGCCGCCGCCACCACCACCGCCACCTCCGAGCAAGTTTGGGGCACCATCGACGATTACTGCGCCGAATCCGTACCTCATCGCGACCGGAACGACCATTACAACCGATCCCTCGATCACCACCAATGGCGTGACGGACTTTGGCAAAATTTATCGCGGCTCGACTTCAGGATGGAGCTTTCACGCTGTGGGCATTCGGTTCCACGTCAGCCTTTGACAGTGCACTAAACATCGACACCGAGTTTTTCGCCGACCCGAACCATCTGCCGATCGCTGTCTTTAAGTTCCAGAGTCTGTCGCTCACCGGTAATCCGACGATCGACCTGAGCAATGGCGGCGTCACAAAGCTTGGCCTGATCGGTGTGGACGGGATTACCTCCGGCCCGCCGGGCGGCACATTGACGTTCACGGGACTTGACCTGCTGGCGCTGGCGACTGTTAACGGTTCGATCAATCTCACCTCGGACGTTTCGTTCCAGAATCTTAGCGAGCTTGCCATGTACGCGCGCGGGGCCGGCTCTAACCTCACAATTAATTCGCCAATTTCCAACATCGGCGATCTTAAGCTTGGCGCGGAGGGATCGATTCACCTTACCAACCCCGGCACCATGAGCGTCGGTGGATTCGACGCGACCGCCGGCAACAACCTCACGCTGCAAATCGGCGGTTCCCTCCTACTCAATGGCAAGGTGAATTTAAATACGCTGGTTTTGCCCGGCACCACAGTCGCCAGTGGAGCCAATCTCACGCTCAATGTCACGGGCGATTACACGAACAGTTCAGCTACTGACTTTTCTCAGTTGCGCGTCAGGAACGAGGACGCACACATCGGAACAGGCGGAAACATCGACGTGAGCATCGGCGGCAATCTGACAACAAGCGGACCGACTGGAGGGTTTCCCAGCGATTTCGATCTTGAGATCAAAAATACAAATGGGCTGATCGACAACGGCGGCAATATCACGCTAACGGTGGGCGGCAGCATTTCCACTCATGGGCAACTAAGTCTGCTCGTTGAGAACTACAACGGTAGCTCTAGTCCGGCCGGCCATATTGGAACAGGCGGCAATATTTCTGTCACGACAGGCGGGGATCTCACTGCCGATTCCATTGATGCTTTCATCAACAACCGCAACGGTGGAATGATCGATTCCGGTGGCAACCTCACTTTCGACATCGGCGGCGCTCTGACCACACAGCATGATGCGCTGACAGGAAACGGTCAGGGATACAGTTTATTTCTTTTAATCTCGAACCGGGATGATGGCGGCGGCGGCGGGAGAATCGGCAGCAATGTCGCTCTCAACCTCAACGCAAATAGCGCTTCCATCGGCGGGAATATGGGCGTCTTTGTTACTACCAACGGTAATAGTAGTAGGATCTCCGCGGCCTCTCTCAACATCGACATTGCAAACGATTTCGCGGTTCGAGGGGATTCTGATATCGAAATCCAGAATTTCTCCGGAACCATTGACACCGATGCCGAGCTTCGCCTTTCCGCGTCGAGTATTTCTGTTGGCGGTATTTTTTTCAACTCTATCGGCAACTCCCCCGGCGGTTCCATTGGCGGAGATGCTACGATCAACGTAAGCGCCAACAGCATTTCGACCGATGCCGCACTTGATGCCACGATCAATAACACCAACGGCAACATCGGCGGGAACGCAATCATCGACCTTAACGTGTCTGGAAACATCAACACTGCGGGGGAACTTAGCCTCCTTCTTGAGAACTACGATGAGACTGCCAATCCGGCCGGTCACATCGGTGGTAGCGCAAATGTTTCTCTCACCACAGGAGGAAACTTCACCGCCGACTTCGCCAGTATCGCAATCAGCAATCGCAATGGTGGCAGGATTGATTCGAGCGCCAGCCTTATTTTAAATATCGGCGGCGCTCTCACAACTCTGCACAATGGAACGGATTTTCTTGGGAACGTCGAAAGTTTGTCGCTTGATGTAGCCAATAGGTACGTAAATACGCTCGGGTCAATGATTGGTGGGGACGCTACTCTCGCGGTGCATGCCGATAGCGCTTCCATCGGCGGGAATCTGATTGCGAACATCGGCGACAGAGGTGGCACCATCGGTGGTAACGCTCTTCTCAACTTCAGCGCCACGCACGACGTAACCGTTCAGGGCGACGGGATCTGGCAAATCTTGAACGACAGCCGCGGTCCCGATACTGGTGATCCGAGCCCCATAGGTGGGACGATCCATGGAAATGCCACTCTCCAGCTCAGCGCGAACAACCTCACCGCCAATTCGTTGCTTGTCAGAATTGAAAACCAAAACGGTGGGGTGACTGGCCCCGGTGGAACAATCGATTCCAGCGCAAGCATCACATTCAACCTCTCCGGCAATCTCACCACTCAGACTGACGCGGGTTTCGAAATCCGAAATAATTACGTGCAGAGCGGCCCAGGTGGCATTGGTGGCAGTGGGGGAACGATCGGACAAGATGCCGTTCTCAATATAAATGCTAACAGCCTTTCTATCGGAGGTGCGCTTGACACCTCGATCCATAACGGCAGAAATGCGGGCGATAACGGCGGCACCATCGGCGGGAATGCCACGATTAACCTTGTCGTTGTCGGCGATATCGCCGCTCTCGACGATTCACAATTCATTGGCAATGGCGGGGGAACCATAAGCTCGAATGCAGCGATCATCGTCACCGCGGCTAGCCTGGCCACTACCGATACCGCGCCCGGTGCCTTGAGCACGTCGATCAACAACAGCGGTGGCGGCAACATTGGCGGGAACGCGCTCATTAATTTTTCCATGTCCGGCGATATCACCAGCCAGGGCGACGCCACCTTTCAGATCTTGAACAGTGGTGGAAGCATCGGTGGTGACGTCGAGATCAACGTAAGCGCAGCAAACATTACTGCCAATTCCTTGCTGGCTCAGATTGACAATAGCATCGGCGGCAGTATCGGCACCGGCGGAAATATCTCTGTCAGCACCGGTGGTGACTTCACCAGCAACGGCGACGCGGCGTTTACAATCCAGAATACCACTGGCACGATTAATAACGGCGGCAACATAACGCTCAACGTGGGCGGCAACGTTTCCACGCAGGGCCAGCTAAGTCTGCTCGTTGAGAACTACGATGAGAGCGTTAACCCAGCCGGCCATATTGGCACGGGTGGAAATGTTTCTCTCACGACGGGAGGAAACCTCAGCGCAGATTCCATGAGTGTGGCGATCAACAATCGCGGCGGCGGTGTCATCGGTTCTGGCGTCAACCTTACTGTAAATATCGGCGGCGCTCTCACGACTCTGCATGACGGGCCGGATTTTATTGGAAACGACGAAAGTCTGTCACTTGCCATATCGAGTCGCTACGATAATGCCGGCCGGATCATTCATTGGCGGCGACGCTACGCTGCTTTCCATTCCGACAGCGCTTCAATCGGCGGGCATTTGGAGGTCGCCATCAGCGACAGAGGTGGCACCATCGACGGAAACGCTCTTCTGGACTTCAACGTCACGCCACGACATTACCGTTACAGGAGCCGACATCACCAATGTTACCGACGCTGCGGACATCCAGATCCTCAACGACAGCGGGCTCCATTATGGGCGCAGCTACTCCTTTGGGGGAACGATCCATGGAGACGCCACTCTCCAAATCAACACGGCCAATCTGACGTTGTCGGCCGGTTCGTTGGTTCTCGGTATCTACAACCAAAATGGCGCAACGACCGGCGGCACCATCGACGGGAATGCCACCGTCGATGTGAGTGCCTCTGGCGATTTCTGTCGCTCAAGGTTTGATGTAGAGATTCGAAACCAGCGCGGCGTTGATGCCACTGGCTTGAACGGGGGTTCCATCGGCGGCGGATGCCACGCTGAACGTCACCGCCACCAGTCTTTCCGTTGGTGGAGACCTCGATGTGGATATCGTTAACTTTAACAACGTCACCGGCAGCGGCAGTGGGGGAAGCATCGGCGGAAATGCCGCGATCAATCTCAATATCGACTAACACTCTCAGCAGCGGAGGCGCCGCGAACTTTCAGATTCTGAACGCGAAGCAATGTTGCCGGCTCTTCCGGTGGTTCCATTGGCGGAGATGCTACGATCGGCGTAACTGCAGCCAACGTTTCTACTGGCGGTGCCCTTGTGCCGAGATCGACAATTTCAGCGGCGGCAGCAACGGCGGCAGCATCGGTGGCAGTATCGGCGGGGGCGCGATGATCGACGTAACCGCAGCAAATATTACTGCGAATTCTTTAGTGCTCAGATCGATAACACGGGCGGCAGCATCGGCGCGAGTACGGAGGCTGGCGCTGCGATTAACATGAACGTCTCGGGCACCGCGAGCGTGACCACTGACGCCACGGTTGCGATCTACGGAAGTGACGGAGCGGGGTCTGCCAGCGATCAATATTAACGGCGGCAATTATAATGCCGGCGGGACGTTCCTCACCTACATCGACGGCAACGGCCAGATCACATTCAATAATGCCACCGCTCACGCGGATGTGCTCAAAGCGGGCGTGTTCGGCGCAAACGGCATGCTCAATGTCGGCGGCGGCATGCTCTCGGCTGATACGGAGTTGAAACTTTACGCGCCGGGCAGCAACGGCCAGCTTAATTTCGTTTCTAACGTGACGCTCGGCGGGAACAGCCTGAAGATTCTTGCAGCTAATTCAGTTACGATTTTTAACAACATCGTGGTCACCATTGGCGGCCCAAATATGGCTGATGTTTACACTAACAATGCCAATTACACCGGCTTCGGCGGTAATGGCACGACGACCGGCACGTTCGCCGGCGCGGGCGCGAACAATCCTCAGCCGCTCGCAAGCGCCCCGCCGTTTGGTCCTCCTACACCGAGCACCACAACACGGGAGGAATACCAAGGCCGCCGCGTTTCAGCGAGCCGCGGCAAGTCAACAGGCCGCCGCAACTCAACGTCAGCAACACAGAGCAATTGCTGGCCCTGCTCGATGGGGCCGGGGTCGGTCCTGATGGGAAGGTCACGGTTCCAGCTTCTAAGGGCACGAGGGATTTGAGAAATTCCAGTCGGACGAATATCAATGCTTTACCAAGAGAAGCACGTCGAATACTAATGCAGCAGACGCGCGACACTACGCGCGAGAGTATGCGCATGGGTGGCCGGCGGATTTTGTGATAAGGACTCGAGATTCCAACATGCATTTAGACATCAAAATTATTGGCTTGAGGTATAAAACGGGCGGTCTAGAAAAAGGGTCGTGCGCGTGAAGCCTTGTCTTCGTCCTTATCGAACCGGCTTCGTCGCAATCTTGTGCGCGCTCTGTTTCAGTGTCGCAAATGAAGGTTTCGCGCAGAGTGCTAACCAGGCGGAGTTGGCGCGCGATCAGGCGCCGTCGCCTTTTCAGTCGCCTGTGCCTCCCAGCGGAGCCGAAGGCGGTCAAGTGGCGGCTGCGCCTGGCGATGCCGATCTCGGCAAGCAACAAATTCTCAAAAGGGTGGAGGAGTATCAGCCTTTTACTATCTCGGCTGGCGTGCCGTTTTATTGGACATCAAATGTTGCGCTGACCAAGAACAATGAACAGAGCGATTTTGTGGTGGCGCCGGCTGCTGCTGCTTTCTACGAGCCGCGAATCAGAAAAACTTGTACGGCCTGATCGATGTCCGGGAGCAGTTGTTTTATTACGACCGGTTCGACGAATTCAATTTCGGAAGTTTCGATGTTGAAGCCGGCCTGAGATACCTCGTGCCGCAGTGGCATAATCTACTTTTGCGCCTCGAGTACCGATTACAATCGGCTGACGAAGAAAAACAGCTTCTCAGCTTTCTTTCAAAACCACGGCCTTATTGTTAACGCCGAGGTTCCATTTCGCTTGAACCGCGCGCAGCAGCTTTCTTTAGGGGTGGACGCGAACATCAGCCTCGATGCCGAGGAATCCAACCAGCCTGTTCCTTCGAATATAAGCTCGATCTCGGCGCGCCGAAACGATTACGAGGTCTATGTGGCTTACTCGGCAATTCTCACGCGCTCTTTTTTCATCAACGCTGTCGGTCGTATCGTGGTACGACAGTATTGGGAGGGAGGCCGGGATGACGTTAACGAAATTCTGGCGTTGACCGCGAATTATCGCGTAAACAAATACCTGACGGCGAGCGCCGTAAGCACGTTTGGACTAAACCAATCTAATCAGAGCGTTTTCGATTATCAGGTGGCCAATGTTGGCGGCGCAGTGGCGTTCGTAGTGAAGTTCTAGGAACAACGGTTTGCGCGGTAAGACCCGCAGGCTGCTGATATGCCAGAATTTCGCAGCTTCAACAAGACGGTTGCAAGCGTCGTTCCACTGTTGATTCTGGCTGCACCTTCGTTCTGGCTGCTAGCGGCCGTGCCGCCGCTGTGGCGTGATTCGGACGCGTATGTGCAAACAGTTTTTCCGCTGAACGCAGGGACGATTTTGTCGCACGCTCCCCTGTATTGCATCCTTAGCCGCGTGCCTCTGTGGTTGGGTTACCTAATCAGCGGAGCAGGGCCGATGGTTTGGCTCGGCCGCTTTATCAAGCATACGCAGCTCACCGATTCAGGGGTATTCGCGCTCATCTTTGCCCAACACGCCGCGTTGTGGTGGGCCGCGCTTTTTTTTATTAATGCCGTTACGACAAATTTATGGTCGCGCCTGCTTCTGGCGATTTTCTTTGCAAGCCACCCTCTGTTTTACGCGTTTGCGCATTGCATCGGCTCGGAAACGCTGAGCATGATTATTATCTGCTCTTAGCCGCGACTGGTTTGCGTATTGTCATGCGGTATCCCGATATCCTGATGCGGGATTGGATCCTGTTCGGTGCCTTGCTTTGCGGCGCCATCTTGACGCGGCATATTAACGGCGTCCTGGTTGCACTTTTGCCGGTAACGATCTTTCTGATTACCCTCGTGCAATCATTGCACAGGTCGCTTGTATGCCGCGGTGCGGCATCTGCTGTCAATTTCACATTTGGCCGATCGGCGCGTGTATGGTGCGCTTCTGTTGTGACCGGACTCATCGCGCTTTTGTTCGCCACCAGCTTCACGCATTTGTTGTGCTGGCAAGCGCATATTCATTGCCGGTCAAAGGTCGGTTATACTTTTGTTTGGCGGCTTAATTTTATCAACCAGGTGCCGCTGGGCTCGCGTGATCAATTCCTCGCAGCCGCGGCATCGAGGTGCCAACTGCCCGAGACGCGGCAGCTCCTTATGAGACTTGCAGAGCGGTTCAGAGAGAACCAGCCTTGGGATCCAGCAGCTTTTCACAGAGAATCGCAAATCTCTTTAGCCGCACCGGGTGGAAATTTGGAAAGTTTGAGGATGAAAAGTATGATCGCTCTCTGAACGAGATGGCTTACGCGTTTCTTTATCCGCCGAGCTCGGCGCTCTGGTCTGCCGCCTTACAAGACTTCGAGCATGCAACTCGACTACGGGAAGCGAATGTTGTGCATTATCTTTTCCTCACTGACCGATTATGTTTTCGATCACGCCGCCTCCTGCCACAATGCGCGCGTTTGAAAACCTTTCGCGAACCGCGCACAAAACTCGCGAGCGCTGCCAACCAGTTCTATTTTCGATGGTGGAATCCGATCTCGTTTCGCCTGTGGAGCATCATCTGGTTGCTTCTTCTTTTATGGCAGGCTTTATGAAAGAAAGCCCAAACCAACGATGGCAGGGTAGTTCTGTACGCGGTCATCTTGTTCATATTTGGCGTGACCATGGTGTTGTTGAATTGTTTCTTCTCGGCAATTCAACCGCGCTTTGCGCTGCCTATGATGGAACTTCTCATACTTTCGACGATGATTTTGCTCGGTGTGATTTTCCGCGAGTGCAAAATTTCCCGGAGATCAGCGACGTCGGAACCAACCTCTTCGCCACCTCCGCTGGCAGTAAACCAGTCTAACAGCGTTTTTGACTTTCAGGTGGCCAATCTCGGCGGCGCAGTGGCGTTCGAGTAAAGTTTTAGAGAAACAAGATTTACACGTCACCGCGGGGAAGGTAGCCGGCATCGCTGATGCCGCGATCGTCAGTAAATTGGTTCGGCGGGAAGAATCATCCGATCACGTCTTCCGCTTCACGCGGCTCCTACGGAATAACCAGGGTCTCACCGACCGTGAGCTTTTTCGGGTCATGGATATTTTTTCTGTTCGCCTCGAGGATCTGCTTCCAATGCTTGGATGATTTATAAAATTTTCGCGAAATGGAGAAGAGCGTGTCGCCCGATTGCACAACGTAGGTTCGGCCTGCCTTCTTCGCGGCTGTTTTCTTAGAGCTTGCGTCGTTTGCCTGCGATTTTTCCGGGCTACTCCGCAAAGATCCGGCGCGCGCTTCAAGCTCTTTGCGCAGATTTAGATTTTCGTTGCGCAACTGAGCTGCTTCCGATCGCGGGATAACCGAATCTCCAGACAACGCTGTCAGCGCGGCGATTTCGTCATGTTTTATCGACTTTGTGACCTCATTCGCGTGAGGGCCGTTTGGACTTAACGCGAGATAGCGTTTGAAATGGTGGAGTGCGCTGACGGGATCGTTCAATTTATCGTCATAAAGAAGAGCCAGTTTGTAGTGGATCTCAGCATTCCGAATATTTTCGGAATCATCGAGCGCCGCTTCGTACAAGTTGATCGCGCGCTGAAAATCTCCACTTGCTGATTTGCTGTCTGCATCCTGCATCAACTGCGCGTAGCGCGAACCCCCCAGGCGATTCGCACCCAGGCAAACCACAAATAAGAAAAATCGATAACCAACGCACAGACCACGTCGCGCGTCCTGGTCCAATCGCGGTAAAGCTGCGATTCCATCCGTTCTCGTCGTCGTCCTCCTCGTCGTAATCGAGAACTGGAAGATCGAGGACGAGGACGAGAACGAGAAATCATGCCAGCCTGCGCGACTCTTGTAGAATACTGAACGAGATGGGGTAGACCAGAAGTTGTCAGTGCACGACATCGTCGCCAATATTCTCGCTTGTGAACCGGCGCGCACTTCAATTCTTTTTCTTTGCAGCCGTGGCGCTTTTTCCTCCGCTTCTGCGCGCGGCGCTTTCGAGCGGAGCGACCTACTCCCTTAGTTTTGTCGATATCGACGGCAACAAACTTTCCACCGCTGATGGGCACATGACTGTATTGGTGGTGGCTACGACCGCCGATGTGGAAAAGGCGCGCGCCGTGGGCGAACGCTTCCCGATCATTGTTTGGGCAACCCGGATTACAGAATGATCACAATCATTCGATTCATCAGAAAGCACGGTCCTATCATACAGAAAATCGCTATGGCAGTGGTGAAGCACCGGGTTACTGAAGAGGCGAAGCGGCTTCAGAGCCGATACGATACAAACAAAATTATGCGTGATGCGCGCCAGGACATCTTCACCGTTGTTGATTTTGATGGAACGGTATCGTCGCAGTTGGGCGAACCGGCAGGGGCAACGCATTTTTGCGTCTTCGTGTTCGCGCGCAATGGGGAATTATTAGCTCAATGGCACGGCGTTCCCAGCGCCAAACAGTTGGCTACGGTTGTAAAATAATTGCATCCGAAACTGGACTGCTTGAGTCTGTATGTTTAGCGCCAAAGGCGCGTCACATCATGGACAGCC
>CAVUGV010000049.1:0-62373 GCA_963741065.1 uncultured Verrucomicrobiae bacterium | reverse complement strand
CCATCGTTGTTTAAGCGTTTCGAGTGAAAAATACTGCTGACACCCACACGGCGATTTGCATCGCCGGCGCGCACCGCTCCGGCACGTCGATGCTGACGCAGGTTGTTGCACGCTTGCGGGCTCTACCTGGGAAAAAAAATGAATTGATGCCCCCACAGGCCGATAATCCCGATGGGTTCTGGGAACATCTGGGGTTTGTCGCGCTGAACGACGAATTACTGAATGCACTTGGTGGCGCTTGGGACCTGCCGCCGAAGGCTGATGAGACTTTCAACGTGCCCCGGCATTGGATCCATTGCGACTGAAAGCGCGGCTGCTGATCGAGGGCTTTGATTCAGCGCACGTCTGGGGCTGGAAGGATCCGCGCAACAGCTTAACGCTGCCGTTCTGGCAAGATCTCGTGCCGGGCTTGAAAACGCTGATTATGGTGCGCAATCCGCTTGAAGTTGCGTACTCGATGCGGGAGCGGAACGGAACATCTTATTCATTTGGTTTGAGGCTTTGGGAAATCTACAACCGGCGCTTGATCGAAACAGCAAGCGCGCAAGAGCGGCTTGTTACTCGTTACGATGTCTTCTTCGAAAACGCGGAAACGGAGTTGCGGCGAATTGTGCAGTTCACTGGTTTGCCCGATGCGAAAGTCCAAGCCGCAGCGGCGCAGGTAACAAAGCAAAAGCGCCACACCCATTTCACGATTGACCAACTGATCGATGCTCGCGTCTCGGCGGAGGTCATCGAGCTTTATCGCACTTTGGTCGCCGAAGCCGATCAAGGCGACCGCAAATCGGTAAGGAAAAGAACCGATGCAAAAATCGCCAAGGCGCCGAAAACTGCCGAATCGCCAGAGGCTGCTTTGCTTCCCGGCGCCGTGACCCGGCTAAATGCTTTCGTTCCAGAAAGGGAAACCGTACGCCGCGAGCTGGCCTTGCGACGAGGCTCCGAGGTCGAACATCTTGCGCGGATCGAAAACCTCGAACGCGAGAACCGGCAGCTTCTACTCCATCTGGCTCGCCAGGATGGTCGCATTGCCGAAATGGAGGTGGGCGTATTGCGTCACGAAAAGGAAAGAGCGCATCTCGAGCGCGAGCTTCAGCAATTTAGCGTGGCCCACGAAAGAGACCGCGGCGAGTTGCAACGCGAGATCGAGAAATTACGCGATCATCTTGCGCAAACCGAAGCCCACTACAAAGCCCAGATCGAGGAACTCATCACGCATTTGGCCAAAACAGAAGAACAGCACAAAGCGCAAGTCGAGGAACTCACTGCGCATCTAGCCAAAACAGAAGAACGGCATAAAAACGCAGGTCGAACAAATCACCGCTCATTACACGAAGGAAATTAAGCAATTGCAGGATCGCCTCATGCAGATTAATGAGCTTCTTCGCTCCAGAAGTGTCAGCCTTGCCGAAAGTGAGTCGCGCTCACAAGAACTGCAAAACCGTCTGCGAAGACAGCTGCAAGCTACGAAACGGCTTAGCCGGATACTGGACGACGCCAGCAACGCAGCAATTCGGCTTCGGTCTTCGTTGCGTTGGCAAGTTGGAAACCCGATTGCCGCTTTGAAGGCAAAGCTTTCTCCCGGGAAGTCGAAGCACTTGTTAGGCTACGGGCATCTGGAAAAGGCCATCTCAAGTTACGAGAAATGGCGAGCCAGCCATCCCGAGATTGCCGAGATCGATGACGAAATCCAAGGCCTCATCTCCGGAACCGATCCAGCGCCCGCTCGCGATCCAGCGCCTAGCCCGACACCGTCCACGGCTGCTTTTGAACCGCCCGTGCCAACCCGTCCTATTGAGTTTGCGGTTCACGAGCAGGTGGACGTTTCAATTATCATTCCGGTGTTCAATCAATTCTATTTCACGCAGGCCTGCCTGGCCTCCCTGCAGGAGCATCAGGGAACGGAACGGTTTGAAGTAATCGTGGTGGATGATTGTTCGACGGATGCCACGGCAGAAGCTGTTCCACGGTTGCCAGGAGCCGTTTATCTACGCAACGAGACAAACTCCGGCTTTGTCGCTTCCTGCAACCGCGGCGCGCAGGCCGCGCGCGGCAAATACCTCGTGTTCCTGAATAACGACACACTTGTGACTCCTGGCTGGCTTACTGCGTTGTTGGACACATTCGCAGAAGAGCCGCGCGCTGGTATTGTCGGCTCAAAACTTGTCTATCCAGACGGCCGTCTACAGGAGGCGGGTGGAATTATCTGGCGAGATGCGTCCGGATGGAACTACGGAAAATTCGATGATGCAAAAAAGCCCGAATACAATTATTTGCGCGAAGTAGACTATTGCTCGGCTGCAGCCTTGATGATTCCAAAGGCGTTGTTCGAAATCATGAGCGGCTTCGATTCCCGCTACGCGCCTGGGTATTATGAGGACACCGATCTGGCATTCAAGATGCGGCAAGCTCGTTATAAGGTCCTGTATCAGCCGCTTAGCGAAGTCATTCACTATGAGGGAGCAACCGGAGGAACCGATCTCAATGCCGGCGCAAAAAGACATCAGGAGATTCACCGCTCGATCTTTGCCGAGGCATGGGCCGATGAGTTGATGACAATGCCGGTCAACGGCGATTTAAGCTTTTTGCAACAGCCACCGCCGGGTCGCAAAAACATCCTGGTAATCGACCATCACGTTCCCATGCCAGATAAGGACTCGGGATCAGTCCGAATGTTTCAAATTCTCAAGCTTCTCCATCAGCTTGGTCATCGCATCACTTTTATCCCCGACAATCTCGCATACGAACCTCCCTACACATGCGAGCTGCAGAAACGGGGTATCGAGGTGGTTTATCATCCTTATGTCAAAAAAGTGCGCGACTACCTTCTAGCACACGGCCCTAGCTTCGATGTGGTTGTCCTAAGCCGATGCGATTTCGCGCGCAAATATATTGCAGACGTTCGACTGCACGCACCACAGAGCCGCATCATCTTTGATACGGTCGATCTTCATTACCTCCGCGAAGATCGTGAAGCGCAGTTGACCCGGGACCCCGAGATGCGCCGCAAGGCACAGGAGAAACAACAGTTGGAGAATGAATTGATTGGGCAGGCTGATGAAACCTGGGTAGTGAGCCCTCTCGAGCAGCAACTGCTCCGCGAGAAGTGGTCCCGCAAGTCTGTCCAACTGGTTTCAAACATTGTCGATGTACCCGGCTCAAAGACGCCGTTCGCGCTTCGCCGAGACTATCTTTTCATCGGCGGCTTCCAGCACAGACCAAACACCGATGCGATTCTGTTTTTCGTGCAGAAAATTTATCCGCTGGTGAGCGAGCATCTGGGCGACGCCAAATTCTATATCATCGGCCGCAACCCGCCGCCGGAGATCGTTGCATTGGCGACTGAGAAAATCATTGTGGCTGGATTGCAGCGAGATGTTCGTCCATTCTTTGATAGCGTAAAGCTATCCGTTGCGCCGCTGCGATTTGGGGCAGGTGTGAAAGGCAAGGTTAACCAGAGCATGGCTTGTGGTGTGCCAGTGGTTGCAACATCTCTGGCTATCGAAGGCATGGAACTTCAGGATCGCGAAGACATTCTCGTCGCTGACGACCCGGAAGACTTTGCTCGGGCATTAATCGAGCTCTACAACTCGGAGGACCTTTGGAATCGGATCTCTGAAAATGGCATCGCCAAAACACGCTCTCTTTACTCAACCGATGCGGCACGCAAAAAACTGGAGCTTTTGTTCAGCGATGAGCATCTCAGACGTTTAGAGCAATCGGCAGCGGTCGCACGCCCGGGACATGGCGACAGCAGCAACAAGTTGATCTTGGTTCCTAGGAATGAGTAACACGGAGCGAACTAAAGAGATCACTGGGAAAATCAGCGCGAACCCGCTGGTAGCCAGGCCAAGACGCCACAAAACTGAGATCAAGCACCTCACGGCACATCTTGCGCAAACCGAAGCCTCCCACAAATCACAATTCGAGGAATTCATCGAACACCTTGCTAAAACCGAAGCTCAGCACCAGGCGCAGGTCGAGGACCTTAAAGCATATCTTGCGCAAACCGAAGCCCGCCACAGGACCGATGTCGAGCAGTTCAACGCCGATCTTGCGGAAGCTAAAGCTCGGCACACGTCGCAAGTTGAGGGACTGGTTAACAACTATTACGACGAAATCGAGCAATTGAACGAGCGAATAATGAAGATGCACCGCCGAAAAAACATTTTGGTGATCGACCATCATCTTCCATTGCCCGATAAGGACGCGGGATCAGTCCGGATGTTCCATATTCTTAACATCCTTCATCAGTTAGGCCATCGTGTGACGTTTATTCCTGATAACCTCGCGAATGTCCCGCCTTACGGGGACGAATTGCAGAAGCGTGGGATTGAAATCATTTACTACCCTTATTTCAAGAAAGTGCGTGACTATCTCATTTCGCACGGCCTCGAGTTCGACGCTGTGGTCTTAAGTCGGTGCGACTTTGCTCGCAAACATATCGCGGATACTCGGCTGTACGCGCCGCGAAGCCGCATCATTTTTGATACTGTCGATCTACACTTTGTTCGCACCGATCGGGAGGCCCAGATCACAAGCAACCCGGAGACGCGAGAAAAGGCACGCCAGCAAGAAGAGCTGGAATACGATCTCATTGACCAAGCCGATGAGACCTGGGTGGTGAGCAGCGTGGAACAGAAGCTTCTCCGCGAAGCCAGGCCAGATAAGTCTATTGAGATCGTCTCAACGATTACTGAGGTCCCGGGCTCGAAGACGCCGTTCGCGCTGCGGCGAGATTGGCTTTTTATCGGCGGGTTCCAACACACGCCAAACATCGACGCGGTTCTCTTCTTCGCGAAGGACATTTATCCTCTTGTGAGCGAACATCTGCACGATGCCAAATTTTACATTATCGGCGACAAGGCGCCGCCAGAAGTCGCTGCGTTGGCAACTGAGAGGATCGTTGTCGCAGGATTTCAGCGAGACGTTCGTCCGTTCTTTGATAGCGTAAAGCTATCCGTTGCGCCGCTGCGTTTTGGGGCAGGCGTGAAAGGCAAGATCAACCAAAGCATGGCTTTTGGTGTGCCAGTTGTTGCAACATCTCTGGCTGTCGAAGGCATGGAACTTCAGGATCGCGAAGACATTCTCGTCGCTGACGACCCGGAAGACTTTGCGCGGGCATTAATCGAGCTATACGACTCGGAAGACCTTTGGAATCGGCTCTCTGAAAATGGCATCGCCAAAACACGCTCTCTTTACTCAACCGATGCGGCACGCAAAAAACTGGAGTTTTTGTTCAGTGACGAGCATCTGAGAAGTTTGAAACGATCGGCAGCGATGGCACGGCCGGGGCGTGACGATACCAGTAAAAAGTTGATTTGCGTTCCTACGAGTGAGTAATACGGCGCGAGCCAGAGCGATCACCGGGAAAATCAGCGCGAACCCGAATCCCATCTCTTTTGGGCAAGGCTGCGTGGTACTTTCATGGGAGACCAACGATCCAGCTGGAGCGGAGGTTCGTGTTTCCACCTCGTCCGGCGATGAAAGGCTGGTCAGCCGGGGACAGTCTGGACGGGGCACGGAGATCTCATGGCTTGTGGATTCGACCGTGTATGACTTTCGCTTATACGGCGCCAGTCAACCGCACACACCCATTGACTCCGTGCAGGTCAGACGCGACCTCGATTCCGCGCCGCAGGCTCTGCGTGACCTTGCAGATGAAGCGCTGCGCGGAAACATCAACGTAATGGATCTTTCGCAATTCCTCGCTGCGGTCATGCCTCGTTGTCTGCACAGCGAACGATTTCAGGAGATTTTTGCAGCTTGGGAACGGCATGGTTTTCATGTGACACCCGTGCATTTCTATCAACCAATTCCCGACACTCAGAGCTTACCCGAAACGCTGTGGAATCGGCCGAGCAAACTTGTAGCGGTCGATATGAACGACTGCGTGCAGCTCGATCTGCTGCGAACGCGCTTCCCAAAATTCCGGGATGAGTACGAGCAGTTTCCAATGACGCCAACTGAAGAAGCTGGCCACTTTTATCTCAATAACCATCTCTTTGATGGCACGGATGCATTGGTCGCTTACTGCATGGTCCGCAATTTTCAGCCGCAATTAATCATCGAAGTCGGCAGCGGCTTTTCTTCTCTGCTTTTGGGCCAAGCTGCCATGAAAAACAACAACTCGGCTCTCATCTGCATCGAACCCTTTCCTCAAGAATTTCTCAAGCGGGGCTTTCACGGGTTGCATTCGCTAATCGAGAAGAAGGTCCAAGATATGGATCTTGATTTCTTTTCACAACTCGGTCCTGGCGATGTCCTGTTTATCGACAGTTCTCACACAGTAAAAATTGGCGGGGACGTCAATTATCTATTCTTGGAAGTGCTGCCGCGTCTCAAACCAGGTGTCATTGTGCATGTCCATGATATTTTCTTTCCGTTCGATTACCGGCGCGATTGGGTGAAGGAGGAATTTCGATTTTGGACCGAGCAATATCTGTTACAAGCGTTCCTGACCTTTAATTCTGAGTTCGAGGTACTCATGGCAAATCGGTACCTGGCGTACAAATATTCGGAAGACCTCGAGGCTGCTTTTCCGAGTTTGGAAAAACTTGAGGCTGACTCTAAGCAGTCAATCAGTTGGGGCGGAGGCAGCTTCTGGATGCGTCGAAAACTCTCCCATGGATTGACTAGCTCCGCCAACAAGAGTAAAAGGCCGAAAAAGCGACGTAATGCAGCCTAACACAAACAAGCCTGTTTTTATAGTAGGATCGCCGCGCTCGGGCACGAGTATTCTCGCCTGGTGCTTAGGCCATCATCCAAACATCTTCCCAGTTCCGGAGTCCAACTGGATGGGAGAGTTCGCGGTCAATGTTGCCATTGGCTACCAAATTGGTGCGGCACGCGGTGATTACTCGATCTTTAGTGCGATGGATGTTCGGAGGGATGAATTGTTCGCCGCGTTCGGTTGGAGCATCAACGACCTGATCATGGGCCATCGCAAGGATCTCGAAATAAAACGCGAAACCAGGTGCATCGAACTGAAACTTGACCGGCGTTGGCTCGAAGCCAGCAGCACGGCCGCCGGACCCAAAAGACGTTGGGTCGATGGAACACCAGAGTATTCTTTTCACATATGCGGACTGCGGAAACTTTTCCCTGAAGCGTTGTTCGTCCATATCGTTCGCGACGTTCAGGCAGTAGTGCGCTCGATGGTTAACTTCCATCGCGTAACAGGAATTCAGTTGGTGGCGAACGAAGATGATGCATACCGCTACTGGATGCGCACCGTCAGCGCCTGCCTTATGGCTGAGCGCGCCTATGGCCCGACTGTCATCCATCGCATTCGTTACACGGATTTGATCAATAATCCGGAATCGACCATCCGTTCATTGCTGGACTTCCTTGAGGAGCCCTATGCGGCAAGATGCCTCGAGCCGCTCGCCGAGCGGATCAATAGCTCAGGCGTGCCGCCAGATTTTGGATCAGAAAACGCCTGCTACTAACCCGGCGATCATCGATGAAGCGATGCCGGCTTTCCACCGAAATCGAACAAGGCTACCACCAGGCGCGAGGCTCATCTGCTGCAGCCGATGAACTGGAGGCTGCCTTTCGAGAGCGCGTCAAATATGTGGCAGCCTTGGATGACGCGTATCAAGAAGCTCGGCGGGCGATCGAGACGCTACCCAAGTCAGGGCCGCCCCTGTGTCCTGCGACTGAACCAGTGATCTCCACGGCTGATCCTTCGGCTGCCGCTTTGTCGCAGCAGCCAGTGGCAGACCACACATCCAGAAATCGCAAGGAATCAACGAGCCGACTGAGGCAACCGGCTCGTCCACCCTTCCAAGCAAGCTGAAGCATGCGGGGTAAAAAATGTCCTCGCTACGCAGCTAGCGCGTGTTGACGCCTAATATCCTCGCCGCTTTGGAGCTAACGTTTTCTCTGCTACCAAAATCACATGGTTAACTCGCAGACGCCTTCAGCGAGCCGTATCGCAGGAGCCCGGCTGAAGCGCCGTTACGAAATCCCGCTCGTCTTACTGCTATATGTAATTCTGACCATAGCAATGACTTACCCGGCTGTCTTGTTCCTTCGTACAAAGGTGATGGGAGGACCGGAGGACAATTTTCATTTCCTCTGGGAGCTTTGGTACGTCGCACATGCCCTCTTTGATCTTCACAAGTCGCCTTTCTTTGATCCGGACGTGTTCGTTCCATTCGGATTCAGCTTGATTCGCAACCAAGATCTCTCTCCTGGAACGGTGCTTCTCTTTTCGCCGTTAACGCACTTTTTCGGCGAAGTGTTCACCTATAACTTCCTCATTCTGGCATCCTTCCCTCTGACGGCATTTGGGACCTACCTTCTGGCACGCGAACTATGGTCTAGTCGACTCGCAGCGCTTCTTGGCCGGGATCATTGTTGGATTTTGTCCCTACCGGTTTGACGCATGCCGCGGGTCATTTATCCATCGTCTCGACCGAGTGGATTCCGTTTTTCTTTCTTTACCTTGAACGCCTGATCTCCAAACCCCGGTTAAAGAACGCAGTGCTCGCCGGCGTCTTCTTCGGCCTGTCAGCATGGGCGACCTGGTACTACTTCTTCATGGTACCCTGATTGCGGCGGTATTTTATGTCGCTTTTCGAATCGATTGGAAACTATCGCTGAAAGATCTTTGGCATCTGTTAAAGCTCGGACTTATTTCAGTCGCGGTAGCTCTAGCTTTTGTGCTGCCGTTTTTGATTCCCTATTATCTGGCGACCCACGGAGCTGTTGTGGATTACCGTGGTGCCGGCGAGTCGCAGGCATTCGCCGCTGCATTAGCTGATTACGTTATTCCACCTACCACACATTTTTTGTGGGGCACCAAGGTAGCCCAGCTGTGGCGCAGCGGACCAAACGGGCTATGGCAATCGGAATGGCAGCTCTATCTAGGCGTCGTCGCCCTGTTGCTCGCTGCCGCGGGTGTTTTTCATCCACGCCGCCGCGTTGTTGTCGCGCTGATCGCAATGGCGCTGGGCTGCCTCGTTTTCTCCTTCGGACCGGGACTCTACTTCACTCATCCGCCGACTCTTGGCGAATCAACGAATGATGTCGCATTGTCGCCCATCGCGGCGCCCGGCAGGCTTCTACGACAACTTCCCGGGCTTTAATAACCTCCGTGGCTGGGCTCGGCTGGGATTCTTTGTTGAGCTCTCGGTAGGTCTTCTGGCAGCCGCTGGGCTGGACTCGCCTTCTGGATTGGATGAAAGAGCGGTTTCACGCGCCCGCCTTCGTGCAAGTGGGAGTAGCCGCAATTGTGATGGGCCTCGTCGTTATTCGATTTCTTCCCGCGACCGGCAGCAATGAGCGCCGTTGCACCGCGCGCGGTTGATCAATGGCTTGCAAAGCAACCGGGCAACTTTGCATTCATTGAATACCCGATACCCAGACACGGCTATGGTGGACCCGCCATCTACTCCACCAGGTTGACTGGCAAGAGCATCATCATGGGCAGCTCGCAGAATCCACCGAACCTCGCGTATCTGGAGTGATCTCAGCGCGTTTCCATCACCCATAACTCTCGATCTACTTTACGACTGGGGTACAAAGTATGTGCTTGTGGACGAGAATCTCTATCGGGACGGGAAGTTCATTTTGGAATGTCTATCAAACATGGGACACGTTGGAATCGGCGATCAAGGAAACTCCGCGCTTGAAAGAAGTCGCTGTTCTAGATGGAGTTCATGTTTACGAACTCGAGCAGCGGCAGTCCCACGAACAGCAGCGAGCTGCTTACCAACGGAAGCTTTGAAGAGGGCAGCGGCAAGTTTTCTCCCCGGATGGAAAGTGATCGGCAAACCGAGAATCGACCGGACAGGCAAGTATTCTTGGCGGCAGGCGAACTGCGTGTGCTGTGACTGCAAAGAATTTTCTGCTATCGGTGCCCGTTCCTGTAGAATCGGATCAATGCTACCGGCTTACTGTTCGTGAAAGGGCCGACTCTTCGAAAGGCGGGAAATTACTTCTGCAGCTAGACTGGAAGGACGAAGACAAGAATGATCTTCATGTTCCTACTATCGTCCATGCCGATGTGAGTTCGACACAGGGGTGGCACCAGCCGAGTATGACTGTTCGGGCACCCAGCGGGAGTAAGTACGCAGTTGTCCGCGCACAGACAACAGGCGGAGGGGTCTGGGTTGATGATTATTCTTTCAAGAAAATTCCTGATGATTGTGAGCCGGTGCTGTTCGTCACTCCCAACCCTGTCTCTGTGCCAGCAGGACAATTCGGCCGAGCTGTCGTCTCATGGAATACCTGTTGCAACTCCGAAGGCCAGGTAACAATGACAGTTGATGGAAGCGCCGAGGAAGTTTTTGCTCGCGGGCCAACAGGTGTCGCGTTCGTGGATGGGATCAAACCGGGGATGCGTTATGAATTTCGGCTTTACTCGCAACCACAGGCGGCACCCGTGCAAACTGCCAGCCTGGGAGCAGTAGAAAGGACTGCCACAATTGCCGCCGATCCTAACCCCGTTCCAGCGGGGTCTGGTCCTGGCCGAACGAAAATTTATTGGACAACGCTCAACGGCGAAGATGGCAACGTCTACGTTTCACAAGATGCCGGCCCCGAGCATCTCTTTGCCAGCGGACCGACCGGTTATGCCGAGGCGAACTGGATTATAGCCGGGAGCCATTATGAATTCCGACTCTACACAGCCGATGGTTCGCGGCGCCTTCTTGCGAAGGTTGTCGTTACACGGTAATATCGAAGCAGTTCGTTCCGGTAAGCGGATTGACGACGCTCGCCATGGATTCTACGATTGAGCCTGTGTGCAGAAAATATTGCCTTTGACACTTGGAATTGCAGTTTGCTGCATGCTCTTGAACGCGTGTGATGGCGGGCGACGCCACTCGACTCAAAAGGCGACGCGCGGAAAGCCCCTCCTATCCGCTACGCCCAACCCAATTCCAACCGGCGATCCGGATAAGCCTGTGGCAAGTACGCAAATCACATGGGACACGGGCGATGGAACCATCGGTGAGCTTTACGTAAAAATAGATCGAGAAGATGAACGTTTGATCAGCCGCGGTCCGTCCGGTGTCATGAAAATTGATTGGATACAATTCGACTCTCTTTACGAGTTCCGCCTTTATGCTAAAAAACGCTCCAGGCGCCTCGCAACGTTGACAGTCAGTCGCGATGACTGAGGATGATCCGAATCGGGTTGATTTGGATCGCACATAGGATTCGAAGTGTGGGCAGAATGTGCGACGATCACTGTTTGAAATGGAGAACACAGACATAAAGGTGGGTCTTGTCGGCTACGGTTATTGGGGGCCCAACCTGCTTCGGAACTTCCACGAGACGGAAGGTCTAGAGGTCACGCGTTGCGTCGATCTGCGCCCGGAGCGGCGCGACGCTGTGAGCAAACGGTACCCAACCGTTCAAGTCTCCGCCGACGCTGACGAAATCCTAAGCGACTCAGAAATAGATGCGGTCGTCTTAGCTACTCCCGTCTTCACTCATCATGAACTGGCAAAGCGGGCGTTGGAAGCTGACAAGCATGTGCTGGTAGAAAAACCTATGACCCGCACAGTTAAAGAGGCCGAAGAGCTTATTAAACTAGCAGAAAAAAAGAATCTCATTCTGATGGTGGACCACACGTTTGTTTATACCGGAGCCGTCCGCCGAATGAAGGAAATAATCGAGGCCGGTGAGTTGGGCGAGCTTTACTACTTCGATTCCGGTACGGGTTAACCTTGGGTTATTCCAACATGATATCGATGTTATCTGGGATTTGGCTCCTCACGACGTGTCTATCTTGACTTACCTGATCGCAGACAGGCCAAAGTCGGTTTCCGCAGTAGGAGCCGATCATACCGGACGCGGGCTGGTGGATGTGGCCTACCTCACGTTACACTTTGCCGATAATTTTATCGCGCATTTTCATGTTAACTGGCTCTCTCCCGTAAAGGTGCGGCAAAATTTGATCGGCGGCAGTCGTCGAATGCTTGTTTACGATGACATGGAACCGAGCGAAAAAGTGCGCGTTTACGACCGCGGGATCCAAGTCAGATCGCAGGAGGGAATTTACAAGGCGCTGGTGGACTACCGCATGGGCGACGTCTGGTCGCCCAAGCTGGATGTGCGCGAAGCATTGTCGGTCGAATGCGAGCACTTCGTGAATTGCATCCGCACCGCATAGAACTCCTAATTCAGATGGTGAAAGCGGACTGCAGGTCGTAAGAATTCTCGAGGCCGCGAGTGCTTCAATTGCAAACGGAGGTCATCCAGCCGCAATCTGAGGAACCGAAGCTTATATTGCGATTTGGGAGGATAAGTGGCAATCAAAGGTCAATTCTGCGTCATCGCGCCGGATGTGCGGCTTGGGCGAAACGTGACCATTCACAGCTTCGTCAACCTATACGGATGCGCAATCGGAGATGAAACGCGCCTCGGGACATTTGTGGAAGTGCAGAAGGGGGCGTCAATCGGACAACGCTGCAAGATTTCAAGCCACAGTTTCATATGCGAAGGTGTGACAATCGAAGACGAAGTTTTTATTGGGCATGGAGTCAAGTTCATCAACGATAAGTATCCCCGCGCTACGGCCGCGGACGGCGCGGTACAAACCGAAGCCGATTGGAAAGTCCAGCCAACATTGGTTCGGCAGGGAGCCAGCATTGGCAGCAACGCCACCATTCTTGGCGGGGTGGTTATCGGCGCGCGCGCCATTGTAGGCGCCGGCAGCGTAGTAACACGCAGCGTACCGGACGAAGCTATAGTGGCAGGGAATCCGGCGCGAGAACTGAGCAGCAAAACAACGGTTCGATGAAAGCTCCAATATTTCTTTCCATTGTGATGCCTGCTTACAATGAGCAGCCGCATATTGAAGCGGTCATCAGAGAACACGTTGATGCGGTCACAAAGCTGGGAAACTCGCTGGATGATTGGGAAATTGTTTGTCTCGACGATGGCAGCCAGGATGGTACTGCTGCTGTCGTTGGACGGCTTTCAGAACGTGTTGAGAAAATCCGGCTTCTCAAGCACGGCGAGAACAGGGGGATTTACCAGTCTCAAACCGATCTGTATCTCAACGCGCGGGGTACACATATTTACTTTACAGGATCGGATGGGCAGTGGCCGGCTAACAACTTGCTGAAAATGTTTCCGGCGCTTCAAGCGGGAGCTGATTTGGTCGTCGGTGTTCGGCAAAACCGAAACGAAATCTACAGCCTGCGTCGCCGGTTCGTATCCTATGCATTCAATCTGCTTCCCAAAATACTCTTTGGCCTTGCCACGCGCGATGCCGGCAGCGTCAAACTCGGAGTGCGTGACGTCTTTACCTGTGATGTGATCTCGCGAAGTCCTTTTGCTGACGCGGAAAGAATCATTCGAGCATATAAGCGTGGTTGCCGCATTGAGTTCGTGCCGATTGATTTTTTACCCCGCTCTCATGGCAAGGCAAAAGGCGCAACATTGCGCAATGTTGTTGCGTCACTTCGGGACTGTTTCAGATTAGTTGCGCCACATGAAACGCCAGGAGACGTCTAAACCGATCGTTCCACGGCAAGCCCGAAACGGCTCCTGATCATTTCTCGGCATTTTAGGCACATCTTATGAACCGGACTTTAACAAACGCCATGCGTTACTGCATGGATGAGCTACTGCCACTGGCCATCAGAGATAACTATTACTTTATGTATCCTTTTTACCGCTACTGGTTCAACGGTTCGGAGGATCTAGACTCCATCATGCGATTTAAAGAAGTCGTTCATTCGATGAGCGACGAGGAGTTCACTACCTTTTACGAAACCCTCAAATGCCGGGCCAACATCCGGCCAACGGACTGCTCTGAAGCGAGCTTAAAATGGGTTCTGCAAAGGATCGATATTCGCAAAAACAAAACGCTCCTCGATGTGGGCTGCGGCCGCGGGCACTGCATCGAGAAATTCCTGGAGCTTGGTCTCGACGTCACCGGCTGCGACATTTACGAGAAACCGACTGCCGGTTCGGCGGCCAGGTATGTCCAAGGGAATGTTGAAAATTTGCCATTTGGTGATCGCTCATTCGATATCGTCACCTGTTTTCACACCCTGGAACATGTCCGCCGATTAAGCGCCGCGCTCGAGGAGCTTAAGAGAGTGGCCAGAAACCAGCTTTTTTTGATAGTCCCACAACAACGTTTCTTTCGTTTTACTCTCGACTTGCACATCCATTTCTTTTATTCACCGCTATATTTTCGATCCCTGATGGATTGTGAGCCTAGTGAGTACGCCCAGATAGGTGGCGATATTGTTTACTGTGCCTACATTGATCGGCAAAAGATCAGCCAGCCTGAACGGACGGCTTCTTCAACTTGAACACATCGAATATGCAACGCGTGCCCTACTTTGACCTTCAAGCGCAATACGACGGCATTCGCCCCGAAGTGTTATCTGCCTTGGGCGAAATCTGCGAATCGGCCAGATTTGCTCAAGGCCCAGCCACAGCAGATTTCGAAACGGAATTCGCAGCGTACTGCGGAGTCAATCACTGTGTGAGCCTCAACAGTGGCACCAGCGCGCTCCATCTTGCGTTACGCTGCCTTAATGTCGGGCCAGGCGATGAAGTCATCACGGTTGGCATGACTTTCATAGCCACTGCCTGGGCCATCAGCTACGTGGGCGCGACACCGGTTTTTGTAGATATCGACGCTGCGCGTCGAACGATGTGCCCGACGAAGCTTGAAGCTGCCATCACCCCTCGGACAAAAGCAATTATCCCGGTCCATCTCTATGGCATGCCTGCAGACATCGATCCTATCAAGAGCATTGCAGATAAGCATGGGATACCAGTTATCGAAGACGCCGCCCAGGCGCACGGGGCGCGCTACTGCGGCAAGCGCGTTGGCCAATTCGGACAAATTGCGTGTTTCAGTTTTTATCCGAGCAAGAACCTGGGGGCGTATGGCGAAGGCGGTGCCTTAGTCACCAATGATGCAGCCATCGCACAGCGCGCGCGTTCCCTGCGCGACCACGCACAAAGCCAAAAATACTTGCATGACGAGATCGGCTATAACTATCGGATGGACAGTTTCCAGGCGGCAGTGCTCGCCATTAAGCTAAAGCGACTCGATGCCTGGAACGCAGCGCGTGCTGAGCGCGCCGCATGCTACACCGAATTACTTAAGGATTCGACATACAAGTTACCTGCGCACTTTTCCGATTCAGAATGTGTGTGGCATTGTTATGTTATCGAAACTCCGGAACGTGATCGCGTGCGCTCTGCATTGCACGACGCCGGCATCGAGACGGCCGTCCACTATCCTGTTCCTGTTCACCTGCAAAAGGCCTATGCGCATCTCGGTTACAAGCCCGGTGACCTGCCTGTCACTGAACGGCTGTGTCAGCAATGTCTCTCTCTGCCGCTTTATCCGGAACTCTCGAAAGAGAAAATCTCCACGGTCGCTTCTACCCTTCTGGATCTTGCGAGACGAAGGTAAGCCTTGCGCGATCGTTTCGAGCTACGTGGCTAAGGAACTGAGCGTGCCCTCGACCTCGCTTGGACAGATTCGCAACCCGGCATTGGCGAGCTTTCGCTCGCAATCCAATCACGCTCTCGCTTCTCGTTTATACAGCGATCATCTTCGCGCTGATTTTCCCGACTCTGAAAATGTACATGTGGTCAGGGCACGACCAGCTGTTCCCTGTCGTTCGTGTGTATGAGTTATGCAAGCTGTGGCGGACTGAACGGCCCATTTCATGCTCCGTGGCAAGCCGACTGGGCCTTTCGGCTACGGTTATCCCTTCTATACCTTTTACGCTCCACTTGGTTACTACGCAGGCGCGTTGTTCCATTTCATCCTTGGGATGGATTACGGGCCGGCAACAAAATTCAGCTTTTATGCTTCTTTGTACCTCAGCGGGCTGCTGATGTTCGCCCTGGTTTATTTGGTCGGGTCGCGCGAACAATGGCCGCGACTTGACGTGGTGGGCTCTCGGGGCAGCAACGGTGTTCGCGTTGACTCGTTATCACCTGACGGACGTATTCGTTCGCGATGCATTGGCCGAGTGCTGGGCGTGGCCTACTTTGGCGGGCGTCTTCCTCGGCGCCGAAGTCGCGCGGCGTCATCCATGGTTAGGGCTTCTCTTAATAGCAGTCATGCAAGCCGGTCTCATGCTAAGTCATAACGTGATAGCTTTGTACGGCACACTTACGGTCGGCTGTTATGTGCTGCTCACTACATTAAATCTGCGCTGGCCAATTGTTGTGATGGCTGGCGGCGGCTTGGGTGCGGCCATGGCGGCCTTTTTTTGGCTTCCGGCGTTCATGCTGGTCAAGCTTACTTTTGCCAGTCTGCCGCAGAGGGCGGGCGTGACTTCGACGATCACTCCGCCATCGATCTTGCATCAGCACGCTCTTGTATTGGCAGCAGCACTTTGTCGAGAACCTCGGCATCGGAGGGAGTATCCCCGGCCCCAACGATCCAATGGGCATTAACCTTGGCATTGCCGTATTGGTCGGGATCGTGCTTGCAGCTATTGCACTCTTTCGACCGGGCCTGACTCGGGCGCAGCGCTATCGACTTTGTATTTGCCTGGTACTGACAGGCGTTTTCCTGTTTGCAATGTCACGACAGATGAACTGGGAACGTGTTCCGCCCATTTTGCGATACGTGCAGTTTCCATGGCGTCTTTTGATCTTTACTGCCTTTTTTGGTTGTCTCGCTACGGTCATGGCAGCGCCTGTGTTGAATAAGTGGCTTCATCCTCTTGTTTGGGTGCTGATCGCCGTGCTAATGGCGATCCCTACGTTGCCAGCCATTTTGAACCTTCCGGGGTTGCTGACGGACCAGGGAACGACCGATCGGGTCTTGCGATGGTATGCCCGGTGGGAGAAGGGCGGTTGGTACGGAGGGGCCGCTCCTTATGAATATTGGCCGTTATCGGTGAAGGCGCCCCTGACCGATCCGAAGTTTCTCGCTAACAATCCTGCGCCGCCAAATCGTCTCACAAAAGTGAGCGGAGAGATCATGGTCGAAAACTACGAACATAAAGGCACAGCATACTCCTACAGATATACCGCGCCTGCGGATGTTACAGCTAGCATTGCCGTGGTCTATTTTCCGGGTTGGGAGTTAAGAATTGATGGGCGAAAGCAAGACGATAACATCTCCGTGAGTGACAACGGCCTCGTGAATGTTAAACTGCCACGGGGAAGCCACATCCGCACAGCTGCAGTATGGGCTATCACCAATCGGTAGGATTGCCGCGAATTATCAGTTTTGCAGCATGGCTGGCTTGGGCTAGCATGGCAGTTCTCGTAGCGCGAAAAGCACGAACGCCTGGGTTGTCGCAAGAGTAGCAGTGGCGATTTTTCGAAACTTAATGGAAGTGAAGGGGTTAAGTCCTCACCACACTAGTTCGCACCGTAAACTCCGAGCACTGATGTTAAATTACCCCTTGCGCGTTAGCCGTCGATTTTCGTTGATGGCAATTATATCGCCGATCTTCGTTTTTGCTTTTGCTCATCAAAGTCGAGCTGAAGATGCCACGGCAGAGTTAACGCAAATGATTGCGGAGCTTCCCGCTGATGCTTCGGTTTTGGAATTACCAGAAGGTACATATACGATCGGCAGCACCTGGAATATTCCGAGAGGCGGAATTACCATTCGCGGCGCCGGCATGGGGAAAACTGTCCTTGTGCGGAGCGAAAGTTTTCGGGGTGTGCTAGTTAACCTGAACGGTGAGGGATCGACTATAATGGGCCTCACAATAGATGGGAAGTGCCCCGGCGTCGGACAAAAAACCGGAGCCGAACTCGCACTCCATCAACTAAACCAGATCGCTGACATGATCGAAGTGAAAAACTTTTGCCATATTGGAATTGCGGTGCCGGCATCGGGATGTCGGGTCACGCGTTGTGTCGTCACTGGGCTGGGAAATCCCGCTATTCCAAGTGTCGGTATATGGCACGATGCGGGAAAGGAACCGACAGATGCAACGATCACGATTGATCACAACGTGGTGAAAAATAATGGGATCAATGGGATCTATTGTACCTGGCGGAAAAATAACAATTGCAGACAACCAATTGTTTGGAAATCATTGCCAGACCATTCCAAATGGCGGCGGCCAAATTGATATTGGCAGTGCCCGTACGGATAACACCGACGCCACCATCACGGATAATACCGTTATGGACGGCGGTGGTATGAGGGCGGGCGGCATTGAGCTTGGCGGCGGAACGTTCTTTGTCGCAAAAAATACAATTCGAAATCACGGCATCGGCGGCACAGGTATTGCACGTAACGCCAAAACCACAATGATCAACAACGTCATCTCAAACTCAGGCCGGAACACGACCCACCCGAATCGCGCTGGCATCACCGCACAAGCCGGCGCCACCGGTTTCAAACTGATCGGCAATCGAGTTTTCGACGATCAACCCGTAAAGACTCAGACCTGGGGCATTCGTATCATGGGCGGTTGCGATCAGTTCGAGGTCAGGAACAACGATGTGCGCGGAAATGTTTATGGAAAGGGCGTGCTGAACGAAAGCCACGCACGCGCACGGACCATCGATGGAAACCTGCCGTCAGAGGCAAATCGCTAATTCCAGAGCCGAAATCGCTGGCAGAACAGAAAATCGGCGGAAGGCGGCGGGTTCTCACTTACAAAGCCGCTGGCACGGAGGTCGGAGAATCATATGTGTGAACGTTTTATCCTAAAGGCTCTGCAATTTAACCGGAATTTTTGATTGACGAATCTTCCCTTCGTCTATTACCCTCCGGCTACATCAAATTATGGGTTCGCAATGGTTTCTGCGAAAGCGCGCAGCAGAGGGTTTCATCGCAGCGCTCGCGTTCTTGTTCACTGCGATCGAGCAGACGCCGGCTCAGACGATTTTGCCGGAAGGGTTCGCTGAAAGGTTGTATGCCCAGGGCCTCACCGATCCCACTGCCATGGCGTTTGCGCCTGATCCGTGTCCCTCATCGGGTACTCCTGTTCACAGACTCTTCGTTTGCGAAAAGGAGGGAACAGTTCGCGTTTTCCGAAATGGCGTGTTGCAACCAACCCCATTCGTGACTGTGTCCGCAGACACCCGAGGTGAACGCGGGCTCGACGGGATCTGTTTTGATCCAAACTTCGCGGCGAATCATTATGTTTATATTTATTACACGATACTGCAGTCAGATCCCACGTTGGCCACTCACAATCGCGTCCTTCGCGTCACGGCGAACCCTGCAAATCCGGACGTCGCGTTAGCAGGCAGCGCAACGCCCATTATGGAAATGGACAATCTGCTTGCGGCCTCCTACGTCCACAACGGAGGCGCCATGCATTTCGGACCGGACGGAAAATTTTATGTCTCAACAGGTGAGAATGGTAACCCACCAAATTCGCAATCTCTAAATACAGTGCTCGGCAAGATCCTGCGGATTAACCCTGTTCCAGAGAACGCCGATGGCACGAACCCGGAATCTACTTTTCCGACCGATAATCCGTTCTACAACCTCACCACTGGAAAAAATCGAGCGATCTATTGTCGCGGTCTGCGCAATCCATTTACGTTCGACTTTCAGCCGGGCACTGGACGGATGTTCATCGATGACGTGGGCAGCTATATCTGGGAAGAGATCAATGAAGGGTTCAGCGGTAAAAACTACGGCTGGCCAACTTGTGAAGGTGCCTGTCAACCGCCGGTCACAGGTCTTACTAACCCACTTTACGCGTATCAGCATTTTTCTGGCACTCCGATGGGCTGCGCCATCACCGGCGGCGCTTTCTATAATCCGCCAGCGCGTTGTTCCGGCGATCCGCCATATGGGTTTCCAAGCTCCTATGTCGGGCGATACTTCTTTTTGGATTTCTGCAGTAACTGGATTTACACGATGGATCCAAACCAGATCGATCCCGCTAGTCCTTACGGCTTCCATAGGATCACTCCATTTGCCAGCGGCATACATGGATATCCCACTTACCTGACCGTAGGGCCAGACAGAAATCTCTATTATCTCAGCCGCGACTGATGGCGCGGTTTATCAAATTCACTATCCGGCCAGCCTCGCTCCGACAATCGGCACTCAACCGGCAGACGTACTGGTTGGACAGGGATGGCCTGCGACATTTACGGTCGATGCCTCAGGTGTGCAGCCTCTGCATTATCGATGGCAACGAAACGATGTCGATATCTCAGGCGCGCCGGATTCGCCAAGCTATACACTGCAGAATCCCACAGTTGCTGCAGATAATGGCGCGCGATTTCGTTGTCTAGTGAGCAATTCCTTTGGCAGCGCGACGACTCGTGAAGCTGTGTTAACGGTTATTACCCAGCAACCACCAGTTCCGACCATTAGCTCGCCTCATCTGAACAGTTACTACAAGGTGGGTGATACGATTACCTTTGCCGGTTCGGCAGTGGATGGCCACGATATCGTAACGCACGATCCGCAGGATGGAGTACCTGGTCCAAACGCGTTCACCTGGGAGATTCGGTTCGAGCATCATCCCTTCAGTAACCCAAACCACCACTACCCATCCGTTTTTCCCGCCTACTAGTGGGATAGCCGGCGGCACAGTCACGCTTAATTTTGGAGAAACAGATCCCGATGTTTGGTATCGCATTTTGTTTACTGCAAGGGATTCCTACGGGCTGTCCACGACCACATTTCGAGACATCTACGCCCGGCATGTAAAGCTTGCCGTGAGCAGCAATCCACCGCTTTTTCCGGTGCTCCTGGATGGTTCACCAAAGACGAAGTTTCCCTACCCGTTTTGGAGTGTTGTTAACATGACACGCACCATCGGAGTAGATACTCCACAAGTTGTAGATGGCCTCACCTATGATTTCGTCTCCTGGTCAGATCATGGCGCCCGGGTGCACGATTTTGCTGCGCCTGCGACTGCCACTGGCTATATCGCTAATTTCTGGAAACGGGCTGGCTACGGCAGCATCAACGCCAATCCTAATCCCATTCAGGTGACCGATGGCAGTGGCAAGGGAGCGACCACGCTGTTTTGGTCCAGCGGCCAAACCAGCACGGTGGAAGTGCATCTTGGCGCTCCGGCAGGAGAGCTTGTGGCCCGGAGTGGTCCTGGTAGTTTTTCACAGTTAACGAACAAGGTGGTAAAAGACGGGGCCAAGTTTTATCTGCAAGATGTAAGCAACCATCAGCCGCTTACCTCGGCCTTTACGCTGGACTCAGTGACGTTGCACGTCACAACAGCAACGCCTACTGGTTCCATTACTGCCGATCCAAATCCTTTCCTGCCAGATGCAAGTGGTACCGGTCAAACCACTCTCGCCTGGACCAGCTACGGCACTACTGCAGTTGAAATTCACCTCAATGCTCCGAATGGACCGCTTTTCGCCGGCGGCGACCCGGGCAGTTACAGACAGGCTACACAACACTGGGTGACCGACGGGATGGTATTTTACTTGCAGAATACCTCGAATGGTCTGCCTCTAACTTCTGCCAACACGCTGGCCACGGTGAGGATCACGGCATTCCCGCCGGCTGGTTCAATTAGCGCAAATCCCAATCCCTTTATGCCCGATGCTTACGGCAAAGGGCAAACCACTCTCACCTGGACCAGCACGGCAACTCGAAGCGTAGAAGTTCACATTAATGCCCCGGATGGGAGCATGTTTGCAGGAAGCGGTCCAGGTAGCTTTTCAGCCACCACCGGACATTGGGTGCGAGATGGAACGACATTCTATTTACAAAATGTGTCCAATGGTCTGCCTCTAACCTCGGCCAACACACTCGCCACAGTAACGCTGACAGCTTCGCATTGAAAGCAGGGGTAGCCGTATGTTGAGCAACTCCAATCGAATATCAAGGCGAAATTGTAATTCGCTTTCTGCCATGTACAAATTCCTCTGCGCTCTGCGACTCCCATTATATTCGTTGCTTATCCCAATCTTCTGGTTTGCGCTAAGCACACCAACACGTGCTGGACTGCCAGCCGGTTTCATCCGTTCCCAAATTGCGCAGGTCAATGCCGCAACGCGCATGGCTTTCGCACCAGATGGACGAATATTCGTCACTGAGTTAGCCGGACGCATTCGAGTAATCAGGGACGGTGCAGCTTCTCGCCTACGCCGTTTGTAACGCTAACGTGGCTGGGGGAGGCGGCGAACGCGGGCTCGCTGGCATAGTTCTCGATCCAAATTTCGCCTGTTAACCATTATGTTTACCTCTACTACACGGCGCCGACGCCTACCATTCATAGTCGGCTGAGCCGCTTTACCGCAAACGGCGATGTGGCGGTGGCGGGAAGCGAAAAAGTGATTCTTGAACTCGATCCACAAACCGGAATCGTCCATAACGGCGGCGCCTTAAAATTTTGGAACGACGGCACGTTATTCATTTCCACCGGGGAAAATACTACGCCTTCGAATGCCCAGGATCTGAGCAATCTATTGGGAAAAATTCTTAGAATCGACGTGAGATCGGACGATTTTCCCAATGATCTAAACCGCAACTACTCAATACCGAGCGATAATCCGTTCCGCACCACGGCGGGCGCACGCCCTGAAATTTGGGCATATGGCCTTCGCAATCCCTGGAGCATGGCAATACAGCGCGGAACGAATCGGATCTTTATTGACGACGTCGGCAGTACACTCTCTTCGAAGAAATCAATGAAGGCCAAGCCGGCTGTAACTATGGCTGGCCGCTGAGCGAAGGATATACGAATGACGCCGATTTTTGTTCGCCGTTTTTTACGTACAATCGACATACAGGGTTCCCGGTGGGGTGCGCCATTATCGGCGGCGCTTTTTACAACCCCCCGGTTCAAAAATTCCCCAGTCAATACGTTGGTAAGTACTTCTTTGCCGATTACTGCAACTGGTGGATAGATGTTTTGGATACCACAACGCGAACGGCTACTGCATTTGCGACCGGTCTCGGCAATTTAAGCGACATCGAAGTAGGACCTGATGGCAACCTGTACTACCTGCAGATCGATTTGACTACGGGCACAGAGTACCCTCAACCGCATTTCATATACGGGTAACCTGGCTCCGCAGATTAACAGTCAGCCTGCTGATCAACTCGCGCCTGTAGGTTATCCTGCGACTTTTACAATAGGAGTGGACGGAGAGGCGCCGCTCAGTTACCAGTGGCAAAGAAATGGCGTGCCGATACAAGGCACAAGCTCGTCAACCTATACAACTCCGGCTGTCACGTTGAACGACAACGGCGCTGTTTTCCGTTGTATCATACATAATTCGTTTGGAACGGCTACGAGCCGCAACGCGCTGTTAACGGTTATTACCGAGCAACCACCTGTTCCTACAATTGACTTGCCTCATCCAAATACCTACTATGATGCGGGCGATACGATCACTTTTGCCGGTTCGGCAGTGGATGGCCATGATATCGTGACGCACGATCCGCAGGATGGGGTGCTCGGTCCAAACGCGTTCACCTGGCAAATTCTATTCGAACACCATCCGTTCAGTAATCCCGAGCATCATACTCATCCGTTTTTCCCGCCTACTAGTGGGATAGCCGGCGGCACAGTCACGCTTAATTTTGGAGAAACAGATCCCGATGTTTGGTATCGCATTTTGTTTACTGCAAGGGATTCCTACGGGCTGTCCACGACCACATTTCGAGACATCTACGCCCGGCATGTAAAGCTTGCCGTGAGCAGCAATCCACCGCTTTTTCCGGTGCTCCTGGATGGTTCACCAAAGACGAAGTTTCCCTACCCGTTTTGGAGTGTTGTTAACATGACACGCACCATCGGAGTAGATACTCCACAAGTTGTAGATGGCCTCACCTATGATTTCGTCTCCTGGTCAGATCATGGCGCCCGGGTCCACGATATTTCCTGCGCCGCGGACTGCCACTGGCTATATTGCTAATTTCTGGAAACGGCCTGGCTACGGCAGCATCAACGCCAATCCTAATCCCATTCAGGTGACCGATGGCAGTGGCAAGGGAGCGACCACGCTGTTTTGGTCCAGCGGCCAAACCAGCACGGTGGAAGTGCATCTTGGCGCTCCGGCAGGAGAGCTTGTGGCCCGGAGTGGTCCTGGTAGTTTTTCACAGTTAACGAACAAGGTGGTAAAAGACGGGGCCAAGTTTTATCTGCAAGATGTAAGCAACCATCAGCCGCTTACTTCGCGCCTTTACGCTGGACACAGTCTCCTTGCATGTGACTACAGCGGCGCCTAGCGGTTCCATTACTGCCGATCCCAATCCTTTCCTGCCAGATGCCGAGTGGCACTGGTCAAACCACTCTCGCCTGGACCAGCTACGGAACTAGTGCCGTAGAAATTCACGTGAACGCGCCTAACGGCAATATGTTTGCAGGAAGCGGCCCCGGCAGTTTTTCGTCCACCACCGGACATTGGGTGCGAGATGGAACGACATTCTATTTACAAAATGTGTCCAATGGTCTGCCTCTAACCTCGGCCAACACGCTGGCCACGGTGAGGATCACGGCATTCCCGCCGGCTGGCTCAATTAGCGCAAATCCCAATCCCTTTACGCCCGATGCTTACGGCAAAGGGCAAACCACTCTCACCTGGACCAGCACGGCAACTCGAAGCGTAGAAGTTCACATTAATGCCCCGGATGGGAGCATGTTTGCAGGAAGCGGTCCCGGCAGTTTTTCGTCCACCACCGGACATTGGGTGCGAGATGGAACGACATTCTATTTACAAAATGTGTCCAATGGTCTGCCTCTAACCTCGGCCAACACGCTTGCCAGAGTAACGCTGACAGCCTCCCGGTGACTCTTCCTCGCAATAAAGCCTCGGTAAGGCTCATGATAAAAGCCGGCTCACTCAACTGCTGTATAACCATCGTGCGATCACACGATGTTTGCCGTCAACGAAAAGCTTGGCGCCAGCAACCAACGTCAGCAATGTAATTAGCGACGAAGGCTGAAGATATCTCACTTGCGGTTGGGCGTTCAATGCGAACATGGTAGCAAAGAGAGCCGTCTGATTCAAAAACAGGAGCACGAGATAACGCCTGACGGAGCGTTCTAACACGATGAGGGCAACGAGGATTAAAGGAGACACAAGCACCAGGTAGTAATACCAACCGGCAGCGAGATCGTACCACGTATTGAGCGTGAGCGGTTGCTTGGTGTTCATCGGAGTCACAGCTTGGTGAAAGCGATCAACGAGTCCCAGTCGACCGACTTCCGCATCGGTGAACTGCCCAGATCTTGGGATGTCTATCTGTGCCCAGGTCGTAACGCCATCACGCCAAAATTCCAAATAGGTCTGCCATGCCAGCCATGTAATTGCCAGTGGGTTCCGCTTAAAAGCATGCAAAGCGGTTTGCCGCGCTAATGCGTCCGCTCGTATTGGATCCGGTTCAACCTGATACAGCCTATCGACTAGGAACCCTTTCGAATTCAGTTGCGCACCCCGTGAATCAAGCTGTTTAATCGAAAACGTGTCTCCTTTGCTAATAACCGCTGCCAAGCGCGGTCGTCCGGGGCATCACTTGGCTTCAAGGCCGGTGCCCAGAAGCTCAGCAGATAAATCCCGGTGATGTAAAGATACCTAGGTTCCCGGTGCGACAAGAACCCATTCACGTGCTGATAGGAACTATGTAGTACCATACATTAGCCCTACGCTTAAGAGCCAGTGACTGGTTGGCCGTAATACATTGCGGCGGGAAGACGGCCTCAATCGCGCCCACACAGAACCCACGGGATTGTGCCCCCGCTGCCACGGCCAAAACGCTATGATCGGCAGCGCGACTGCGGTAAGGTATACGACAACCAAATAGCTCATCCTGAAACTAATTAGCAGAACACACAGTAACTGTATCAGGACCAGGTCCCGTATCCGCCTGGTCGTGATGTAAATGAACGAGCGCTGCAGCAGCAATACATAAAACAACAGGCTTAAGGTTTCAGTCATAACCGCCCGCTCCCAGTAGAGTTGGATCGGGTCGAGGCAACAAAGCAAGCCAACAGTAAATGCGATCCACCGTGGCAATTCAAAAATCCGCAAACATATCCAGGCGGATACAATCGCGATTATCGCTCCCGCGAAAACCTGAAACACGAGGAGTGACGTCAGGCTCGAGGTCGAGAGAGCTACCCAACGGATGACGTAACCATACAAGAATGAGCGATCCTCCGGGATCCACCCCGAGAGCGCTGTCCACAAATAACTTTTAGAATCGCCGCCGTAAAACTTCGGCAATGAGTCGAGTCCAAAAAAAACGAACTTTACAACCAGGATTCCCAGGCAAAACAGCAGCCATCTTTCCCGTGAAATGTTCGACCTGCACCGGAGATCGATTTTTCCTGTCTCTATCATCGCCTGTTCAGATCTTTTCGCGCCGCTTCACATCGTAATGCCAAAACACAAGGCGGTAAATAATCCATTTAAATATAGCGGCAGAAATTCACTACTCCCGCGGTTTCACCTAAATGTGCTTCATGGCAACAAGCTTGCAGGCGAAATGGCATGATGTGGCGCGTGATTTTCGAGAGTTCGATCGCTAGGCCGGTACTACGAAAACGTTATAGGGCTGTTCAAGCTTTGACAAATTTTAGGCTTGACGCGTTAGAGCGCCATCTCATATAAATGAGACGGGATCACGTTATCCGACATTCCAGCGCATCCGGCCTCAGATTGAACAAGTCTGTGGGCGTGGATCTACGCTGGAGCCGCCGCCTTGCGCGATCTCCGAACCCAACTGGAACCTCAGTCAGCCAAAATGAATGAGAACGCCCTTCTGTGGATGCGCATTCGTTCGGATGATTCCGGTTCCGCGCGAATTGCAGAACAGTTGGCGCAGTCAACACCTCAACCTCAACAACAAAGGAAATCCAAAAAATGACAACTCTACGAATAGACAACCTCAATCAGCCGCTCGCCTTTGCGCTGCGGCTTTTTTATCCTGCCGATCGCACTCTGCTGGTTTGCGCTTTCGCCGGCACTTCAAGCAGTTAGCCCACCACCGGACGGAGGCTATGGAGGCCAGAACACGGCAGAGGGCACTGACGCTCTCTTCAGCCTCACCACCGGAGTCTGGAATGTGGCCGTTGGTTTTCAAGCACTCCATAGCGACACCACTGGCAACCAGAACACCGCGATCGGCTATAGAGCGCTCTTCAGCAACATCAGCGGCAATAAGAGCACGGCCTACGGTTCTGCAGGCGCTTCTTAACAATACCACTGGCACCGAAAACGTAGCCACCGGATTTGCCACACTCTCTAACAATATAACTGGCAACAGAAACACCGGTGTTGGATATCGAACGCTTACGTTCAACGATGCCGACGATAACACGGCCATCGGATGGAACGCGCTCTATAACAATAGGACTGGCATCCAGAATACGGCCATCGGTTCCGGAGCGCTCCTTCACGGCTCCGATAATACAATAACACAGCCGTCGGTTTTCAAGCGCTTAATAATAACAACACCGGCGACAACAACGCTGTCGGCGCCTTCGCGCTCTTTGATAACACCACCGGCGCCTTCAACAATTCACACGGCCGTATAGCGCTTATGTCCAATGTGGACGGTATCGAAAATAATGCGTTCGGTGATCGGGCCTTGCGGGACAACGTGTCCGGCTCCCATAACACCGCCATGGGTGATGACGCGCTCCTTGTGTCCACCGGTGATGGGAACACGGCTATGGGTGAACAGGCCGGGAATAGTATCACCACCGGCACTGAAAACACAGTTGTGGGTGATTCGACAGGACAAAACGTGATCGCTGGCACCAATAACACTTACATCGGCGACTTCGTTGGTACCCGCGTCCCCGACGAAAGCGATACGATCCGCATCAGCGACCTCTCGAAGGGGGCGATGCCGCTAGAGTGCTTCATCGGTGGTATCTTCAATAACTTCCAGCCTGTTGGCGGCAGCGTTGTTGAAGTTACTATAGACCTTGCGAACGACCACCTTGGCTGGGATATTGGCCCGAGCAACAAGGGTGGTAGCGCACCTGTGCAACGTAGCGCGCCTTTGCGTCGTAGCGCACCCCGCACGCCTACCCGCCCCAGCCATGCTCAATGACAAAGTTGGCAAAGTCGAGAAGCTGGAAGCAACGGTCACGCAGCAACAGAAACAAATAGAGACTCTCACTGCCCAGCTCAGAGAGCAGGCTGCGCAATTCGCGACCCAGCTGAAAGAGCAGGCTTCGCAAATCAAAAAAGTGAGCACGCAGGTTGAGATGGGCAAGCCCGCGGCAAAAGTGGTGAATAACCCCTAAAACCGGAGCCAGCCAAACAAAGCAGCAGCATTTTACAAAGAGCCGTCACTCCTCACGGCATGGCGGCTTTTTGTTTGACGACGCGGCACGATTTGCCCCGGGCAAGCCTTGGCCGCGAGCGACCGACGAGCTTGGTACAAAAGGATTTAGCGACCCGGCATTCGTGAGCGTTTTTGAGATTCGCTTTTTCGCGATTGACGCGCGCTGTATTTGCGTAATTTAGCGATTCCCTTCACAGATTTCTTGTATCACTTTTGACGCCAAAATGATTAGCCAGCAGACCATCCGCAATGCCGCGGAAATTCAGTGCGCCTTTCAGGAAGGGCGTCCTTTCCGTCATGTACAGATCGACAACTTTCTTGAGTCTGAGGTTTGCGAATAACTTCTCCGGGATTTCCCAGGTTTCGACAAAAAAAAGGCCATAAACGAGCTTGGACACGTTGGAGGCAAGGCCGTGATCGAAAACGTCAGATCGATCAGCCCGTTTTTTTCAAGTTTTTACGACTTCATTAATTCCAAGTCGTTCCTGAATACAATGTCCAATCTCACCGGTGTCCCTTTTTGGTGGCGGCACCCACGAAAATCTGCATGGTCAATACCTGGATGCGCATATCGACTTCAATATCGACGAAAGACGTATGCTACATCCATTTTCATCACTGCTCCGCACCGGCCGGAGGGATGGGAGGTTGGCAAGAGCACGATTTCTGAATGGCAAAAGTATTCATACAACCATGTGCCAGCACACATTCAATACTTTTCCAGGAACAGCATGCAGAGGCTTGCTGATAGATCGGGATGCAGTCTCCGTTATTGGGACGACGGGCACGAAAATGGCCAGGCCTTCGAAGCGTGGCTCATGTGACAGAAATACTTGCGGGTTCCTTTGCGGCGGAGATGGCGGGCAATTAGGACCGGTTTCAAATCTGATTGCCGGTCAACTGTCTGGCTCTCCGCCATAACTGCCTTCCAATGAAAATGATGCGGCAAATGAAGTCTGGAAGAAATTGCTTGGAAATTTCGATTTGACGACGGTTTGATTTGCGTTATTTTACAGATCCCGCTGGAAGCGGGACTCCTCTAATTTGGAGTGCGTTCTACGTACATTTGGGGACTGCAAATTGGAACTCAATTTTGTCCCGACATTGATTTATCGGCTGCATCCGCACCTGCCACGGTACGGCACAGCCGAGTTCAAGTCGGATTCGAGATTGAGTTTTTTTGTCGTCTCAAATGTACATGAACGGCTGGTTCTTTGACATCTACATACAGGGTAGTAAGAAAATACAACTTTAAGAGCTGAGTCTGAAATCAAAAGCGGCTGAAGGTTAAGATCTTCAGCCGGAGAGTTTCAGTTATCAAAGAATCTTCAGTCGAAAGACTGAAACAGATTGATCAAGCTACAAAGAGCGCATCATGGATGCCTTGGTGCCAATAGGCGATGAAGGACGTGGCAAGCTGCGATAAGTCACGGACAGCGGCAAACACGCTTTGACCCGTGAATTTCCGAATGGGGTAACCTGAGTGGGATAACACCTGCTCGAGTTTGTGTGAATCCATAGCACGAACATCGCGACACCCGGTGAAGTGAAACATCTCAGTAACCGGAGGAAAAGAAATCGAAAGAGATTCCGTCAGTAGTGGCGAGCGAAAGCGGAACAGGCTAAACCTGCCGATTTATCGGTGGGGGTTGTAGGAGCCCGACGTGGTAGTGCAAAGGTTAGGTGAAGCTTCTGGAAAGCTGCGCCATAGAGGGTGAAAGGCCCGTAACCGAAAACCCGAGCACGCCTAGGGATTTCCTGAGTAATACGATGCACGTGAAACTTCGTATGAATCTGCGCCGACCACGGCGTAAGCCTAAATACTCATTGGCGACCGATAGTGAACAAGTACCGCGAGGGAAAGGTGAAAAGAACCGCTGCGAGCGGAGTGAAATAGTACCCTGAAATGATGTGCTTACAAGGTGTGGGAGCCGGGCCTTCTCTGCTGGTGCAGAGAGGCTGGTTAAACCGTTAAAAGGTTGAAGCGTTGAAGCGGATTGCCGCTTTAACGATTTAACGCTGCAACGATTCAACGTCGAGCCATCAGAGATGGCTCGGTGACCGCGTGCCTTTTGCTTAATGAGTCTGCGAGTTACTATCAGTGGCGAGCCTAAGGCGTTCTGCGCTGGAGGCGAAGCGAAAGCGAGTCCGAAATGGGCGAACATAGTCGCTGGTAGTAGACCCGAAGCGGAGGTGATCTACCCATGAGCAGGATGAAGGTTGCTTAACCGCAACTGAAGGTCCGAACCCGTGACGGTTGAAAACGTCTGGCATGACTTGTGGGTAGGAGCGAAAGACTAATCAAACCCCGTGATAGCTGGTTCTCCCCGAAATAGCTTGAGGGCTAGCCTCGTGTGCTGACCTGCGGAGGTAGAGCACTGGATGAACTAGGGCCCATACCAGGGTACCGAACTCAATCAAACTCCGAATACCGCAGGGCGTAACACGGGAGTCAGTGCGTGGGGGATAAGCTTCACGCGCGAGAGGCAAACATGCCAGACCAGCAGCTAAGGTGCCCAAATGCCGTTCAGTGGAAAGGATGTGAGGTTGCTCAGACAGTGAGGATGTTGGCTTAGAGGCAGCCATCATTTAAACAGTGCGTAATAGCTGACTCATCGAGCGATCTCGCGCCGATAATGATTGGCGATAAACGGTATACCGAAGCTCTGGACAGCACATTTTTCGAAAGTGCTGGATGGTAGGGGAGCGTTCTTAATGCATCGAAGCAGAAGGGTAACCGACTGTGGAGCGTTAAGAAGTGAGGATGCAGACATGAGTAGCGATAAGACAGGTTAAATTCCTGTCCGCCGTAAACCCAAGGTTTCCTGGGGAAGGTTCGTCCTCCCAGGGTTAGTCGGGACCTAAGTCGAGGCCGAAGGGCGTAGACGATGGACAGCAGGTTTAATATTCCTGCACCGGCTGTGGTTAAGCTCGGAAGTGACGTTTCTGCGGAGATGGGCCGCCGATTGAAAGTGGCGGTCGGCTCGCAAGAGCGCGGACGTGGAGGCCTCGGCTGAAGCGGATCCATCAAAGGAGGAACCGAGAAAAACTTCCGGGTGTTCCCATGGTTGCCCGTACCGTAATCCGACACAGGTGGGTGGGCATAATTATGCCAAGGCGCGTGAGTGAAACCTCGTTAAGGAACTCGGCAATCTAGCCCCGTAACTTCGGAAGAAGGGGTGCCCAGCTACTTCAAGTGCTGAGGCGTTTTCAAATGAATCTTGACCGCGTGACGCGTGTTCGAGCTTTGGGAACGTTCGCCAGCATTAGAAGTAGCTGGGTCGCAGTGAAATGGGTCAACCGACTGTTTACCAAAAACACAGCACTCTGCCAAGTCGTGAAGACGACGTATAGGGTGTGACACGTGACCAATGCGGAAAGATTATGGCAAGACGTCAGTCCCGCGTAAGCGGGACGAAGCGTTGAACCGAAGTCCCCGTGAATGTCGGCCGTAACTATAACGGTCCTAAGGTAGCGAAATTCCTTGTCGGGTAAGTTCCGACCTGCACGAATCGTGTAACGAGTTGACCGCTGTCTCAACGAGGAGCTCAGCGAAGTTGTAATGGCGGTGAAGATGCCGCCTACCCGCAGTAGGACGGAAAGACCCTATGCACCTTTACTACACGCTGTTACTGTTGTTTCGGTTTCGATGCTTAGCGTAAGTGGAAGACTGTGAAGCGGCCCTTTTGGGGGTCGCAGAGTCGCCAATGAAACACCACCCTTCGGTACTGGAATAACTAACCTCGGCCCGCGAAACCGGGAGAGGGACACTGGCAGCCGGCTAGTTTTACTGGGGCGGTATCCTCCCAAAGAGTAACGGAGGAGTACGAAGGTTGGCTCAACCTGGTTGGCAATCAGGTGTCGAGTATATGGATATAAGCCAGCTTAACTGTGAGACACACACGTCGAGCAGATACGAAAGTAGGTCCAAGTGATCCGGTGGTTGAATGTGGAATTGCCATCGCTCAACGGACAAAAGGTACGCTAGGGATAACAGGCTGATCCTGCCCAAGAGCTCATATCGACGGCAGGGTTTGGCACCTCGATGTCGGCTCATCACATCCTGGGGCTGGAGAAGGTCCCAAGGGTCCGGCTGTTCGCCGGTTAAAGTGGTACGCGAGCTGGGTTCAGAACGTCGCGAGACAGTTCGGTCCTTATCCACTGTGGGCGCAGGAGAATTGAGGGGTTCAGACCTTAGTACGAGAGGACCGGGTCTGACGAACCGCTGGTGTTCCAGTTGTTCTGTCAAGAGCAGTGCTGGGTAGCTATGTTCGGCAAGGATAAGCGCTGAAAGCATCTAAGCGCCAAGCCTATCCCAAGATGAGTTCTCCCTGAAGGGTCGTGGTAGACCACCACGTTGATAGGCTCCGGGTGTAAGCACAGTAATGTGTTCAGCTCAGGAGTACTAATAACCCGTTCGGCTTGATCTTTTACTTTTCTGTTAACCCGTCCGGCAGCTGCCGGACGGCAAACAGACAAGACAAAAGATCTCAAAACAAAACGAAGCCTTAAAGTCTCGATATTCGTCATTCGGATTTCGAGCTTACTCCCTGTATGTAGATGCCAGCGAATCGGCTGTTCTTTGAAATTCATGAGTAGCGGCGTGACAATTGACCTCAGATCGCCGGAAGTCATCACTGTCCTCGCACTTGTCACGCACCAGAAATTTGCCCCGCTGAGCGGGTCAAATCTCTGGTGACAATAACGCAGTGGCCCCACCCGTTCCCATTCCGAACACGGCAGTGAAACGCTGCAGCCCCGATGGTAGTACCGGCGATAGGCCGTGCGAGAGTAGGACGTCGCCAGAACTAAAAACCCGACTGGGTTCATCTCAGTCGGGTTTTTACATTTCTGCGTGACCCGTCCTACTGGCAGCACGGCCGTAGGCCGAAGAGATCGAGCCGATGGGAATCGTGCTCGATAGACGGTCAAGCCCGCGCGGGTAGCGGGTGAGCGAGTGGGAACGAGCGAATCAATAGGACGCCGCCAGGGAGCGGTCGCCGCGGCGACTTGGTGAATTGCCCTCGCCTTCGCGATTTGCCAAGAATCAAAGAGCGGACTGCTCCGGGGGCGGCAGAGTCCGGCCCCGGTGATAGGGCAAGGGACAACGCGGCGGCAATACATCGTTCGGGAAATCCTTCTTCCAACGCCGCCGTTCTTTCTCACTGGCGTAGTATTTCAGGAAAATTGCAGTGTCTTCATCAGTGCAACTGCCGATCGGACTGGTATGCCAGGCACCGCCCAGCTGCGCCATGTCCGGCGTTTCCTCGCGCAGCCCATCAGTCCACATCCATGTATAAAGTTCACGATCGCTCAAATGATCTGTGTCGTGTAAAAAACAACGCATCGCCGCAAGCGCGTGCAGAACCTCTTTAAGCTTCGTTTGCAAACCGGCACCATCCAATTCGTCCGGCGGAACCATCTCCACCCCGTGCTGCACAAGCCTATTGAAATTCGTATCCAGCTCCGCCTTTTCGAACTCGCACACGCGCTCAAGAAAAATCTCCTCCAGTTCCGGCGACACAGCTCCAAACGAGCCGCTAATCATTGATTCGCTGCTCAGTTCCTCTAGCTCGCGCTTCATCTTCTCGATGCGGATCTCACGATCGACATCGCCTTTATCCTCGCGCGGAGAACCAAATGCAGACATGGGCGAGAGCGTGTGCCTCGTATTACGCCTTCGTACCCGGCATCGATGCAAGCTTTATCCGCTCATAAGCGCCGTGCTTTTTATCCTCTGGATGCGCTTCAACACCAAGTATCGTGATGTCTCCTTTATCCGGGCCATAAGCCCAAAACATTCGGCCCGCGGCTGGCGTTCTGTTTTCGAGATATGATTGGAAAACCCTGAAGCCGCACTTCCGGCTCAAGGCATCAATTTCATGTGAAGCAAGACTATTGTGGCGCGGGTTCTCTCGGAGATATCCGAGCGCTTTTACCAGTTTCCGATAGAGCTTTGTTTCCTCGCGATCCAACTTACCGCGACGCGCGCGAGCTACTAGATCATTCCAAGCTGCCTCCATCCCCGGCACACCCATCCGGATGTTGAACGGCATGGATCAAACCTAGACCTTTGGGAGCGAAGCGAAGTCGATCGGCGCCGAAGCGCGCCCCTTCTTCAGGTTAGCAGCGGATTGCTCGATCATCTTCATCGTCCGCGCAGAAATCGCAGGCGGCGGCACGAGTACGCGCGGTTCCAGGATATAGGCTCCGTTCGAGAACGCCTTCACATGAAAATATTTTGTCTTGGCGTTGCGCAGATTGATTCGCTTCTTCGCATCCGCCGCAACATCATACCGCTCGACAACCGTCAGGCCCCGGTTCTGTCTCGGTCTCGCTTTCGTTTTCGTCGCTGGCATCGCAGTAACATGGTGGGAATTCCCACCCAAGTCAATTGAGATATGAGGGCAGTTTTCCCGCCGATTCCATCAACTCCCTGTCACGCCGGCCAGTCACGTCGTAGTTCTAACGAAGATGGAAGCCTTGGCGAAGGCGGAAGCGCACGGCGCGGCGGAACGCCGCATGCCGTAAGAGAACCGAGCGGTTGGGAACCGCAAGATAAGACTGTCAAGGTCGCCGCGGCAACTGAGCAAAAGAGATTTTGCGAATCAATCAATAGGACGTCGCCGGAATAGCCACGCTACGGGCCACTTCAAGTCGCAGGTGATTTCTTGTCATGCTGGCCCCGCAAACGCATCAATTGCCTTCCATTCGTCCGCGGTCAACTTCACCCTCGCAGCCGCCATATTTTCCTCCAGGTGCGCCAGCGACGAGGTCCCCGGGATTGGCAGCATTACAGGTGACCGATGTAGTAGCCACGCCAACCCGAGTTGAATCACGCTCACGCCGTGATCTTTCGCGGCTTTTTCCAACGCTCCCCCGCTCAATCCTCTGCTCCCGCCGATTGGCGCCCACGGCATGAAACCGATCCCTTCTTTCTGGCAATAAATCAGTGTGTTCTCCCATTTTCGGTCCGTGATGTTGTAGCGGTTCTGCACAGTCACGATCGGAACAACTTTACGCGCCTGCTCAACCTGCTCGGGTGACACTTCGGATAATCCGATGTGCCGAATCTTACCGGCACTCTGCATTTCCTTAAGCGCGCCCAGTGATTCTTCCATCGGCACCTTGGGATCGATGCGGTGCAGTTGATAGAGATCGATTCGTTCAAGCTTTAACCGGTTAAGACTTTTATCGACACATTGTTTGAGATATTCAGGCCGACCATTTGGTACCCACTGGCCGGGTCCGGGCCGCGTGTTTCCGCCTTTAGTCGCGATGACAAGTCCTTTCGAGTACGGATGAAGCGCTTGTGCAATCAGCAATTCACTGGTTTCCGGTCCGTAGGCGTCCGCTGTGTCGATCAGGTTCACACCAAGTTCGACAGCACGCCGCAAGACTTTGAGCGCATTCTCGCGATCCGGCGGCCAACCCCAGATCCCCTCCCCCGTGAGACGCATCGCACCGAATCCAAGTCGATTCACCGGCAGATCGCCACCCAAACGGAAGATGGAGTTGTCGCCTGCGTCTGTCGTGAGCGAGCTAGCTCCGAAAAGGCTGGCTGCCCTTCCCGCGAAAAGCGTGGCGCCGCTCGCCAGCGCTGCACAAACGAACGCTCGTCGCGTTATCATCCCGGGCTCGTCCTTTGCTCCTAAATCTTTGTCTCTCATATAAGACAAATAAGTTCATCCAAAATGTTTTCACCAGTGAAATTTGAGCCCACCTCAATGCTGCGCTAAACAAAGAGAAAGCCAACGGAAAGGTTCTTCATGCGTACCTGCCTTCGCCGAGGCTACGGCGCGGCGAGCCAGTCAAAAAGTCATTGATGCCATTAACGAGCCCGCCTTCACCGAGGCTACGGCGTGGCAGGCAGATCGATTTGCTTTGGCCTGATTTACCGTAGGTTGTGGTTATGCTTACAAGTCAGAAGGTAATTGACGCCATAAATGAGCAAATCGGGTACGAGTTCAGCGCGGAACTGCAGTATTACGCGATTGCGGCGCATTTTGCGGCGGAGGCGTTGCCGCAGTTATCGCAACATTTTTTTCAGCAGGCTGAGGAAGAGAAGGGGCATGCCCTGCGCTTTATAAAATACGTAGTCGATGCCGGCGGACGGGTGGAAATTCCGGCAATCGACGCGCCGAAATCGAAATTCAAGACGGCTCGCGATGCGGTGAAGCTGTCGCTCGACCAGGAGATTCATGTCACCCAGCAGATCAACGGGCTAGTAGAATTGGCCAGAAAACAGAACGACTACATCACGATCAATTTTCTGCAGTGGTTCCTGACCGAGCAACTCGAGGAAGTTTCGTCGATGGATAATCTGCTAAAGATTCTCGAGCGCGCGGGCAACGATCTGTTGCAAGCTGATGAATATTTAGCGCGAGTTGGAGTGAGGGCGATCCCTGAGCCGCCGAAGCAATAAAAAGAAGAAAACGCCGAACGCTCAACGCTCAACATCCAACGTCCAATGGCGGAGCCGAGCGAGAGATTTCTCGACTTCGCTCGAAATGACAAAAGCGCGGACGAATACCTTGCACGCGTTGGCGTGAGAGCGATTCCCGAGCCGCCGAAACAGTGAGGATCTACAGAAATATTTAGAGATTCCTCGACTCCGCTCGGAATGACAAAAAGCGGATGAGTACCTCGCGCGGGTCGGTGTGAAGGCAATGCCGGAACCGACACAAGAGTAATTGTAGGGTGCTTGTGCCAAGCACCGAACCAGGTTGCAGGCGCTCGCCGCGGCGAGCGCCGCTACAACTACCTTCGCCGGCTGGTGCCGCCGAGAATTCCTCCCAGAATTCCGCGAACGACTTGTCGTCCGATCTGACTACTGGCAGCACGCATCGCGCTCTTCGCCATGGAACTGGCAAGCGAATCATGAATTGCGCCGCGCGGCCCGATTGTTGGCTGAAACGCGGCCGTGACGGTTCCCAAAGCTTCAGAAAGCAACGACGGCTTTGTTCCTTCGGCAGCTGGAGCCCCTATTGGCACAACTGGGGCACCGGCCGTTTGCACTTTCTCCCCTGCTCTGGCCTGTAATTTTTCGTAAGCCGATTCACGATCAACCGCTTTTTCATAATGACCGGCGAGAACGGACGAACTTATGATCTGTTTTCGCTGGTCCGGCGTGATCGCACCGACCTGGCTGCGCGGCGGAACAATCTTTGCGCGCTCGACAATTTCCGGGCTGCCATTCTCATCCAGCATTGATACGAGCGCTTCGCCGACCGCGAGCTCAGTAAGCACCGTCTCAACGTTTGAGCTTTGGATTTTGCCGGAACGTTTCCGCGGCAGCTTTCACCGCTTTCTGATCGCGCGGGGTAAACGCTCGCAAGGCATGTTGCACACGATTACCGAGCTGACCCAGAACAACTTCGGGAATATCGAGCGGATTCTGACTGACGAAATAAACGCCGACGCCCTTTGATCGAATCAGTCGCACCATTTGCTCGATCTTTTGTTCGACTGCCGGCGCGATGTCGGTGAAGAGCAAATGTGCTTCGTCGAAGAAGAAAACCAGCTTCGGTTTTTCGGGATCGCCTATTTCCGGAAGGTTCTCGAACAACTCCGAGAGCATCCACAGTAAAAGTGTCGCATAAACCTTCGGCGCTTTCTGCATCAACTTTTCGGCAGCGAGGATGTTGATCACGCCTTTCCCGTTCTGCGTTTGGATCAGATCATCAAGATTCAGGGCGGGTTCGCCAAAAAATTTGTCGGCGCCCTGTGATTCGAGCGCTAGCAGATTACGCTGGATCGCACCGGCACTGGCGGCGGAGATATTTCCATATTGCGTTTTGAATTGGTCTGCATTGTCCGCGACGTACTGCAACATCGCGCGCAGATCTTTAAGATCGAGAAGAAGCAAGCCGTTTTCGTCCGCGATCTTGAACACCATGTTGAGCACGCCTTCCTGCGTGTCGTTCAATTCGAGCAAGCGCCCAAGCAGCAGCGGGCCCATCTCGGACACCGTGGCGCGCACCGGGTGTCCTTGCTCGCCGAATACATCCCAGAAGACAACGGGACAAGCTTCGCCTTTGAAACCGTCAATCTTAAGCTCTTTCGCTCGTTCGACTACTTTCGGGTTGTTACCACCCGACTGGCTCAATCCCGCGAGATCGCCTTTCACGTCGGCCATGAACACCGGAACGCCGCGCGCGCTGAAATTTTCCGCGAGCGTTTGCAATGTGACTGTCTTTCCAGTTCCAGTTGCACCGGCGATCAAGCCATGGCGATTCGCCATTTTCGGGAGCAAAAAGATTGGTTCCTTCGATTGGGCAATGAGGATAGGATCAGCCATGGCTGGAAACTTATGATTTTGCCAACAGCGCGCGATTGTCCAGCGCTGGTCACGCGCCCGCTCTGGAGACGCGGTCAATGATCGCGGCTACAGGGCACGCCTGCGCCAGGCGCCGAGGACGAGGCCGCTGATCGAGAATGCCACGAGCGGTCGGCCCATGTCGATCAAGATGAGCGGCCAGGGATTGGTTTCAAAAGCGGAGAACACCGCGATGGTGGCGTGTTCAACAAATAAAAAGCCGAACCAGCAAGCAGCGCGATCTTCAATCCGGCGACTGCCGTGGTTGCATTGAGACGTGAGATCAGCCAAGCCAATGTGTAATTGACCACGATTGCGGTAACGATTGCGAACATGTACGCGCCGACGTTATGAGTGCGCTCGATGTCGGTCATCGTCCGGGCGTGCAGATTGAGCCACTTCTCGCCAAAAACGGCGTACCATCCCCAGCCGATAAGTTGGTGAATCACGACAAGGATCCAAACTGCGAGATGATTGATTTTGCTGTTCATAAAAGTTTGCGGATTATCGAGGCGGCTGAAGTTTGATTGCAAGTAGATTCCAGCCGCTTTTCCTTGTCATTCCGAGTGAAGCGAGGAATCTCTGGTCCTTTCCCCAAGCAGCGTGCGGAGCAAAAAGTCAGAGATGTTTCGCTCCGCTCAACATGACAGCCAGAGAATGGCGCATGAAAGTCGAAGACTAGTAGAGATACGGCTTCGAAAGCGGGAATGCGTTCCTGATCAATTCAAGGCGTGGTTTCGCGTCATCCGCAATGATGACTTCCACAACATCGAACCGGAAAAGAATATCGGGATTGTCGAGCATCCGCAGCCAGGCTAGTCCGCCGCGCGAAATGCGCTTTTGTTTTTGTCGATCGACTGCGGCAACAGGTCGGCCAAAATCTTCACGCGTGCGTGTCTTTACTTCGACGAATACGAGCGTGTCGTTATCCCGGCAGACGATGTCGATCTCGCCGCCACTGCGTCCCTTGAAGTTGCGGTAGAGAATTTTGTAACCGCTACGCCGCAGGTATCGACACGCCAATTTCTCGCCGTGCGCACCGCGCCGGAGATGGACCGATTTCCGCGAGCTCCTCGAGAGCGAGAAGCGGTTGCGCCACCGGTTCGAAAGATCGGCGATGGATCGGGCAAGGGCCGAATTCATGGAGCTTAACGAGATGCAGTTCGGTGCCGTAACCTTTATGCCGGCTGAAGGAATATTGTGGAAACTGCTCGCAAAAGTCACGCATCATTCTATCGCGCGTGACCTTCGCGATCACGCTGGCGGCAGCGATGCTTAAGCTGATGCAATCGCCATCGATGATAGCCGTCTGCGGAAATGGGAACGGGACAACAGGAAGACCATCGATCAAAACATGATCGGGCTGATCGATCATCGCTTCGACTGCAAAGCGCATGGCTTTATGACTCGCACGGAGAATGTTGATTCGATCGATCTCTATGGAATCAACGATGCCGACGGTCCATCTGATTTCGGGATGAGCGACCAGTTCGCAATAAATCTCCTCGCGTAATTCAGGCGCAAGTTGTTTGGAATCATTCAGGCGACGATGACGGAATTTTTCAGGCAGAACCACCGCGGCCGCCACGACGGGGCCCGCTAGCGCGCCGCGGCCTGCTTCGTCGATGCCAGCGATGCGAGCGACGCCATTAGCGCGGAGTTTTTTCTCGTAACGAAAACCGCAGCGCCGATACATTTCGTCAATTTAGCGATTCAATGATTTAACGATTTAGCGATTTAATCCGGCTGCTTCAATCGTTAATTCACTAATTCGCTAAATCGCTAAATGAGCGACGTCACTCTCTTACCGCTGTTGCTTCCTTGCCTTTGCGAGCACGAAGATAATTCAATCTGGCGCGGCGCACGCGCCCCTCTTGCTCGACATCGATTTTTGCGATGCGGGGTGAGTGCAATGGGAAAACTCGCTCCACGCCCTCACCGTAGGAGATGCGGCGCACGGTAAACGTTTCGTTCAATCCGCGTCCCTTGCGGCCAATCACTACGCCAGAAAATATCTGGATTCGTTCCTTGTCTCCCTCCACAACCCGCGTATGGACGCGGACGCTGTCGCCGACCTTGAATGTGTTCGCGTCGGTTTTTTGTTGTTCTTTCTCGATCGCATCGATGATCTGGTTCATAAGAATTCCTCCCAGAGCGGACGCAGAGCTTCGAACACGCAGGGGAAAATTGCAACTGAGAAGAATCCAGCGATTTGCGGATTTAAGATTTGCCGACGGCCTCGCTTGGTTTCAGCGCCGAAAGCTTTCGGGGCTGGGCCCGCCAGGATTCGAACCTGGGACCAAGGGATTATGAGTCCCCTGCTCTAACCGCTGAGCTACAGGCCCACTCGATCACACAGTGAAGCATATCATATCCCTGATAACCAACCCCGAAAGCTTTCGGGGCTGCTCTAACCGCTGAGCTACAGGCCCATCGCGCGCTGACGCGCGAACATCCAACGTCCAACGTCCAATGCGCAATGCAGGCAAGCCAGCCGGTACTCCAAGCCAGAATTTCATTCTGAGCGAAGCGAAGAATCTCAGTTCAATTGGGGCCACAACAGAAACAGACTAGAGATGTTTCGCTTCGCTCAACATGACAGGCCAGCAGGCAAGTAAAATTTCGGATTGCCCGCCGCGGCAGGTAAACTTATTGCGGATTGCAGGATGGAGGCGTTATGCGCGTAATCATCGCAATAATCGAGATTCTAATTCTTAGCGCATTGATCCTGGCAACACGGTGCGCGAATTATCAGGACGTTTTTGTCGCCGGGAACATTTACTTTGTTGATGCGGATTGTTATGCGCGGATGACGCGCGTGCAGATTTGCGACGCACAGCCGGGACTGATCGTGCGGCATCATGTCTTTGAAAATTTTCCGCAGGGAACAACTCCGCATACGACCGCGCCGCTTCGATTATCTCATCCTCGGACTGTCGCTTCTGCTAAAGCCGTTCACGGCGCACGCGCTCGATTTGGCAGGGGCATTTGTTTCGCCGTTGCTTGCGCTGCTTGGAGGCTGGTTTCTCTGGTGGTGGTCACGCGGAATGCAATTCCGTTATCGCTGGGTAATGCTGATTCTGTATGCGATCAGTCCCATTCTCGTTCACGGGACGGAGCTTGGCAGGCCCGATCATCAATCCTTATCCATCCTGCTCGTGACGATCGCGATTTGCGCGGAGTGGCGTTTGCAGAACCTGCAAGCAGCCGGCACACCGGCGTGCTATACGTGAATCACGTATGGCATCGCAAGCCCACACATGGAGCATTGGTGGCGGGGCTTGGGCGCTGGCGATCTGGGTATTCGGCTTACGAACCGCTCGTTCTATTTCTGCATCGTGACGGCCACGATGTTTCTGGTGAATCGACAGGCGCTTTTTGCACGAGATCTCGGCGCGCAGGATGGCTTTTGTTTGCCGCGATTATTGTGGCTGCGCTTTTGATTGAGCGACGCATTCCGTCGATCGCGATCTTTCAATCAGACCCGATTTTCAAAAACTGGTCACGCACGATCGGCGAACTCGTCCACGTGTCGCCGACAAATCCGGTTTGGTTGCGTTGGTGCGGATATCTGCTTTTGGTCGCGCCGTTTTTGATTTGGATGAGCGTGAGGAGGCAAAGGGACAGCGCACACCCATTCGACTCCGCTCAAAGCAGGCTCGGTCGCGCCCTACCAGTGTATGGTCTTTTGATCGCGACCTATTTTTTGACCATTTGGCAAGCGCGATGGGGATATTTTTTTGTATTAATATTCGTGCTTGCGCTTCCGGCTTTGCTCGCGCCGATCAAATCGCCAGCAGCAGTTTGGATCGCATTTGTGTTATCGATCTTTCCGATTTTGCGCGATTGGGATGAAAGGCTTTGGCCAAATGAAACGCAATTAGCCGCTCGCGTGGAACGGCGGAATGAATCGGCGCAGTTGCGCGAACTGGCGCTTAGTTTGCAATCGTCAGAGGTGCATCCGTTTCTTGCGCCGTGGTGGCTTTCGCCCTCGATCGCCTATTGGTCAGGCCAGCCTGGAGTAGCCGGAAGTTCGCACGAAAGCCTCAACGGCATCGCAGACAGCGCGCGATTTTTTCTTTCCGATGATTTGCAGAAAGCGCGCGAAATTCTGCAGAACCACCGGGTAGCGTGGGTTTGTGCGTACGATGCGGACCGTGTGGCGCAAAATTCCGCAGCCGTTCTGAGCCAGGCATTACCACCGCCTCCGCTGTGTCGCGTATTGGATCGAACGCCCGGCCAAGCGCCGCGTTTCCTGATTTTCTCCGCGCAGAGCGCGGCGTTCAAACTTTATCGGGTCGCTGATGAACGATAAAAAATAAAAAGTTTGCGCTCAAGGAAGAGAATCCGTTGACAGGCATGGGCGAGTGTCACAATCTATCCAATGCTCAGGAGATTCGTCCCGCAAAAGCCGATGCCGCCGGTTCGAGAAGAGCCGCGGTATCCGGACACAGATGACAACAATCATTCTGCAAGTCGGGAAGAACCAAAAACAAACAACAATAATCGATAATCCAAATTCAAATCCTATGGCAGATCACGGAGGCAAAGACATCCTCTCGAGCGATGTCGAAATCAAAGGCTCGATCAAGTTCCAAAAGGAACTGCTCATCGATGGAAAAGTCGAAGGTGATATTAACTCTGATGGCGTTTTGACAGTCGGTGAAAACGCTGAAATTCGGGGCGAGATAAAAACCAAATCGATCACCGTCTATGGCAAAGTGCAAGGCAACATCACCGTGGCCGAGCGTTGCGAGCTAAAATCCAAATGCGTGTTGCAGGGAGATCTGAAAGCAGCGCGTCTCACCATCGAAGAAGGGGCCACTTTCATCGGCAAGTCGGAAGTCACCAGCGGGGCGCTTCCCGCCAAGGCGGCAGCTCGTCCTGAAGTTGTGCGGCCGAGCGAGCCGATCAAAGCAGCCTTTGGAGCGCGCGCATAAGCAAAGGGTCTCGGCTTAGGGTCCAGTGGCCAATCCGTCGCTTGTAAAAGTCAGTGCGGAATGCCCGCACTGCGGCTTTAAGCAGATGGAATATGCCGCGGCAAAAAGCTCGATCTGTCGCCAGTGCGGTCGTTCGTTTTCTGCCATTCGCGCCGAAGCCTGGCCTGAAACTGCGGACAAAAGAAGAAGCGCCTCCGTCGGAGAGCTCTTCCGTTCTTGGCAGACTCGAGGATTTTTGGAAGCGACAACGCAGTTCCGTCATCGAGTGTTTTGATTGTAAACGAAAACAGCAGGTCAGTGGCGCGGCGGCTTCGACAATCTGCCCGTCGTGTAGTACGCATATTGATTTGCGCGACTACAAAATCACCAGCGGCTTCAGCCGAAGCATTCGAACCCGGGGCGACGTGCATCTGACCGGCAAAGGCGATCTGGCCAGCAGCAGCGTGGTTTGCCAATCCGCCTTAGTCGAAGGCAGGCTGCGCGGGAATCTGCATTGCGACGACACCGCGACGATTAACTACTCAGGCAAAATTCCTGGCCGCATTAGCGCTCGACACGTCATCGTCGATCGCAAAGCCGATGTTCACTGCTTTCGCAGAGTGCGCGCGGAGACCGTTGAAATCAGAGGCAGGATGTCGGGCGATCTCGTTGCGCAAACGGTCACGGTGGAGAGGAAAGGCGCACTGGAAGGCGATGTCACGGCAAGGGCCATTACAGTGGAAAAGGGGGGCATGTTTTCCGGCCAACTCGTGATCGGTCAGATCGGCCTGACACAGGGCGAATTATTGCAGGAACAAAAGCCGGCCGCCGCGAGCGCGCCGGAGTCGAATTTTCCAGAGGCAGCACCGCGGCCTTTGCCCGCGACATAACGCCGACTGTAGGGCGGACGCCGCGCGCTCCAGAAGTTGGCGTTTCACAGAAGAGGGTAAACGCCCTACAATTAACCCCATGTCAAGACTGCATCCACGCAGTCCTTACGAAAAACTTGGCGGTTACGTGCATCTGCCGCGGTTGATAGACAAGGCCAGACTGCATCGGAAAGGGTTGCTTGACGGTTACAACTACAAAACCGTCGGCTTCGATAAACATTTACTGGCGTTTCTCAAACTCGACGGGGATGCATTTGAAGAGATTGCCAACAAACTTGACGATGACGCCACGATCCTGAAGTGGGTGCAGAAAAACGGCGCTAAACATTCGCTCGAAGAAATTGAACAATGGGACCAGGCGATGATTTCGCGGCATCCGGACACCGCCGCTAAAAAGGCGCGCTTCATGCATTTTCTCAAAGAGGCGGGCGGCGAAGGCCGCAGAGATATTCGGACGTATTTCGATTTGATCGAGTTTGATGAAGGGCGGTTAAAATGACCCGCCTTCGCGGAGCTACGGCGCGGCAGGCGAATGATAAATGACAAAATGTCATTCATTTGTCATTCGCCATTCTCACGCTTTGAGCTTCGCGAGAATCTTGTCGGCGTTCTCCAGCGTTTCTTTGCTTCCGATATCGAGCCATTTGCCTTTGATCTGAAACGTCTTTACCGGTTTGCGCGTGTAGAGCCATTGCACAAAACGGCCAGGCTGATCGGGATTATTGCCTGCAGCAAGATAGGTCGTTAAAAGAGAGAGAACCGCCGGCGAATAATAGTAAACGGCGACTGCAGCCAGGGTTCCCTGGGGTTTCTCGGGTTTTTCCTCGAAGCGGGTAATGATTCCGTCCGCATCAACGGTGATGTTGCCGTATCTTTTGATGGCTTCAGCGTCGCCGACATCATAGACCGCAACCGTTGCGTCAGTTCCTCTCGCGCATTCCACAAAATTCGCCAGCGATTCAGTTAACAGGTTGTCACCAGCAACAATTAACAAGCTGCTTTGAGTCAAGTTCTCGCGCGAGACGACAAGATTGATGTCACCAATCGCACCCAATTTATCTTCATCACTCGTGGAACCGTCGTTAACGATTTTGAATTTGAATTCCGGATGCCGGCCCCGATAGCGCTCGCTCCAGGCTTGGAAGTCAGCCGCGAATTTGTCGTTTGTTACCACGTAGATCGTTTCCAGGTCAGGAATGCCCGCGAGATTATCCACCACCCACTCGATAATCGGTTTGCCCCCGACCACGAGAAGCGGCTTCGCCTTTTTGAGCGTCAGCGGATAGAGGCGCGTTGCGTACCCGGCTGCGAGAATAAGAACGTTCATGAGACCGAAACAGTTCGTAGCAAAACTGAAACGCGCTCGTGTTTTCTACTGCAATTTCGCAGCGCCTCCACCTAAGATCGAATTCTTTAAATGCTGCTGGATCATCCGGACCCGGTGCGAATCGGTGATCTTGGCGTGGTTGGCGCCGTCCACCACATACAGCGTATCAATCGCAGCGCCGGCCTGCGTATTAATACGAGACAGCGGGATTAAAATATTTTCGCGATCAAGACAGTTCAGCACGTCGTAGAGCAATCCGAGCCGGTCCGGAGCTTGAATCTCAATGAGCGTGTAGTTTGGGTGTGTTCTGTTATCGATGGCAATGCGCGTCGGAAATTCAATTGCCGGCGCGAGACGACGGCTTTGGCGCTTCGCCTTTTCGATTAGTGGCAGAAAATGGAAGCTTTCGTCTTCGAGGGCTCGTCGCAAAGTTTGCTCTACCAGCGTGAAATCTCGCGGGTCGGTGGCCGGGCGGGAGTTCGTGTCGCACACGCGGAAAACTCCGAGCACCACGTTGTCGCCGCGCGGAAAAACGTCGGCGCTCAAAATGTTCAACGGCACAACGGAAAATGATCCGGCAACTTTTGCCAGCAACCGTTCACGCTCCCACGTGCAGAAAGTCATAACAGCTGTGCCCCTGCTCCGGCACGACCTTCCATTTGATTGCTGGCGCCAGCGGAAGCTCTCGTCCCGTAGACACGTTCTCAAGGAACGACCGGAATAATTTCAGGTGCTCGACGATCTTCGGGGAGATCGCTCGCGCGGAAATAATGATCCGGCATGAACTCAAAGTGCGCTTCGATTTCCTCTGCGTAGTCCGGCGAAAGTTTCTCGGACACAGCAGCCTGCAAGCTTTGGCGCTCGATTCTTGTTTGTTCGTCATAAGATTTCCGGTCGGCCAGATAACGCGAGGTCTGGTGAAACAACTGCCAGACGAGCGACTCCTTCCAATCCGACCACGCTTCGGGGCTTGTGCCCTGGCCGTCCGCCAGAGTCAGCAGCATGAGCGCGTTCAGATTTTTCTGATGCTTCACAATGTGGGCCAACTCCATCACTGTCGCTGGGTCATCCAGGTTTCTCTGCTGCGCAATCGTGGAGAGGGTGAGATGATGATCGACCAGCAGGATAAGCGACTTGCGCTCCTCGGAGGACAACTGCAAACGGGTCGCGACGCGCTGGGCAAAGAGCGCGCTTGCTTCAGAGTGTGGCCGTGCGCCGACAGCTTTGCCGCTGTCGTGCAAAAGAAGCGCGAGATACAGGACCAGCGGGTCCTCGAGTTCCTCAAAAATTCTTCGATAAGCAATCAGCTTGGGATCATTCGTCTCCGCCAGCGCGTCGAGTTTGTCGATACAGACTAATGTATGCTCGTCAGCTGTGTAACGATGCAGAAACTCATGCTGCACCAGGCACGTCAGCTGGCCGAATTCGGGAATGTAGCGGCCGAGAAAATCTACCCGATGCATCATTCGCAGGATGCGTCCCACTTTCCCTTTTTGCGAAAGAATCGATTTGAAGATCGTGCGAGGCCCGCGCGCATACTGATAGGTGCGGGTCACCTGGCCGAGGTTTCTGCTTAATAAATCCGCCAGTTCCGGGCTAAGATCCAAGACGCGCTCCAGCGTCAACTCAAAAGCTCGCATCATCTGTTCAGGATCTTTGCGAAAAATATCCAGCCGCGCCGGATGCAGTTGTTTATTGCGAACAAAGAAAGAGTCCCCGATTGGAGTTTTGTCACCTCTTATTAACGGAAGAAAACTGAAAAGAGAACGGGTCTTGCTTGTGACGTATCCGCTCACAAATTGTTCCGTGATGCGTTCGGTCACCCGCAAGACATTTCGCGTGTGGTCGTAGTAGTCCCGCATCAGCGCCTCGCTCCGGAGCTGGCCGTTTCGGGGAGAATAATGGAGCCGTTTTGCGATTTGCTCCTGCAGGTTGATGTGCAGTACGTCGGTGGCGCGTCCGGTCGCGTAATGCAAATCCGTGCGCAAGCGGAGGAGAAAATCGTAGGCCCTCTCGATGCGTCGCTGGTCGCTTTCGCTCAGCCAATCTTTCCCCACCAACTGGTTCGTGCTCAGCGATCCCTCCTTAAAGTAGGTTATCCAAAGCAGATTTTGATAGTCGCGCAGCCCGCCGCAGCCGCTCTTGAGGTTTGGCTCCTGCAGATAAACGCTGTCCCCGAATTTTTTGTGCCGGGCGACCTGGTCTTGCATACGCATCTCGACGTATTTCGCGTTCGTGCCCGCTCGACGCATTTTGAACGAAATTGCTCCCGAAATTCGCCCGCCAGCTCGTTGTCGCCGGCGAGAAACCGCGACTCCAGCATGGCGGTCTTTGTGCGCATGTCACGGTTGGCCTGGGCAATCGCTTCTTTAATGGAACGCGTGGAGTGCCCCACTTTGAAACCGCTGTCCCATAGCAGATAGAGAACTTGATTCACCATCTCCTCCAAGTGCGGCGAAATCTCGTCTCGTTGCCGATGCAACAGCATCACGTCAATGTCACTGAACGGATTGAGCTCGCCCCGGCCGTATCCGCCAAGAGCGACCAAAGCCAGCGGAACCTCCGCCCCGCCATTTTCGCGACGCAGCAGCGGCAGCAGCGCCGAAAACGTATTGCAATAAAATATCAATCAATTCAGCGCGTCGCGCGCAAATTTCGCGGCCACCCCCTCCGGCCTGGTGCTTCAGCCGCAACCGGTGCTCTTCAACCTTGAGAAATTTTTTGTAAAGCGGGAGAACCTCCGTTGGTCGTCTGGTCCCCGTGGCCGCAAGACGGTTTTCAGCGTGCGCCAGAACTTGTTCCAGATGTCGGGACATTCTCATCGCCAGTTTGGATCGCGGCCTAATCTAAAGTTGGAAATCCAAAATCCAAAATGTGCACCCTCGCCGAACAATGTCATGTCTGAGCGAAGCGAAGAATCTCGTGATTCTCGAATTTTTACAGGCCGATCGACGGCCGTGAACGTTCTGGTTTTTTGACTAAATCGAGGCAAAGACTGGATTCTTCGCTTCGGCTCAGAATGACATGCATGTGATGCAGGGCTGTAACGCAGCAGCCAGTGCCATGCACGCCGCAAAGAATTCAGTATTTCAGAAACGACGTGATCGGCGTCGGCTCGAGTTGCTTGCGGCCATGAAGGAATTCTAACTCAATTAGAAACTGCGCTTCCACCAGATTTCCGCCAGCTTTACGGATAAGGAGGGCGGCAGCAGCAGAAGTCCCGCCGGTCGCGAGTAAATCATCGACCATCACAACCCGCTCGCCCGCGGTCAAAGCATCGACGTGCATCTCCATTTCCGCTTCTCCGTACTCGAGCGAGTATTTCGCGACCTCAGTTCGGTAGGGAAGCTTGCCGCGCTTCCGAATCGGAACGAAACCAACACCAAGTTCATACGCCACCGCCGATCCAAAAACGAAGCCCCGCGCGTCGATCCCGACGATTTTGTCAATCTTTCTCCCGCGGCAACGCTCCAAAAAAAGATCAATCGACGCACGGAACAACGTGCGATCGTTCAAGACAGGTGTGATGTCTTTAAACATGATCCCTTTCTTTGGGAAATCGGGCACGTCGCGCACAGCAGCGCGGAGTTTTCCAAGTATGTCACAAAGCCATCGGCGCGAACGCTAGCGGGATGCAATGAAACGTCAATCAGGCTTGTCCGCGACGAGGCGTCAGCGAAGCAAATTAGTAATCACGCGGTGATTTTACAGAGGATTGCCAAGTCGGGACGGCAATCTAGAATAAGCTGTCCCGGTGGATCGCTATCTCCTCATCGTTTCGACAGTTTGTTTTCTCGCAGCAGTCGTGCACACGATTGTTGAGTTGCGTGCCGGAGTGTTTCGGCCGATGCGATTCAATTTTTTTGCGGTCGGCTTGGGATTCATTTTTCAGACGGCGTTCTTGTCGGTCCGTGGCCATGCGCTGGGTCGCTGTCCGCTGACGAACCTGTTTGAGGTTTTCGTTTTTTTGGCGTGGTCGGTGGCGCTGATGTACATGCTCGTGGGTCCGCTGTATCGCCTGTCGTTGATGGGCGCGTTCACCGCACCGCTGGTGGTTTTACTGCAAGGTTTTGCGCTCGTTGCGCCAATCGACATTCGTCATCCGGTGAAACTCCCAGCCAATCCGTGGCTGGAATTTCATGCCTCGATTTCGATCGTGGCCTACGGGGCGTTCGCTCTCGCTTGCATCGCCGGCGTCATGTATCTGATCCAGGAACGGCAGCTTAAGACGCATCAGTTACATTCTGTTTTTTATCATCTGCCACCGCTGACAGATCTTTATGCAACCATTACCCGACTGTTGTGGTGGGGCTTTGCGCTTTACACGCTGGGCATTGTGAGCGGTTTCTTTACGGGCCGCCCGTTGCCGCGCGCGCAAGTCGTGGCTGCTATTGGGGTCTGGCTGCTATACGCGATGATTTTACAAGGTCGTCATCTTCGGTGGCTGGCCCCGAAATGGGTGGCCACGTTATGCATCATCGGCTTTAGCGTGGCATTGGCACTTCTCTGGGGAATCGAATTCACCGCAGAAATGCGTCCGCTGCCATGAATCTTTTCTGTCTCGGATTAAGTCATCACACTGCAAATGTCGCGACGCGGGAGCAGTTCGCCGGTACCGCGACAGCTGAATCGATCCTGCGCCAAACCGGTTGCGCAGAAGCGTTATTGCTGACGACGTGTAATCGGGTGGAGGTTTACGCGGTTTCGCAAAAACGCGTTTCCACGGATGAAATAGCGCGTTGTCTCATGCGAAGAATCGACATCGATCCTCACGATTACGCGCCGCCGTTTTATCGGTACGAGGCGGAAAAGTGCGTGCAGCATCTTTTCCGGGTTGCCTCTGGACTCGACTCGATGGTTGTTGGCGAGAGCGAGATATTCGGGCAGGCGAAAAAAGCCTACGAGTCGGCCAGAACATCCGGGGCGGTCGGCCCGTATTTACATCGTTTGTTTCAGCGCGCCTTTCGCGTGGCAAAACAAGTCCGCACGCACACGGACATTGCGCGTGGTGCGGTGTCAGTCGGCTCAGTCGCTGTCGATTTAGCTCAAAGAATTTTTGGCAAACTAAGCGATTGCAAGGTACTCGTGCTCGGCGCAGGCGAAACCAGCGAACGCACTGCGCGTGCGCTCATTTCGCGCGGCGTCAGCTGATCTTCGCGTAAGCAATCGCTCGATGGAGCGTGCGTGCGAGTTGGCGCAGGCGGTAGGCGGCCGCGCCGTACCATTCGACGAGTGGGCGGCGCAATGCCGTGAGATCGATATTCTGATTACATCCACCGCGTCGGAAACGCCACTACTGACGCCGGACAAACTGGCGCTGATGGTGCACGGACGTTTGGATCGTCCGCTCTTCATCATCGACATCGCCGTGCCCCGCGACGTCGATCCCAGCGTAAACGAAATGCAAGGGGTTTATCTTTACGACATCGATTCAATACGATCCGTGGCCGAGCAATCACTCGCCCTCAGACGCCAGCAGGTTGCCGCCGCAGAGGCGATCATTGCCGAACATGTCGCGGATTTTGTCGATTCAATTTCTCGAGGATTGAATCGTCCCTCGCAAACCGCAGAGCATCCGTCGCTCGGCGAAAATCCGCTGCGCGCGTCGGAACTGTAGCGGCGCTTCCGCCTCGTATGACCAGCGCTGTAGGCGCGACATGTTTATAGAGTGCTGGCAAGCGATAGTGTCAGCTCCGTTAGGAGCGCCATGTACAAGCGAAAAACATGCCGCCCCTAAGCGGGGCTGACGATTCTAGTTGCATCGAACGTTTCTACAAATATGTCGCGCCTACGGCGCTCGCCGCTTCCGCTACGGGAGACCTGAGTTACATTTGTTCAATGACTCGAAAGATTGTCCTTGGAACGCGGGGCAGCGAACTGGCGCGCGCTCAGAGTCGGTTGGTTGAGAACGCAATTCAAGGCGCGCACCCGGACGTAACAATCGAGACCAAAATTATTGCGACACAAGGCGACAAAGCCAGAGTTGTCGATCCTCGGGCAGGACGAAAAGGAGTGTTCACAGCAGAAATCGAGCGCGCGCTTCTTGCCGGAGAGGTGGACGTTGCAGTTCACAGTGCGAAGGATCTGCCGAGTGAAACGAGCCCGGACGCAGAAATCGCGGCGGTTCTTCGCCGGGCACCGATGGAGGACGTGCTGGTTTCCAAACACCTGGGCGGCCTCGCTTGCCTTCCTGGGGGTGCCACAGTCGCAACCGGCAGCGTGCGAAGGAAACATCAGCTGCTCCGGAAACGTGCGGACCTCAACCTTGTCGATCTCCGCGGCAACGTACCAACGCGGTTACGAAAACTGGCGGAAAACGCTTGGGACGCCATCGTGTTGGCGCGCGCCGGACTAGAACGGCTGGGCTTGTCGCCGAGTAACACCGAAATCAGCTTCGAAGGCAGGCAATTTTTTCTTGAAATTCTTCCGTGCGAAACCTTTTTGCCCGCAGGTGGCCAGGGAATAATCGCGCTCCAAGTTCGCATCGATGACCAAAGCACAAAGGCACTCCTGGCTCTTGTAAACGATCGCGAAACGTTGCTTTGTTTGCAGGCGGAGCGAGAATTTCTGCGTGGGTTGCAGGGTGATTGCAATTGTCCGGTCGGCGTGCTTGCAAAGATCGACAAGGGCAAGATGAAAATGCGCGCGCAAGTTTTCCTGGGTGAATCGGCGGCACCACGGTCGGCCGAAGTGGAAGGCGCTTGCGACGAAGGCGGGAAGTTGGCCGGCGAATTGTTGCGAAGGATCACGCAAGAGTAAGAGCATGACCAAGAGTATAAAACAGAACGGAACAGTTTATCTGGTTGGCGCTGGGCCGGGTGATCTCGGATTGGTGACCTTGCGCGCAAAGGACTGCATCGAGAATGCAGACGTGATCGTGTACGATCATTTGGCAAATCCGGAGATACTTCGTTGGGCGCGGGACGATGCCGAAATTATTTATGCCGGGAAAGAACCGGGCGAAAGCCGAACCCAGCAGGAAATCAACGCGCTACTGATCGAGAAAGCGCGTGAAGGAAAGCAGGTCGTTCGGTTAAAGGGCGGAGACCCATTTGTGTTCGGCCGAGGCGCCGAAGAAGCGCAGGCGGTCGCCGATGTGGGAGTCCAATTTGAAATTGTGCCTGGAATCACTTCCGCCATCGCCGGTCCGGCTTATGCCGGTATTCCCATGACGCATCGAGCGCATAATTCGCACGTCACATTCTTTACAGGCCACGAAGACCCAGCAAAGGCAGAGAGTGCAATCGATTACGCGGCACTGGCAAAACTTGGCGGCACACAGGTGATGCTGATGGGCGTGGAACGTCTCGGATCCATCACCAATGAAATGCTGAAGCAAGGCGTGCGCAGCGATTTGCCGGTGGCGCTTGTGCGCTCGGCCACTACCGGACAACAGGAAACGCTCACCGGCACTCTTGAAGATATCGCCAAAAAGCTGTCGCCAGCGATTTCAAAGCGCCTGCGGTGGCCGTATTTGGCGAAGTCGTCGGGCTGCGCGACAGTCTTAATTGGTACGAAAAGCGGCCGCTCCTGGGAAAAAAAATTGTCGTTACGCGAACTCGAAAACAGGCGAGCGTTTTGAGCGACAAGCTGCGGGCGCTCGGCGCGCACGTGATCGAACTGCCTACCATCCGCATCGAGCCGCCGAGCGATTTACGCGAATTCGCGGAGCTCGTGCAGGACGCGCACGTCTATGACTGGATCGTGTTCACGAGCGCAAACGGCGTCGACGCGTTTTTTGATGTTTTCTTCAAGCTGTACGACGACGCTCGTGAGATCGGCGGCGCGCGCATTGCCGCCATCGGGCCGGCCACCGCCCAACGGGTGAAAGACTTTCATCTGCACGTCGATCTTCAGCCGGAAGAATTCGTGGCCGAGGCGGTGGCGCGGGAGTTCAAAAAGCAGGGAAGCATCGAAAATTTGCGGATTCTCTTGGTGCGCGCAGAAAAGGCGCGGGACGTTCTGCCCAAAGAACTCTCAGCTGCCGGCGCGATCGTGGACGAAGCAATCGCATATCGCACGCTGCCCGAGACGCGCGACACTAGCGGCGCACGACGTCAATTGGCGCAGGACGGCGCGGATTTGATCACGTTCACCAGTTCTTCAACCGTCGAAAACTTTCTGGCGCTCGGACTGCCGTGGCCGAAGGGGATGCGCATCGCGAGCATCGGCCCAATCACGTCAAAAACCGCACGCGATCAGGGGCTCAAAGTCGATGTCGAGGCACGCCGTCACGATATTGACGGTCTGGTGCAGGCGGTCAGGGAGCTGTTTCTGAGAAAAGTTAGATCGCCTGCTCGCGAAAGCCTTCGGAGTTAAAAAAGTTACATCGTTTTGTAACTCTTTTAACTTTTGTAACCTCTTTATGAATTAAATCGAAACTTCATTCGGCCGCGCTTGGCGTTGGCTTTAGCTTTGCGACGATGCTTTTGCGAAGGCGTCTCGAAGGCACGCAAACGGCGGACCTCCTCGAGAATCCCCTCGGCATCCAGCTTGTTTTTCAGCCGCTTCAACGCGCGATCGACAGGTTCACCTTTACGAACAATCACTTCTGGCATCAATCATCACTCCCTGAATTTAGGAATTTATCTTAAAAACCGAGCCGGAGAGTACTCGGGCAGGGCAACCTCGTCAAATCTGCCCGGAAAACCGGCGAAGGCAGGTTGCTTTAGCGCTGGGCAAGAGGATTTACCGCGGTCGTTGTTTTTTGGGTGATTTCACGGCGCAAGGCGGATTCTCTGCCGCCACGAGCACGCGTCCACCAGAGGACGATCGGCGAGGCGATGAAGATCGAAGAGTAAGTGCCAACAACCACGCCGATAATGATGGCGAGGGAAAAATCGCGTAACACAGCGCCGCCAAAGAAAAACAGACACAGAATCGGGATCAGCGTCACCGTGCTCGTAAGAATGGTGCGGCTGAGCGTTTGGTTAATGCTGGAGTTCATGATCTCCTCGATGGTGCCACGCCGCCCGCTAGCGAGGCCTTCGCGTATCCGGTCGTAAACGACGATGGTGTCGTTAATGGAATAACCGGCGATAGTCAGCACCGCGCCAACCATCGTAAGAGTCAGCTCACGGCCGAGAAGGGCGAACACGCCGACCGTCATAAGCACATCGTGCAGCAACGCGACAATCGCGCCTACGGCAAAGGAAAGTTCAAAGCGGAACGTTACGAAAATTAAAATGCCCAGGATGCCGAGGCCGAGCGCGATCAACGAACTCTTTGCCAGCTCACCGCCTACGAGCGCGCCGACTCGCTCGGAACCTTCCACATGGAATCCGACGTTGGGCAGCGTCTGCATGATTTGTTTTTCCACCTTGTCGCTGGTATTCAACGGCGTGCGAACGGTGATATAACTCTTGCCGACCTGCGTGGATTCCTGAATCGACGCATCGGCAAGTCCAATTGGTTGCAGCGCGTGGCGAACCTGTCCGATGTCGATTTTGCCCGGCGCGCTAAATGTAATCAGATCGCCGCCGCGAAAATCGACGCCAAAATTTCTCTCGCCGCGAAGATAAAAAGCGGTCGCGCCAGCCAGCAGCAACGCTAGCGAACACATGCACGCGATAAAGCCTTTACCGAGGAAATTGATGTTTTGCGCCGAGATCAAATGCAACATCGAGATACGCTTCAGTTTTCCTGTATCGACAAACCAGCCGAGAAAGTTCCGCCCCACGATGAGCGCCGTGAACAACGACGCCAGAATGCCAAGCGTAAGTGCGATGGCGAAGCCTCTCACGGGGCCGGTCGCTTTCCAAAACAGAATCGCGGCGGTAATCAGCGTCGTTACGTTGGCGTCAAAAATGGAGCTAAACGCTTTCTCGTAGGCCGTGTTGAGCGCGATCTTGAGCGATTTCCCGAGGGCCATTTCTTCGCGCAATCGCTCATAAATGAGCACGTTCGCATCCACCGAAAGTCCGATCGTCAAAATGATGCCTGCAATACCTGGCAACGTTAGGACGAAATGAAACATCGTCATCGCGCCGACGAGGAGGATGAGGTTGATGAGCAGCGCGACATTCGCGACGAGACCAGGAATTTTGTAGTAAATTGCAACGCAGACGAGCGTGATCGCCAGTCCGATCAAACCGGCCAGAATGCTCGCACGGATGGAGTCCAGCCCCAGAGTCGGCGATACGCTGCGCTCTTCCTCGATGCTTACTGGCGTTTGTAGCGGGTTCTCGAGCACGCTCGCTAATCCGCGCGCTTCTTCCTCAGTAAATCTTCCCGTGATTTGTGCGTCGCCGCCATAAATTGCGTCTTGAATAACAGGCGCAGATTGGATGATTCCATCAAGCACAATCGCAAAGCGATGGTGAACGTTCGCCGCAGTGATGTTGCCGAATTGCTTCGCGCCCTCAGCGTCGAATCGCAAATGGACTACCCAGCCATCTTTTTCATAGGAAGCGCCCGCGTTCGAAACATGCTCCCCGGATAAATCAGCTTTCTTTTTTACCAGCAACCGTTCCTCTACCGGTTTTTCACCTTCACGCTGCATTTTATACGTTTCGATCCGGAACTCCGGGGGAATGACTTGCTTTCCTTCGTCGATCTCGCGCAATCGCTCGCCATTATCGGGATAAACCAGACGGAACTCGAGTTTCGCCACGCGCGAGAGCTGATCCCGCGCTTCCTGAATCTTCGCAGTGTCCAGGCCCGGAATCTGAACCAGAATTCGATCGCCGCCGACCGGGCTGATGATCGGTTCGCTGACTCCAAAAACGTCGACACGCTTCCGAATCACCTCCACGGCCTGATCAAGCATTCCTTTGGTGATCGGCTTGTCGCCGGGCACGAGGCGGATCAGGAATGACGTGCCGCCTTGAATATCGAGGCCGAGCGCGATCTTTTTCTGTGGCGGCCAGATCGTGGCGATGCTGAAGACGACAAGCAACAACATCAGCGTCATGGCCAGCAGGCGTTTCCGCGGCCCTTGATCGGTGGCGAAGTACCACCCGAACAGGACCAGCATGGCAAGCCCGATAAGAAACGTAAGCGCTGGGGTCATTTGATTCCGGATTTCACTATCGCTTCAACGGTTCAACGCTACAACGATTCAACCCTCTTTCAGCACGTTTGTAATGGCCGATTTGTCCATCTCGATCTTTACGTTGTCCGCCACCTTCACCAGCACCGTGTTCTCTTTTACGTTTGAAATCAGCCCGTGAATGCCGGCGTTGGTCACCACCCGGTCGCCGGTTTTCAAACTCGCGATCAAATTTTGTTGCTGTTGCTGACGTTTTTTCTGCGGCCGGATCATCACAAAATACATGATGATGAAAATGAAAATCAGCGGCACAAAAAACGAGCCGATGCCGCCGCCGGGGACTGCTTGGGGCGCTGTGGTTTGAGCCTGAGCAAGAATCGTCTGGAGCATGCTAAGAATTGGAGAGCGCACCTTAAACGCGAAAGCGCCCGCTGCAATCGTTCTTTCGCATCGCTCGTGCTATGTTATTAGCGCTGTAGCCATGCCCTTCGCCACCGGCTGACGGTTTGACAGCGCGTACTAAGTACGTCGCCGAAAATGCAGTTGTTTCGCTTGATGAAAAACCGCCACGGGCGTGCTAATTTACGGTTTGCCGATAACGGGGGTATAGCTCAGTTGGTAGAGCGTCTCGTTCGCAATGAGAACCGATCGATTACGCCCACTTTTGCTCACGTGCTCTTGGGTGCTCTTTCATAGGTAAAAGCGTCGGGCGGGCTGTATCCCAACTGTTCTCAAATATGCTCAAAAAATGTCGTCGGTGGACAAAGAGCGATTGTCAACAAATCGCGCCTGTATCACGCGTTTAATCGCGGTAGAATCCTTTCTGAAATGCAGGGGCGGCTTTAAATCCACTTGCGCTACGACACGAACCGACTCCGAATCCTTTCTGAAATGACCCGGTGCGGCCTTTATGATTGACCTGGGCTACGGTGCGAACCGACCCCTAAGAAATAGTTGAGTTATTAGCAGGAGCGCTTCGGCCCAGCGCTCTACTTCTTGGACCGACCGTTTTGTGTTGGGGGCGGCACCGACGGTTCGGGAAGGCCCAAGTTCTCAGCGGCCCATTTCCGGGCAAATTGCTTGAGTTCGGCTGCGTTGTGCAGGCTTAGCTTGTGCTTAATTTTTTCACAGTGGGTCTCGATGGTCTTTTTGCTAAGGTGAAATTGGTCAGCAATCTCGCGTGCGCTGTATGAAGCACCGAGAAGTTGAAACACCTGCATCTCGCGATCGGACAGCAGCTCGACGCCGGCACGGAGGGGGCTCGGTTTTTCGCGCAAGGTTCGCTGCACTACAGCTGCGGCGACTCGTTCACTAAAATACAGTTCTCCAGCGAGGACCTTGCGCACTGCCCGGAGCACGTCATCGGTGGCGTTTTCCTTCATGATGTAACCAGAGGCGCCGGCACGCAGCGCGCGCTCGGCGAAAATCAACTCATCGTATTGCGAAAGGACGAGCACCTTCGTTTCGGGATGCTCGACCCGCAATGTTTTGATCAAGTCAAGCGCGTCGCCGCCTTTCAATCGCAGATCAAGAAGCATCAGATCGGGCTTGCATTGCTCGACGAGCCGTTTCGCGTCCGACGTGTTATCCGCGATTCCAACGCAGGCGAGGTCCGGTTGCTTGTCGATCAACTGCCTGAGGCCATCGCTCAGCACCGGATGATCCTCGACTACGATGACGCGCGACTTCATTTGGCTTTCTCCTTTCGGACTCATGGCAACCCAAAAACAGCCAGCTGCGGTTCCAGCGGCACGCGGCACCTGACAACTGTGCCTTCGCTGCTTGATTGCACGTCGCATGAGCCGCCGATGCACTGCGCGCGGTAGCGCATGATGCGAAGACCCATCCCATTGCCGTTCGCGTTGGATTCGAAACCTTTTCCGTTATCTCGTATCGTCAGCACCATGACCTCATGATTGAAAGCGAGATTGATTTGCACCTCGCGAGCCGCACCGTGCTCCACCGCGTTGTGCACTGCTTCCTGAGCAATCCGATAAAGTTGAGCCGCCACCGGCGGGCTGATCGGTAACGATGAACCTTCCGCCGTAACCGTGGCCTTAACAGAGCAATTCTGACTCACGCTTATGGCTAGCGATTGCAGCGCCGTCTTCAAATCTCCGACGCCGTCGGCCCCTTCGAGAGTGCGCGCCGTAAGCCGCGCCTGCCTGGCTGCACCATTAACAAGCTTGACAATCATACCCGCTTTGTCCGCTTCGCTGGGGCGTTCGCCGCGCAATTGTTCCTCGAGCAGTTTTGCGCATAACGCGATCCCCACCAATTGCTGCCCGACGCTGTCATGTAAATCATAAGCGATGCGCCGTTGCTCGCGTGCGCAGATGTCGATCACCTCACGCTCAAGGCGCGCGCGTTCGGCGACCTCCTTCTCGAGCAACGCCGTCCTCTGTTGCCTCAACTGCTCGAGCTCATCCCGCTGCTGTTGCGTTAGAATCTCTGCCTGTTTTCGAGCGGTGACGTCCATGCTGACACCCACAAGTCGGACCGGATCACCGGAGCTGTTTACCTGGACCGTGCCACGTGTCGTCATCCAGCGCACACTGCCGTTTGGAAGCACAATCCGAAATTCCGAGTCGTAAACTTTCCGCTCCTCGATCGCGTTCTGAATTGCCTGTCGCACACGATCGCGATCCTCAGTATGCACTCGGGAAATAAAGTTTTCGAATCTAATTGCCCCAGAAGAAGGGTAACCCCAACAGCTCACGGCGCGATGGGCGTCACTAGCACCTCATCTTTGCTTAAGTTCCACTCCCATACCCCAAAATTTGCGGAGTCCGCAGCAAGGGTGAGCCTCTCCTCGCTTTCTTTCAATTCACGCGCGAGTTGCGCCGCTCGAGCCATGTCGCTACTCAGCTCATAGCCCATCGCCGCCACGATGGCCGTGTACGCAAAGGTGAAGAAAAACGGGATTTCCAGAACGCCCCAGATGACCAGCGGCACGTGCACGGCAAAGATCGCGCCGAAAAGCATACTACCGCCGATGACCCAGGCACGCCGCCGATCGCCCCGCCGCAAGACGGTAATTGTGGCATCGAGCGAAAAGATAAGCAGCAAGAGCAGACTTACGTTACTAAGAATGCCCCATGGGTTCGGGGTGCCGATGGGCACCGACACCATCTCACCGCCCTAATGAGAAGTGGCGAAGCCCTGTAATTTCCCGAAAATTGATACTAACGGGAAAACTAAAATTGAGAATCAATACCAGGGTTCGCAGGCCGTAGATGCTCCACGCCAGCCATGCTCGTCCGGCATGCAGATAGAGCCGCACGAAAGCAACGAATGAGAGCGTGAGCACCCACACGGGCACATGTATCCAGCGCACCAGCTGTTGGTATTGGTCCGACCGTCTGGCATTCATCATCCTAACTCGAATGCAGAGATGGCCGCCGCCGCGATCGCGCTGCAGGAAAACAATAAATACACCCAGTTCTCGCGCTGCTTGCACCAGACCACCAAATAAAACGCTGCGAGCGTCAAACACGCCGCCGCGTTCATCGACCAGACAATGGTGATCCAACTCATGGAATAACGGCCACTAACTGTGGAGTTTATTTATTAGTTCTGGGGCTAAGCTATGGGAGGGCGGATTACAAATGCGCCCACTTCATCGAACTTATGCAATTGTCATCTGCATAGAATTCCTGGCTTCTGCAAAAGATCTCGCCTGCTGTCAACAAAAATCTTGGGCTAGGCAGAACCGCAAGCGGCGCTCGCCGTAGAAGAAAACGAACATTTGTTACCAATTGAATCGTGAAAGCTCTTCGTTGTCTTTGTTTCCTTCTGTTGGTCTCTTTGCTCTGATAGATGCCGAAGAAACGGCGCGTTCCGGCAGCCCATCGTGCCATCGGCATCTGCCTCGCGCGCGTAGGTTGGCCGAAGATGGCTGTCAATTCGTCATTGGCTCGCCACGGCTAGTCCGTCCGGCGGCGGACTCGAAAGCTAATGCCACGGTCCACAACACAGCCAGTCCCGAGACTTTTCGGGACTGGCTGTGTTGATCGTTAGCTAAACCAGCAGTTTAAAGCGCCGCTGCAACTAATCTCAAATTCTCAATCGCGGCCTTACTCTCGCTGGTTCCAGGCAGGACCAGCTCCACGAAGTTAATTCCATCCGGCCTAAAGTCGGCATAAAACAGTGTGGCTTTATCGGTTTGAATGCTGTTCAAGGAGCAAGCCGCAGAGTTTTGACTCGGGGTGTGGATTGTCAGGGCGCTAACCCCCACAACGGCCACTGCCACGAGGATTCCCGCAATAAGACGTTTAGTGATTCCAGTTAAGTCTTTTTTCATGAATTTCGCACAGTTGGTGTATGCCGGCTGCATTGTCAACAAGAAAATGGCTTGGTATATAAAACGGAGGTAGTTATTGCTCAATATTTTGGCGCGAGCGACGCGACGATTGCCTCAAAGCGCGGGTCGCCTCGCAGCGGGTCCCAAAGCGGATTGAGACGCAAATGGCCGTAGCTCAGAACAGAGGCCCCCGGCAGTTTCGTCGCCGCATTCAATCGTTCGATTGCGCGATCCTTTTCGCCCGTCCACGCATAAATGACCGCCAGGTATTCAATCAACATCGGACCCTCGATAGCGCTTTTGCTGACCGGTATTAGCCTGACCGCGCGCTCACCTTCTCGGATGGCGTCGTCCTTATTTCCCAGAGCAGCATCAACCACACCGAGCGCGCAGAGAGCCGCTGGGTAGTTGGGTTGATTGCGCACAATTTTCTCGAGGTCTTCTCTCGCGTTGGTGAATGCAGCGCGGGCTGCCGTCTCATCGCCTCGGAGCCGGGCAACGAGACCCTGGCACCAAGTGTTAGGGAAGGGAATGTTTTCGTCGTAGCATCCGCCGGCCGCATGGCCTTAACCGCCCGCTCGGCTGCGCCAGGGTCGCGCTCACCCAATGCAAGGCGGACCCATCGCTCAACGAGGACAGGCGCGGCGTCCGGGTCCTGAGCTAAAATTGCGTCAATTGTCGTATGCAGCGGCTTTGTGTCGGCACGCCATTGGAGGTCAACCCAGGCGCGCCTTACCCGGCTGGGAACATCTTTCGGAGCGATGGCCAGCGCGCTATCAAGAGTCGCGGCCATCTCTTTATAGCGGCGCAGAGCTTCGTAAGTAAGAGAGATTTGCTGAAGTATGGAAAGATTGTGTGGGTCCAACTCCAAAGCCTGTTTCATTTCCTCGAGGGATTTCTCCCAGCGCCCCTGACGGCGGTCGATGTAGCCAGACATCAGGGCAATTCGCGATTCGTTTGGAAGCGTTCGCCCGGCAACAGCCAGTCCTCCGGGCTCTATCGTAATCCCCATACGCCCAGTAAAGATGTTGCGCGAAAGCCAAATGCGTCTCGCCAGATTCAGGGCTCAGGCGGCGAATGGACTGGATGGCTGTTTCGGCCAATTGAAGACGCGCTCCGGTGTGATCGAAACCGAGGAAGTAAATCCGGTCATGCGCTCCAGCCAGCAGATCATAGGCAATCACGAATGATGGGTCGTGCGCCACAGCCTGGTCAAGCAGTCCCACGGCCTGGACTAAATCTTCTTTTGCCCGCGTGCTAAACGAAATGCCATCGACCAGTTGTTTGCCTCGCAGGTAGAGATCGTACGAACGAGATCCGTCGTCGGCGCCGTTTGGATGGCGGTTTTCTCGATAGACGAGACTTTCGTTTCAAACTTATCTGCGACTTTTTGGGCGATCTCGCTTTGGATGGCAAACAGGTCGGTCAAATCCCGGTCATATTCCTCCGCCCAAA
>CAVUGV010000048.1:0-33753 GCA_963741065.1 uncultured Verrucomicrobiae bacterium | reverse complement strand
CGTGCCAGCCAATCGTTCATCGGCAATCGCGCCGACAATCTCATGTCCCAGCGGTGTGTACGCTTCCGCCGTTATTGTGAATCGGACGGTGATAAAAATGGTCAGTAGCAAGCTACGTCGAAGCGCAAATTTCATTTTCAGATGTGGCGATAACGCAGGTGAATTTCATCGCGCTCGAAATTTTGGTGCTGTTCTCCGCTCAGCCGCCGAGATTCGCGCGGATTTCCTCGAGTCGTTTCTGAAGTTTCGTAAAGTGCGATCCTGACCAATAAACTTGTCCGCAACCGGTGCAACGCCGGAACTCCTCGTAATAAATCCTGGTGAGCGGTTCGAGCTGGCTAATTATCTGTTTCCTTTTCGGTGGGCTCCAATAAAGCGTTGCAGCGCAAACAACGGCTGAACGGCGACAAAATGGAGCCGAGATCGAATCGCCGCAGCACTTCGATGGTCTGTTCGAGTGGATTTTGCGAGCGCAGATAATAGCCGTGCTGGACGGCCGCATGCATCAGCAGACGCCGATCGCGGGTGAGCAGAGCACGGTTTTCGTTGCTGGCGATATTTACTAATTGTCGATCTTCGGCCGAGGGACGATAAACAACGTCAATCCCGAGCAAGCGGAGATCGCGAACGAGTTTGCCGAGGTGCACGTCTGCGACAAACTTAGTGATGACAGTGGCTTGCAATCGTTTTTCTCTGAAGTGCAAATATTGTATTCCTGGTGGATAAAGCTCGATTTCGGCATCGCCCGTGACGACGTAGGCAAAATCGACCGCCTTTCCGTTCATCAGGATTAAATCCACCTCCGGATGCGGGATCCCGCAAGATTCGATCACATCTTTTACAGAGGTCTTTTCGCTTAAGCGGCGTTCAACTTGTCCATGACGAGTCCTTGGTCCGAGAAAAAAATCAAGATCGCCATGGACATGGAGACGAACCGAAAGCGGCTTCACATCAATTAACGATTCGTGCAGTGGCATAAGCGTATTCAAATGTGGTTGCACGCGGTCGACCCTGTAGTTTGCCGGGACCAAGAGGTTCGTCTTCGCCGAAATAGCAGTCGATTTGCCAGCGGCGCAGACCGCCGCCCGTATCCATGATCTTCCATCGAGTGCTGCCAAAGATTTTTTGCACTTCCGGAGAAGACGTTTCGACAACAGCTCCGTGCCGCAACCCGCCCTGAGTTGATTTTATCGCAGCTGAATACCGGTCCACCAAAATGCCGCCTCCGCCTGTGGGGTGGGAAGCGAAGGCAAAGGAGCCTCCGCCGTTGTAACGAATGTAATTACGTCCGTTAACGGGCGTCACGATTCGGCCAACGCCCTCCTTTTTCACCGAGCGAAGAAAATCGCGCGGATACGTTCGTCCCTTTAGCCCAGGCTTCGTGATCGGCGTTGCATCGAAGCCGCGCTGAAAGGTGAAACCGGATTCCTTTGGTGTGTAATAGAGAGTGCACACAACGAAGTATTCGCCGTTATGACCTTGCGGGCGCCGCGCCAGTTTTTCGTTCTCATAGGCCAGTCGCTGCACGACTTCCGGCCACGGAATGTCCGCGCACAACTGCGAATAGCTCGCGGCGAAAATGGTCAAACTGCCAACGATCAGTCGCCGAAAACAGATTCGATTGGTCCGCCGATTAGAATTTCGATAGGAAGCCGTTTCCATTCGTATTCGTAAGGAGGTTGTTTCCATTGAAATTGCTCAGGATACATCTTGCGGATGTGCCTGATGATTTGCACTCCAGTAAGAAAAGGCTGGAAAGTTTCGCGCTCGATCACATGCAATTGTGCGCCGCCACAGAGTTCTCCGGCAAATTTGTGGAAGGTTGGTTGAAAATAATTTTCCCGAAAGAACACGCCCGGCAATTTCAGCTTATTCAACTTGTTGCAAAGGCGCTCGGCATCGATGAACGGCGCGCCGAAAATTTCAAACGGCTGCGTTGTGCCGCGACCTTCGGAAATATTTGTGCCCTCGAGCAGACACATTCCGGGATACACCGTCGCGGAGCCCAGCGTCGGCATGTTGGGTGATGGCATGACCCACGGCAGACCGGTTTGGTCGAACCACATCTCGCGTTTCCAATTCTTCATTGGCAGGATCGACAATCGACATTTAAGAAATGCTTCGTCGCGAAATTGCTGGGCCAATTCGCCGATCGTCTTTCCATGACGAACCGGAATGGGATGCATCCCGACGAACGATTTGTAATTAGCATTGAGCGCCGGCCCCTCTGTCGTCACGCCATTGATCGGGTTCGGTCGATCGAGCACAACAACTGGCAACGCCGATCTTTTCACAGGCGCGCATGCAGAGATACAGGGTCCAGATGAAGGTGTAGTAACGTGCTCCGACATCCTGAAGATCAACGACGAACACATCGAGATCCTTCAACATTTCCGCAGTCGGTTCGCGATGTTCGCCGTACAGACTGTAAACCGGAATGCGCAACCGAGGATGTTCGTAACTTTTCCATTCCACCATGTTGTCCTGTGTCTGGCCGAGGAATCCGTGTTGCGGCCCAAAAAACGCCGCGAGACGGAAGAGATCGTTGTTGTGTCTCTCCAGAATTCGCGAGGCGTGTTCAATGGTTGACGAAACCGATGCCGGATGAAGCAGCGCGCCGACGCGCGCGCCGCGAAATTCCTTCGGCCAAAGTTCGCCTAGATGGTCGAGCGGCAATTCGACGCGCACGTGGTCTTCTATCACGATACAGAAATTCTTGCGATCCCAGTTGTAAGGCGGCTATGCCAGCCGCCGATCCATGGCGTTCGCCGCGGCGAACGCCTCTACAACTTTCGCCAGCGTAAGATACCTGCCGCGACGAGTGTGAGCAGCGTGATCGCGGCGCAGGCTTTCGAAAATAATTCGCCATGTCGGGTGTAGAAGGTCAGCTCCCGTTCGGTGGGAATCTTTATTTCGCCCGTGAGCACGCCCTCGGTAAATGTGCTGCCCGTTTCATCACGCAATGCCTGAGTGACGCGGCCGAACTGATTTACAAAACAGGTCACCCCCGTGTTGGCCGCCCGGACCATCGGTCGACGCGTTTCGACACAGCGAAAAATTGCGTTCGTCAAATGCTGCTGCGATCCGGCTGAATGCAAAAACCATCCATCGTTTGTGAGGTTCACCAGCAAGTTTGCGCCTCGAATTACGAATTGCCGCGTCAAATCGCCAATCGTATCTTCGAAGCAAATCAGCGGCGCGATCTCCGCGGAGGTATTGGTCAGCCGAAACAGCGTATATCGTTTGCCCGCGGCGAAATCGCCCGGCACCCACTCCTTCGCTACCGCGGCGAAAAGCGGAAAAGAATGTCGCAACGGGACGTATTCGCCAAACGGGACCAGATGCACCTTCCAATACACCTGCATCTCCTGCGTGGCGCCGGACATCAGGACCGCTGCGTTATAGTCCTTCCCGTTTTCCACATCGAGCGTTCCCAGCAGGAGATCTGTTTTTGAGGATGCGGAAAACTCGGTAACGAAGTCGTTGCTTTCCGTCGCCGGATCGCGAACTGGATCGGGCATTGAACTCTCCGGCCAGATCGAGCAAGGCAGGGGGCGGATTCGAATGCAGCGCGATTTCACTCAGTCGCTGAAAACGTTCAAAAATTTCGGTGCTGAACTGCGGATCAAATTTTTCTTGCTGAGGAACGTCGGCCTGCACAGCGGCAACGCGAAGCGGTTCCGTGGACGGCCGGTTTTGGACGCTGTACAACCCAAACGCCAGAAGCCCGACGAAGCCAGCCAACGTCAGCGTAAGGTCAAAATGCGGTCGCACTTGGTGCGTTTTTGCTTCCAAATACAAACGGACCGGGGTTGTGACCGCGATGACGTTTGCAAACGCAACCAGAAAAGATAAGCCGCTTACACCAGTGAATTCGGCAATTTGAATAAGCGGCCATGTGTTGTGCAACGAAACGCCAAGCCCGTTCCAGCCAAAGCCGCCGAACAACCAACCGCGGACCCATTCGTGCGCGGTCCACGCGGATGCAACTAAAAACGCTAACAACAAATTCCGCCACGAAGCCAGGAAATTGCGGGGCGCGATGAGGCCAACAAACCAACCCCAAAACGCAAAGTAAACACCGAGGTAAACAGCTAAAAGAAGCGATAACCCGCGAAGCCAAAAATTTTGATACAGAACTCCCAGCGAACCCAGCCAACTAAACGTCGCTGTAAAAAACACAACGCCGGCCAGGTAACCCAGCAACACGTTGCGCAGCCAAGGGCGTTTTGAATTTTCTCCGGAAAACCAGACAGCTGCAACAAGCGGCGCGAGCGCGAACCAGCAGAACCAGCTCTGATCAAATGGCGGGAAACAGAGCGTACAGAGCAGCCCGCTGAGAATCGCTGCCAACCACGGCCATGCCGTAAGTAATTTTTCTGTTAACTTATGCAAGTCGGAAATCCAACGGTGTTAAACTTCAAGCTCCAACATCCAAGCTCCAGTGAAACGGGGCGTTCTATAGTCGTCATGCTGACAAAGCGAAATTTCTATTCGCGCCTGAAGCTGCTTTGGAATTCTGGAGCCTCGCTTCGCTCAGATGACAATCGTCTTGGATGTTGGAGCTTGGAATTTGGAGCTTCAATTAGCGCAAGCGCTTCTCGGCATCTTTTTGCAGCCAATCCCAGAGACGATCGAGTTTTTCTCCGACTTGCGCCTTGATTCGATCGAGTTCTGCAGGATCGAATTTTCCATTCTCCGGCCGGCGCTGCGCGAAAAGGTAATACTTGATCTTTGGCTCAGTTCCCGACGGCCGCACGGCGATTCGTCCCGCGCCTGCGGGATCTTCGAGTTCAAAAATCAACATCTTTTCTTTGGGAACCAGGTCGCCCTCGACATCTTCGACCATGTCCATCTCGAAATTCTTGATTCCGATCACTCTTGATCCGAGCACTTCTAAAAATGGGCTGGCGCTGTATGACTCGATCAGGCGCGCAATTTTGTTTGCGCCTTCTGCGCCTTCGAAAATGAGCGCCCTGGTTTTCTCCTCAAAATAACCGAACGTCGCGAAAATTTCGTCGAGCAACTCATCGACTGTCTGCCCGCGCGATTTCGCATAGGCGGCCACTTCACAAAACATGATTACGGCGCCGTTACCGTCCTTATCGCGAACAAAATCGGCGCCGCTGTAGCCATAACTTTCTTCACCGCCGAAAACATAAAATGAAGAGTGAGCAAGACGAAGCCGCCGCGTTTCCTGTTCGGTGAGATCGGCATAGTTCTGTCGCAGTTGTTCCGGGATTGCGCGCTCGTACTTACCCAGTTTCGCGCCGATATATTTAAAACCGGTCAGCGTTTCGACACAGCGCAATCCGTAATAATTGGCGATCGCCTTTTGCAGATCAGTGGTGACGAAAGTCTTAATGATCACGGCGCGCGAGGCGTTTTGCTTATTCAACACGCCCTTGTCGAACAGTGTCTTGATTCGATACCAGGCAAGGAGCGAACCGATCTGATTTCCGGTCAGCAATTTCATTTTGCCATCCCTTGCTGCGGACCGCTGCTCCCATGCGATCGCAATCTGGATCCGTCGCGACGACCAGATCGGCATCTTCCTTTTGAGCAAGATTGATTGCCATGGTTAACGCCTCCGCGTTTTCCGGGTTTGGCGATTTCACTGTCGGGAATCGACCATCGAAGCGATCCTGCTCCGGCACGACTTGGAAATTGAAACCGAGCCGCGTGAGTATCGGTTTGATGATTACGCTGCCGGTTCCATGGAGCGGCGTGTAAATGATCCGCAGCGATTTCGCTTCGCGAATCACCTGCGGATCGAGAATCAATGTTTCCAGCCGCCGCATGTAAGCTTGATCGATGTCCTTCCCGATCGTGCTCACCTTGCCTTGTCGATCCTTTGGAAGCGGTGTGAACGATTCGGTCGTGATCGCGTTCACTTTGGCGATGATCCCGCTGGCAGTGCGGCTCGATCACTTGTGCTCCGTCGCTGAAATAAACCTTGTAGCCGTTATCATACGGGGGGTTGTGACTCGCGGTGATGACGATGCCGGCGCTTGCTTTGAGATAACGAACCGTAAAGGAAAGCTCCGGCACCGAGCGCGGGCCGTCGAACACGCACGCGTCGCAGCCATTTTCAGCTGCAACTTTCGCCGCAACTTCGGCGAACTCTTTCGAAAAAAAGCGCGGATCATGCGCGATCACGAGCTTCGGCTTTGCCGAGATTCTCTGCGCGCGCGTTCCAATCGTGCAGATAAGCAACAAGTCCTCGCGTTGCACGGTTGATATTGAAAAAATTCATCGCGTTCGTGCCGACGCAGGGGAATTGAGGGCGCCCGTCTTCGCCCGCATTCCCGCGCTCCGCAGTCGTAACGATTTTGCCAATCGTGCGGCCGCGCAGCCCCCCAGTTCCGAAGGCGAGCGTCTGGTAGAAACGATCATTTAACTCTGACCATTGCGCCCAAGTGACCAGTTCGTTTACGGACCTGAAATACAGATCCGTCCGCGCTCCACTCAGGAGTGTGCCAATGTTCTTTGCCGTCGATTCCATCAGTTGCCCGTCTGCAACGGCCTGTTTGATCTGCGAATTGAGGTATTCGAGCTGGGCTGACATTGCTGGCAACTGTTCCGTCATCTGTGGTTGTAGGGCAAGCGACTCGGGCAGGCGAAGCGCCTGCCCTACAATATTTTTTGGCGCGAGCTCACTGTAGGGCAAGCGCTCCGCTTGCCGGGGACGACAGGGCAACCGAACGTTTTCGGTCGCCCTACAATTTCGTAGCCGCCCGATAAACCAGCATCGCCGCCGCGATATCTTCCACGGCCATCCCCAGCGATTTGAAAATCGTCGTTTCAGTTGCGCGCGGTGGAACTTTGCCCGCCAGCGCTTCGCCGAGCTCGGCGTAAATTTTCGCGCCGGAAAGAATCACGTCTCCCGATTCTTTCATCGCGCCTTCACGCGAATCGACGAAGACGACATTGCTCATTGCGTCGTCGTCGAGCTCACGCCAGTCCGGACGACACGCGCCGATTGCATTCACGTGGCAGCCAGGCTTTAGCCATGCGCCTTTTAGCACTGGTATTTTCGAATTCGTCGCAGTTACGACTACATCTGCGCCGCGCACCGCGTTTTCAGCAGATGTGACGTGGCATTGGCTTCCAGCCAATGTCTGATCGTTCGCTAAGGATGCCGATGCCACGAGCTCGCCTCGATTTCTTTTGCGAATCGCTGACCGTGTTCCTTCGTAGGACTCCACACGCGGATCTCCTCGAAATGTCTGACAAGCTTCAGCGCCTCGAAATGGCTGTGCGCTTGCACGCCGCTGCCCAGGATCGCGAGAATTTTCGCATCTGTCCGTGCGAGAAGTTTTGTCGCCGCAGCGGAGACGGCTGCCGTTCTCATTTCGGTGATTAGTCTTCCGTCCATGATTGCGAGCGGCGTACCTGTCTCTGGATCGACAAGAAAAATTGTTGCCATGTGCGTCGGGATTCCGCGCTCCGCATTCGACGGATAGAACGTTACTGCCTTGAGTCCGAGCCCATCCGGAGTAAGCGCCGGCATTAAACCCAGAAAGCCGGTCGCCGCGGCGACTTCGACCTTGATCACCGAGCGCACCGGCTGGGTCACTCTGCCTGCCGAAAAATCAATGAGCGCTTTTTCCATCGCCGGAATCAAGTCCTCCATCCGCAAGTGCTGACGGACTTGTTCTTCGTCGAGAAAAAGCGGCTGATCAACCACGAATGGACACTAACCCCGAAAGCTTTCGGAGCTAATGGGGAGAACCAAATTCGTGTCTATTCGTGCCCGCCACGCCGTAGCGCAGCGAAGGCGGGTGCGTTAGTGGTTATTGTTTTGCATCCGTGCTATCCGTGGCATCCGTGGTTGAAAAATTGCAGACCCGTTGCGTGATCGTGGGCGGCGGACCAGCCGGGATGATGGCCGGTTATTTACTCGCGCGGGCTGGCGTCGAGGTGGCCGTGCTGGAAAAACATGCCGATTTCAACCGCGATTTCCGCGGCGACACCATTCATCCGTCCACGCTGGAGTTGATGAACGAGCTAGGCTTGCTGGATGAATTCCTGAAACAGCCGCATCAGGAAGTGCGAGAGTTGCGGGCTGTGGTCAATGGTCAGGTCGTGCCCGTCGCGGATTTCACGAAACTTCCTACGCGCTGCAAGTTCATCGCGTTCATGCCGCAGTGGGACTTTCTCAATTTTCTTTCCAGTCATGCGAAAAAATTTCCTTCCTTCCAATTGCACATGGAAACCGAGGTCGTCGATTTGCTGCATGGAGAACGATCGAGTCGTCGGGCGTCCGCGCAAAAACGCCGCGCGGCAAACTGGACGTCCATGCGGATCTCGTCATTGGCGCGGACGGACGGCACTCGATCGTTCAAGCGCACGCCGGGTTTGAGCGGCGCGAGTTTGGCGTGCCGATCGACGTGCTCTGGATGCGAATTTCCAAAAAGCAAGATGACCCGGAACAATCGTTCGGCTTTTTTCAGCACGGCAAGCTGCTCGTGCTGCTGGATCGTGGCGATTACTGGCAATGCGGCTTCGTCATTCCCAAAGGTGGCTTCGACGAGATCAAAGCGCGCGGTCTGCTGCGGTTTCAAAATGAAATTGTTAGTTTCGCCGGATTTCTACGCGACCGAGTGACCGAGCTGGACGACTGGTCGAAAATCAAATTGCTCACGGTGCAGATCAATCGTCTGCGCGATTGGTGCCGCGACGGATTGCTTTGCATTGGCGATTCTGCGCATGCCATGTCGCCGGCAGGCGGCGTTGGCATTAATCTTGCGATTCAGGATGCCGTCGCGACGGCGAATCTACTCGCGGAGAAATTGTGGAGTGGTCGAGCTTCCGTGGACGATTTGCGACAAGTTCAGTTGCGCCGCGAATGGCCGACGCGGCTGATCCAGGGAATGCAGGTTTTTATTCATCGCCGAGTCGTTACCGGTCGAGCGTCCGGCAACAAACAATCGTTACCGTTTATAGTGCGCTTGCTGAAATGGTTTCCGATTCTGCGACAACTTCCCGCACGTTTCATCGGCATCGGACCGCGACCAGAACATTTCCGCAGCCCAAGCGTAGTATAAAAATGGCTCCGTTGAAAAACTGCGAGTTACGGGGACGCGACGCCCTCGTCGCGCTCTTGCTGGCACAAGAAAAGCGGCCCCGATGGAATCGGGGCTTCTACTTCGCTCCGCCCGGCTTTTCAGCAGAACCTGTAACAATCCGAAGTTTGTCTCACGTGAAGCTGGCGGATACGATCAACCATGCAGCTTGACCTCGACAGGATCCGCACGGCGCACGATCGGATTCGTGCACATATTCATCGCACGCCGGTGTTGACGAGCGAGCGTCTCAACGAAGCGAGTGGGGCGTCCTTGTTTTTTAAGTGCGAAAATTTTCAGAAGATCGGGGCGTTCAAGGCGCGCGGGGCAACGAATGCAGTGTTTTCACTGGACGAAACCATTGCGCGACGCGGGGTGGCGACGCATTCGTCTGGCAACCATGGCGCTGCCGTAGCGCGCGCGGCGAAATTGCGCGGTATTTCTGCGCACATCGTGATGCCGTCGAACTCGGCGAAGGTGAAGGTGCGCGCGGTGGAAAGTTACGACGCACACGTTGTCTTTTGCGAGCCGACGGAAGAAGCGCGTGAAGCCACATGCGCAGAAGTGATCAAAAAAACCGGCGCGACGCTGATTCATTCGTTCGAGAACGAAGACGTAATAGCGGGGCAGGGGACAGCAGCGGTGGAATTGCTCGACGATGTTTCCGATCTCGATGTCGTGATGTGTCCGATCGGCGGCGGCGGATTGCTCTCCGGCACGGCGGTTGCCGCGAAATCGATGCGAGCCAAAAATCAAAGTAATCGCAGTTGAGCCGGCGAACGCGGATGATGCGGCACAATCGTTTCGCGCGGGGCGACGGATCGTCACTGAGAAGAAATTCACGATCGCTGATGGACTGCGCACGAATGTTGGCGAACCGAACTTTGCGATCATCCAGGATTATGTGGATGACATTGTGACGGTGAGCGAGGAAGCGATCGTCTCGGCGATGCGCACGATTTGGGAAACGATGAAAATAATTATCGAGCCATCAGCGGCTGTTCCGTATGCAGCGGTTCAAGAAGACAAGCTCGACGTTGCTGGCAAGCGCGTGGGGATTATTCTCACCGGCGGCAACGTCGATCTCGATGCGTTGCCTTGGAATCTGTAGCCGGGATCGGTGATCCCGGCGATCCGGCATCAACGATGCCGGCTACAACAATTTCCGATCTCGACGGGTTGCCGTGGAATCTGTAGAGGCAGCCGTGCCGGCTGCAGGATGCCGATTTTGTGCAGGCGACACGCCTGCCGCTACAGCGAAAGCCACGAATTTTTACGCAAATGAGGGAACCACTGGTCGCCCCAAAATCGAAACGTGTACTGCATAGGAGGAGTAAATCAGGTATGAAAGGGTTAAGCTTAATCATAGTGGGTTTCATTCTGGTGTTTGGCACTGTTGCTTCGCACGGAGCGAACGTGGATAGAATTTCGGCAGAAACCGGAGTTCCCGTCGCGACGCTGCAGGCAGAAAGGGCGTCCACCGGGCTCGGCTGGGGTGGCCTGGAGAAAGCGCACCTGCTGGCTAACGCCTCGGGGCAGAGCTTCGACACGATCGTAGGCAAGTTCCAAGGCCATGAAGGCTGGGGGCACATTGCGCACGACTACGGGCTGAACCTTGGCAAAGTGGTGAGCAGCGCGCACCGCTCAAGCCAGGCAACTATGCATGCGCAAAACATGAGCACGATGCATGGCAAAAGCACGACCGTTCATGGCAGGAGCTCGATGCATACGGGTAAGGGTCACACCAGTAGGATAACTACCACACGTGGCGTCGTTCACGGCTCAAGCTTTAGATCCGGCTTCGGGGGATCTCATGGAATGCATTCCATGGGCCACATGAGTGGATCTCATGGCATGGGACACAGCGGTCGCGGCCGGTAAAAATTAGTGCCTTCTTCTGCAGGGGAAGCTATCAGCTTCCCCTACAAAGTGGCGGCCTAAATTTCTGTCGTAGCCCAGAATTTGTTGAAAGCGCTGGGCCAGCTCCGGTCGATGACGCTGTTTCGAGCGGATTTGCCCATGCGCTCTCGCAGCGCGGGATCTGTCACCAGCGCTCGAATCGCGCGCGTGAAGTCTTCGACGTCGTGTGACTTTGTGATCAGACCGTTCGCCTTGTCTTCCACTAATTCCTTTGGCCCGCCGGAGTCGGAAACAACTACTGGCAGGCCGCACGCCTGGGCTTCGAGGATGACGTTGCCGAACGTGTCGGTCGTGCTGGGAAAAACAAATACGTCTGCCGATGCGTAGGCCGTGGCCAATTCGTTACCAGCCAGATAGCCGGTGAAAAACGCATCCGGCAAAGATTTCGCGAACGCATTAGAGTAGGGACCATGGCCGACGATGAAAAGTTGGACCGGTAACCCCTCGTCGCGCAGCTGGCGATAAGCGGCTGCCAGAAGATCGAGATCTTTCTCCCGGGAAATCCGGCCCACATAAAGGAGGCGAACCTCGCCATTGCACGCGCCGAATTTCTCGAAGAACGCCGGTTCGCGTCGCGCAGGATGAAACAGCTCGGTATCGAGCCCGCGCGGAAAAATTTTCAGTTTTGCGGGATCGAAGCCGCGCTTGATCCAGCTTTGCCGGTACTCTTCGGAGTTGACGAAAACGGTATCGAGCTGGCCGTAGAACCAATGCATGTAACGCCATGCCATGCTTTCGAGAAAGCTGTCCTCGGTAAGAATGCGGATGTATTGGGGAAAATCGGTGTGATAAATGCCGCTCGTCTGCAGATTGAGCATCTTGGCCGCGAGCAGTCCGGTCAATCCAACCGGCCCGGGCGTGCTGATGATAATCTCAGTGAATTTTTCCCGCTGGATGTAATCCAGCATCTGGAGAATCGGCGGGAAACTCAATTTTTGCAGTTCGTATTCGGGCAATTCAAATTCGCCAATGGGCGGGAAATTTTTGATGGGGATGTCGTCGATTCTGCAGCTCGACTCCGGGATGTTACGACGATTAATTCCTTCCCGCTGGCTGCGCCAGCCGCGGTCATTTTGCGAATGGTGGTCGCGACGCCATTGACGTCTTCGAGCGTGTCAGTGAACCACGCGCGTTTGCGATTTTGCAAGGCGATCGGGATTTCGCCGGTCAATTCCTTAAAAATAGCTCGCAACCATTTTCGAGAGGGCGCCTGACTGTGAAAACCGTAGATGTAGGGCGTTAGAACTACGAGGATCGGCACAATCGCGCTAAGCGCCTGCATGCTCTCGACCATGTTGCCGCTGCTGATTTGCTGAACGAATTTCTTAAAGAAACGAAACGCGAGCTGCTCGGCGACCATGTTCGCCATGAGAAATGTGCGGCGTTCCGGCTCGCTTACTCCGGCCAATTGCGCGGCGAGTTTCGCTTTTACCTCTGGCCGCGCGAAATAACCTGAAAGCTCTTTCCAGAGCGACACATTCGCGGGCTTGGCGAATTCAAAAATTTTTCCCGACAAAACGCCCTGCACGATAAACTCCATTTTCTCCCTGAGCGTGAACTCAGTGGGTGCCCGGCCCTCCATGAAGCGCGAAAACATTTTCTCCAGTAGCGCTGCGCCAGGCCCGAGTTTTTCCTGAAAGCGGTCCTGGATGAAACAGCCGACCGTGTTGTAAAAGCCGTGCGACAGAATTAACGGTGTTCCTCCCTGGCCTCGCGCGGTGCAATCTCCGTTGCGAAGAAATTCCAGAAATTTCTCTGCGGAATCGCGCAGCCGGCGTTTCTGTAAAAGCCGAAGCGGCAAATTGTCCGCCGTGATCGTCCGAGCCGCCGACGAAAATCTTTTTCCACGGCTCCGCATGTGTCGGCGCAAGGTTGTGACGATTCGCAGAATTCGTCGATCTTCGCCGGCGTCAGCTGCCTGAAAAGGGTCTGGGCCAGATCGCTCAGAAGCGCATCGCGCAAGCCGTTGATGGCCTCGAAGTGTTTGAAGAGAAGAGTGAGCTGCTCGAGATGTTTTGCCTCCAGTTTGCCGTTGACGCTGTAAAGAGGATGCGCCACCGCGTGCGCGATCTGCGTCGTTTGCAGGTAGCGTTGCAGCTCGAAGATATTATCGCGAACACCTTCGATCTCGCGGTGTTGGTGCTCTGAGATTCCCCAAACAAGGATGTGCAGCTTGCAGGGGTCATTAGGAAAATACGTCGTGACCTGTTCGCTGATAAAAGTGCGAGGCAGGTGCGCAATCTGCAGGCAACCCTCGATCGTATCGTGATCGGTGATGGTGACGTAATCCATCCCGCGCTTGAGCAATTGTCCATGCAGCTGTTTGGGTCCGAATAACTGTCGGGAAAATCCAGGCGGCGGAAGAGCCATTCTTCCGAGCGCGCGCTGTAACGCGAGTGAATATGTAAATCGCACCTGCTCACATCTAGCGTTGTGTAACCGGTATGGCTTGCCAATCGCCGCAAGGAGTTTGGGCGAATTTCAAGAAGCCAGCGAAGCGCCTGTATCCATTGCGATACTGGCCGAGCGAGCGACGCCGAAATTCGACCAAAGAACCGCGGCCCGGAGGGTTGAGTCGAAAATGGCCCGGCGCCTGCGTTGCGTCTCGGTCACAGGTCGCAAAGGACATGCTCCCTCGTCGCGCCTTGGCGGCGGGCCATTTTGAACTCCACGATTGGTAAGTCATACCGGTTACACAACGCTACAGTCCGCGTCTCAATCTTTGTTCGGCGATCCAGTCCTGGTAGGTCGTCGCGGTTCGCACACTGCTTGTTGCCGTGATCCAAGCCAGAATCTGCCTCCAAATCGCTGGATGAAAATAATCAGGCGGATGAATGCTTATGCGCAAGAGCGACTTGCTCTCCAGGAATCGGAACATCGCCGCGTTCCAGGTGCGACTGACGGCACGGCGCCAATTGTTTTCGACGCTATAAACCAACGTTCTTGCAGGAAACACGTTGCCTGAGCGGAGATCACACACAGTGCGCAGGCGCGTGGTATATTCCATTTGCGCATCGCGCGCGGCGCGCTCCGCTTCATCGCCCAGCAACCACGCAGGCGCCACAAAACCTCGCGGCTTAAGCCCGTGCGCCCGGAATTCATCGCGCGCGCCTGCAATGCGACGCAGAGCTTCTTCATAACCCAGGTCGTAAAACTCGCCTTCGTGCTGCGTGTAAAATCTTGTCAGGAATTTGTCGCGCAATGTTTCTTTCGCGCCGCGAGGACGTTCGTGGAAATAACCGTGGATGACAATTTCATGACCTTCCACTTCCAAACCCCGGAGCCACGACACAAATTGTGGGTCTTTTGCGAACAGCCCCTGATGATGATAATCCGGCACGACAAGGACAGAACAGACGCGCACGCCGTGACGGGCTAGTTCTGAAATGATTGTGTTTGCGATTTGCTGGGTTGGAGGAAGCGACGTCGTGCAGAGACACGACCATAGAATCCCTGCCGCGGCCCCGGCCGTTGCAACGAGCGGAAGGAATTCCGTTGCCGCAATTGTGCTCACTTGGGAATTTTCGGCTCCCGAACAGCTTTGAACAAGGCAAAAGCTTCCGTCAAGCAACGACGGTTTTCGCAGCGCGCGTCTGTGCTGTAGCGTCCGCTGTCCTCAGCGCAAGACATTCAAATTCAAAATTCGAATCTCGAAATCCGAAACAAACCTGAAGAAGATCAAGAGAGGGAAATGATCAAAACGGTCGGTTAGCTTTTCCGTGCCCGCTTATTTGCAATTGCCGTTTTGATATTCGGATTTGTTTCGATATTCGGATTTCGAGTTTCTCTGAGCTGTCAGAACGATAATCCTTTGGTCATCGCCTGGCTATCTTCACAATTTCCCGAAACGCGGATTCCGACAGAGGCATAACCGATAACCGCGACTGCCGAATCAACGGGATCCCCTTCAGATGCGAATTGGCCTTGATCTCGCGAAGCGTCACCGGATGTCGCAGTGGCTTTAACGGAGCAAGATCGACGGTGGACCAATCGCCTTCCTTCGCTGTCGGGTCCCGATACGCAGTTCGCATCACTTTCGCGATTCCCACTACAGCTTTCTCCTCGCCGCTGTGATAGAAAAGGACTTCATCGCTCTTTTGCATTTTACGAAGATTATTTCTCGCAGCGTAATTGCGCACGCCGGTCCAACTGGTCTGGCCGTCTGCGATGAAGTCCGACCACGAATACGAGGATGGTTCCTGTTTTACGAGCCAAAACGATTTCATAAATTCCAAATTCCAAGCTCACAACATCCAGTGAAACCTCAAGCAACAATATTCCTATCTGTTGCCTATGGTAATTGGTGATTGGAAGTTGGAGCTTCTCTGGAGCTTGGATGTTGGGATTTGGAAGCTTGAAAAAGCTTTCAGCGACTGCGCACAAGTGAGAACAAATGCCGCGGCTGCCGTTCATCACGTTTGAAGGATCGGAAGGATGCGGAAAGACGACGCAGGTGCAGAGATTGGCCGCGCGACTCGAGCGCTTGGGAATTTCATATCTGGTGACTCGTGAACCGGGTGGCACGCCGATTGGCGAAACGATTCGCGAACTTTTGCAATTTGCACCGCACAACTCGAGCATGACGCCGGAAACCGAGCTGCTTCTCTTTGAGGCCAGCCGCAGCCAGCTCGTCCGCGAGACCATCAAGCCGGCCCTCAAGCGCGGCTTGTGCGTGATCGCAGATCGGTTCTTTGATTCCACAACTGTTTATCAAGGCGCGGCGCGAAAATTGGATCGCGAAATGGTCGAGCGCCTGAATGCGTTTGTGGTCGGCGATTGCGTCCCGGAAATTACTTTCGTACTCGATGTCGATGCTGCGACGGCGGCGGCGCGGATGCAGAAGAAGCCGCGCAAGGCCGATCGGATGGAACAACAACCGGCTGAGTTTTATGAGCGTGTTCGCGAAGCATATCGTGAGTTGGCCGAGCGCGATCCAAATCGAGTCGTGTTGATCGACGGCTCGCGCAATGCAGACGCAGTTGGGGACGAAATTTGGAAAACGCTGTCCTCGCGTTTTCCAAATCTCAATACTGAACGCTGAAGCTTATGGGCGAAACGGCGAGACGGCGAAACGGCGAAACGGCGAGAAAACCGGTCCGACACTTTCGAGATTTGGACGTTTACCAGAATGCCCTCGCAGCCGGCCTGCGTGTTTATGAACTGAGCAAGAAGTTTCCACCCGAAGAAAAGTATTCCCTAACCGATCAAATCCGGCGCTCTTCGCGCTCAGTGTGTGCCAACATTGCCGAAGCCTGGCGAAAACGGCGGTATGAGGCGGCGTTTGTCTCAAAACTGAGCGATGCGGAAGGCGAAGCTGCGGAAACACAAGTCCATTTAGAGTTCGCATTTCACCATCGCTACGTCTCTCGCGACGAATTCTTAAGCGTTGATGACGCGTATGAGAAAATCTGCGCGCAACTTGTGCGGATGATCGATGAGCCGGAGAAATGGCTTATTCGCCGACCGGAGCGCAAGCGATGAACCTCAAAGTGGTGAATGGAAGAATTGGCGAATGGACCAGCGACAGGAATGTCGCCGTTTCGCCGATTCGCCGTTTCGCCGATTCGTCGGCCGTATTCGTCGCTCACTTCGACTGAAATGGCCTTCTCGCGAAAAACCGCGCTTGAGTATTTGCGCCGCGCACACGAGCAGAATCGACTCGGGCACGCTTATTTGATCACGGGACCGCCGGGCAGCGGCAAGGAACTGCTGGCGGCGGACCTGACCAGCCTGGTTAATGGCACGCCAGTCAAAGATGTTTTTTCAGCAAAGGCCCGGGAGATTTTCGTTGCCCGACCCGAATCGAAATCGCGACGCATTGTGATCGAGCAAATACGCGACCTCGAGCACGCACTGCAAATGCGCGCATCAAACGGCCGCCGCAAGGTTGTCATCATTCCCGATGCCGACCGCCTCGTAACTCAAGCGGCGAACGCGTTTCTCAAAACGTTGGAAGAACCTCCAAAGGATTCCTTGCTGCTTCTGCTAAGCGCTTTGCCTGAGGCTCTGCCGGAGACAATTCTCTCGCGATGCATCGCAATTCCGCTTGCGCCAAACGGGCAGCGCCAAAGCAAAGACGAAGAAGAGAAGCTCGTGAAATTGCTGCAACAAACGTTCGGTCAAGAACACTGGACGATTCAGTTTGCTTATCGGCTTGCTCAGGAATTTCAGCGCCTGCTCCGCGAAGTGCGTGAGGAAGTAAAGGGCGAAACCGATGCGGCATTGAAAAAGGAAGAAACGCGCTACAAGGATGCTACTGATGGGGCGTGGCTGGAAGAACGAGAAGATTACTACAAGGCGCTGACTGAAAGTCTTTATCTGCAACGACGCGCCGGACTGATCGAAGCATTATTCGCCTGGTGGACTGATGTTCTTCGGGCAAGCAACGGTGTGGCACAGCGTGATCTAGTCCATGCAAGAAAAGAAACTGCCGCACTCGCAGCGCGTTTCAGCGCCGCCGAAATTTTAAAGCGGATCCGTTGTATCGAAGAATTGCGAGATCATCTGGGTCGCAACATTCATGAGGCTCTCGCCATCGAAGTCGCATTCCTGGCAATGTTCACCACCAGATAGCAATCAGGCTGCAAGGTTGACAAGAAGCCGTCTCATCTTATCCAGTACACACCTATGCGACATATCTCCCGATTGATTTCAATAGTTGCCGGTGCAGGTCTGGTTTCGTTCCTTGCTGGTTGCGGCACGACCACCCGCGCGCCCGTTGGCGGGCCATACCACGTCACGGCTTATCGCCCGCACGACCCTTCGGCCGTGCGCGTGAAAGTTTCACTTTCCCAGCAAAACGTCTATGTCATGGAAGGCGACCGATGCCTGATGGCTGCCGCCATTTCTGTCGGCATGCCTGCGAAGCCAACACCGAGGGGCAGCTTCACTATTTATTCCAAACAAGAGCACAAACGCTCTGGGTCTTACGGATTCAGTGTGCAAGGCAACCGAATTGTTCCTTCCACCGGCGGTGGGCCGGGACGTTACGTCGGATATCCGATGGGCTACTGGTGCGAGTTTGCGCCCGCCTACGGTTTTCACCAAGGCTTTGTGCATCCCTATCCGCGCACACACGGCTGCATCCGATTGCATGGCGAAGCCGCGCCGAAGTTTTTTGCGCTGGTGCGAATCGGCACGCCTGTGAACATCGCTACCACCCAGCCAGAGGACGCGACGATTGGGCCGAAAGTGCAGCGAGTGGACGATTCCAGAACGCCTGATCCTCCAGGGTCTGTTATGATTTCGGACGCCGCGTTTGAAAAGCCGAGCGGACAGCTGCTCGAGTAGGAGCCGCACAGGCGAATTTCGGCGCTCACAGAGCGCCGCTTCAGTAGCGCCGCGCTGTAGCGGCGGTCTATGACCGCCGTCCCAATTGTAATGTTCGGATTGTTGGGCCAGAGTAATGGGTGCGGCGTCTGCCGCATTTCCTCATGAGCACGAACCTGATTTCAAGCGGCACGACCGCGCGGGAGAAAGTTAACCTCCGCACGCCGGATGTGATGGCCGCGGTGCAGCAACAGGTCGAATCGCATTATCGGAGCGACATTGTCGAGAAAGTGCGCCGCGCCGGTGGAATTATTTCAGTGGGCAACACGACCGTGCGGCTGGCGAAACAGTTTGGTTTTTGCTACGGGGTCGAGCGCGCGATCGATCTTGCTTATGCTGCGCGCAAAGTTTTCAAAGATCGCCGGCTTTTTATTGTCGGCGAGATTATTCATAACCCGGAGGTCAATCATCAGATCGCCTCGTTAGGCATTAAAAATCTTACGGGCAAAAATAAACAGGCCGACATTTCCGATCTCGGACCCGAAGACGTGGTGATCGTCCCGGCATTTGGAACTGAATTGTCGATTCAGCAACAGATCAAGGACCGCGGCTGCCAGATCGTCGATACCACTTGCGGCGACGTGATGAGCGTCTGGAAACGCGTGCGCAAATACGCCAGCGAATCGGTCACTTCCATCATTCATGGCAAAGCCGAGCACGAAGAGACCAAGGCCACCAGCTCGCGCGCCCTCGGGGACGGGAGCGGGCATTACGTGGTGGTCCTGACGCTCGCGGATACCGATTACGTCTGTGATTACATCCGGCACGGCGGCGATAAGCAGGCGTTCCTCGAAAAATTCAAGGGCGCCTATTCGCCCGGGCTTCGATCCGGACGTGCATTTGCAAACGGTCGGTGTGGCAAATCAGACTACGATGCTGCGCGGCGAAACTGAAGAAGTGCAGCGGCGCGTTCGACAGGCCGATTGTTGATCGAGATGGGCCTGAGCTTGCCGAGAAGAATTTTCGCTTCTTCGACACAATTTGCGGCGCAACACAGGAACGGCAGGATGCGTTGCGCGAATTGCTCAACGTGCCAATGGACCTGCTGTTAGTGGTAGGCGGTTACAACAGCTCCAACACGTCGCATCTCGCCGAGATGGGCGAAGAAAAATTGCCCACTTACTTCGTGCTTAACGCCTCCCGCCTGGTTTCGGCCACTGAGATCAAGCATTACGATTTGCATGAGAAACGCGAAATCGTTTCGCATTTCTGGTTACCAAACTGGCCCGGCGGTCATTGGCATCACTGCCGGTGCGTCGTGTCCGAACAATTTGATTGAAGAAACGTTGATTCGCCTCTTTGAATTGCGCGGCATCTCTCGCGCGAGAACTCGAACTGGCCGCGTAGTGCGCCGATAGTTAAGCCCTGCGCTGTTTGTCATTCCGAGCGAGGCGCAGCGGAGTCGAGGAATCTCTAACTTTTTTCTGTGCTGCCGCGTTCATCGACTCATCCGCAGCAGCGGGAGACTTCGCTCGACATGACAAGAATTGAGCGCGCGATTCAGCGACGACATGCGAAATAATTTTGTATGGCGCGCGCAATCTGGAAAGGCAGCATCAGCTTCGGGCTGGTTAATATTCCCATCGCCCTTTATCCCGCTACGCGGCGGGAAGAGCTCAAGTTTCGTCTGCTGCGCAAGACTGATTTGAGTCCGGTGAATTACAAGCGAGTTGCCGAAAAAGACGGCAAGGAAGTTCCCTGGGACGAGATCGTCAAGGGCTACGAGTACGAAAAGGGCAAATACGTTGTGCTCAAGGACGAAGATTTCCAGCGGGTCGATCTCGAGGCCACGCAGACGGTGGACATTCAAGACTTCGTCGATCAGGAAGAAATCGATCCGATGTTTTTCTACAAGCCGTACTATCTTGAGCCGCAAAAAGGCGGCGATAAAGCCTATGCGCTCCTGCGCGACGCGCTCAAGGACAGCAACAAGGTTGGCATCGCCAAGGTCGTGATCAAGACGCGCCAATATCTCGCCGGCGTGAAACCGGAGGACGGCGTGCTTGTCCTGGAGTTGATGCATTTTGCCGATGAACTGGCGGACCCGGAAAAGCTGCATGTCCCGAAAAAGATCAGAAGTGGGCAAACGCGAAATGACCATGGCCAAGTCACTCATCGACAGCATGAGCTCGAAGTGGAACCCCGAGAAATATAAGGACGACTATCGCGAAGCGCTCATGGAAGTGATCGAGGAAAAAGTGGAAGCCGGCGGAAAAGAAATCGAAGAGAAACCGAAGAAAGCGCCCAAGCCAACGAAAGTGATCGATCTGGTTTCCGTCCTGCAAAAGAGTCTGGAGGAAACCGGCGCGAAAAAGAAAGACAAACAGCAAATCGCGCGGCAAAAAAGCGCAGCCTGCGAAGAAAGCAGCGTGAGGTGGATCGGCTTCTCCGAAGACGATGTCGAGTTCATCGCGAAGGCGCAAATGTCAGGCGGCAAAGCCGCAGTCGGCAACGCGTTGAGGACAACGCGTTCCACCTTCGATGCTCCTGCGGGCTTGACACGGCCGCTCCAAATCGTTCAGCCTGAGCGGCCATGAACTCTCTCAATAGATTTGCGGATCACGTTTACTGTATTGCGCGATTGATTATCGGCCTGATGTTCGCCTCCCACGGCGGACAAAAGATTCTCGGGTTTCCAGCCGGGCGGCCATGGTGGCGCGGAGGGCTTGATGTTGGTTGGCGGAATCATCGAGCTGGTCTGCGGGTTTCTGATTGCGTTTGGATTTCTCACCCGCGTTGCCGCCTTCTTTGCCGCCGGCGAGATGGCTGTCGGGTATTTCATGATGCACGCGAAGATGGGCTTTTTCCCGATCGTCAACAAAGGCGAGTTGGCGGTCGCTTACTGCTGGTTCTTTCTCTTTGTCATCTTTTACGGCCCCGGCCGATGGAGCATTGACGCCTTAATATCCAAACGAAAAGGTGCCGCATCTGTGAGCGCGGCCTAGCTGAGATCCCGATCTTCGGTGGCAGTGGCCTGGCTCAATCGTTACGCTGATTCGGTTTACTGCATCGTGCGGTTACTCATTGGACTCATGTTTGCTTGTCATGGCGGGCAAAAAATTCTCGGCTTCCCGCCGAGCGAACGCGGTCTCGCCACGAGTCCTTTGGGTCTGACTGCGGGATGGATCGAATCGACCTGCGGTTTGTTGGTTGCGGTTGGTCTGCTTACGCGACTCGCCGCTTTCATCGCCAGCGGCGAAATGGCCGTCGCATACTTCCTCACTTCTTTTTCAGGAACGACGCTCAATCACGCGCCGACGATTCTCGAGCGATTGCTGCCGATCCTGAATAAGGGCGAACTGCCGGTTCTGTTCTGTTTCGTGTTTCTGCTTATTGTTTTCCACGGGGCAGGTCGCTGGAGTATTGATGGGCTGATCTGCTCAAGATCTACAACGAAATCAATAACCTAATCATTATGAAACATATCATTGGTATATTCATCCTAATGTTCGCCGCCCAGCGCACTGCTCGCGGAGGAGTACAAAGACTTTGGTAAGGAGAGGTTGAATAGTTCGCCGCGGCACGGCGAATGGGTCGATATCAAATCAGGCGAACGCACAATTAAAGCATTCGTCGTTTATCCCGAGCGCAAAGACAAAGCGCCAGCCGTGCTGGTTATTCAGGAAATTTTTGGCCTGACTGATTGGCTTCGCAGCATGTGTGATGAGCTGGCCGAGAATGGCGTCATCGCGATTGCGCCCGATTTTCTCAATGGTCAAAAGTTTGAAGATGCCGATGGAGCGAGCAAAGCGACCTCGGCGGTGACGCAAGATCAGGTCAAAGTGGTTCTCAACGCCACCGCCGATTACGCACTCAAAATTCCGGCTTGCAACGGCACGCTTGCAGTCTGTGGATTTTGTCGGGGCGGGGGATGGGCGTTCACGTACGCAAATGAAAACCCGAAACTGAAAGCGGCATATTCATTTTACGGAACCGCGGCGGATTCGCCTGACAAAGTGAAGAACATTGCGTGTCCCGTTTACGGATTCTATGGCGAGAACGACGAGCGCGTGAACGCGACCATTCCCAAAGCGGAAGAGCTAATGAAAGCCGCCGGCAAAAAATACGAGCCGTGTGATTTACAAAGGCGCCGGGCATGGATTCATGCGCTCCGGCGAACCGGCCAATCCGAATATGCGCGAAGGCGACAAAAAAGCCCGCGATGAAGCCTGGGCGCGCTGGAAAACATTGCTGAAACAACTGCCATAGGATTTCTGTCATTCCGAGCGGAGCCGAGGAATCTCTAATCCTATCTTCTGCGGTATCGCGGTGGCATAATCCAGAGATGTCTCCAGACCTTCGCATAAAGCTACGGCTTGGCAGGCGACTCCGCTCGACATGACAAGCAGGTGAACAATGGCCTCTACCACCAATAGATCTGTGCAATCTTGCTGTCTTTTGTCATTCTGACGGAAAACCAGTACGAGTTTCCTCCCAGGCTGACTTTGTAGCGTAGCACCTGACTGTCTCCTTTATTCTCGCGGTCAGAGAAAACAAACGAGCCCAATTCGCCGTGCTCGGCGAACCATTTCCAAAATGCTTTGCCTGTTGCTGTGCTTAAAAAGATGCGCATCGCTGGCGTGAACGATTCGGCTTCGTACTTTCCGTTTAGCAGACCGGACGCAACATCCTTCAGCATCGTCGTCGTTTTTGGATCGGGATCAGAACTCGCCGCAGGCCGTTTCAACGGTGGCGAACAGATTCCCGCTAGATCAATTGCGAATTGATCAAGGATTCTGTCAGCGTGGTTGGTGAGAATAATGATCGTCAGTTTGTCATCGATGAATCGGTAGATGACCGACGAAAAGCCCGGCGTTCCGCCACTGTGTTGGACGAGACGATGGCCGTGATAGCTGTCAACGAACCAGCCGAAGCCATAATTGAATGGCATGGGCGCTTTGTCATTGGTTGCAGCAGCGGTCCAGATCTGATCGAAGCTGGATTTCTTCAGGAGTTTTTCGGTGTAAAGCGCGGCGTCCCATTTCGCCATGTCTTCGGCGGTGGAAAGCAGGCTTCCGGCGGAGAATGCGATTGCGGGCAAAAGAACCGGCCGGTTCTCAAAATGATCGTTCTTCCATTCATATCCTGAGGCGCGGTTGGCAACGATCGGTTGCGGATCGGTATTGCGCGTCGCATTCATGCCGAGCGGCTTGAAAATGCGCTCGTCCAAGAATTCCCAGTAAGATTTGCCGCTGGCCTTCTCAATGACAATGCCGAGCAAATAATAACCGGTGTTATCGTACGCCCACGTCTCTCCGGGCTGAAACTCAAGAGGCAACTTGAAAAACATCTTGAGCAGCTCATCACGCGACGGAGCCGTCTCGAATTTGAGATTCGTTCTGAAAACATCGAGCCAATCTGGTACGGCGACATGATTTTGGATTCCGGATGTGTGAGTGAGCAAATGCCGGATCGTGATGGCACTCCACGTTTCTGGTGCTTCCGGAAAATATTTTGTGACTGAGTCGTCGAGATGAACCTTGCCTTCCTCAACCAGCATCATGATTGCCGCGGCCGTGAACTGCTTTGTATTGGAGCCGATTTCGTAAACCGTCTCTTTTGTCGCCGGCGCCTTTAGTTCGAGGTTAGCGAATCCGTAGCCTTGCGCCTTGATGACGCGACCGTCGCGAACAATCGCGAGCGAAACGCCTGGGATGTGCAACCGCTGCATCTGCGTCCCGAGATAATCGTCGATCTTATCCGCGTCGGCTGAAATCGACGCGTAGAAAGATACAAGAAACGTAACAAGAAATGCGCGATGCCCGATTGTCATCGAAGCCAATCAGAAGACTATTTGGTTACACCTTCTAACTCGTCCGCCAGTGCGGCTGCATCGTAAACCTTGCGTAGCCGCTTTAGTGAAGTGAACGACGACGCACTAAGCACTAACTGCCTCTCGCATCGGGCGCGTAGCAGGAACTGGCAGCTCCTTTCCAGCCTGAAGCAAATCCTCGATTTCGTTGCGCACTAGGTCACGCAGTTGTCGATATGTCTGCTCTTCGTCCTCCCCGTTGCACACGCCGCCCCACGGGAACAAATCGGGACAGTATCCGACGTACGCGTTGTCCTCGTCACTCCAGCGCACGAATCTGAGTACTGATCTTCTTTTTTCATTTCTTTACCTCGCGAACTGCGTTGCGCACCTGTTTCTCCTGATAAGGAAGCGCGTCATCGCCATCTTTTCCACTCAGAATTACCGACCCGAAGAATCGAGCATGGCGAAACTTTCGATGCGATCCTTTGCCGCCCGGCACAAGTTGAAATTCTGCGTTTTTCGAGATCGGCAATTAGTTGGCGGATTTTCCGCGGCATCGCTATAAATTTGTCGCTGGGAAGGCGGTAGCGATCTGTAGGCTAGTGGCCTTCCAATTCGTCTGCCAGCGCGCCTGCGTCATAAACCTTGCGGAGCGCCTCGATGATTGCCGCGGAATCGACTGAGACGGCGCGAGCTTGCGTGTCGGCGAAGATGCAATCGAGCACCAGCGATTGAATGTTGCCGTCGAAAATGATGCCGACGAATTCGTTGTCCTTGTTCACAACGGGGCTGCCGCTGTTGCCGCCGATGATGTCTGCGTCGGAAACAAAATCGAAATGCGTCGCCAGATTCAAGTTCGCTTTCCTGTCGATCCAACGCTGCGGCAGATCAAATGGCGGTTTGTTGTCGTGCTCGGCAGAACGTTGATACAACCCGGCGAAATCGGTGAACGCGGGAATCTGTTTCCCGTCCTGCTCATAGCCGCGCACGGTTCCGTAGGAAAGCCGGAGCGTAAACGTCGCATCCGGGAAACTGCCGGTGCCTTCGATGGCAAAGCGCGCTCTGGCAATTTCGGCATACGCCTGTTTCTTTATTTCCTCCTGCGCATCGTAAATTCTGCGGGCCTCCTTCGCAGGTCCATCGATGAGGCGTGCCAGATCAAGCATCGGATCGTGCGCCGCCTGCAACGCAGCCGCATCTTTGCCATAGAGATCCTTCCGCACTGCCACATCCTTCAGCTTTGTTCCGGAAACAAGCTCGACCGCGCGCGCGTGTGCTGATTTTCCGGCGAGCGCCTTCTGCACAAGCTGATTGTCTTCGCCAAATTGCGACGCGAAATCGGTTAGCGAATCAGTCAGGCGCAAGATTTCGTAATCGTCGTAAATCGGTTCAGTGGAAAAAAGCTCCAGCTCCAGCGATTCTCGCGCACTGTCGCGAAATTGTGGGAGCCGTTCGCCATTTGGCTTGGCGCGCTCGTCGATCGCGCGCGTCAGCAGCCGGGCGTATTTGAAAAGATCTCCCGATAACGCTCGCGGCCCGCGATAACCGATCGTAACCGGTCGCTCCTGTTCGAGATAGTTGTAAACCGGCGCGTTTTTCGCGATCTCGGCCTGGGCGTGTTTGATCCGATCGTACGCAGCGGTGGTCGATTTCAGTTTGGGATCGCGGGCAATGGCGTCACGCAATTTTTGTTCGCGCGCCTTGAGCTGCGACCAAATCTGCGGATCGAGCAGCCCGGCGAGATAACCGTCATACCGTTTTCGGTTGTTTTGGGTGCCGAAAAGATCTTCGCGCGCTTTTCTCGCGTTTTCAAAAGAGCGCGCGCTGTAAGCGGTCTCCAGCACTTCGCGCCGGTTGAACATGCGCAGGACATAAGGCAGATATCGATCGCGGGTGTCGGCCAGTTCATCCAAAGTGAGTTGCCGATCCGTCTTGCCCGGGTGGCCGCTTACAAACGTTAGTTCGCCATCGCTCGGTCCGTTCGGATTGAATTTCAGGTAATGATCAATCTTCGCAGGCTGACCATTTTCGTAAATGCGAAAGATGCAGATATCGAGATCGTAACGCGGATATTCGAAATTGTCGGGGTCGCCGCCGTAAAACGCGATCTGCTGTTCAGGCGCAAAGACGAGCCGCACATCATCGTAGCGTTTGTAGCGATAAAGATGATACGCGCCGCCTTGATACAACGTGACTACGTCCGAGCGCAGCCCGGTTTTCTCTTTGCTTTCTTTTTCAATGGCCGCAATGACTGATTTGCGCGCATTGGCCGCTTGTTCGCCGGCCATTCCAGATTTCACCGCGCCGCTGACGCGCGCCGTTACATCCTCGGTCGACATCAGCACGTTGAGCTCGAGATCGGCGCATTTCTTCTCTTCGGGTTGGGTTTTCGCGTAGAAGCCGTCGCGGAGATAGTTGTGCTGCTCATCGCCGAATTTCTGAAGACAATCGGCGCCGACATGATGGTTGGTAATCACCAGTCCGTTCGCAGAAACAAACGAGCCGCTGCCGCCGGAATTGAGACGGACGCTGGCCTTTTGCAGATGCTCCAGCCACTGCGGTGTCGGCTCGAACTGATATTTTTCTCTAAGCTGTTTCAGCGGTGGCGCATTGAAAAGCCACATCCCTTCATCTGCGAACGCGGATGGACTAAATGCGGCGGCGAGAACGAAAAGTAACCCAAGAACAAGGATGCCAGATCGGTTTGACATGGGCGCACGATAGAGTGCACGCGCAACTGAGACAACTGTACGCCAACTTGAAAGCGGCGGACCGCCGCCGCACCCCAAGACGCAAGCGAGGAAAGGGCGCTAGCAACGACGGCCACGTTTTGGAGTGCGGCAGTGTTCTGCCGCTTTGCTATCAGCTTCCCCTGTCGCGCTCTCTATGTAACTTGCCGCAATGTTCCGACCGAAGCGGCGCAAAATCGAGCGGCTCGATTTCATCCTTGCCGGCGCTCAAAAATCCGGCACGACCGCGCTGCATTATTTTTTAAGCAAGCACCCAGACATCACGATGGGCGACCAGCAGGAAATGCATTTCTTCGACAACGACGCGATGTTCGTTGCGGACGTGGACTATGAGCAGTTGCACAAACACTATCCACTGCTGGCTCCCGCAAAGATCGCAGGTGATTGCACGCCCAGTTATATATATCACGAGCCGGCGGCGGAACGGATCTGGAAATACAACCCACAAATCAAATTGCTCATCCTTCTGCGAAATCCAGTAGATCGCGCTTTTGCCCATTGGAACATGCAACGATTCAAAGGCCGCGAGCCGTTGGATTTCTTCGATGCCGTGCGTGAAGAACAAGCGCGCATCGCCGGCGCGCCCCCGACTGAAGCGCGCCGTTTCGCGTATGTCGATCGGGGATTCTACGGCCGACAACTTGCGCGTCTCTTCAAATTCTTTCCACGCGAGCAAGTGAAGGTCGTGAAGTTCGAAGAGTTCAAGGAGAACCAGCGCGAAACGCTTGCGTCCATCTTTTCGTTTCTGGGCTGCAAACCGCCGCGTTCGGTGCGCAGCAAAGACAGAAACGTTGTGCCATACGAGCGCGCGATGAACTGGGAGGAGCGAGTTTTCCTCTATAACCTGTTCGCGGAAGACATCGCAAATGTTGAGCAAATGCTCGGCTGGGATTGCTCAGACTGGAAACTGTAGGGCAACCGCTCCGGTTGCCAAGGTTGGCAGGCGATGCGCCTGCCCTACTTGGAAACTGTATGGAAAGCGAGGAGTGATAAGAAGCGCCAACGGCGCAATCTCATCGCAAGCCTGGGGCAACACCCCACGAATTCGGTCACCCACACCACGCAGCGCTGAAGGCGCGATTCAGCGTCTCAATGTGATCAGATGTGGCATCGGCATCTCTGCCGATCGATCCCATTGGCTGGAAGCCAAGGCCACAGTGAATCGCGCTTTCAGCGCTGGTGTTTTTTTATTTTACCAATCCCTGAGCGCTGCTCTAGCCACGGCGCTGTGTCGCCGTGCCTCGGGCGGAAGCCATACCGCCGGAGCGCCTCGACACAGCGAGGCGGCTACAACGAAAACGAGACAACATTCGCCTTCGTGTGAATTTTCACGTTTGTTTGAAGCGCGGTCGTTCCGCAGGGTCCGCTGCAAATAGCGCTTTGGAACGAAAAATGCGCGCACCTTGCGACTCAAAAAAAGTCCGCAACTCCTCGCTGAAAAATGAAGAACCGTCCGGCCGCGGATTAATGTGGAGAAGCAAACGCCCGCGTGGCTTCAGAAATCGTGTGCGGATATCGTTGATGAAAAACTTCCAATCGGCGGGTGTCCATTCCAGCCGTTCGCCGTCTTCGGCGCACGCGATCCAATGGAAACAGACGCGGTGAGCGGTGACGAGATCGAATCGCTTTCCCAGATCAGGGAGAGGGGTTTGCGCAGTGATCCGCGCAATGACGCGGCGAACGCCCAGAAGCTGTGTCGTGCCGCCCCAAAATGCGTCTTCGCCGGTGTCGATTCCGAGTCCTTCGTGGCTAAAAAGGCGGCAGAGGTAGAGAAAATAACCGGCGCCACACCCCAGATCGAGAATTTGAAGCGGCGGCGCGCGATCGAGCCAGAGGTCCTGAAGATGCTTAATGTTGACGCCGATCCAGGACGCTGCGTCTTCGTAGGCGTTGATTTTTCGCGCGTTAGCGCGGTAAGGAGCATGTTTGCGCAGTCTTTCTAATTCATCCTGATCGATCGTGGCGAGGACCCGCCGCGCGCTCACAGGATGAGTCGAACGACAGATGTGCTCCCAGAGGCTCTGCGCAGCGTCGAGCGAAAACAGTTTTTCGAGTTTACGCGAAAGTCGCACTTAGAAACGATGCAACGAAGCTGCGCTTTGCTCAAGGAACGACGGGCCGAGGTGGTCTTGGCCTCCAGCCACTCGAACCGATCGGCAGAGATGCCGATGCCACGACGGTTTGGAAGCCATCACTCCTTGATCTCTACGCGGATGAGACCGGTGGAGCCTTCGTGGACGCTGAATCCGCTTCCCCAGCCATCGCCCGGAACGAGCTGCTGCCCGTAGAAGGGTTGCTCGTAACGCCAAATCACATCGAGTGTCGCGCCGGACGGTTTTTTCCAGCGAAGCTCGTAATACATATACCGTTTCCATGACGGCGAATGCCCAGTCATGAAATTGAAATCGAACGGGGTCGGCCAACTCAGCGCGCTGTGACGCGTCACCAGAAACGCTTCGTCCGCCTGCCTGCGGCACAACGGCGAGATAATCGCCACCATTTTCTCCCGTGTGCGTGAGCGGGCCAAGAGCAAAGACTTTCCCGCCGCTTGCCACGGCAAATTGATTGTCTTTGGTCGAGCCGATGCTCAGAGCGATCTTTGGATTCATGATATCGTCCAGACTTAAATGGACATCGTTGACTGTGAGCCAGCCGCCTGTGCCGCTGCCTTCGTACGCGACCGAGTGAATCGGCACGGAAGCGATTTCAATCGTTTCGAACCGATCGATAAACATTGAGGCTTGGCGCCCGCCAAAGATCCACAGCGCGAGTATTCGCGACGACGCATATTACGAGAATTCCAACAACAGATAGGAGTTTGCGCATTTTTTTGGGTTAGCCCGCGAATCACGCGAATAAATTAAAGAACAAGATCGGAGAGATCTGTCTTGGTTTTGATGCGCTGCGTTTTTGCGATACGCTCGTATTTCTAGCTTGGGGTAATGGCCAAGGTTTATCAGTAAGCCAAGCTCGAATCCGGTTGCATGCAGGTAGTTCAACAATTGGGCGCGGTGTTCGTCGGTTAACGCGGACACCGCTTTTAGTTCAACGATGATTTTCTCGAAGCAGACGAAATCCGGTTGGTAAGTCTGCGTCAATATCCGACCACGATAGCTGAGAGTAAGCGATGGTTTCGGGATCGCGGGAATGCGCTGGTATTCAAACTCGATACCCAGGCATTCTTGGTAAACCGGCTCCAGAAACCCGCAACCTTTCTCGTTATAAACTTCAAAACAGGCTCCAATGATGGCGTAACTTTCTTTCTTATAAATTATTTCTGTCATCTTCATTCTATCCATTCGCGTGATTCGCGGACTAAAAACTGGCTTAGTGTAACGTGGTCTTCCGCCAAATGGGACTCAAAAGGGAACGCTCGCGGTTTTGTAGCCACGGCGCTGCGTCGCCGTCGGGTGGCAACACCGCCAAGGCGCCTCGACACAGCGAGGCGGCTTACAACAGAATCAAAAGGGAACGCTCGCGTCGGGAGTGAATTCTCGCTATAAGCCGGGGTGATGAACGCACCGCAGGATCGCGTTGATAAACCGGAACCGCGTTGGCAGGCGCTGCTGGCCTTTCTCGCGATCGGCGCAATTTATGTCGCGCTGCCGCCCCACCTGGTTGTCGGCCCCGCCTGGTTATTGCCCACTGCGATCGTGGTTTTACTCATCCCCACAGTCGTAAGCCATCGCGTTGGAAAACTTTCACTCAATCGCGCGCTGGGAGTTCTCATCAATGGAATTACAACCCTGGCGTTGATCGGATCGGTAATTTTGCTCGTGCGCGCGCTGCCTTCCCACCGCGAGTCCCCCTTGCAGCTGCTGGGTTCAGGCGGCTTGCTCTGGCTAACCAATGTGATCGTGTTCGCTCTCTGGTATTGGCGACTGGACGGCGGCGGGCCAACCCTGCGCCACAAGGAAAACAAATTCGGCAGCAGCAGCTTCCTTTTTCCGCAGATGCAAATCCCGCACGATGAGCGTTCCCAATTTGCGTGTGCGCGCTGGCGGGCGCGTTTTGTCGATTATCTGTTTGTTGCTTTCACCCAAAGCTCAACCTTTGGCCCCACCGACGCGCCGCTGCTGGCGCGCTGGGCGAAGGTCCTGGCGATGATTCAGATTTTGATCTCGCTCACTATTGTGATCTTGCTCATCTCACGAGCCGTCGGCGTTCTGTAGGAACGTGCCGTCGTTAGCGCCAAGGCGCTGCCTCAGCTTGCGAAGAATTTCTGCCCGCGAATAACTCTATGACGCGAATCAAGAAATTCGACGATTGGCTCTGAAGGCCGCGTCCTCGCAGTGCTCTTGTCAAATACACGAAGTCCTGACGCAATGCAAGATTCAAGACCGAGCAGAACTTGCATCGAGTGATTCGAGCCTCTCTTGTTTTGTCATTTCCCCGACCTTTTACCTGCCGATCAGGATCAAAATGCCGGCTGCCAGCGCCAGGATTCCGGTCACGATCACAGGGATACCAACGTGAACGAGCGCGGTGATTCCAACAAGGATCAGATAGATGGCGAGCAGAAGCATTCCGAGATTTTTGGTGATGTTCATGAATCCTTCTTGAAGCAGCTCCGGCGCGTTTGCACGCTTAAAAAACGGCTGGAGCAATCCGCGGTTCTCGTTTCGATTTAACGATTTAACGATTTAGCGGTTCAACGATTTAACGCGACGAAGTCACCGCTCTTGCCCTGGCCGATTCTCTTTTCGTAATGTTTGCCCATGTCCACCGTGGCCGAAATCAAGGAAGCCATCGCCAAGCTCTCTCCGCAGGAATACTGCGAGTTGATGGCCGAGCTGTATCCTCGCATGCCCGATGACGAGTGGGACAAGCAGATGAAGGCAGATGTAGCGGCGGGCAAGTTCGACGAAATGAACCGCCGCGCCTTGGAAGACCACCAGGCCGGGTTGACGGAAGAATGGCCATAAAATCGTTCCGCAGCCGCGAGTTTCGCCGCTCAGATCCAACAGAATGGAAACGAAGATAACGAAAGGGTTGCAAACCCACTCGAACCTTTGTTCCCTCCGCTACCTTCTGTAAAAGTTTCCCCCTGGGCGTCAACCAACAGAATGACGCAGGTAAGGAAGGCGGATTTTGTCTCGAAGCACAGCGACTCGGTGAAAACTGGTCTGCGCGTGTGGGCACCCATTACCGCGCTATCGGGCATTTCGTAAAAGACGGCTTCCTTTGGGAATGGATTGGCACTCATGAGGAATACAACCGCCTGACGTAGCATACGCCGAAGCGCCTGATAGTTTTTGGTTGATCCGCCGATAGACGCTAGCAGGGAGACACGAATTCGAAACTCGCTTGCCTCCCGGCTCGCTCGCCGCTTCCCGTCGCGGCTTTTGCCTTCGGTGTCGCCGATCCCATCGGCTCCGCTCACGAATTCACACAAATTTGCCGTCGTTGGTGATAATTCGTGTCATCCGTAGCCGCCCCCCTGCCGCGCGCCGTAGCCTCGCGACTGCGGGACGAAGGCAATCTGCAGATGAACTTTTTTAGAGATTTTTGAGAACTTCGCTACACAATTCCCGTATCAGAAGGTGAGACAAACCATGAATGGACACCAATCGACACGAAGAAAGGGCATTCGACATTTGTCATTCTCCGAACATCCGTGTTATCCGCCTGCCGCGCCGGAGTCTTGCTGCCGAAGGCGGGTGGTCCTCCGTTTCCCTCCGTATTTGTCTCCCTTCGTGGTCCCCTGCTTCCCCAAAAAAGTAAAAGATAATTATTGACTTTACCTGTGAAGACTGCGATAAGCCACCCACATTCTCAGACCAAACCCCTGGGAACGAACGAAACAACAACCGAAACCCCAAACCCCAGAACACGTGTTCGCCGAAGCCCCCGTGCGGGACGAAGGCGGAACCCGAAAACCAAACCCTCTGAGAAAAACACCCTCAGAACAACTGCAGCTAAAAAAACCCAACTATGAAAATTAAAACAAACAAATCCTTCTCAGCATTTACGCTGATTGAGTTGCTGGTCGTGATTGCGATTATCGCGATCCTGGCCGCACTGGCAGTGCCCGCGTTAACGTCGGCGCTGAAAAAGGCGCAGATGACCGGCACCATGAACAACGCGCACCAGCTTTATCTGGCTGCGTTCTCAATGGCCAATGACGGCGCAGCGACAAACGACGCCAGTTCAGCGTGGCCCGGCGATCTCATTAAGCTGCACAGCTTACCGCGGGAAGCCTTAAACGATTACTGCAACGACTTTTTGCTCAACAAAAGGTTACTTGAAGGCCGGCGACTTTCTGAAGCTCTTAAACGCGCCTAGCTGTGCTTTCGTGGCTAGCTGTAGCTCCGGGACCTCCGGACACGATCGCGTTTACCAGTGGGAGCGCCGCTCTGAAGGTTTATCCCGTCACTGACGCGGCTCCGTCCAACGCGATTTTTGCCGTGAGCCATAACTACGACTATGATACGGCACTGACCTCTCAGCGTCGCAGCTTCCGTACGGCACAAACGGCTTCATCGTGGTCCACAAGGGTGGCAGCGCGGCTGTGTTTAAGGAAGGCCAGGCAATAGACGCAGGCTGGGCGGACAAATCCTACACAGTTTACAGACCCAAGTCGGCCTAAAGTGCATCGAAACGGCACCTGCGATCCAACGGGCGCTCCGGCGGCAGGCGATCCCGCCAGCGTGTTGATGTTTAACTGAGACAGCGAAGCTGGCTCGTTTAGTTTAGTTCAATTCAAAGCGCCCCGCTGGATCCCGGCGGGGCGCTTTTGTTTTGTCTATAGCAGCGCAGCCTGCATTTCCGTTGACGTCGCAGCCGACACGGCTGCCTCTACAGAAAAATCCCTTGTGGCACGCGTGACGCGTACGAGAATGTTGTTTGAGCGACTGTTAAAAATCGTCCGGTGTTAAACCGATTCTTTTCCAATGCGAGCAGCATCCTCGGTCCGATCTCTTCCGATCGT
>CAVUGV010000047.1:0-56275 GCA_963741065.1 uncultured Verrucomicrobiae bacterium | reverse complement strand
TCGCCGCCGCGTCCGCCATCGCCGCCATCAGGCCCGCCTTTCGGCACAAACTTCTCCCGCCGAAAACTGACGCACCCGCGCCCGCCCTTGCCTGCTTGCACGAAAACTTTGATCCGATCAATGAACATTGCGCGTTCAAAGTGCCATTGCCGGTGAAGTGTGTCATCCCGAGCGGAGCGAGGGACCTCACACTCGGAGAAACGAGCACGCTTAGTGGCTACAAGGCTGGATCGGTTTTGTGAGATCCTTCACTTCGTTCAGGATGACACTGAGGCGAAAACGCGCGCACCTTCAATGCTTCAACGTCTGATAAAGCGCTTTCGTTTTCTCCGCAATTGCAGCCCAACTAAAGTTCTCTTCCGCTCGTTTGCGTCCGGCTTTGCCGAATCGTTCGCGCAATTGTCGATCTCTCATTAATTGATTGACACGCGCGGCAAGGTCTCGCGCGAATTTTTCGGGGTTCGTTGCTTCGAATGGGCTTTCGCTCATTTGCTCCAGCGCAACGAGAAAGCCAGTTTCACCATCAACAACGACCTCTTTGATTCCGCCGACGGCGCTGGCCACAACTGCGAGTTTCGCAGGCCATCGCTTCGAGATTGATGATGCCGAATGGTTCGTAGATGGACGGGCAAACGAACACCGCTGCGTGCGAGTAAAGCTCACAGGCCGTCTTTTGATCCACCATTTCGTCGATCCAGATGATCCCAGGCCGCTGCATTTTTGCACGTTCCACGGCAGTTCTCATTTCCTCTGCCATGCCCGGCGTGTCTGGTGCGGCGGCGCAAAGCACGATCTGAAAACCGGGATCCATGAATTGGATCGCGCGCACGAGATGTTGGAATCCCTTTTGGCGCGTGATCCGGCCGACAAAAAGCAGATATGGCTTGTTTGGATCAATACCGTGCCGCTTGAGCGCGGCAGTTGAATCGACCTTCCGATATTGATCCAGATCGATCCCATTGTGGATCACATGCACCCGCGCCGAATCGACCCTCGAACAGGCGCTCGACGTCGCGCTCGGTTTCGCTGGAAACGGCAATGATCGCATCCGCCATTTCCAACGCGGTCTTCTCTACCCAAAGCGAAAAGTCATAGCCGCCCGCGAGCTGTTCGCGCTTCCACGGCCGAAGCGGCTCGAGCGAATGGACCGTAATAACAAGCGGGACGCCATAATTCTTTTTTGCCAGAATCCCGCCAAGATGAGTGTACCACGTGTGACAATGCACCAAGTTGGCATCGATGTTGGTGGTGTTGAAATCGATGCATCGCCGCACTGCGCCGAAACTGGAGCGCAGTGGTTTCGGGCAAGTGAAATTGCTCGTGTCGAGCTCGAAACCAATGACCTCGAGGTTGCCCTCTTCAAGATGTTGGTCGCCAAAACAACGCACTTCCACCGGCATCGTCTTTGCCAGCTCGTCGCGAGAGATAACCCACGTGCACACCCGCCCCGCCGTAGATGTGCGGCGGATACTCATTTGTGAGGAAAAGGACCTTCACGCGCGTTTTAGGTCGTTGTAGCGGCGCTTGTGTCAAGCGCCGAATCGGCAAGCAGGCGTTCGCCGCGGCGAACGCCTCTGCACTTACTTCGCGCGCACCAGCAACACCGGCACATCGACCGCGTGGCGAACTTTGTCTGCAGTTGCGCCGTAAAGAATGTCGCTGATGAAACGGTGCCCGTGCGTTGTCATGGCGATCAGGTCGACATCTCTTTCGCTAGCGAGTTTGATGATTTCGTCGGACGGTTCGCCGAGCGCCAAGACAGCATCGCACGTGAAGCCTTCTTTCGTGAGTTCACGTGTCCGCGCTTCCAAATACGCGCGGTCGTCTTTCATTTCCTGGCTCTCGGCGAGTTTGAGTTGCTGGAAATTCCGCGCCACCCAGCCGTCAGCCACGTGAACCAGAAGCAATTTCGCGCCGGTCATGCGCGCGAGAGGTTTGATGTGCGGCAGGATCGTCTCATCAGCGCACTGTTCTCGAGCGGAATCAGGATGTGTTTATACATTTCAATGTGTCGGGACCGGAATGTGGAAAAAATCGTAGAGCGATTTGAGCGCGGCGTCCGGCAAAAACGTGTCCAGAAGGCAGTTTCAGATTGAGCAAGATAATAATCGCCGCTGTCGTCCAGCCGAGAATTTTCAGCCAAAGCCGATTGGCAAACTCGCCCATTTTCGCGCGTTCGCCGGTAAATCGCACCAACGGCCATACCGCGAAGCCGAGCTGCATGCTGAGCACGACCTGGCTGGCCACGAGCAGCTCCGTGGTTTTGCCTTCGCCAGAGATACCGATCACGAGCACCGCCGGAATGATGGCTATGCGTCGGGTGATCAGCCGACGCAGCCAGGGTCGCAGGCGGAGTTGAGAAAACCTTCCATCACGATTTGGCCGGCCAGCGTGCCGGTGAGGGTCGAGTTTTGCCCGGAAGCCAGCAGCGCAAGGGCAAAGAGCATGCTCGCCCCGCCCACGCCGAGCAGCGGACTGAGTAGTTTGTAGGCATCTTGAATTTCGGCCACGTCCTGATGGCCAGACCAATGAAAAGCAGCCGCCGACAGAATCAGAATCGCGGCGTTGATGAACAGCGCGAACATCAGCGCGAACGTTGAGTCGATCGTGGCAAACTTGATCGCCTGGCGTTTGCCCATCGGAGTCTGCTCGAATTTCCGCGTCTGCACGATTGACGAGTGCAGGTAAAGATTATGCGGCATTACCGTCGCACCGAGGATGCCGATGCTGACGTAAAGCATTCCCTGATTCGCAACGATTTGCGGCCCGGGCACGAAGCCCGACAAGATGCCAGTCATGCTTGGTCTCGGAAAAAATGAGTTCGGCTGCGAAACAGCTGCCGATAATGGCAATGAGCGTAATGACGATCGCCTCGATGTAACGAAAGCCTTTGTTCTGCAGATAGAGCACGAGCATCACATCCGAAGCGGTAATGATGCAACCCCAGACGAGCGGAATTTTAAAGAGCAATTGCAATCCGATTGCTGAACCCACCACCTCAGCCAGGTCGCACGCGGCGATGGCCAGTTCGCAAAGGATCCAGAGGAACCAGACTACCGGCGTCGAATAATGGTCGCGACACGCTTGCGCGAGGTCCCGTCCTGTGGCGACACCGAGTTTGATGCAGAAATGCTGGAGCAGAATCGCCATGAAGTTCGAGACCATGATCACGGCCAGCAGGGAGTAGCCGAACTTTGCGCCACCAGCCAAATCCGTAGCCCAGTTGCCCGGATCCATGTACCCTACCGCGACCAGAAAGCCTGGGCCCGAGAATGCCATCAGCTTCCGCCAGAACGAGGCCGTCACTGGCACTACCACCGTGCGGTGCACTTCCGGCAGCGACACCGCGCCCGTGGATCTTCGCCAGACGCGCACCGGTTCCCGCGCTACAGCGCTCCTGGATTGATTCATAACTCAGGCAATTCTAAATATGGCTCTATCATTACATACATGGGCGTTATGTGCGACGCTTCCAAGATGGTTGCGCTTTTTTTATGGCGACACCTCATGTAATCGCCGCGCGCGTGACCAACGGCCGACTACGCTCTCCCAGGACTGGGCGTGTGCGCGGCAGCGTCGCTCAATTTTTTAAAGTGAAGTTGCTTAACGCGGCGACTATCAGCTTGTGAAACGGTAACCAGATAATTGTCGATCTTGAGTTGCTCGCCCGTCTTCGGCAGGTGGCCAAGCAGATGGGTAACATAACCGCCGATGGTGCTTACGTCCGCGCTCTCCAGATCGAGCTTGACGAGATCGTTTAGTTCATAAAGTCCGAGCGCCCCGTCCACACTGAACTCGCTCGCGCTGATCTTGCGAAATTCTTCCTTCTCGAAATCGAACTCGTCCTGAATATCGCCGACCAACTCCTCCATTACATTTTCAAGTGTAACCATGCCGACAGTGCCGCCGAATTCATCTACTACGATCGCCAGGTGCGCGTGCTTGTTCAGGAACAACTTGAGCAAAGTCTCCAGCGGCATCATCTCTGGCACCGGAACCAAATCGCGCTTGATCTTCAACAAATCGGGATGTGGATCGCGCATCATGGGAACCAGTTCCTTGATGTGAACAAGGCCCACCGTGTTATCCAGATTTTCACGACACAGCGGAAAGCGCGTGTGACGCGATTCGATGGCCTTTTTCACATTGGTTTCGAAATCATCCTCCAAGTCGAGGTAAACGATTTCGCCGCGCGGCGTCATGATGTCGCGCACGACGCGGTCGCGCAGGTCGAGCACGTTAAAAACAAGCTCACGCCCAAGCGGAGTAACGTCCGCGGATCTTTCGCTCTGCTCAAGAATTAACCGCAATTCCTCCTCGCTGTGTGCAAGCTCGCTCGCGCGAATCGGTTGAAGCCGGAGCACTCTGCGCAAAAGGAAATTGGAAGATTTATTCAGAAGCCAGATCGCCGGTTTAAATAGAACGTAAAACGCGCCGAGTGGTCGCATCAGGCGAAGCGCCACCGGCAACGGATCGGAAATTGCAATGTATTTCGGTGCGAGTTCTCCAAACACGATGTGCAAAAAAGTGATGCCAGCGAAAGCGAGCGCGATAGCGATCGAAGTTGCGACAGCGTAGGAGTAGATGTGCACGAGGGCGAGGGCCGGCTGCAGAATCGACACCAGCGATTGCTCACCAATCCACCCGAGCGCGAGGCTGGCCAGTGTCACACCTAATTGCGTCGCTGAAAGGTAAGCGTCGAGGTGCCCGCGAACGTGCTTGACGAAACGTGCGCGCAGATTGCCCTCTTCCAAAAGCGCGTCGAGCTGAGTCGTCCGCACTTTCACAATCGAAAATTCGCAGGCGACAAAGAATGCGTTCAGCGCGACAAGCGCGGCAATCACCACCAGTTTTCCAAGGAGCAGCATCGGCGGGTCCCAATGGGGCGCGACGGCTCCCAGCCATCATTGCCGGCAGAAATATCAGGGGGATGTTCATTAGTCGGACGCGCAGTCTGGCATCCGAAACGAGATATCGATCCTAACTTACCAGCTGGACTTGGTTACGCCAGGAATGAGCCCTTGCGAAGCCAGTTCACGAAAAGTAAGGCGCGACATCTTGAACCGGCGAATAAAGGCGCGCCGGCGCCCGGTGACTTCGCACCGGTTCACCACACGGGTGGGGCTGGCATCACGGGGCAATTGCGCGAGGCCGGCATAATCTTTTTTCGCTTTCAACTCCGCGCGCAACGCGGCGTATTTCTTCACCGTTGCACGCTTGCGTTCATTGCGATTGATCCAGGCAGTCTTAGCCATAAGAAGGTGCTGACTATAATGCTAGCCCTACAATTTGCAACGGCGCTTGGGCGCGATCTACCCCAAAGCACCTGCCCGTCGCCTTTGTTTGACGAGCGCGCTTGTGGATCGGCGGCTACCGGGTCGAGCAGCGCTGCGTTTTTGCCTGACTGCTTGCGTTCGGCTAAGGCTATCTTGCAAAACCTTAACCAGATCGACCACGTTCGTCGGCACCGGGGGGGCTGGCGCTTTCGTGGTGATCTCTTTGTGCTGCGCCTTTTGTTCGATGATCTCCATCAATGCATTCCGGTATTCGTCGCGATATTTTTCCGGCTCCCAGGAAACAGTCATGCTCTCGATGAGCGCCTGCGCCATTTTATATTCCTTATCGCTAACAGCCGTGGTGGAACCGTTCTTCAAAACGTCGGCGCTTAGAATCTCACTGGCGAAGTGCATCAGCTCGAGAATCATAAATAAGCCGTCGGGCTTAACGGCGGCGAGATGCTCGCGGTTACTGATAACGACCTTGGCGATACCGATCTTGCCCGTTCCGCTCAGCGCTTTGTGCAAAACTGCGTAGGCTTTTTCCCCACCCTTTTGCGGTTCGAGGAAATATGGCCTGTAGAAAAACTTCGGATCGACTTGTTCCAAATCCACGAAGTCGGTGATATCGATCGAATGCGTGGACTCGATCCGAACCTTCTCGAAGTCCTCATCCTTTAAAACAACATAACGGCCGCGCTCATATTCAAAGCCCTTCACGATTTGATCGGCTGGGACTTCCTTTGAATCTGCTTCCGCCACTTTTTTGTATCTAATTGGGCTGAGATCGCTGGATCGAAGCTGCCGGAAGCTCAACTTCTCCTCACGCGTGGCTGGGTAAACCGCCACAGGAATGTAAACCAGCCCGAAGCTGATGCTGCCTTTCCAGATGGGACGCATAGGGTTACGAATTCCTCCTTTCACACAGCAGTCTTGCTATGTCAACCCTGCTGCCCGGCTTGGGAACGCCCTGTAGCTATGGGCTACTGATCACCGAATTGCCTTGCAACTTACGCAAACAGCCTGATGCTAATCTTGGTTATGAGCTTCCTCGCGAGCTTCATGAATTTGGCAGGACCGGACTTGATTGTCATCCTGCTGATTATTCTGGTCTTATTCGGAGCAAAGAAACTGCCGGAACTTGCCCGCGGCATGGGCCAGGCGGTAAAGGAGTTTCAAAAGGCAAAGGACGAGTTCAGCGACGAACTGCACAAGGCCGGAAAGTCTGAGCCAGAAACCGCCAAGTCCGAGGCGAAACCCGCGCAATCCACCGTGGCACGAAGCGAGAACCAACTTTCAGCCAGCGTGACGCCGCCGCAGCCAACTGAAGCAGTGGCGCCCAGCGACAAAGCCGATCAGGCTTGATCGTCTCTGGTAGGGACGCCGCGTGCGCTCCAGTCGTCGCAGCGCGACGTCCTTACCATTAGGAGTCTCGAGGCAGTATCGCGCTCTACACGTTTGACCAAATGCGCGATTTGCGGCAAAATCGCGGCTCGCTTATGTCCGAGCCCGATTTGCGAGCCCAAATTAAGGAAATGCTTGTGAAAAATCTGATGCTGCAAGTTACTCCTGAGCAGATCGCAGATGATTTACCACTTTTTGGCCCGGATGGACTCGGCTTGGACTCCATTGACGCGCTCGAGCTGGTGGTAAGTATGGAAAAAACATTTGGAGTCGGTGTGCCTAGTTCCGACGTAGCTGGTCCAGCGCTCCGCACTGTAAATACGATTCACGATTATATTCTCGAAAAACGTGCGGCGGCGGCTTAGGCCGTGTCGAGGCAACCTCCGTCGGTATTACAGATGAGATCCTTCAAGATCTCGCGCATATGACGGATGGGCAGCGAATAGTGTCCGGCGTCATCAACGAAACGCGCTTTGCAGTTGGGCAAACGTTTTGCGACCTGTTCGGCGAGACGCACTGAGAAAGCGCGGTCTTGCGTCCCATGCCATAATCGAACTGGCACCTGTACATCTTCAATAGCAAAGCCCCATGGCTGCGCGTAAATCTGTGCGTCAGCAATTACCCCTTCAGCCGAGCCGCGCCAGGCGCGCCGTTGGCTTTCAAAAATGGCTTCGAACGCCGCAGCGTCGCGCAAGCTTTCAGCATCGCACGGTCGCAACATTAACATTTTTAACAACAGCGGACGAAAACGCACAGGCGGCCGCAATGACAGAACCGGACGGGCCAGATGAAAGAATCGGCGCAAGAGTCGCGGTCGGATTCGATAAAGGGCCAGCATCCAGCGGTAAAGCGGGAGCAATCCTTCGGCATCAACGAGTTCCGCCATTGGAGGTGCGCCACCGACTATTGCGATCCCCTGCACCCGCTCGGGCATCGCAATGGCCGTCGCGTATGCGTAAGGTGCGCCGCCGGATATCGCGAGCACTCGGAACTCGCACAGACCGAGATGGCCGACGATTCGTTCTACAACACGTGGCCAATCGCTCAACTTGCGATCGGGTTGCAAGCTCGAGCCACTGATGCCTGGCCGATCAGGTGAAATGATGCGAATACCAAGCTCACGCGCCGGTTCGTCTGTGAGTCGCGCCATGGTGCGTGAGCTCGGCCAACCGTGGCAAAATATCACCGGCACTCCATTTGCGTCGCCGTATTCTTCAAAAGCGACGACGGCGCCGTCCTGGAGTTGGATAAAGTTTTCGTTACTCATTATAAACGCGGATAACTCTTTTATCGCTTGTATTGCAAGCGTCCAATCTGTAGTCCAGAGTGTACTGTGAATAGAGCGCCCTGAGCTTCGCAGAGTTGGTTATGAATGATTACTCAGAACCTCGCCCGGGAAAAATCGAGCTGCACGGCAACGGCCTCGGCGCACCATCATCAGAGGAGGTGGAAAAACGCGCAAGGGAAATTGCGTTGATCGACGAGCGCGACCCGGATGCATTTACCGAGGCGGATTGGAAACAGGCGCGCAGAGAATTGATGGGCGCAGAAAACAATACGCCGCCCGAGGAAACTCCCGATAATGCCGACTTGACGGAAGAATGGAGTGTGGTCGCCAGCTCCAAAGGTCACCGCATACCGCGTCCCGGTACCGAGGAAGAGGAAACGATTGGCGAGCAGTGCGTCGTAGATGGCCTCGAGGAAGCGGCCCACGACCGGATGCTCGAAGCGCGCTTGGAAGAACTCCAACAAGAAGGAGAGATTCTTTGAGCCTGGCCTCAACTGACGCCGCTACCGACATGGCAGCGGCGGAACGATCTCATTTGAATTCGAGCCGGGCGCGTCCTGAAGGCCTGCTGGGACGTTTTCACCAAATCAGAAATTTTACCGACTCGCTGTGCTCGGGTCTTGAACCAGAAGATTACGTCGTCCAATCCATGGCCGACGTCAGCCCGACCAAGTGGCACCTCGCCCATACCACCTGGTTTTTTGAAACGTTTATCCTGAAAAAGTTCTTCGCAGGATATCGGGCCGAAATTCCTGAGTATGCTTATCTTTTTAATTCGTACTACAATGCCGCTGGCGATATGCATCGACGCGATCTGCGTGGATTGATCTCTCGTCCAACAGCGCAGGAAACACAGCGCTACCGAGCATCCATCGATTCGCATATTGATGATCTCCTTTCCGACGCTGACGAAGAGTTGCTGAACGAAATCGAGCCGATCCTTGTCCTGGGGATTCATCATGAACAGCAACATCAGGAATTGCTCATCACGGACATCAAGCACGTGTTCGCGCAAAACCCGCTCCATCCGATTTTTCGGGACGTGGCATTGGCTTCCAGCCAATCACTCGGCAGGATGCCGAATCCACACTTACAATTCATCGATTTCGAAGAAGCGACCGTCGCAATCGGCCACGACGGCGACGGATTCGCTTATGACAATGAAGGCCCGCGACATCAAGCGTTGGTTCCAGCATTCTCACTCGCGTCACGACCGGCAACGAATGGCGAGTATATCGAATTCATCGAAGACAATGGCTACGCGCGGCCGGAATTTTGGTTATCGCTCGGATGGATGACCGTGAACGAACAACGTTGGCAAGCGCCGCTTTACTGGGCGAAACGCGACGGCACCTGGTGGCACTTCACACTCTCAGGTTTTCGTCCCGTCGATGAATCCGAGCCAGTGACGCACGTCAGTTATTTCGAAGCCGACGCGTATGCGAACTGGGCAGGCGCTCGCCTCCCCACGGAATTCGAATGGGAGCGCGCTGCGCTCGATTGTCCAATCGAAGGAAATTTTGTCGAAAACGAAATCTTTCATCCGTGCGCAATGTCTGTTTCAGAACACGATGGACAACTTCATCAAATATTTGGCGACGTGTGGGAATGGACGCGCAGCGCCTACTCGCCTTATCCCGGGTATCGCGCCGCGCCCGGCGCGCTCGGCGAATACAACGGCAAATTCATGTGCAACCAATACGTCTTGCGCGGTGGTTCCTGTGCCACTTCACGCAGTCACATTCGCCGCACGTATCGCAATTTCTTTCAACCGGAAAAGCGCTGGCAGTTCACTGGCATCAGACTCGCACGCGATCCGCAATGAATCGATAAGGCCGCGACCGTCTGGTGCGCGCCAAACGATAATGCCATAATGACTGCCGAAACTCGAACGGCCATACCACCTGTTTCTGAGCTGCCGCCCGCCGGTTCTGACTTTCTGGCAGACGTAATCGCCGGACTTTCCAGCAATCCGCGAACACTTCCGTGCAAATATTTTTACGATGAGCGCGGCGCGGCGTTGTTCCAAAAAATTTGCGAACTGCGAGAATATTATATTACCCGTACCGAGCTCGACATTCTGGATCGAAATCGCGCCGAGATCGCGTCGCACCTCGGAGCAAACATCGAGTTGATCGGACTTGGCACCGGCGCCGGCACCAAGACTCGTATTCTGATCGAAGCGCTCGAAAGCCCCACGGTTTACATCCCGGTAGATATTTCGGAGAAGCAATTGCGCGAATCGACTGCTCTTTTTCAAAAAATTTTCCCTGACTTGGAAATCCTCCCTGTCTGCGCTGATTACCTGCAACCTGTGGTGTTGCCCTCCTCAAGCCGCAAAGCAGCACGCAACATTGTCTATTTCCCGGGATCGACCATCGGGAACTTCGCGCCCACCGAAGCCGAGGAGTTTTTGCGTCGCGTCGCCAATGTTTGCCGCGCGAACGGCTTGCCCGCCGTAGCCTTGGCAGAGGCAGGCGGGCTGCTCATCGGCGCTGATTTGAAAAAGGACCCGCATGTGCTCGAAGCCGCTTACAACGACAGCGCTGGCGTTACTGCGCAATTCAATTTGAATTTGTTGGAGCGCGTCAACCGCGAGCTGGGCGCAGATTTCGATCTCGATCAGTGGCAACACCGTGCGATCTATAATTCAACCGCTGGCCGCATCGAAATGCATCTCATCAGCGAGATCGACCAGTTTGTTCACCTTGACGAACAGAAGTTTCATTTCCGGCGTGGCGAAAAAATCATCACTGAGTTCTCGTACAAATACGCACCGGAAGAGTTTGAAGCGCTCGCGAAGAAAGCTGGCTTCGAGTTTGTCCGGATGTGGACTGACGATGCGCGTTTGTTCGGTGTTTTCTATTTTGTAGCAGCATTGTGACGCAGACAATCTTGTCTGCACCAGGTTGCAAGGAGTGGCGGTCTCCAGTCCACCGCTGGGCGATCTGGAGATCGCCCCTCCTTGACCTCGTTTGCAGTTCGGGACGTTGCAGGCAGGATTGCCTGTATCACTCGCCCGTATGAGCGCTCTCGTTCAACTCATCGATGTCAGCAAACGCTATGGGGACGCGACCGCGTTACACTCGACGAATCTTTCGGTCGAGCCCGGCAAAACCGCGGTGCTCATCGGTCCGAGCGGCTGCGGCAAATCAACTTTGCTGCGGTTGATCATTCGTTTGATCGAGCCGGACTCCGGTCGCATCGACTTCGGAGGAGAACCGATCAACCCCGAGAACATCGACGCTCTTCGGCGCCGAATTGGTTACGTGATCCAAGAAGGTGGGCTGTTCCCGCACCTGACCGCGCGCGCCAATGTCCTCTTGATGGCAGGGCACGTTGGAAAATCCCAGGAGGAAATGCAAAAGCGGCTACTCGAATTGTGCGAGCTGACAAGATTTTCCGGCAACCTGCTTCCGCGATATCCTGTCGAACTTTCCGGAGGCCAACGGCAGCGCGTCAGCTTGATGCGCGCTTTAATGCTCGCCCCAGAACTGCTGTTACTCGACGAACCGCTCGGCGCTCTGGACCCACTGGTGCGCGCTTCTTTGCAAAAGGATCTCAAGGAAATTTTCGCGCGCTTGGGGCAGACAGTGCTCTTCGTCACTCACGATTTAGCGGAAGCGATTTATTTCGGTGACGAAATCGTGCTCATGAATGAAGGCCACATCGTCCAAAGAGGTACGGTTACCGATCTCCGCGACAAGCCCGCCAACGCGTTCGTGTCGGAATTCATCAACGCGCAACGTGGGCTCGTGCTCACATGAAACGGTCGCACCTATCAAGGAGCGGTGGTCTCCAGGCCACCGCGGGTCTTCGACGGCTGGGAAGCCGTCGCTCCTTAGTGGCAGTGCTACTTCTTGTGCCGGTCGCGTGTGCCTTTGGAGCTCCCGTCGTAATCGGCTCAAAGAAGTTCACTGAATCGTACGTGCTGGGAGAAATCGCAAAGCGAACGTTAATCGATGCCGGAATTCCAGCAGAACATCGCCAGGGCATGGGCGGCACGATCATTCTCTGGCAAGCACTCCGCGGCGGACAGATAGATGGCTACCCAGAATACACCGGAACGATCACACAAGAGATTCTAAAGAGGGATAACGCATCATCGCTCGAACAGATTCGCGAGTCGCTGGCAAAGTTCGGCGTGGGTATGACGGAGCCGCTAGGCTTCAACAATACTTATGCGCTGGTGATGCGACGTAGCGAAGCGCAACGGCTCGGTGTGCGCGCCATCAGCGATCTTCAAAAATATCCCGAGCTCAAGATTGGACTCACTCATGAATTCCTGGACCGGCAAGACGGCTGGCAACCATTACGCGAGCGCTACGCGCTTCCCCAGCAGAATGTCGTCGGGATCGATCATGCACTCGGTTACGCCGCGCTTGCCAATAGTTCGATTGACGTAAAGGACGCCTATTCGACCGACGCAAAAATAGAACAAAATGACCTCGTTGTTCTGGAAGACGATCTTCAGTTTTTTCCAAAGTATGACGCGGTCTTCTTGTTCCGATCGTCCATGCGCCCGGACGCGATTGCTGCATTGCGCCGCCTGGAAGGAACGCTCGATGAAAAACGGATGATTCGTCTCAATGCGGAAGCCGAGCGCACAAAAAATTACGCCAAAGCGGCAGATCTATATTTCAATGTAGCAGCGTCGCGACCGTCGGGGCACTCAGGTCCCTCCAACATTGGCGAATCGTTTCCGCACAAGCTCGTGCGTTGGACGCTTCGCCATCTTCAATTGGCTGGGTTTTCGCTGCTGCTTTCGGTGGTCGTCGGCATTCCGCTGGGGATCGTTGCCAGTCGCGGCGGACCGATTGGTCAGGGCATTCTGGGTTTCGCCAGCATTGTGCAAACGATTCCATCGCTAGCGTTGCTGGCGTTGCTTGTCCCCCTTCCCTTTTTCGGAATCAGCGTCCGCACGGCGATTGCTGCGCTTTTCCTTTATGGGTTGCTGCCGATCGTGCGCAACACCGCGAGCGGCTTGCAGGATATCCCCCGATCATTGCGCGAATCCGCCATTGCATTGGGACTCAGCCCGATGACGCGGCTGTTGGAAATTTATCTCCCAATGGCGTCGCGCTCCATTTTATCCGGAATCAAAACGAGCGCCGTGATCAATATCGGCACCGCCACGCTCGCGGCATTGATCGGAGCAGGAGGTTTGGGCGAGCCGATTCTGAGCGGCCTTAACTTGAATGATCACGTAACAATTCTACAAGGCGCGATTCCAGCGGCTTTGCTGGCGCTGCTGGTGCAATGGTTTTTCGATCTGCTCGATCGCGTTCTGATCCCAAAAGGGCTGCGCTTGTAAGGGGTACTGTCCAAGCAACGCAGGTCATTCCGAGCAGAGCGAGGAACCTCACATGGGATCGTAGGTCACGCTATTTACTCAATGTGCCGCCCGTCGAGGGCAGCGTCCTTCACTTCGCTCAGGATGACAGATGGTTGCCGCGCGTTTATTAAATCATATGGCGATCGCCTCAATCAATCCCGCAACCGGCGAAAAGCTGAAGGAGTTTTCTGCTTTCGACGATGCAGAAATCGAGAAACGATTGAGCCGCGCAGAAAACGCATTTAGAAAATATCGCCGAACTACGTTTACCGAGCGCTCCGAACTGTTGCACGCTGTCAGCCGAGTTGCTGTTCCAGGATAAGAAAAAGTTCGCGGAGATCATCACGCTGGAGATGGGCAAATTGTTTCGTGACTCGATCGCAGAAATCGAGAAATGCGCGCGTGGTTGCCGGTTTTACGCCGAGAATGGGGAGCGATTTTTGGAGGACGAAGTAGCGCAGACTGACGCCGCTAAAAGTTACGTGCAGTATCAACCGCTTGGACCGGTTCTGGCCATTATGCCTTGGAATTTTCCGTTCTGGCAGGTATTTCGATTCGCCGCGCCTGCGCTATTGGCAGGTAACGTCGGGCTGCTCAAGCATGCATCGAATGTTTCACAATGCGCGCTGGCCATTGAAGAAATCTTTTGCCGCGCCGGATTCCATGACGGCGTTTTTCAAACGCTGCTGATCGAACCGGATCAGGTGGAAAAAGTGATTGTCGATCCGCGCGTGACAGCGGTGACGCTCACCGGCAGCGAGAAAGCGGGAAGCGCTGTTGCGAGCACGGCCGCGCGAGAGATCAAGAAAAGCGTGCTCGAGCTCGGCGGCAGCGATGCCTTCATCGTAATGCCCAGCGCAGACTTCGAGAGCGCACTAAGCACTGCGGTCAAAGCACGCATCATCAACACCGGGCAATCATGCATCGCGGCAAAAAGATTCATGATCGCGGATCAGATTTACGACGAGTTTCTCAATCAGTTCGTCGCGCGCATGCGCGCGCTCAAGGTCGGCGACCCCATGGATCCGGCGACTGACATCGGTCCACTCGCGACGGAACAAATCCTGCAAGGCGTGCACGGTCAGGTACAAAAAACCATCGCCGCAGGGTCAAAATTATTGACCGGCGGCAACCGCATTCATGGCCCCGGATTTTTCTACGAGCCAACTGTTCTTGTCGATGTGCCGAAGGAATCACCGGCCTATCGCGAGGAAATCTTCGGCCCGGTTGCAGCTATTTTCCGGGTGCGCGACGCCCACAACGCGATCGAGCTCGCGAACGACACCACATTTGGGCTCGGCGCCAGCGCGTGGACCAACGATCGCGAAGAACAGAAACTTTTCGCATCTGAGCTGGATACCGGAATGGTCTTCATCAACGCCATGGTCGCCTCCGATCCGCGTCTGCCGTTTGGCGGTGTAAAACGCTCCGGCTTCGGCCGCGAACTCGGCGCCGCCGGAATTCGTGAATTCACAAACACGAAAACGATCTGGATTTCGTGAGAAATGGGACTGGAATGATTCACCAACTCCAGGAAACGCCACCGTAGAAGGAGCGCCCGTCGCCGGGATGAAAAATCTCAGGATTCGGTTCTGTGCGCGCGTCGGCGATCACATCGATAGAGGCCGCATAGTGCTGGTTTGTCAGGTTCCTGCAATCGACAAAGACTGAGAATCCGCTGGTCCGTCGAAATCCCGCACGGAAACCAAGCAGCGCATAACTATCCGCAAAGAGCGTGTTCGCCTCATCAACTGGATAACGTGATAGGTTACACTGCACGTTTAGACCTGCATAGAAACCAAATGGGCTTTCGTAAAGCAATTGTGCTTCGTAGACGTGAATCGGAATTCCCGCGATGCGGTTGTCGCCGTAAACAGAGTCCCGATCAAAATGAAAATCGTTTAGCGTGTAGGTTTGATCGAACGACAAACGGTCGCCTGAGCGAGGCCCTTGCTTTGGAATGAAGATTTCCCGAAGCAATGCTAATTCCACGCTCACCTCGATTCCCTGGTGAATGGATCGCGGGACGTTAGTCGTTCCGATATCATTGCCAAAGGCATCATTGAGTTCGAGCAGTTCATTTCGCAACCACGAGTGATAAAGCGATAACTCCCACTGAATCCGCGAGTACTCTCCACGAGTTCCGATCTCGATGGTCCAGGCGTGTTGCGGCTGCAACGGCGTGTAAACAACGCTTGAATTCGGACCTTCACTAAACTCGACCAGATTGTCTAACGAAGCCGGCTGAAAACTGCGGCTGAAATTGATGAATGTCTGTGTCTGGCGATTGATTTCGTAAATCGCACCCAGCTTGGGATCGAATCCCCAAAAATCCTGTCGATTTGATTGATTTCCTTCCGCGTCGGTCGAGAACTCATCAATGAAATGACGCTGCGCGAAAATCGCCTGTGCTCCTGCGACGAACGATAATCGGGGAGCGACATACAACTGGTCCTCGAGGTAGACTGGAACGTTTATCGAAATGCCTTCGCCCCGCGCAGTCGTTGCGCCCGGGTGTCCGAAGAGATTCTCGTAGTTTTGACTGTGCTCGTCTTCGAACTGTGGGCTCAGACCAATTGTAAGGATATTTCGCAGGCCAAAGAGTTCGTGATGGCTTACGTAATTCAAGTTCCCGCCGAAATTGTCCGAATAAAACATCTCGATCCCCTGCCGAAAATCAGGCGAAAAGAATCCGCGGCTCTCAAGATCGCGATGGAACCAGAACACCCCGGCATCGAACTGAATTTCATCAGTTCGAATGCTTAGCTTGTCCGCAAGGCGAACGTACAGACCACTCCTTGTTCCAATCCTGGGCTATAGCGAGCGGATTAGCCTGCGAAGGCGCGTTTTCCATTTCTGACTTGGTCAGACCGCCAGGCAGATTCCGATCGGTCCTATCCAGCGTGATATAAAATCGATTCTCGACCTGTTCACTAAATTTGTACCCGAGATCAGCAAAAAGGATTTCTGTGTCCTAGCGGCTATGCTCTCGAAAGCCGTCGCGCTCTCTAAAACCAATCGAACCGAACTGATCGAACAGGCCTTCTACGGCGCCGCTGCTCATTTCGCCACGAAAGTAACCGTAACTTCCCCCTTCAAGCCGGACTTGAAATGGCGGCGCATCATACCCAGTGAGCGGCACGAGATTGATTGCCCCGCCCAAGGTCAGCGCACCGTATCTTAATGCATCCGCACCACGAAAAATCTCCGCATGACTCAGCGCGACAACATCAAAATCCTCCAGAATGGCTTCGCCATCTCCCTGGTTGTAGTTCAGGCCGTCGAGTAAAAACATCACGCCAAGTGGCTCGTCTTCGGACGTGATTCCGGACCCTCGAATCGAGATCTTTGAAGCCTCTGCGCTGTTTTCGGATTGAAGAAAAACGCCCGGTGCTCGCTGCAGCAAATCTTCGAAGTTGGACGCGCGGCCCGTTTTCATCTCATCGGCCGTCTTGATCGTGAAGGCGCCCGGAACTTGCGTCTTCTGTTTTGTTGATTCCTCGGGAGGCATCGAGGTAAGCGACCCGGTCTCCAGTCCTGTGACTGTCACTTCCTCTATTTCCGCAGGTTCATTTGAAGTCTCGGCTGCCTGCGCGGTTTGAATGGCGATTACTACAACTGCTGTGATCGCAAGAACGCTTCGCGTCGCCACATCGAGTTCCGATCAATTCCTCGGCGGAAGTTGCCTCACAAATCGCCACCCGTTTCGCTCGTAACCGAGCGGTTCGTAAAATTGGTGTGCCAGTTCACGGGTGAATCGGGCTGTTAAACTTATTCGTGTCACTCCCCTGTTTGTAAAATCTTTCTCTGCTACGGCGATGAGCGCGCGGCCGATACCCGTGCGCCGCTGTTTCTTTGAAACTACGATCGCGGTGATCTTGCCGGAAGGATTGTTATGCTCGTAGCTGGGGTGCGTCAGCGTGCCAATCATTTCGCAAACTTGATCGTCGATCTCTGCGACAAATGTGCGGAAGCCAGCATCGCTTAAGATGGATTTCAAACGCTGCCGCATTTCAGCGCTGGCGGTTTCGTAGCCGAGCTCGCACATGAGCAACGCAAGCGCCGGCGCGTCGCTCAAGCTGGCATTCCGAATTGTAGGAGCCACATCAGCTGGCGCCTCAGTCCTCCGCACGGTAGTCCCTCAACCGCGGCAACAACTGCTCGAGGATCGTCGCCACTGACTCACCGACGCTTTGCTGATCAGTGTGCACCACGATCTCTGGATCCTCCGGCGCTTCATAGGGCGCATCGATTCCGGTGAACTCGCGGATTTCTCCGGCCCGCGCTTTTTTGTAGAGGTTCTTGGGGTCGCGCGCTTCGCAAACTTCCAGCGGCGCGTCAACGAAGACCTCGATAAACTCGGCATTGCCCTCGAGCGCAATCTCGCGCGCACGGCGGCGATCCATTCGGTACGGCGAGATGAAGGCGGTGATCACCACGGTACCGGCGTCCGCCATGAGTTTCGCGACTTCGCTCACCCGGCGGATATTCTCCACCCGATCGTCCGGCGAAAATCCGAGATTCGAGTTCAAGCCGTGACGGACATTGTCGCCGTCGAGCACGTACGTATTCATGCCGCTATGGAACAGGTCGCGTTCGAGCGATTGCGCAATGGTCGATTTCCCAGCGCCGGAAAGGCCCGTCAACCAAATAACCGCACCCCGGTGGCCGGTGCGCACTGCGCGTTCGCGAGCCGTAATTTTTTCCTCCGTCCAAAAGATATTCTTGCTCTTTGCGACGGTTCGATCCGTGTAAATGCCGCCGAAAATTGTGCCACCACCGCAGATTTGGCCGTCGTCGATGATAACAAAGCGTCCCAGATTCGGAATCCGGTCGTGATTATCTATGACGAGTGGCGCGCGCGTTTGAATGGTAACTCTACCAATCTCGTTTCGCTCCAGTTGTTCCCGTTCGTCGCTTGTTGTCTCGAGTGTGGACGAATCTGTTACCTGTTCGATAGAAACGATCTGACATTTCACCTGCTGCGTAGCCAGACGCAGATCGTAAAAATGCCCGGCACGTAGCGGGTCGCGAATGATCCAGAACAAGTCCGCATGAAAACGATTTGTCTCGACCGGTGTTTCGTTCTGATGCGATGCGACATAGCCGCGCTCGACGAAAATCTGTTCGGTCAGAGTGATGCCGATCGAATCTCCCGCCATGGCGGGTCCGTTTGCTGGCGCATTCCAACCCTCGATGCTGGCGACCACCGACGACTTGTTTGCTGGCGAGAATATCAATTCGTCCCCTACCCCGAGTTTTCCGGTTTCGATCCGGCCCGCAATGATTCGCCGATCGGTCAAAACGATAAACGTCCTGAACACAGAACCGCAGAGGAAGATCAACATCGCGCTTTTGCGGTCTCCAAGAGGTCGAGCGCCTCGAGAACGCTCGCGGCGCAGTACCATTTCATTTTCATGCCCGCCCGCGCGACGTTCTCCCCTTGCTTCGCCGATGCCGGAATAAATGTCCGCGCGCTCAACCCGAGCTCCTGAAGAAACTTTCGATATTCCTGCTCGATTTCGCGAAATCGTTTTTCAGAGAAATCCACAAGATCCATTTTGTTCACAACCACAATGACCTGGTTGATGCCGAGCATGCTGAGCAGATAAGCGTGACGCCTGCTCTGTTCGCGCACGCCCTCGTCTGCGCCGATCACGAGGATTGCTGCGTCCGCCCTCGACGCGCCTGTGATCATGTTCTTCAGAAATTCCTTGTGCCCCGGCGCATCGATGATGGCGTAACGGCGGCGCGTTGTTCGAAACGGAATCTCGGTGGTGTCGATGGTGACGTTTTGCTTCTGTTCCTCGAGAAGCGCATCGAGCAGAAACGCGAATTCAAACTCCATTCCTTCGGCTGCGCAGGCGTTCTTTATTTCTTCGATCTTGCCTTCCGGCAGCGAGTCGGTGTCATGTAAAATGCGCCCGATGAGCGTGGACTTGCCGTGATCCACATGACCTACGAATACGACGCGAAGCTTCGGTTCAAGGTCTGGGGTTGGACGTTGAGCGTTGGACGTTGAGCGTTGGGCGTTTCCTTTTTCAATCATAGAAATCCCTTCGCTCGGAGCTTCTGCATGGCATTGCGCTCGTAATGATCCTGCGCGCGACCGGCGCGCTCGGTTGTCTTTGTCGCTTCGAGCTCGGCAATGATTTCATCTATCGTGGAGGCGGTGCTTTCAATCGGCGTGTGTGATCGGACGGCAGCCTAACGAGCGAAAACGTTTTCCGTTTCGCGCAAAATACATTTTCGGTATGGGAATGTTTTCGCGCTGGATATACCGCCAGATATCGACTTCGGTCCAATCGAGCAATGGCTGCACGCGAACGTGTTCGCCTTTTGCCGTTGTGGTTACGAATTGGCCCCAGAATTCCGGCGGCTGATCTTTGTAATCCCATTCAAACTGCGCGTTGCGGGGTGAAAAATACCTCTCCTTCGCACGCGTGGGATCCTCGTCGCGGCGAATTCCGGTGATCAGCGCGTCCCATTTGTATTCCGCAAGCGCTTGTTGCAAGGCGACCGTCTTCAATTCATGCGTCACGGTCACCGGATCATGCGACTCATACCCGATGCCGCGAGCGCGCGCTTCAGTATTGATCTTAACGATCAGATTCAGGTTGTGATGCTTCGTTGCCCATTCGCGGAACTCCAGCATCTCTGGAAACTCGTAAGTCGTGTCGATGTGCAACACCGGAAACGGGACGCGTCCGAAAAAAGACTTGCGGGCCAGCCAGACGAGAACGTTGGAGTCTTTGCCCATTGACCACGGCATGGCGATGTTTTTGAAGGCGTGATACGCCTCGCGAAAAATGAAAATGCTCTGGTTCTCGAGTTGATCGAGATGAGTACGGTGCGTTGTCATCGGATTAAGAGCGTTTTTATACAATTAAGACGCTGATCTCGCAATGACCGCACCGAAAGTCCCAAATCCCAAGCATCCAGCTCCAAACAAAATCCAAAACTCCAACGTTCAAGTCTCCCCGATGGGCTACCCGGTTTTGAAATTTCATGTTTGGAATTTCTCTGGAGCTTGGATGTTGGAATTTGGAGCTTATGATCAGCTTGCAGGGTCAGCGTGGCATCCTAACCTTTCTATGCCGTGGAAACTCGCTCGACAGCGTACGATTCGAAGATCGAAGGTAACGTGATTTTTACGCGTTTCGATGCGGCGCTCAATTGGGTACGGAAAAACTCGCTCTGGCCGATGCCGATGGGTCTAGCCTGTTGCGCGATCGAGTTGATGGCGACCGCTGCGTCGCGTTTCGATATTGCCCGGTTCGGCGCGGAGGTGATGCGCTTCTCGCCGCGACAATGCGATGTGATGATCGTGGCCGGCACTGTGACCTATAAAATGGCGCTGGCGGTGAAACGGATTTACGAGCAGATGCCGGAACCGAAATGGGTCATCGCCATGGGCGCATGCGCTTCCACCGGCGGCATGTATCGCTCGTATGCCGTGCTTCAAGGAATCGATCAGCTTGTTGCCGGTCGATGTTTACATCTCTGGTTGTCCGCCGCGTCCCGAGGCTTTGCTGGCTGGCTTGATGAAATTGCAGGAGAAGATTTCGACAGAACGCTCGTTCAGGGACCAGAAGCCGGAGCTGGCAGAAAAACTGGAGGACGCGCTTGCATGGTGATCAGGCGTGCAAATGAAACTGTAGGGCAAGCACTTCGCTTGCCCGGTCTCCTGATGTCGGCAGGCGGAGCGCCTGCCCTACAACAGCATAGCGCATGAGCCGCGAGGAACTGTTCGGCTCCTTAGACAAATCGTTCGGCGAAAAAATTCAGCATCAGACTGAATTTCGTGGCGAAACGACGTTCACCATTGCTGCGAGCGATCTCCGCGAGATCGCGAAATTCTGTTGCGACAAACTTTCGTTCGATTATTTGATCGACATTACAAGCATCGACAATTTCGGCGAAGAGCCGCGCTTCGAAGTTGTTTATCACCTTTACTCGATGCCGCACGCTGTTCATCTGCGATTGAAACTGAAAGTCTCGGAGGATGTCGGCGCGGTCGATACCGTTTCGGACATCTGGCCCACAGCGAACTGGCACGAGCGCGAGATTTACGACATGATGGGAATCAAGTTCAACGGGCATCCCGATCTGCGCCGGATTTTGATGTGGGAAGGCTATCCGTACTTCCCTCTGCGAAAAGATTTTCCTCTTGAAGGATTGCCGAGCGAAATGCCCGATGTCGCTTTCACGCAAGGTCACGCCGATGGAAGGCGGCCCCTTTGTTACTGTCCCAAGCACCGCCACTTCAAAGGACCGCGAGCCACGAGCACGGCCGCCAGAATTGTAGGCGTCTGTGCCAGACGCGTCACCTCTCGATAGCGCAACGCATCCCGCGTGTCGGCGAGCGCGTCTCGAGATCGCGACCTTTGCAGCGCGACACACTTCCACTGTGGACGAAACCCAAAAGAAGACTGTTTCGGCGTGACGCCGAAACCAGCACGCGTGGACGCGTGCGCTACCCGGATTTTGCCGACGTGCCCAGCGCCCGGGCCCCGCGATTAAGCAGCTGAAACCGGGGGAGCGGTTTCGGGCTTTCGCGTGGCGGCCATCACATCCGGACGCAAAGTTTCGTCGCGCGGCGGTGCCGGTTTTTGTCCCGCCTTCGGATAGGCGATTCGGCTGTGCAGCATCATCAAGAGCGTGAATCGAAAACGGTCGGCGATCACTTTGAGTTCGCCAAGCGTCAGATCGCAGTCGTCCAATTGCCGGTCGCTAATGCGTTCCTCGATCAGCTCGTTCACGAGCGATTCGATTTTCTGCGGCGTTGGTTTCTCCAGACTGCGGGAGGCGCTCTCCACGGTGTCGGCCAGACTGACAATGGCGCTTTCCTTCGTTTGCGGTTTTGGTCCGCCATAGCGAAAACTTTCTTCCTTCACCTCTGGAATATCGTCCTCGCGCAGCTTCATAATTTTTCCGCCTGCGCGCGCGTCCTCATGCTGCTGGAGCGCGCGTTGATAAAAATAACGGACGAGGGATGTGCCGTGATGTTCCTGGATAATATCGATGATGCGCTGGTTTAACCGGTGCTTGAGTGCGAGATCCACGCCTTCCTTCACATGCGCGATGATGATTAACGCGCTCATGCTCGGCGCGAGGTCATCGTGCGGATTGCGTTCGAAGCTCATGTTCTCGGTGAAGTACTCCGGTTTCACCAGTTTGCCGACATCGTGAAAATAAGCGCAGACGCGGCAAAGCGTCGCGTTTGCGCCGATGGCTTCCGCGGCGGCTTCGGCGAGATTGGCCACGACCAGGCTATGATGATAAGTGCCCGGCGCTTCGATGGTCATCGCCGCAGCAACGGATGGTTAAGATCGGACGCTTCCAGCCAGGAGATGTCCGTGGTGATTCCAAACAGATTCTCGAGCATCGGCAGCGCGCCGCCAACCATTGTCGCAGTGACGATGCCATTACCGATGGCCAGAGCGCTTTGGAATCCGATCATTCCCCAGTCATTTGCGGTCGGGTAAAACCAATTGATCGGCCCGATCAACCCAAACGTCAGCGACAACAACCAGATCGCGAGCCCGACATCCAGACCCGGCGCGGATCAATTTGCTGCGCCGTCGCACCTGTAAAGTAAGAGAGACTGCGGTGAATCCGCTAATCAGACTGGTTATTAAAAGAGGGGCATCGATTGGACCGAACAACATGCTACTCCACAAACTTACAAAAAACGCGGCATAAAGGCCGTGATGGCGCCCCAGCAACACGCTCAGCACAAGCGGCGCAAACGCATAGGGCGTGATCAAGTCCGCCCATTTCTGGCTTTAAGAATCTGTAGCTGCCGCTGTTACAAATCACCAGCAGCAGTTTAGTGGCAGCCAATTGCACAAGAATAACGGCCAAAGACAAGGAGAATTCGCGAGTTTTGCGAAAAGCTTTTCGGCTGATTGATCCAAAGCTGCGTAATCGCGGTGGCCAGAACCAGCAGAGCAATTACAAAATTCTTCGTCGGTTCCGGTTGTTTGCCACTAAAGACGAGAAAAGCGAGACCACCGGCAAACATCGCAAAAATCAGCACCTTGATGTAAGGCGAGTCTTCCAGAGCTGCGCATCAGTTCGCTGCGCGCCCGGCGGCGCCGAGTTTTCCGCGAGGCCAGGCCGCGTTTGATGAGTCGCCCGCGTTTCAGAAAATCGAACATACTTGTTCTTTATTTGCGCGACGCCGGCGCGGGCGAGCGGTGCTGCTGATAGGCGCCGATGATAGCGCGCACCAGTTCATGCCGCACAACGTCGCGCTCGGTAAAATATACAGTCGCAATTCCCGGCACTGTTTTCAACGCCTGCAATGCCTCGACGAACGCCGGAGCGCTTGTTCGCTGGTAAATCGATCTGTGTGACGTCGCCTGTCACCACGCATTTGGAATTCAAACCGATTCGCGTCAGCAACATGAACATCTGCTCGGTCGTCGTGTTTTGCGCTTCATCGAGGATGACAAAGGCGTTATTCAACGTGCGGCCGCGCATATACGCCAGCGGAGCCACCTCAATGGTCTGTCGCGCAATCGCCCGTTCCATCTCTTCCGGCTCCAACATGTCACGCAACGCATCATAAAGCGGACGGAGATACGGAGTAATCTTTTGTTCGAGGTCGCCCGGCAGAAAACCCAGCGCTTCACCGGCCTCCACCGCTGGTCTCGTCAAAATGATGCGCGCCACTTGCTCTTTTTTAAGGGCCGCCACCGCCATGGCGACGGCGAGATAAGTCTTGCCCGTCCCGGCTGGTCCGATTCCAAAAACGACGTCGTGCTTTTGAATTGCCTCAACGTACGCGCGCTGATTTGCGCTTCGCGCCACAATCGGCGGCTTGCGCAATGAAGTTGTGATTTTTGTCGAAACAATGTCGCCGAGGTTTTGCATCGTGTTCTTCGCTCACGGCCTTAAGGGCATAATTAAATTCGTGTTTTTGAATATCCACGCCTTGCTGGCGCGCTTTTTCAAGTTGTTCGAATACCTGCTGCGCTTTATCGACACGGCCCGGGTCGCCCTCCAGTTTCACCCAGCCTTCACGCGTGGTCACCCTCACGCCCAGGGAATCCTCGAGGTTCTTCAAAAGTTTAATGTCATTGGCGTAGAGCGATTGCAAAGCGCGTGGGCTCTCAAACTGCAAAGTGCGAGTTTCAGTCATTTTCCGAGTGGCATCTGGCATCTGTGCCAACTCGATTGGCTGGAAGCCAATGACCACTAAACTTACCGGAAACCATACACCAGCGCCCAATGCGTGCGTTCCTCTGGCGATTCCTCAACGCTGACTATGATAAAGTAGCTGCCGGTAGCTTTTGGAATCACGTGGGCAGCCGCAAAGTGGCCTTTCTGCCATCCGTCTGATTCTTCCGCCAGCTTTCCATCCGAATCATAAACGTGAACGGAAACCTTTGCCCGATCGACCTCTGTTCCCAACCAGAACCAATATTCGTTGCCTTTGAACAATTGCTGCCGCACCGCTTTTTTTTCTCCAGAACCAAGGTCGCCTCCCCAGTAATCCTCACGCACCTGGAAGCCTTGTTTCACATAAGGTTCTGCGGCCTGAAGAGCAAATGACTGCGCGTCATCGACAGAGGCGAAAATCGCCGGCTGCAGCTGCCATGAGCGCCAGCAAGAGAGAACTAGTCGCGGAAGAGAACTTTCGCGAACAAGTTCATCGAAATTTCTTAATCTTTCGTCACGATGCCGTGGCCGAGCCGCGTCGTGATCTCATTGACCTTCTTTACCGAGTCGGCAGGAATGCGCGGGTCACCGACATCAATCAACGGTTTCACCTCGACCAGCGCGTCTTGAATTTGGCGGATGATTGGGAGATTAAACTCCGGCATTGCCTGGAGTCTTGTCTGAAAATAGGAAAGTAGATCTGGCTGATGCAGCAGCTCGGCGCCATCGGTGGAAAAATGCTCCGTCACAACCGACGTCAACACTTCCGTGCCACGCAGCCACCCGCCCAGGCTGACAAGCTGCGACAGTTTTTCATCGTGCACCTCGTTCATTGCCTGCTGCACGCTGTTCTGCGTGCGATCCAGTTCCTGGCGCACGCTTTCCCAATTTCGCTTGTCTGCCGCATCGATGATCGCCTTTGCATGTGGCGTGATTGAATTTCCCACGCCGATTCCCTTTGCCAACGCCAGGACGCGTTGGCCAATTTCTTTTACCGTCGGTGCGTCTTCCGCTTGCACCGCGATAAAACCATCGGCGATGACCGTCCCAAGCAAAAGAGCGATGCGCGGTCGCTCGGTAAAATTCGGTCCCTTGTCGCTACGGACATGTTCCTTCCAGTTGACCGTGCCTAGTTTGTTCAGTGCGCCGAAAATTTCATTCGGCAACGGCACGACAACGTCTTCCACAGTTGTCGTTAATTGTTTAATATCGATGTGCTGTGGGGCCTGGGCGCCATTTGCGCACAGTGCAAGCCCACAATAGTACACCTACACTTAACTTCAAATATCTGGTAAACGGAATCATTGGCACTTTCGACTGTTGATTTCGGGTTCGTATTCGGGATTTAATGGAGCGAACCTTAACCGGAACTGCTGCCCTACACAAATCGCCTGCACAAAACATTTTGACTCACTCTAATCGAACGAGTTCTTTGCCTCGGCGGCATCGCCGCTTACATTTCCTATGGATCTAATCCGGCTAGAGCAGATCCTCGGTCGCGCGCCTTCCAAACGAATAATCGTGATCGGCGATCTGATGCTGGACGAATTTGTTTGGGGAAAGGTCGGCCGCATCTCGCCGGAGGCGCCTGTGCCGGTGGTCGAGGTGACCGGCGAATCGTTTTACCCCGGAGGCGCCGCCAATGTTGCTCGCAATCTGCGCGAGTTCGTCGATCGCGTCGCGGTCATCGGCTTGCTCGGAAAAGATCGCAGCGGCCAGCAACTCCGGGAATTATTGGCTGCGACAAAACATCGATACCTCCGATGCGGTCGAGGATGAAACATTTCAGACCATTGTCAAAACCCGCATCATCGCGCGCCATCAACAAGTTGTTCGTGTCGATCGCGAACAATTTGTCGGCCCTCGCCGCGAGCAAATTGCAGAAAGTAGTCGCCGCGGTCCGAAAAGAATATCCAGAAAACCGACGCCATCATCTTCGAAGATTATGGCAAGGGTTTTGTAACGACTGAGCTGGTTTCACAAATTGCACGCGAAGCGCGGGCGGCCGGTAAAATCGTCGCGGCTGATCCCAACCCGCGACATTCTGTCGATTGGCGCGGTATCACGGTGGTGAAACCAAACCGCGCGGAAGCTTTTCTCGCCGCTGGCATTCCCTGGCGCGAACCGGACGAAGCCCCAGCAGAAGATGGCGATCTTAGGCGCGCCGGCGAAGCGCTTCTCAAGAAATGGGAAACAAAATATGTCCTCGTCACCCTCGGCGAACACGGGATGATGCTTTTTCAGGAGAACGAAGCGCCGCATTACATCCCAACGAAAGCACGGCAGGTTTTCGATGTCTCCGGCGCGGGCGATACTGCCATTGCGCTCTTTACGCTTGGACTCGTTTGCGAAGCGACTCCGATTGAAGCGGCGGAAATCGCCAACCACGGGAGCGCAGTTGTTGTCAGCAAACTTGGAACAGCGACCGTAACGAGAGATGAACTTGTCGCCAGTTTCCAAGAGGACAGCGAAGATGACTGATGCACTGTCGCCCGCCGTCTTTGTCGATCGCGACGGCACTATCATGGAGGATTGCTGACTACTGTTCGGACCCGAAAGACGTAAAGATTTTCCCAGGTGTGCCGGAAGCGCTGCTGCGTTTGAAATCGAAAGGATTCAAACTCATCATCATTACGAATCAGAGCGGCATCGGACGCGGACTCATCACCAGTGAGCAATATCGCGCCGTCGAAGCGGAGGTTTTGCGTGAACTCGGGCCGGATTTAATCGAGGCGACCTATTTTTGCCCCGATGTTCCGGGTCAGCATTCCAGTTGCCGCAAGCCTGCGCCAGGAATGATCTTGCAGGCCAAGCGAGAACACGAGATCGATCTTTCCCGTTCGTTTTTCATTGGCGACAAAGAGATCGACGCCGAATGCGGTCGCAACGCTGGCGTGCGCACAATCCGTGTTCAAACCGGATTTCAACACGACACGGCGGGCAGTGCGGCTGATTGGGTCGCCGTGGACTTGCCCGCGCAGCGGAGATTATCTTGAACATAGCGCCATGATTGCGCGGTCATTCCAAGCGAAGCGAGGAACCCCGCCCATTCGTTTGTGGCACGCATACGTCCACTTGCGTAATCCTTCAGCAATTGTGAGATCCTTCGCTTCGCTCAGGATGCTTGCAATGAATAAGGCCGTAGGAATTATTCCAGCTCGCTGGAGTTCTACACGTTTTCCGGGAAAACCACTGCATCTGATTGCTGGTAAGCCGCTTCTACGCCATGTTTGGGAACGATGCCGGACGCGCGAAAAACCTAGACTCGGTCATCATCGCCACCGACGACATGCGCATTGCAGAAGCCGCTTTTGATTGGGGCGCGGAAGTCGCATTGACTTCGCCAAGACACCAAAGCGGGACCGATCGGGTGGCTGAAGTGGCGCGCAATGCGAAACAGTTCACGTTCGTCATTAACATCCAGGGCGACGAGCCGTTGATCGATCCACATTTAATCGACAAGCTTGTCGAAAAACTGCAGTCGGATCGCAAGATCGACATCGTCACTGCCGCGCATCCGTTTCGAAATCCCGCCGAAGCATCCTCACCGCACCAAGTCAAAGTGGTTGTCGATCGCAGCCGGCCGCGCACTTTATTTCTCGCGCGCTGCGATCCCCTTTCCCTGCAATCCTTCGCAGATAAGATATCTTGCGCCATCAGGGCATCTACGGGTTCCGGCGCGACGCGCTCTCCAGTTTGTGAAATGGAAACCGAGTCCGCTGGAGCGCGCCGAATCGCTGGAGCAATTGCGCGCATTGGAAAATGGTGTAAATGTTCATGTGCTCGTTACTAGACATGGTTCACCCGGCGTGTGATACGCCGGCTGACGCAGAAGCGCTGGAGCAAAAGCTCGCTCGCGCAAAAGGAAAAACGCGGCCTCTCGTGAAATACATTTTCGTCACTGGTGGCGTCGTCAGTTCGTTAGGCAAAGGCTTGACCGCAGCCTCGCTCGGCACGCTGCTTGAAGCGCGTCGTCTGCGCGTCGTTCTCCAAAAATTTGATCCCTATCTGAATGTTGATCCCGGAACGATGAACCCGTTCCAGCACGGAGAAGTTTATGTGCTCAACGATGGCGCGGAGACTGATCTCGATCTTGGCCATTACGAGCGCTTCACCAACTGCGTCCTCACGCGACACAATAACCTGACCAGCGGACAGGTTTACGAGACCGTGATTTTAAAGGAGCGGCGCGGTGATTATCTCGGCAAAACCGTGCAGGTGATTCCGCACGTGACCGATGTGATCAAAGATCGCATCCGCGAACTTTCCGACGAAAGCAAATATGACGTTGTGATCACGGAAATCGGCGGTACGACCGGAGACATTGAAGGCCTTCCATTTCTCGAAGCGATCCGGCAATTCATCCTCGAAGTCGGCCCGCAAAACGTGGTGAACATGCACGTCACGCTTGTTCCGTACATCAAGGCCGCGCACGAATTAAAAACAAAACCCACACAGCAAAGCGTGGCGAAGCTCCGCGAAATCGGCTTGCAACCGCAGGTGTTGATTTGCCGCACTGAAAAACCGCTCGACCCCGACGTCCGTCGCAAGTTGTCGATGTTTTGCAGCGTCTCCGAAAAAGCGGTGATCGAGGAGCGCGACGTCGAACACACAATTTACGAAGTGCCGTTGACCTTGCATGCAGAAGGACTCGACAAACTGGTGTGCGATCTTCTGCATCTGGAAACTCCTGAGCCCGATCTGGCAGACTGGCGAAAATTTGTCGAGCGCGTCGTCAGTCCAACAAGCGCGTCAAGATCGCCGTAGTCGGCAAATACATGGATGTCCGTGACGCTTACAAAAGTATCTACGAATCGCTCACCCACGCGGCTGCCAGTGAAGACTGCGGAATCGACCTGAAACTTGTCGATGCCGAATCGTTGGAGGACGACATCGATGACCAACTCAAAGATGTAGCCGGCGTGTTGATCCCCGGCGGATTTGGAGTTCGCGGTATTGAAGGAAAAATCAACGCTGCGCGTTATGCGCGCGAGCATAAAATCCCGTATCTCGGTCTTTGTCTTGGCATGCAGGCAGCCACAATCGAATTTGCGAGAAACGTCTGTGGAGTCAAAAACGCGAATAGCACTGAGTTCGACAAGGACACTCCGGACCCAGTGATCTCGCTGCTGGAGGAGCAGCGTGGCGTCCGTAACAAAGGCGCAAGCATGCGGCTGGGCACATGGCCAACCAAAATCATTACAGGACACACTGGCAGAAAAAATCTACGGCGACACCGAGGTCACGGAGCGGCACCGGCACCGCTACGAGTTCAACATGAAATATCGCGACCGAATGAACGCAAAAGGCTTCGTGATTTCAGGAACATCACCGGATGGCACTCTCGCAGAATTGATCGAGCTGCGCGATCACCCGTATTTTGTTGGCTGCCAGTATCATCCCGAATTCCAAAGCAAACCGAACAAACCGCACCCGCTCTTCAAAGGATTCATTCAGGCGTGCCTGGCGCAACAGACTGGGCGTGCGACGCACGCTCGAGCCGATCAAGAATCGCCGCGCCGAGTCCCCAGAGCCGGAACTCGTTCCGCAACGATAAGATCGAGACCGAGCGCATCGAGCTCGCGCAGATAGCGAAACAAATTTGCCGCGGCCTCGCGCAGATCCTCTTTCTCGCTGAGTCGGCGAACGGCAGCAAATTTCAAGTGAGCGGCGGTCTCAGTCCGCCGCTGGGCGATCTGGAGATCGCCCTTCCTTGATACGGGATTCCACGCTAGCAAGCCGACGCGCTGATTTTCTTGCGGCGAAAACGATTCGGCATCGTCGATCAAACGCAGCGGTGTTTCCGGCGCGTAATGCGAAGGCAACTGTCCCGGGGCGGATACGCGCTTCGCGGCATCGGCATCCTGCCGATCAGATATTGGCTGGAGCCAAAGCCACGATAGTTGCTCCTCCGTGATCGGCCCACGGCGCAGGATGTCGATCTTGCCGCCGCGAACAGCGACGACGGTCGATTCGATTCCATGTTCGTCGGCCCTGCGTCGATGATCAGCGGGATTCGTCCGTCGAGTTCATCGAGCACGTGCTGCGCGGTTGTCGGACTGATGCGGCCGAACCGGTTCGCGCTGGGCGCAGCCAGCGGTTTGTCCAATGCACGCACAATTTCGGCGAAAACCGGATGCGCGCTAATTCGCACCGCGACTGTATCGAGACCTGCTGTCACAATTTCAGGAACAATTTCGCGTTTCGGTAAAACCATCGTGAACGGTCCGGGCCAAAACTTTTCGGCCAGCTTTAAGATCAGTTGCCGATCTTGCACGCGGAAGATCGACAATTTTCTCCAAGCCAGTCGCGGCTTGGAAGGTGAACGATGAGTGGATCGAAGCGCGGACGCTCCTTTGCTTCAAAGATTTTCGCGACAGCAATCGGGTTCAACGCGTCAGCAGCCAGTCCGTAAACGGTTTCTGTCGGCAATGCGACCACTTCGCCTTTTCGCAACAGTTCAACCGCCGCAGCGCGGTCGGTTGAAATCAGTGTTTTCATCGGATCAATTGTAGGGCGTTTCTGAACTTCGCTCGCGACACAGACGCCCTACATGGCTTCGCGCCGATTGCTTTGTTGCGGAAAGCTTCGAATTTTTGGCGAATCGTCTTATCGGACGTGGCCAGAATCGCCGCGGCGAGAAGCGCGGCATTTTTTGCACCGGCTTCGCCGATCGCCAATGTCCCGACGGGAATGCCGCCCGGCATTTGTGCGGTGGATAAAAGCGAGTCGAGTCCGTTGAAGCTTCGATTGAATCGGAACACCGAGAACGGGCAGCCAGGTGTGGGCAGCAATGACTCCCGCCAAATGCGCCGCGCCCCCTGCGCCAGCAATGATGACTCGCAAGCCGCGATCCGCTGCTTTTCGCGCAAAATCTGCAGTCGCATCAGGGGTGCGATGGGCGGACAGTACCCGCGCTTCGTTCGGCACACCAAGATCATTCGAGTGTTTCCACGGCGTGCCGCATCGTTTCCCAGTCCGATTTGCTGCCCATGATAATGGCGACTAACAGGCTTTGATTCAGGCATGGGCAAACTGTAGGGCGTTTCCGTGAAACGCCAAGCCTCCTGTCATTCCGAGCGAAGCGAGGAATCACGGATATCTGTTCGGCGGCTCAACGAGGATACATTCAGAGCATGTTTCGCTTCTTCACTGGCGGATACTGCCCTGGCTGAAGCCAGGCGTTAATGAGATATTGGCCGTGAATCGATGCGGCAAATCGATCGTCCTCATCGGGATGATGGGCGCGGGCAAGTCTTGCGTTGGACGTTGCCTGCAGCGGCGAACGAACCTCACTTTGGTCGATACCGATGACATCGTTGCCTCGAAATTCGGAATCTCGATCCCCGAAATCTTTTCCAAATACGGCGAGCAAGGCTTTCGCGAAGTGGAAACTCAAGCCCTTGTGAACTCGCCCCTGCAAAACCGACGATCATCGTCACGGGCGGCGGAATCGTGTTACGCGCAAAAAATGTCGATATCTTGAAACAGCTTGGCGTCGTGGTGTGGCTGGACGGCAACGAAGAAACGCTTTTCGAACGCGCGTCGCGGGCAAGGACTCGGCCGTTACTGCAAGGCGAGAATCCACGAGAGGCGTTCGCGCAAATGCTGCAAGCGCGGCTGCCGCTCTATGCCAAACTTGGGCATATCCGTATCGATACATCGGTGCTCACAGATGACGAAGTTGCCGTGGCCATTTTGAGTAAGCTTAGGAGACTCAATCAGGAACCGGAGATCATCGATCCCGGCTACAGCGCCATGACTCAGATTTCGAGAAGCGAATTGAAAACGCATCTCGTGCCTTTGGCGAATCCAAGGAGCGGCGGTCTCCAGTCCGCCGAAACCGACGTTCATGAGTTAAAGAGAAACCTCATCGCGTTTGCGCGCCGAGCTCGGTTTCGATTCCTGCCGCATAGCTGCTTGCGACCGCGCCGGCGCACGCGACTGAATTTCGCGAATGGCTGCGCCAAGGCGCACACGGCGAAATGAATTACATGGAACGCGGCGAAGAGAAGCGTTGTGATCCACAGAAAGTTTTGCCCGGCGCAAAGTCGATTGTTGTCTTGGCGCTGAATTATTTTCAGGGAAATGCGCAAACAGACGCCCCGCAGGGGCGTGACTACAGGGAAGATCGCGCGGTATGCGTGGGGCGATGACTATCACGATGTTATCGAGGCAAAGCTCGACAAGATCGACAAGTTTCTTCAGCGAATTTGGCGGACAGCAAAAATGTTACGTGGACACCGGGCCGTCTTGGAGCGCGATCACGCAGCCGCAGGCTGGCATTGGCTGGCACGGCAAAAACACCATGCTCATCGATGAGCGGCTCGGCACATGGTTCTTTCTCGCGGAGATTTTGACGACACTTGAATTGCCAGCCGACCAACCCGTGGAAGATCGCTGCGGAACGTGTGAACGCTGCATCAAAGCGTGCCCGACTGGAGCAATTACCGCTCCTCATCGACTCGACGCGCGTCGCTGTATTTCTTATCTCACAATCGAACTGAAGGGTTCCATCCCGCTGGAGCTTCGACCGCTTATCGGAGATCGGATCTTCGGTTGCGACGATTGTCTGGATGTTTGTCCCTGGAACCGGTTCGCGCAAGTTTCTCACGAAACAGCTTTCTCGGCACGCGAATCGACAACGGGCATGGCATTACGGGAATACTTGAGACTGAGCGACGCGGAGTTCCGCCAGCTTTTCAAAAATTCGCCGATTAAACGAATTAAGCGTCGTGGCTTTCTTCGCAATGTATGCGTCGCCTTGGGCAATGCAGGCGACGTATCCGATCTTTCCGCGCTCGAACGCGCGGCAGCCGACCCGGAGCCGTTGATCGCAGAGCACGCGGGATGGGCAATTGAGCAAATTGAGGCCCGCCACGGCATCAATCCGTGGAATCGGCGGACGGCATCAACAAAGGAAGCGGCAATTAGCTGAATCCAAAGTCCTTTGTCGCTGCATCTCAACGTTATCATGAACGGGATTTCGTTTGCAAGAGTCCAACAACCAACTAACCCTGACGCTTTCACCCCAAGGACCGCGCCTACCATGCACCAAGCCGTAAGCACACCTGCTCCCGCGCCTCTGACGGCGAAACAGCGTCGTGCCCGGCGCAAGAAGCAAATTATTTACGGTTCGATCGGGCTGATCGTGCTTTGTATCGTCGCGTCGATCATCTGGAACAAGCGCGAGAAGCCGATTCCGGTCACAACGGAAAAGGCGATTCGCAAAACCATCGTGCAAACGGTTTCCGCGACAGGAAAAGTTCAGCCGGAAACAGAGGTAAAAATTTCCCCGGAGGTTGCGGGCGAAATCATCGAGCTGCCGGTGGAAGACGGAAAAGCCGTTATGAAAGGCGATCTGCTGGTAAAGATTAAACCAGACTCTTACAAGGCCCTGCGTGGAACAACAGGAAGCAGGGATCAGCGCTGCCAAGGCCACGAATCTTCAGCAAAAAGCGACAATGTTGAAGTGCGAGCATGATTTTAAGCGAGCGGAAGACCTGTTCAGTAAAAAACTAATTTCAGAGCAGGAATACAATGCCTCTGAAGCAGCGTACGGCGTCGCCAAGAACACTTTTGAAAGCTCGCTGCATGAAATCGAACGGGCGGAGGCAGGCTCGAGTCAAGCGCGCGATCAATTGTCGAAGACGACAATTTATTCGCCCATCGATGGCACAGTCACAGTTCTTAACAGCAAACAGGGCGAACGTCTTGTGGCCACGGGACAATTTGCCGGCACGGAAGTGATGCGCGTCGCTGACCTCAGTCACATGGAAGCGCGGGTCGATGTCAACGAGAACGACGTCGTCAATGTGAAGGTGGGTGACAACGCCGAGGTGAAAATCGATGCCTACGGTAATCGTAAATTTCACGGCACCGTTTACCAGATCGCTAACACTGGAAAGACGACCGGCTCCGGCACACAGGAAGAAGTCACCAACTTTGAAGTAAAAATTCGGATCAACGACACCGACGTGACGTTAAAGCCCGCGCTGAGTTGCACTGCGGAAATCCACACGAACGAAGTGAAAGATGTCGTGGCCGTGCCGATGCAGGCCGTGACCATTCGCACTGGTGACAGCAATTTGAGTCCGGAAGAAATCGAAAAGAAAAAGCAGAAGGTCGCGCAGCGCGACAAGGACGATAACAACGCAGAGTTCGTCAATGAACGCGCCGAGAAAGCGGCGCAGAAAGAAGAGCGCGAAAAAGTCTCCAAGGTCGTGTTCCTCAAAAAAGGGATCAAGGCGGAGTTGGTAAAAGTGACGACTGGAATCTCCGACGACACTTACACTGAAATCAAAAGCGGCATTCAGCCCGGCGACGAAGTAATCTCGGGAAGTTACAGCGCGATCAGTCGCAAACTGAAGGACGGCGTCAAGGTAACGCTCGACAAAGAGGGAATGAAGTGATGTTTGTAGCCGCTTCGCTGTGCGAAGCGCGTCGCCCACAGGGCGACGGCTACAGCTGAATCTCGAGCCATGAACTCGAACAACATCCGTCCCCTCGGTCCGATTGTTATCGATATCGAGAATATCACGAAGGACTACGTGATGGGCGAAGAGGTGGTTCACGCACTGCGCGGCGTCACCCTGCAGATTCACCGGAACGAATACATCGCAATCATGGGCCCAAGCGGCAGCGGTAAGTCCACGCTGATGAACATGCTCGGTTGTCTCGATACGCCCACTTCCGGTAAGTACGAGTTCAACGGCAAGAGCGTAGCCGAAATGGATGACGACGAGCTCGCGGCCGTTCGCAATCGCGAGATCGGTTTCGTGTTTCAAACGTTCAACCTTCTCCCGAGATCGACATCGTTGCGTAACGTTGAGCTGCCGCTCATTTATGCGGGCATCGAGCCCGAACGTCGCGTGGAACGCGCGACGCAGGTGCTGACAGATGTCGGCCTGGGCGATCGCATTCATCACAAACCCAACGAGCTCTCCGGCGGCCAGCGTCAGCGCGTCGCGATCGCGCGCGCGCTTGTCAACGGGCCGTCGATTATTCTGGCCGACGAACCGACGGGTAATCTCGATTCGAAAACCGGCGAAGAGATCATGGATTTGCTCGAGCGTCTGTATGAGCGCGGTAACACGATTATACTTGTCACGCACGAACGGGACATCGCAGCGCACGCGCGTCGTACCGTGCATTTGCGCGATGGACTCATCGAGATGGATCACGCCGGATTTATTCCGGAGATCGACCTGCCGATTGCCGAAGTAACATCGACGATGAAACGTTTCCTCTATGAGCTGAGCGAGAGTTGGAAAATCGCGGCCGCGCAAATGCGCTCGAACCTGACGCGCTCAACGCTCACCGCACTTGGAGTCATTATCGGCATTATCGCCGTCACGTTGATGGGCACTGCCGTGAACGGCATATCGATTGGTTTCGATAAAAGCATGGCCGTTCTCGGCGACGATGTCCTCTACGTTACGCAATGGCCGTGGAAGCCGGTGGACGACTGGTGGAACTACCGCGATCGCAAAAAGATCAAAACCGAATACGCCGAGACTTTGAACCGGATGATCGCGGCAACGCCGAACTCGAACCTGGTCATCGCGGTCCCGACGTCGAATTTGATGCGATCGATTAAATATGGCGGCAACCAGGTGAACAATGTCTTCGTTCTGGGAACGACATCGGATTTTATTGTAACATCGACAATCGATTGTACATCCGGGCGATTCTTCAGCGAGCTCGAATCGCGCGGCGGCGCTAATGTTGTCGTGATCGGTTATGACGTGGCCGACGCGCTTTTTCCTTCCGAAAGCCCGATCGACAAATCGGTGTTGATCAATGGGCAATTGTTCAAAGTCGTTGGCGTAAACACGCGACAGGGCACTTTTCTGGGTTTGTTCAGTCTGGGACTCGATGGTGGCGATGCCCCTGGCGGCGTTTAACAAATATTTTTCGGCCAAAAGCGATTCGGACGTGCGCGTGAAAGTCAAAGACAAGACCAGGCTCGCCGACGCCAAGGACGAGCTCACCGGTTTGATGCGGCGCGTGCGCGGATTGCCTCCTGAGAAAAAGGACGATTTCTCGATCAACGAGCAACAGGCCTTCAAAAGCACGCTTGATCCAGTGAAAAACTCAATTGCGATTGCCGGGCTGTTTATCACCGGCCTGTCGCTTTTCGTCGGCGCGATCGGGATCATGAACATCACATTCGTTAGTGTGAAAGAGCGCACGAAGGAAATCGGAACGCGCAAAGCGCTCGGCGCGCGGCGGCGAACGATCCTGTTGCAATTCCTGATCGAATCGACAGCGCTTTGTCTCCTCGGCGGATTTATCGGCCTCGCGTTTGCTTATCTAATGTGCTTCGGGATCGGCAAAGCTTTCCCCTCTTTTCCGATCCATTTGTCGGTCGGCCTGGTGTTCCTGAGCATGATTGTTTCAATATTGACCGGCTTGTTCTCGGGGTTCGCACCGGCCTGGACGGCGTCGCGCCTCGATCCGGTCGCAGCACTCCGCTATGAATGATCCAGTAACTCTCTCATTAACACCGGCCTTTGAGGCCGGTGTGCGTTTCGGGGAACGCCCGAAGCCGTTTCAACGGCTTCCGTCTAAATCCAAGGCGATGTCTAGAATGGTGCCTGCATCTAAGCCGTTAAAACGGCTGCTACGGATGCCTTGGCAGTGCCACCGGCCTGAAGGCCGGTGTTAATAGAATGCTCTTCGGCGAGATCATAAAAATGGCCTGGGCATCGCTCGGTGCGAACAAGCTACGTTCGGCGCTGACAATGCTGGGCATCACCATCGGCGTGTTCTCGGTAATTTCAGTCATGACCGCGGTTGGCGCTTTGCAATACTCGATTGAGAACGGCATCAGCTTTCTCGGCTCCAACATCTTTCAGTTCGCCAAATATCCGGCCAATGTCAGCGTGAACGGCGACGCGCAGGAGAAATTTCGCAACCGGCACAACATTAGCTTTAAGGAAGCGCTGCATTATTACCGATTGATGGAAGGCGAGGCGCGCGAGATTTGCCTCAAGTGTTTCGGGTACGAAGTCAAAGGCCAGGCGGTTTACAACGGCGTGAAGACGACACCGAGTCTTCTCCTTGTTGGAACAAATCGAAGTTTTCTCACCGCGAACGCGTACACGCTCGGTTACGGTCGCAATTTGACCGATGAAGATGTCGATCTTTCGCGACGGGTGATTGTCGTCGGAAAGATAGTGGAAAAAAGACTGTTTCCGCACGAAACGCCGATCGGCAAAGTCGTTCGCGTCAGCGGGCACATCTACACGATCGTGGGCGTGCTCGCGGAAAAAGGGACCGCCTTCGGCCAAAGCCAGGACGACCTTGTGATCATGCCGATCACGCGCTTCTTCGAGGATTACGGCGAAGCGAAACGCACCGTCAACATTGCGACGCAAGCGTTCACACAAGATACTTACAATCGCACGTTCGATCGCGGCATCGGCGCCATGCGTATCGCGCGCGGCTTGCGCCCGGACCAGCCGAACGATTTCGAGATTTACAGCAACGACTCGCTCAAGAGTGCGTTCGTTAGCGTGGCGGGATACGTTCGAGTCGGCGCGTTCGTCATAAGTCTCATCGCGTTACTGGCGGCCGGAATCGGTATCATGAACATCATGCTGGTGAGCGTCACCGAGCGCACGAAGGAAATCGGCGTTCGCAAATCGATCGGCGCCCGTAGCCGCGACATTCTGCGGCAATTCCTGACCGAGGCCGTTTTTATTTCCGAAGCTGGCGGCGTGCTCGGAATCATTCTTGGAATCATCGTCGGCGATATGCTGGCAGCATGGCTCAAAGTGGACCTGATTTTCCCTTACGGCTGGGCCATTGCCGGCCTTCTTGTCTGCTCAGCCATCGGCATTGGCTTTGGCCTTTATCCCGCCTACCGCGCAGCGAACCTCGATCCCATCGAGGCACTGCGCTACGAATGATCGATCTTGTCCACGAGCGGTGATGTGGTTAGAAAGAGAAGCAGCCATGCTTTCGCTTTTTCTGGAAACACTCCCAAGCAGCGACCGAAATAGGCGAAATAAACTTTCCTCGAATCATAGTTAGACCTTACTGTGGATCGCTACACCTCGATGGGCATCTCGAATGATGCGCGGGAGTTTCTCGACGCGGCAAAGCTGGTGCGACCCGAGAAGCCGGTAGCGTTCACGCCGACGTATTTCCTCGTGTGCCAGTCGATTGAGCTGTCGCTTAAGGCTTATCTACGAGGCTCCGGCTACAGCAACAAACAGCTGCGCGGCATTGGCCACAATCTCAACGAATGCGTCGCAGCAGCAAAAGCTGCTGGGCTCGACAACCACGCCAGCCTCTACGCGGCTGAGGTGGCCGCGATTGCTGCGATCAATCCTTATTACCAATTCAAAGACTTCCAATACAGCACCAGTGGATATAAGTCTTTCCCACATCCAGATCTTCTGATAGCACTGGCCGAACGTTTGTGGGATGGCTTACGACCGTATTGCGAGCAGCATAGAGACTGTCACGTCGGCAAGCCCACCGCGATACTATGACGGTCTAACTTGGCGATGCAGCGAACCGCGCCCCGCTCCGATGCTTAGCTTTCGTATAGTCAATTCGGCCAGCTTGCAGCCAGGCGCGCTCTCTGGCGCGGTCGCTGATCTTATGTCTCGTTAGGCCTAATTCACAACTACGTCAGCTAACTCACATGAACGATGAAAGGAAAGTCCCAGAAAGCTTCAAGACCTATGAGGAAGGGAAGCACCGGCGATATACACTCTTGTTCGCCGTGAACGGCGGGGCGTTTGCTCTCGCAAAGTTTATGGCCGACAAGGATCCGTCCACTGCATCCGTGGGCGGTCTCAAGCTGGCTTACCTGTGTTACGGAATGGCTCTATTCACCGTCGTTATGAGCATGGACATCTTCATGTTCGGTCAAAAGATGCGGAGGTTTTGTTTACCGGATGCTTTTGGTTGGCAGGGAAAGGTTGTTCTGGTGCTCATCGGCGCTCTAATCTGTGCTGGTTGGGTTCTAGTCGCAATAAAATGACGCGTTCTAACCATGCGCTACGGCGAACGGCGGCGGGCCGTCGCAGTTGCAATCGGCACGCCTCCTGGCCGCCGTCGCTGAGCTTGGATCGTTAGCTAAAAACCTTGCCTACTCCAAGCCCAGCGCTTTGAATGTCGCATCGACGTGTTTGAAATGAATGTCGAGCGAACAAAGCCTATCGATCTCTTCGGGTGAAAGTTTTGCAGCGATTTCAGGTTCGCGTTTTGCGTTTTCGGCAAATGTCCCCTCGCCTTTCCATGTTTGCATCGCGGCGCGTTGCACGGCTTCGTATGCGCTCTTCCGTTCCGCGCCCGCGCGCGTAAGGGCGAGTAAAATCGATTGGCTGAAATACAGACCCTTCGTCAAAGCGAGATTTTGCGGCCATGCGCTCCGGATAGACCTGTAATTTTTCGACAACATCTCGTAATTTGGTCAGCATGTAATCGAGCAGGATGCATGAGTCGGGCAGAATGATTCGCTCGGCGCTCGAGTGACTGATGTCGCGCTCGTGCCAGAGAGCCACGTTCTCCAACGCAACGACTGCGTTCCCGCGAATCACGCGGGCCAATCCGCTCAGCCGCTCGCTTGTGATCGGGTTCCGCTTGTGCGGCATCGCCGAACTGCCTTTCTGGCCTTCGCCGAAAAATTCTTCCACTTCGAGAACTTCTGTGCGCTGGAGATGCCGAAATTCTGTTGCCCAACGATCGATGCTGGAGGCGATGACGGCGAGCGTTGTCATAAATTCCGCATGACGATCGCGCTGCACGATTTGTGTTGAGAGCGTCGCAGGTTTTAATCCGAGCTTCTCGCAAACCGCGCGCTCAATCTTTGGATCGATGTGGGCATGGGTGCCGACTGCCCCGCTTATTTTGCCGATGCGGATGCGTTCGCGCGTTTGTGTGAGCCGCTCCTCGGCGCGGCCGAATTCATCATACATAAGCGCCAACTTCAGCCCGAACGTGATCGGCTCCGCGTGCACCCCGTGACTGCGCCCGATCATCGGAGTCATTTTGAACCGGCGCGCCTGTTTCGCGATTTCTGTTCGCAGCGATTGCAGATCATCCAGGAGAATTTGGCACGACTCGTTCAGTTGGACGGCAAGCGTCGTGTCCAGAATATCTGATGAAGTCAGCCCTTGATGGATCCAGCGCGACGCAGGGCCGACTGACTCAGCCACGTTTTCCAGAAAAGCGATGACGTCGTGATTTGTTCGCTTTTCGATTTCCAGGATTTTCGGAATTGAAAATCGCGCTCGCTTCCGAATTTCCGCGGCGTCCTCCTTCGGGATCTGGCACAGCTCTGCCATCGCCTCGCAGGCGAGCACTTCGATCTCCAGCCAAATCTGGAACTTGCGTTCGTCCGACCAGATTTTGCTCATCTCTGGCCGGGAATAACGGTCAATCACGCTAATAAACTAAAAGCGACTCGGACGAGGGAAAAGCCTTTTTGTTTTCAATGGGCGCTGCAAAAGCGGTGCAGCAGCACCGCACTCCAAGACGCAAACGCGAACTGCACGTCGAATTCGCGGCCACGTGGAGTGCGGCGGTGTTCCGCCGCTTTTGCGCAACGGCGACTTCGGAGGAAAGAAATCGCTCCGGCGATAAATCACCGGAGCGAGCGTTGAAAAGGTTTCGCCGCAGCCTAGCAAACGCGGGCGCGCAGAAAACGCCCGTTGTCGTGCACACGCACCTGGCCGCTGGCGAGAAGATCCGCCACTGCTGCTACCGTTTCCGTGTTGTTCTTCGTGCAGGAACTGACCGCCAGGATCAGATCACCCAGGGAAAACCTTGTGCGTCGCTTTAAAATTTGCTGATTTCGTTTCATCTTGTGTCCGTTTTTTCCATGAGCAGTTCCGGTGCCATTCCGGACTGCGAATATCTCATCCATAATTCCCATGCAGTTATTCAAATTGTTCACCTTACCACTGACCGCTGAGCGACACTTTTGTTCAATTTTCAAACACGAATTTTTGGGCAGCTCTGAACGCCCATTTCATTTCGCGCAGCTTTGGGAGTGCGCGCGCGTCCTCGCGTCGCTTTGGGAACTTGAGCCCGAAGTGAAAGCGATGCGAAGACGCATCGCACTCCGAAAGCACTTCGTGCAAAAGGCAGCGCTCCTCAGGCGCCTCGCCGCGGCTCCGTCAGGCACTTCCCTTTTTACCGGTCAAACTCACAACCAGCAGGTAAAGACAAGTGAGGGCGACGCAGGCGATCACAATGGTGTGAAAATTACCGCTGTCCTTCACTGCTTTAATCAAAGCCGTCGCATCCTTTGACTCGATCATTGGTCGCGTCAGCACTTTCTGGCCGAACCAGGCAAGGTACTGAGCACCATAGTCGCCGATCCAATCAACGTCATCACGCTGAATGTGGCAAAGTTCATCCGTATGATTCCGGCTGGGATAGAAATGAGATGACGAATAACCGGCAACAGGCGCGCAAAGAAAATGCCGCCCGCTTCGTAGCGGCGCAGCCATCTTTCAGCCCGCTCGAGTTTTCGCTCGCTGACAAGAAAATAGCGTCCCCACCGGGCGATGAAGACGCGTCCAAGCCACCATGCAACCCAATAGGTTACTGCCGCGCCAAGCCAGGAGCCGAATGTGCCCGCCGCGATAACACCATACGTGTTTAGTTTTCCTTCTGTAGCAAGGAATGCCGCTGGCGGAATGACGATTTCGCTGGGGACTGGGAAGATCGAGCTTTCCATCGCCATTAGCAGAATGATTCCGAGATAGCCCCACTGCTCAACCAACTGGAACCACACTTGAATAAGATGATGCATATTGTCATTCCGAACGGAGTCGCCTGCCAAGCCATAGCTTTATGCGAAGGTTGGAGGATTCTCTCGATTCGATGTCGAATGAATTCGCCCCTAGTTCAGTCCAAAAACTAAAATCCGCAATCTGAAATTCCTAGAACCATTTCATTAATGGAGCTGTCATGTTGAGCGAAGCGAAACATCTCAGTTTATTCCCAGTGCCTGATTCAAGCAGAAATGATCCGGGATTCTTCTCCCGCGGCTGCGGGATCAGAATGACATTTCGAGGTCCCTCGTAACCATGTCGATCTACCGGCGCGTTCTCCGCTATTACCGGCCATTTCTGTGGCAAACGATTTTCGGATTGTGCCTGTCGCTTTTGGGCGTAGGTCTGAACCTGCTCAAGCCGTGGCCGTTCAAGATCATCGTGGACGATTTTCTGCGCGCAGGGTCAGCGATACGGCCCGACTGGCGCAGGTGGGTTCTCCTGCTCTGTCTCGGCGCTGATCGCGTATCCAGTTTCTTTGGGGAATCATCAATTGGATCACAAATTATCTGTTCGTGAAAATCGGACTACAAGCGTTGCTTAAGTTGCGCACCGATCTGTATTCGTATCTGCAATCGCTCTCGCTCAAATATCACGACGCGCGGCGCTCGAGCGATTCCAGTTTCCGTGTGGCGTACGATTCGCAATCGATCCAGACAATCTACAACAAAGGATTCACCAACATCTTTGGATCCGTCATCACGTTGATCGGAACTTTCGTCATCATGCTGCGACTGGACTGGCAGCTTACGCTAGTTTCGCTTGGGATTGTCCCCTTGGTTGTCGGCGCGATTTATCTCTTTGCGCATCGGATTCGTCGCGAATCGACATCCATTCAAGAACATGAGAGCGCGGTTCTCGCGCAGGCGCAGGAAGGCCTTAGCTCGATCCGCATGGTGCACGCGTTCGGGCGCGAGGACTTTGAAGTGCGGCAATTTCAGCAGCAAGCCCGCCAGAGTCTGCAAGCAAACCTGCGGCTGACTTTGACCAACGTGAACAGCGCCCTCGTAATCAGCACGCTGATGGTGGTAGGCACGGCAGTCATGTATTATATCGGTACGCTGCATGTTCTGGCGGGTACGCTCACACTGGGCTCGCTTCTGGTTTTCAGCGCGTATCTGCTAATGCTTTATCAACCGCTGGAATCGCTCACCTATACTGCATGGGCAATGGAAGGCGCTACTGCCGGCGCGAAACGCTGCTTCGAAATCCTGGACCGGCAGGATGACGTCGTTGATTCTCCCGGGGCGATTGCCATTTCATCCGCGCAAGGCGCGATCGGATTTCAAGCCGTAAGCTTCGGCTACGCCGCAGATCGATATGTCTTGCGCGAAATCGATCTGCGCATCGAACCAAATCAAATCGTTGGTTTGGCGGGCGGCACCGGAGCCGGCAAGAGCACACTGCTCAGTCTCGTCCCGCGTTTTTACGATACTACAACAGGCTCGATCACAATTGATGGCCGCGATATTCGCCAGATCACAAAGAAAACTTTGCGGGCACAGATCGCGATCGTGCTGCAGGACACGTTGCTGTTCTCGACCACGGTTCGCGAAAACATTGCCTATGGCCGGCCGGATGCGACCGAAGACGAAATTATTGAGGCGGCGCGTCGGGCGCAGGCCGACGAGTTTATTCGGGAGATGCCTCAGGCGTACAGCAGCCTCGTCGGCGAAAGGGGCGGACATCTGAGCGTTGGTCAACGGCAGCGCATTGGAATCGCGCGAGCATTTCTGAAAAATGCGCCCATCCTGTTGCTTGATGAACCAACTTCTGCGCTCGATCCGGCTACCGAGTCTGCGATTATGGAAACGATCAAAGAATTAATGCGCGGCCGGACAACTTTGATCGCCACACATCGCCTGGCAACGATTCACAACCTGGATCAAATCATCGTGCTCGATCACGGACGGATCATAGAACAAGGCCGCGGTCCGGAACTGATCGCGCGCGGCGGTGTTTACGCGAAACTTTACAGCTCGGGACAATTTTCCTAGTGCGATGAGCAACGTTAGAACGAAAGATCGACACATCGAAAGCGACTGGTGGCCGGAGCCGATCCCGCCAAATGTCGAATTTGGGGAGGGATTTTATTGCGAGACCGCGCAAATCTTCCGCAAGCTTCGAAGCAAAAAGCCGCGCGCCGTAATTATCGGCAAACATGTTTCATGTTACGCGGGCTGCTCATTTGCGATCGGCGAGAATGGCCATTGCACAGTCGGCGATTTCACGCTGCTCAATGGCGCGCTCATCATGGCAGAGGAAAAGATCGAGATCGGATCGCATTGTCTCGTTTCATGGAACGTCGGCATCGCCGACTCCGATTTTCATCCGCTCGAGCCTGCGCAGCGCCTGATCGACGCGCAAGCGCTCGCGCCCTATTTCAAAAACCGCCCCGCCCGCCCCAAACTGAAAACCGCTCCGGTAAAAATCGCGGACAACGTCTGGATCGGCATGAACGCGGTGATCTTGAAAGGCGTCACCATCGGCCAAAACTCGGTTGTCGCGGCAGGCTCAGTGGTTACGAAAAGCGTTGAACCAAATACCATCGTCGCCGGAAATCCCGCCGTGGTGGTGAGAAAGTTATGACCGCTTTATCCCGCATCGTCTTCGGAGAAGCCGATTCACCTTCGAGGGTGGAACGCGTTGTCCTCAACGCGTTGGTCACTGCAATGAAACCGAAGCGCATCGTGGTGATGGGTTTCATGGGCTCGATGCCGATCGCAGGCGTGATCTGGCAGCACATTCATTACATCGTGGGACTGCAACGCCTAGGGCACGACGTTTTCTTCATCGAAGATTCAGCGCGACTTGCCGTACAATCCGGAAACGTTCGAAGTCACCGACGAGTTCGATTACGCAGCAAAAGTTCTCGACCGCCTGGCGCGCGACTTTGATTTCAAAAATCGCTGGGCATATTGCGCACGCTATTTGCCAGGCAATCCAACTGCCGGTCTGCCATTGAAAAAGATCCGGCAACTCTATCGCGAGGCTGATGCGATCCTAAACGTTTGCGGGACCCAGGAATTTAATGACGATTTACTCGTTTCCGATCGCATCCTTTACATCGAGAGCGACCCTGGCGTCGAGCAAATCAAGATCGACAAGGGCGTGAAATCGACAATCGAATATCTGCGGCGGCATCGCGCGCTTTTTACATTTGGCGAAAACGTCGGGACAAAAAGTTTTCCCGTGCCGACGCACGGATTCAAATGGCTCCCGACTCGGCAACCAGTGGTAACCGATTTGTGGAAAACAAAGCGATCTCCTTCGGGTGCTGCCGTTTTTACGTCAGTGGCAAATTGGTCCACGAGCGGATTGAAAGATATTTCGTGGCGTGGACAGAAATACCTTTGGAGCAAGTCGCGAGAATTTCTTCGGTTCAGTCGCCGCGCCGAAAAAAGCCGGCGAAACATTTGAACTGGCGACAAACATCGAGCACGCCGCGACCCGCAGAAAATTTGAGCGCAACGGCTGGCGCCTGTGCTGCCCCCTGCAAATGAGCGTCGATTACTGGCTCTATCGCGATTACATCCAACGCTCCAAAGGCGAGTTCACCGTGGCCAAGGACCAATACGTCCGGCTCAACACCGGCTGGTTCAGCGACCGGAGCGCGTGTTATCTGGCAGCAGGTCGCCCAGTCATCATTCAGGAAACTGGCTTTACTAAAATTTATGGCGGCAAAGCAGGTCTCTTATCCTTTCGATCTGTGGCGGAAATCGCGGACGCAGTGAAAGAAATTAATCGCGATTACGCTAAACATTCCCGGGCTGCTTACGATCTTGCCCGCGAAATCTTCGAAGCGGAAAAGGTGCTTAAATCAATTCTCGATCGCGCGAACATTTGACCTGTGGAGTTTCGGCCAGTTGCGAGACGCTGCCCGGAGCTCTCCAGAGCTTGAAGAGCGCCTCAAGGCCGATTGTTCGTTTTTTTGTTTAATTGGGGCTGCCAAGGAACCAAATGGCAGCGCTCGTCCGAATCTCATGCAAAACCGCCTTGTAGCGATGGCTGACGGTCAATTCACTGAGTCCGCATTGCGCGACACAACCGAACAATTCCACATCCTTGTGGACAGTGTCGAAGAATACGCGATCTACATTCTCGATCCGAGCGGCAACGTGGTGACGTGGAACAGAGGCGCACAGAAAATCAAGGGGTACACGGCGGACGAAATCATCGGCAAGAACTTTGCCTGCTTTTATACGGCAGAGGACGTCGCAGCGGACAAGCCCCAGCGCAATTTGCTCGAAGCGGCGCGTCGCGGACACATTCGTGATCAGGGACTGCGGATCCGCAAGGATGGATCCACTTTTGAAGCCGAAATCGTGTTAACAGTGCTGCGGGACGCCAACGGCAACATTCGCGGCTATTCCAAAGTCACGCGCGACATCACCGATCAGATTCGCAGCCGGGAATTTGAAGCGGAAAAAATTGCGGCCCAAAAAGCAAGCAAGGCTAAGGATGACTTTCTCGCCGCGCTCAGCCACGAGCTGCGCACGCCACTGACACCTGCCCTGGCAGCAGCCACCTATCTGGAAGACAACGCGGCAAAACTTCCGCCGGATTTCGCAGAAGACGTACAACTAATAAAACGCAACGTGCAATTGCAGGCACGGTTGATTGACGATCTTCTCGATCTTACCCGCGTCGCCCGCGGCAAGCTTCACCTCCATCTGGAAAGTTGCGACGCGCACTCGGTTATTCGCAACGCAATTGAAACCGCAAGTTCCGCTATCGCATCGAAGAAATTGAAGCTTTCGACCAAATTGCACGCGAAAGAACACTACATTCTGGCTGATTGCATCCGGCTTCAGCAAGTATTTTGGAATTTAATCAACAACGCGGTGAAATTCACGTCACCCGGTGGACAGATCGCCATCCGCACCTACAACGATGAGCGTGGTCGATTCCATTTTGACATTACAGACAACGGCATTGGAATTGAACTGAAGCGGCTGGCTTCGCTGTTCGTGCCGTTTGAGCAGGCGGATGCTTCTGTGACCCGGCAGTTTGGCGGGCTTGGCCTGGGACTCGCGATTTCAAAGCATCTGGTTAATCTTCACCGTGGCACAATCGAGGCGGAGAGCCGTGGCCGGAGTTTCGGCGCCACGTTTAAGGTGACTCTTGAGACGCTGCCAGAAGGAGTCAGACGAACGGAGCTGGAATCCAGGGCTCCCCGGCATGCGCAAAAGGGTTTGCGCATCTTGCTCGTAGAAGACCACCGGGACACGCAACGCACATTTTCGCGTCTGCTCACACATTTCGGACACAACGTTTCAGTTGCGAACAACAAACAAAGCGCACTGAAACTACTGGGTTCTGGAGAAATCGACGTCCTCTTGTGCGACGTCGGCCTCCCGGATGGGAGCGGTTATGAGGTGGTCTCGGAAGCGAAGCGAAAACAGCCGCTCAAGGCAATCGCGATCACCGGCTTCGGCACGGAAGAAGACTTCCGCCGCTCGAAAGAAGCGGGATTCGATTCTCACCTCGTCAAACCGGTGGATCTTCACGAGCTGCAAACTGTTCTGGACCAGGTCGCCTGAGCCAGGTGCCGTTTGTCTCAGCAGTCGGGGCTTCAGAGCAAATTTTCGATCTCGCGATTCCTTTGCAGTAAGCCGAAATCGCACCCCGTCAGTTTTCTGCTAGATTTGAACGTGCGAAGTGTGCGGCGTGTCAGTGTGTGCGACAAAGCCATTTGCAAATTCAAATCCCAATCTTGATTTTCGATTACGCTGTTTAAGTTTCCAGCCTTTGCGACCATGAAGCGTCTTGTTGTTATTATTTACTTTGGCTTTTTGCTTGCGCCGTTTTTACACGCGCAGGAAAGCACGCCGGAGCGGCCTCCTATGGAGCCGCAGGTTCCAGGGCAGCAGCCAGGGGCATCGAGATCAAGTCCACCTGGACAGGCGGTCGTTCCGGTTCCGGTTCCGATTGCCCCGCCAAAACCAAATGGGCCGGTCCAGAAAAGTCTTGTGCGAGTCACAGCCACGGCGGTGGAACCTGATTACAGGGCGCCGTGGAATGCGGGAGGACTTCAGCGCGGCGTCGGCGCCGGGTTTGTGATAAGTGGCAATCGTATTCTGACAAACGCGCACGTCGTCGCCAACAGCCGGTATCTCACCGTGGAGCGCGACGGCGACCCGAACAAATATCCGGCCACGGTGCAATTCGTCGCGAATGATTGCGACCTCGCGCTTATCACCGTGTCGGCTCCGGATTTTTTCAAAAACATGGTCCCGCTAAAATTTGGCGGCATTCCCGCGCTGGAATCCACCGTCTCGGCCTATGGTTATCCAATTGGCGGTGAACGGATGTCGGTCACGACGGGGATCGTTTCGCGAATTGATTTCCAGCTCTACACGCATTCCTCGGTTGATCAGCATCTGGCGATCCAGATCAGCGCGCAGATCAACCCGGGCAACAGCGGCGGACCGGTGATGCAGGACGGCAAAGTGGTTGGGGTCGCGTTCCAAGGTTACAGCGGCGACGTCGCGCAAGGTGTGGCCTACATGATTCCGACGCCGGTGATCACTCGCTTTTTAAAAGACATCAGCAACGGGCACTATGACGAATATCCCGATCTCGCGATTACCTATGCGAAATTACAAAATCCCGCCCAAAGACGGTTTCTCGGACTTAAGGATGACGATCGCGGCGTGCTCGTGAGCTCTGTCGTCGCTGCCGGGCCATCGGATGGCATCCTTCGGCCGGGTGACGTCCTTTTGGAGATCGACGGGCATCCCATCGCAAGCGATGCGAATGTCGAGCTGGAAGGCGAGCGTGCGCAGTTCGAGGAAGTCGTCGAGCGGAAGTTCAAGGGCGATTCTGTCAAGTTCGACATTTTGCGGGACAAGCAGCCGATGACGGTGACAATCAATTTATACAAGCCCTGGCCGTATTCGGTTCAAGGCCATAGCTACGACGTGCGACCGCGTTATCTCCTTTACGGCGGCTTGCTTTTTCAACCGTTAAATCTGGACATGCTGGAAGCGTATCGCTCAACGGATCTGCGCCTCCGGCATTTCTTCGAATATTTTATTCTGGAGCAAATTTATTTGCAGCATCCCGATGTCATTGTGCTGAGCAACATTTTGCCGGACCCGATCAATACCTATCTGGCGCCCGTACCGCGGCGGGATTGTGGATGAGGTAAACGGCAAGAAGATTCGCACCCTCGACGAATTGGCGGACACTTTTGCGCAAGCACCGGAGCGCCTGGTGATTCGCATGATTGGTGACGGCCCTCCGCTGGTGCTTGATCGCAATAAAGTGGAAGCTGCGCGCGAACGAATCAAGACGCGCTACAATGTAGTGAAAGAGCAAAACCTCCAGGAACGACCGGAACCAGGCGCAGCGAAGCAGGCGAACAAAACCTAGCGGATTTAACCACGAATGGGCACGAATGGACACCAATGTTTTCGGTCGCCGCGGCGACCTTTGGAGTGCGGCGGTCCGCCACAGGACGGATTCGCCGTGGCGAACTTGACGCCGCTTTCCTCCGCTCTACGACCGTAGTGCGTACTCATGAGCGATGACAAACGAACCAACGAATTTCAGAAATCAAGGACTCTAAAATGCTAAGACGCTCGTTTATTACTCTTGGCATCGTTCTTGTCGCAGCTAGTGGGACGCTGGCGAAAAAGGAACCTGCCATCCCGTCCGCGGCAGGTAAGCAAAAACAGCTGGCGTCTGGTCCGCGTAAATGTGACCGGGCAGGCGTATGATTATTTTCGGCCGTGGCAAAAGAAAGCGCCGTTTTCAAAGCGCGCGCTTGGAGCGGTTTTGTCCAAAGGCCGTGTACTTGTGACCGCCGATCTCGTTACAAATCAAAATTACGTCGAACTTGAGCGCGCCGAGTCCGGCGAAAAAACGGCGGCAAACGTGCAGGTGATTGATTACGAAGCGAACCTGGCGCTCCTTGAACCAGCGGAGAAAACATTCCTCGACGGAATTACCCCGCTTGAAATCGCGCCTGATACGGTGGTCGGCGACCGCCTTGCCGCGTGGCAATTGGAACCGACCGGCGCTTTGCTCGCGACAGAAGGCCTGGTGACAACAGTGCAAATGACGCCGTACCCGATCGACGTTGGGCAATTCCTCACCTACCGCATCAGCATCCCGATGCAGTATCGGGAGAACAGTTACACGGTTCCTCTGGTAAAGAACAACAAGCTCGCTGGATTGCTACTGCGTTACGATTCGCGCTCGCAACTGCTGGACGCCATCCCGGCGCCGGTCATCACGCATTTTTTGAAGGAGGCCGAAAGCCAGAACTATCGTGGTTTTCCTTCGGCTGGATTCTCGTTTTTTCCGACGCGCGATCCGCAGTTGCGTGAGTTCGCCGGAGAAAAAGGCAAAGGCGGCGGCGTTTACGTTACGAATGTGGAACCAGGCACGCCGGCAATGAAAGCCGGACTCCAGGTCGGCGACATCGTGACTAGGATTGGGAACAATGAAATCGATCAAAATGGAAACTATGTGGATCCGCTTTACGGCAAGATCGAATTCACAAATTTGCTGACAGCGCACGCTTACGCGGGTGATGTCATCCCATTCCATATTCAACGCGACGGAAAGCCGATGCAGGTAAATGTGACTCTCGAACATCGCGACGCGAAGGATTACGTGAGCCCGCCATATTATCTCGACCAGCCGCCGCGCTATTATGTTCTCGGCGGTCTGATTTTTCAGGAACTATCCCGGCAATATCTCAAGGAATGGGGACCGAACTGGCAACGAGAAGCGCCACAGCGTTTGGTTTACATGGACCATTTCCAATCCGAGCTTTTCCCGCAGAGGAATCGCCGCGTCGTGATCCTGAGCCAGGTGCTCCCCGCCAACAGCACAATCGGCTACGATGAGCTTGCTTATCTGACAGTAACCAAAGTGAACGGCAAAGAAATTAAATCCTTAGACGATCTGGCCGAAGCGGCAAAACAACCGATCGATGGTTTCATCAAAATTGAGACCGAAGAAGATCCAAAACAGATCGAGCTCGACGCCTCGCAGGTCGCCGCCGAAGCGCCCGCCCTTCAAGAAAACTACGGCATCTCTTCGCTGCAAAGGTTGCAGTGACCTCACTGCGATCGGCGTCTCCCAGCTGGATCTCTTAACGATCAGCGTCATCAACAGCCGCATTTGTCGTGCGCGGCTTTGCCAGAAATTTTTCTACTTCGTCGTTGTAGGTCTCGAATGGGTTGCCCATGACGAGGAAATCGCGGCTGTCGCAGGCGATCGAGTCCCAGTTGATCACATACGGGATCCCGCAGGCGCGGGACTGGAAAAAGGACACCGCCCGCGCGCGACCCGATGCGCGCGTGTTAGCGGGAGGAACATGCGTCGCGCTGGGACGGCGAACGCTGTTGTTCCACTCCGCAATTCGTTTCCCGGGCGTGACGCCGAAGAACAGTCCGCGTCGTGGGTCGATGTTGTGATATTCGAGGTCGATGCTTTGCAGCCATGGGTCGTCCCAGCTTACTCTTTCGGATTCGACAAACGCTTCCAGTAACCATTTCTTTGTAATCCAATCAACCCCGCCAATCAGCGCGTGACGGTTATGCGCGATTGCTTCAAGAACGAATCCCCAGTTTTCCAGTAACCAGTTGGTTTCCGCGCTGCTATTGTGCAGATACTTCTGCGCCAGGTGATGAAATTCCCACTGCACGTCCAGCGCGCCGATGGTTTTGCCGTTCTCGAGCCGGACAATCCATCATTTGAGTCGGATCACGAGAGATGTCGCGTGTGCTCTGCACCGCATCAGCCAGGACAAGATTTCGCGGCAAACGCCCTTCTTCCAGCAACGAGAGAACGCAGGCAGTCGTCCCGATTTTCAGCGCATTGGCATAGGGGCTCATGTTGGAATCGCCAATGAGCAAATGCAGCCGGCGATATTTTCGGTAATCAGCCAGCGGTTCGTCGCGCGCGTTGATGATGGCGCGATTAAATTGCACCCACTGATAAATGTCGTTCACAATGTGATCGGCGCGCTGACTGAGCTGAAAATTGACCTGGGCCTCCGGTCGCGGCGGCTCGAAATCGAACGCGAGTGGATTCGACTGACCGACGCGCCCCGCGCCAGTGAAAATCTGCCGCGTCGCCAAGAAAGTCAGCAGCGTTCCGAGAATCGGCGGCGTGAACTGCGCCTCCCGTTTCATCAGATAATTCTCGTGGCAGCCAAACGTGGCGCCGGTGTGATGATCGACGTTGTTCTTGATAAACGAGACCCGATCCTCTGCGCCCAGCGCAACGAGTGAAGACTGCAGCAGCTCGTCCCCGGCTAACTCGTAGGTCACAAGATCGTGCAGATGCAAACATTCCGGCGACGCGTACTCGATATGTCCCATATCGAGATAGAGACGCCCGCCATTGAGGAGAAAGCCTCCGTTGCCGGGCGGTTCCTCGTAGTCCCGGTAATGCAAATCGATCGTGCCCGCGTCTGCCTTTCGGAAGAGATAATTTTTAACCTTCGCCGGCCACAACTCGGAATTGCCGTGCGGTTCTTCTTCGCTCAGAAGACAGCCGTATTCGGTCTCAATTCCAACGATCCGATCCATTGAAGCAAATCAGCGAGTTAACGAGTAAGTGATTTAACGAATTGGAAATCACTAAATCATTGAATCGCTAAATCGCTAAATATTTTCGCACGCTTGAACCATGCGGGAGAAGGCTCAAGTTTCCTCAATGGCCACATTTCCCCTTCGCAGTCCGTCCGAAAAAATAGGCGGTCTTTTTTATTTCGGCCGGATGCTCGACAAAATCCGAGTGCACGCCAAAGGCGAATTACCTTCCGACTATCACGCCAACCTTGGGAAGGGCTTCGACGAGAAATGCGTAAAGTTTCTCCGAGTAAATTACGATGACTTAGTGAACCGCGTGAAAAAGGGCGGCACCGATGAGGAGATTTTGCAGTGGTGCTTCAGCGTTGGGCGCAAACCGTCTGAAAGCGACATTTATGTTTGGAACGAATTCATGCGCAAGCGCGGATGGAACGACGAAGTCTCCGAGATGGTGGAACGCCGCAAAGCGGAGGCGGGAATGGCTGATAGATCGGATATCGAAACGTCGTTTCAATTCATCGACGCTGACGAAGGGCGACTGCCATAGGCAGAAGCTCCAAATTCCAATCCCCAAATCCCAAACAATTCTCAAGCTCCAAATCCAAAACGCGGCCCCGCATGGAGCGGCGAATCGTGCTCTGTTATTGACTTGGGACGTTAGAATGATCTTTCCTCGCTCGCTAGAATGGAGCTTGGATGTTGGGATTTGGGATTTCCCCTCGGCTATTCCGCCAGCGTATCGATTCGCTCGGCCAAACCAAAATCAAGCTCGGTCAAGCCGCCTTTGCTATGCGTTGAGAGAACCAACCGCACTTTGTTGTAACGAATGTCAATGTCAGGATGGTGTTCTTCTTCCTCCGCCACTTCCGCCACAGCATTTACGAAATCAATCGCATCGGCAAAATCATCAAACTCAAAAGTGCGCTCGACGTGTTTCTTCTCCAGCTCCCATTCCGGGATCTTTTTCATGCGATCTTTCAGATCAGCAGTTTTGATCAAGTCCGCCATAACGGGACAACGAGTAACACCCGAAAATCGTTTTGCAATGCCAAATCGAGCGCCCTCTTTTTAGCGGTAATGCTGGTCGATTGTCAGTTTGGGTGGACGCCTGCCAGGTCGCCTCGCCCTTTGAAAGGGAGAGGGGCAGGGTGAGGGTTTGCCTTTGGAAGAACTTTCTCTGCGCGGCCCCAAACCCCTCACCTTAGTCCTCTCCCCTGTCCGAGGGGAGAGGCGAGAGACAGCGCACGGAGAGTCTGCTGCGCATTACGCCAGCCCGTCTGGCGAATAGAAGTTCTTAAAAATCCAGAATTCGGCGAAGATTTTTGACTGAATCGAAAACTTCCACCGCGCAATGGCGCGCTTGGTTGGATAGCCGCGGCCAATCTCGCAATACTCTCTTCACAGCGGCTTCCGCCTCATCGGCGTCTCGGATAAAGCTGAATCCATTTTTTGCAGGAAGATAACGTTCGGCGCCGGTGTCTTCGGTAATCACAGGCCGGCCCAATGCGAGAAATGCCGCGGCCCGATCGCTCACCCAGCCGGTGCGCCACGCCACGTCAACGCCTTTGATCGCGGTGAATTCAGCAAACGCGCTGCCCAGGTAGCGGCGGTAAGTGGCCGGTGTGCGCGCGACCCGATGCGGATCGGCAATTTTCCAGCCGCGCCGTTGTAGTCGTTGTCTTTCCGGATCCTCCGCAGCGATGTTCATCGCCAGTTCGAACTGCGCCTCCGGTACACGGCTTGGAAGATCCAGATAAGGCTCAAACGTGAATTTTTTGGATAAATCGGGAAATTCGCCCGCGACCTCCACAGCACCGCTCCAATACCATTGCCCAACTGTTGTAAATTTCGGTGCACTCGGCCGCGGTTGTGGTTGAAACCATTCCGTGTCCACCAACGGATAAAATGTCTTCCAGTTTACCTCCTTTGTACCCGTTTTCCTGTGGGAAGCGTGACGCGGCGGGATTAAAGGCGTCGAGCCCCGCGCTTCGCGCAGCGAAGCGGCTACAGCTGACAATTTTCGTAACTCGCAGTCGCTTCCGTGGACATTAAGCCCGATCGTCCAGAATTCGTGATGATACGATTGTCCCATCTCCATTTTCGTCATCCAATAAAAGATTTCGCTTGGATCGAGATCGCAAAAGACGCGGCGCTCGAACTTCAACAGCAGCGGTGGATGAATTGAATAGGCGAGATTGAGCAGAACATTCGGTCCGCCGAGCCGGTCAAGGAGTTCACGTTTGGACATCCCGATGCAACGAACACCGTCTAAATCGAGCGTATCGGATGCAGGTTTTTGGTACAGCAAACAGTATCGGCCAGCCAATCCGTGCACGCGTAATTGCCTCTGGAAATTCTTGATCCTCGCCTGATCGGCTTGACGCATTCTCTGTGGCCGGCAACAGCTCCAACCAGATCGCGTCCAGCTTCAGTCGCCGCAGCCCGAGCATCCATTGCAGCGGCACCGAAAAATTTCCGCCACCTTCGCGATACTTCGCAGCAAAACCGCAGCCGAGGAAAATCGTCATTTGAATACAAAACAGAGAAAACGTCCACCGCTCAACGCGCAACATCCAATTTGCGTTTGCTACTGGTTTGACGTGGTTACGTTCTACTCGCAAATTAACCGCTCTTCACGGGCGCCCGTAGCTCAACTGGATAGAGCATCTGACTACGGATCAGAAGGTTAGTGGTTCGAATCCTCTCGGGCGCGCGCTTGATCCTGAGGCAGTACAATTCTGTACTGCATTCCGACGAATTGACTGCTTAGCCACTTCTTAGCCACTTTGCGGCTGAACTATCCCCTACCCCGGGGCGGGGGTCTCGCCGAGCACGAACGACGAATTGAAAAATCGGTTTTGCCACACGGAAATTTTTTACTAATGGGAGCTTTGCTGTGGAGTACCGGCAGCACGGACTTCGGCGTTGGTTATTTTGCCGACATTGCTCAACCGAGCGTACTCTCGAGCGCGCATATCGCCTGCTCGGTCGAATTCTTTTTGGATTTTGCCATTCGCACCTAAATCGAGCCTCAGTCAATCGCCGCGAAAGTCACATGCCGCCTCATAAAGAAGGCACTTTTCCTCCTCGTCGGCATATCTCCGGCGGTCTGCTGTGGTCGGCCAGAATCGTTTTCGCATTTCTTTCAGAATCTTCTGCGAAGGACGTCCGCCATTCAGATATGACCGTCGATCTGTTCGATTGATAATGCCTTCAATCCGCCAGTAAACATACCGTCCGTCGAACAACACTACATCGCGGCGATGCCGCCACTTCCGTCGCTCGCCGTGCGTCGCTATCGTTTTCTTCAGGAATTGAAAGTCGCGCTCGGAGCAGCCCCAACTCGCGCCCTCGTAGAACAAGTCGCGCTAGCGTACGATGTATTCGTGCGGGCAATTGTAGTAGCAGGGCATCACAGCCTTGCGCCAGCGAAGCCAGTTGAC
>CAVUGV010000046.1:0-21474 GCA_963741065.1 uncultured Verrucomicrobiae bacterium | reverse complement strand
CGTCGTTTGTCATGCGCGCGATGAGACCTTCGACAAATCGACGATTTAATTGAACCTTGATCACCTAACCAAATTTCATTTTCATTCAGCGCGCTCAATGCTTGCTTGGCAGCGGCGCGCGTCGCGTTCGGCCAGTGCGCAGAAGAGCCAATCATGAGCGATAGCAGATGTTCCAGCGGCGGGATTTGTCGCCCGAATAGAATCGATTGCCTGATGTAATGGCCGCGGATCAGCGTTGACTTCCAGTTCCCCCTCCGGAAGAGCTAGTTTCATAGAGATGTCGTCGGGTTCGGCGACAGCTACTGCGCGGGTTAGCCATGTCTTTGCTTCCGCATAGCGGCGAAACCGCGCGTAATCGGCGAAAGCGGCTCGAGCGTGCCAGGTCGCGGGGATCGAGCTCAGCAGCGCGTTCCAAATTTCGCGTGGACTCTTCCCAGCGCCCTTGCCGTCTCTGAATGAACCCCATCAGTTGGAATATTCGTGCCTGATTGGGAAGAGTCTGGCGGGCAATTTCCAGTTCGGCCAGCGCGCCATCATAATCGAGGTAGCCTCGATAAAGGTGCACCGCTCGCGCAAGGTGCGCCTCGCCCGAATCCGGTTTCAGACGAAAAGCGGAATCGATCGTGTCCTTCGCCATGGCCAATCGGGCCGGGGTACGGTCAATCCTCGTCGAAATAAAGCTTATCATGAGCGAAAGCCAGTTGGCAATACGCCTCCAGAAACGATGGGTCGCGCGCGACAGCCCGGTTCAGCAGATCGACAGCCTGCGCGAAATCCTGCTGGTCGGCTGTTTTTCCCCGAAAGAATATCATTGGCGCGCGAATAAAGATCGAAAGCAACGAGATCCCCGGTCGGTCTGCGCTCAATGGCCAGTTTCTCGGCGGGTGTAATTTTGGCATGAAGCTGCTCGGCGACTTTTTGCGCGATCTCGCTTTGGATTGCGAACAGGTCATTCAAATCGCGGTCGTATTGTTCGACCCAGACGTGGGTATCGGTCCGCGTGTCGATCAACTGCGCGTTCAGATGAAGATGCGTGCCCGTCCTGCGGACGCTGCCCTCCAGAACGTGAGATACCCGCAGCTCGTTACCGATCTGGCGCACATTCCGTTTGCCACGGTAATCCATCACACTCGTCCGGCTAATGACTTTCAGGTCGGCGATCTTCGCCAGCTTTGTCAAAATGTCGTCCTGCACGCCATCAGAAAAGGCTGCGTTCTCTTTCTGCTCGCTCAGGTTTTCAAACGGCAGAACGGCGATTCCGGCTGTCACCGGATGATGGATCAGTTCGCTTTTCCAAATGATTCCATCCAACGGCCGCGGCCAATGCAACCAGAGACGCCGCCAACAGCGCGCTGGTTGGCTTGCGCCGCACCCATTTTTTGCCGCGGGTGAAGATGCCAGCGTGTCTGGCTAAGATCGGCTCATACTTCAGCCAGCGTTCGAGATCTTCAGCCAGCGCGAGAGCGGACGAGTATCGGCGCTTCGGATCTTTCTCCAGGCACTTGAGGCAAATTGTTGCAGAGATCCCGATCTATTTTCGGATTTAACAAGCGCGGTTGCCGCGGCTCAGTATCCAGGAGTAACTTGATGGTCTCGTAGGTTGTTCCTCCGGCAAACGGCGGATGACCTGTCAGCAATTGGTAAAGCACCGCGCCAAGTCCATAAACGTCTGTGGCGCTGCTGATGGCCGCGTTGTTTCCCACTGCTTGTTCGGGCGCCATGTAACTGGGCGTGCCCATCACTTCCATAGTGTGCGTGACTCGTGCTTTCCGATTCAATCAATCGCGCAAGCCCGAAATCGGTCAGATGCGGTTCGCCTTTTGCATCCAGGAGAATGTTCCCCGGCTTGATGTCGCGATGCAGAATCCCGTGCTCATGCGCGTAATGGACCGTGCGGGCGACTTTCGCGATCAATTCCGCCGCGCTGGCGGATCGACATCGGCTCGCGCCTGGCCACTTCGTCGAGCTGTCCGCCTTCGACGAACTTCATGCTGAAGTAGCACGAGCCATCGCGCTCGCCGACTTCGTGGATCGGGACGATCCCCGGATGCTCCAAGCTGCGCCGCGGCTTCGGCTTCCAGGCGAAAGCGCTTCAGGTGCGCTTTGCTCGCCCACTGACCAAGACTAATGACTTTTAATGCGACTGTGCGGTTGAGACTTTTCTGCCGCGCACGAAATACCACGCCCTGGCCGCCGCGACCGATTTCTTCCAGCAATTCGTAATCGCCCAACTCTCCCGAGCAGCTCAGCGGCGCTCGCGGATTTTTTGTTGTTAGGCGCTCCATTCTCATCAGCAGCTGAAGGCTGTGTCCGCAGCGGCCGGGGTCGAGCGCCCCCGGCTACAGCCGCGTCCGGGAAATTGCCAAGCGCACTTTTCAGCACACATCTGGGGCAAAGCCCTTCCGGTGCGTCGGAAAAGATCTTAGCGCCGCACTTCCGGCAAATTCTGATTACCCTGATCACTGTCGGAGATCCTCGCGTAGCCTCCCCTTTGTACTCCGTAAAATTCTTCCATTCGTTACACTCGCCTGTACCTAATGCCTTTTGCGTCGGTGTCTGCACCAAAGAACGTGCATAAGGCAAAAATTTCACGAATCCACACCAATTGGTTGCACTCGTTGCCGCAAGCCTTCGTGATAATTCGTGTAATTGGTGTCTATGCCCTTATGAAATTTGTCACAATTCGTGTCTTTACGCCTCGAGCACTGCAATGAGATGGCGCAACTCATCTTCGATATCGCCGGGTGTCGCAACGGTGTGGGCAATCTCCTCTCGCAACAACGATTGATAGCGTTGCCGAAATCGGTAAAACGCCTGCCGGATCGCATTTTCGGTCATCCCCAAGTGCGCGGCGATCTCCGCCTGTGATGGCGAGCCCGGTTCATCCGGCAGCAATTGCTTCAACGAATCAAACAATGCGGCGTTACCCGCCGTCCCGGTATTCATCCTTTAATCGGCCGAGCACGCGCTCCAGCACCGTCAAAGCCCAACGGCGCTCGTAAATCATTTCGGCAGTCACTGGATCGGCTGGTTCCATCTCGATCCGCTCGTCAGCGCGCAGTTCTTCCAACGGGATGAGCCGCTGTCCTTTCCCCCGCTTAATCGCCATCGCGCGACGCTGCTCGTCGGCCAGAAAATATTTCAGCGCCCCAAGCAGAAAGGAACGAAGTCGGCCCTTTTCTTTCCGAACGGCACTCAGACTTCTGCGCTCCAATAGCTGCGCAAAAAATCCCTGGGTAATGTCCTCTGCCTCCTCTGGTGAAATACCCTGTCGCCGCAGGAATGCAAAAATTGGTCGCCAGTACGTGCGGCAAAGTTTTTCGAGCGCCTCTTGTGCCGCTGGCGAATCACCTTGTGCCTCCAGCACCACGCTCCAGTGCGTGGTGGCAAAGGCGACCGGGCCTTGTTGTCCGGCAGCCGCCGGACCAATCCCCGTCAGGGAAGTCACCTGATCATCAGCAGGCACGTTGCGATCCAAGTAAAAACCGCGCCAAAATCAAGCCTGCATTGTCTCAGAGCGGCGTTCTCCTTGTCATCGGCTGCCAGATGCGTGAAAATTGACGCTCCGTGGCTCTGCGACTGCCAAAACAGAATTATCAGGACATCGAACGCATCGTTGAGTTCGATTTTGTGCGCGCGACCGAAGCGGCAGCGCTCAATTCGTTGCGCTGGCTCGGGCGCGGCGACAAGGAAGCAGCGGACGCGGCCGCCTCCGACGCCATACGCGGCATGTTCGATCTAATGAACATCTGCGGCGAGGTCGTGATCGGCGAAGGCATCAAGGACGAGGCGCCGGGAATTTTCAAAGGCGAACAACTCGGCACTTGGGTTCCCGGTTCGCCGCAGTTTGATATCGCCATCGATCCGATCGACGGGACGACCAACATTTCCAAGGGCGCGCCAAACTCCATCAGTTGCATCGCGGCGGCCAGTCCCGAGAAAGGCGTGAAGGTGGCGCTGCGGGATGTGCCTTCGTTTTACATGTCGAAGCTGGCTTATGGGCCGCGGGTAATCGACTACATGAAGAAGCGCGGCGATTCGCTCCACCTCGAGATGCCGATCGCCGAGGTGCTGGGGATCGTGGCGCACGCGGTGGACAAGCGCGTCCAGGATGTCGCGGTGATGATGCTCGACAGGCCAAGGCACAAGGAAATTGTCGAACAAATTCGCGCGGCTGGCGCGTCATTGCGCATGATCGGTGATGGCGACATCGCTGCAGCCATCGCACCGTCGTTGCCCGACTCGGACGTGGATCTTTACATGGGTATTGGCGGTTCGCCGGAAGCGGTGCTGGCAGCGGCGGGAATCAAATGTCTCGGCGGCGACATGCAGTGCAAAATGTGGCCGCGCGATGAGAAGGAGCGAAAGAAATTAATCGCCGACGGCTACGAAAAGGATCTCGACCGAGTCTATTCGGCGGACGATTTGGCCAACGGGCAAAACATTATTTTCTGCGCGACCGGGATCAGCGACAGCGCGCTCCTGCCAGGTGTGCGCGCGCGCGGCGGCGTCACAGCAGTAACGCATTCAATCCTGATGCGAGCGAAGAGCAAGACGGTCCGTTTCATTCGAGCGCGACACAATCTGCAGACAAAAACGATCCGGCTCCGATCGGATAATCGCGAACACATCATTTAGGTCTTGCTCCGCTTTGCGCGTTGACGGCGCGCCGACCTGTTCATCAGCCTTGCGTTTGGCAGCGTACGCCGGAAAGCGGCAGAGCGCTGCCGCACTCCAAAACGTGGCCGTCTTTGCGAGCTCACACTTAGTCGCCTGGGTCTTGGAGTGCGCCGGTGTTTCCGGCGCTCTGGGAATTCCGATTACGGCGACACAGATGGAGCCGCGTTTTTGTTAAAGATATCTGGCAGCTTCGTTTCTTTAAAATCAGCAGGCACGTAAACTGGCTATCGGCAATCGAGTCGAGGCTTACACCGGTGATCGTGCTGGTAATTTCCGTAGGATGGCCTGAGGCGCTGGCGCCATGACCGCCTGCCGCGTTTTGTTTGCCAACAATTATGCGCATCTGGATCGGCAACCCGGGGAAATCGCGAAAGTCCGGCATTTTCGTATTCGCCGCGTCCCAAAATTCAGATTTGATCGATTGGAGTTGTGCGAGGACGGCAGCGCCATTGGGGTAGTTCGGCGCGATCCAATAGGTCGCCTTAAAATCAGGTCCGTCATAGGTGTATTGCTCGGTATCGTAACCATTGATCGTTTCCCTCTGTCCGGTGGGTGTAAGTCTGGGCTTTTGCGAACCTGCTTTGTTGTTGCCGAACTTGTTTAACATGTCTGCGACGGCTCTCATTTTATCCGGCGAAATCCGGACGACGGTCTTCTGGTCGTTCAACAGATTGATTAACTCGCCAGTTGCTCCATCGAAAATTGCAGTGATCTGCGAAGGAGCATCAATGCGCGCTTTGTCGCCTTTAACTTTAATCGTCATGTTCGCAGCGGCAGCAACTGTGCTGGGCGTTGCTTCCTGTTTTTGAGCCTGTCTCGCGGGCTCGACCGCTGTTGAATACACGATCGTGAGATCGGCGCGGACCGGCAGGATGCCAAAAGTAATTACGACGAGCGAATACAATGCAGTCTTCATACCTGCAGATAGTTCGCGGCCGTTGATCAGTATGGCCGTTTGCAGCCGCGAGGTTACGCCCGCTTCTGCGTCTTCAGCAGCTTGATCGCGTCGCGTAACTCGGCCGCGCGCTCGTAGAGTTCCTTTGCAATCGCAGTTTCCATCTCGCGCTGCATGATTTCCAGCTTCGAAAGCGGACGCTTCGCTTTCACTTCTTCGAGCCATTCATCGAGAAATGCGATCTCCGAGCTTTTCGACACCAACTCCGGAAAATTTGACTGTTGCAGGAAATCTACAATCGCCTCGCGACCGCGCTCAATCTCGGCTATGGCCTCGGCAAATTTTCCCTGGCCGAGAAGAATGGATGCCTTGGCGCGTGTATTCATCATGAGCACGTAAGGCCGGAACTGCTGCAGGCTCCAGGAAAACTCCTCGCGATCGGTGTGCTCGGCGACAAAAGAAAAAAGGTCCAGATTGCGTTGCGTATCGCGCACGACGCCTTCGAAATCGTTGATCTGAAACAGGCTCAGGTAACGATGATAATATTGGATGCCTTCCTGTTGAAGCTCCGCGCATTGCTCGGGCGTAAGCTCGTAAGTCGCGCCTTTCCCTTCGGCGCGGTCGGCCCGCTTTTGATGATATTCCAAAAGCGATTCGCAATTGTGCGGACGCCGGCCATCGGGTCGCCCGGCCAATTCCATTTGTAAAACGCCGAGATCGACTCGCAGTTGCAATTTCTCGCGGCCATCGAGGCCGGCGATCTTGCGCACTTTGATGCTGCCGCTCTCGTGCGGCCAATCTTTCAGGATGCTGTTTAAGTCCAGGCTCATGGCGAGAGAAACATCCAGCATTTAACCTTCGCTTGTCAATAAGGTCGCGGTCGGGCATGGATTCCCAACTTTTCACTAGTCACTATTCACTCCTCACTTAGCTTTGACTCGTGGAAGAATCGATCGACTCGTTTATCCGTTTCCTCGCAGTCGAACGCGGTCTTTCTGAAAATTACCAGCTCTCCACGCAAAGATCGCTGAGCGAATTCGCACTATGGTGCGCCGCCAATAAAAAAATCGATAATCCGCGCGCTGTGACTCTACCGGTCATCAGCGAATATCTTGCTGATCGCAAACGCACGGGCCTTTCCGCCTCTTCGATCAAGCTGATCGTGGTTGCATTGAAGATTTTTTTCCGGTTCCTGGCAGGTAAAGGAACAATTGAACGCGATCCGGCTGAGGCGGTGGCGCTCCCGCGCATCGAACGTTATCTCCCGGAAACGCTCAACGAATTGCAAGTGGAGCAATTCCTGGAAAAGATCGACACGAAAGCTGTTCACGGCTTGCGCGATCGCGCGATGATCGAATTGCTTTACGCTAGCGGCTTGCGCATTTCCGAGCTGGCCAATGCGCGCTTGGAGAATTTCAATTTTGAAGAGCGCGTTGTGCGTGTGACCGGAAAAGGGAATAAGACCCGCCTGGTGCCGGTGGGGCGAAAAGCATGCGACGCGCTGGCAGCATATCTCTCCACGGAGCGACCGAAATTTGTGAAGCGGCGTAGCGGCAGCGAGATTTTTCTCTCCGAGCGAGGCACCAAATTAACCACAGCGCGCATCTGGCAGATCGTAAAAAAGCACGCGCGCCACGCGGGTCTGGAGAAAAATGTTTATCCACATCTTCTCCGGCACAGTTTCGCGACGCATCTGCTCGGGAACGGCGCCGATCTGCGAATCATTCAGGAGATGCTGGGCCACGCCGATATTTCCACCACGCAAGTCTATACGCATGTCGATCAACAGCGGCTTAAAGCTGTGCATCGGCAATTTCATCCGCGGGCGTAATAGAACTGGAGCAGTGGAGTTCGGGAGCAATGGAGTAGTGTCGCAAGGTAATTTTCGAAGAACGCCGACGCAGTTGCCATCCAGCATCCAGCATCTAGCATCCAGCATCCATAATCTGTGAAACGAGTTTTACTGCTCTTAATCGCGCTTGCCGTCGCCGCGTTTGCTGGTTGGTACTACTGGAAGGTTTCCCTACAAATTTCGCGTGCTCCGGTAAGCGAGCTTCTGCCTCAACGAACCATTTTCTTCGCACATCTGCCGGACTTTAATCAAACCCGCGATGACTGGCATCACTGCGATATTTATCAGCTGTACCGCGAGCCCGCGGTGCAGGATTTTTTGCGTCCCGGAATTGCGGGGCTGAGCAATCTTGCAAAAACAAACCTTGCTGCTCAAACGCTGCAGGAAATCGAACAGCTCGATCCGAAGGACGCCTTTCTCGCCTTGACCGCGATCGATAACAACAACCCAAGGTTCGTGGGCGGCTTCCGCCTTCGTGGTAGCCAGGAAGACGCCGAGCGAGTCATCAGCAGATGGCGCTCAACAGTTTTGGAACAAACTCCGGGCGCGAAACGCGAAAAGCGGCAATACCAGCGCCACGAAATCGAGTTGGTCACCGCAGCTCCGTTTACACTCGCAACAACTTATGATGGTCCCTGGTTTTTTGCGGCGACGGATCTGACGGAATTAGAACAGCTGCTCGATCGCGCGGATCGCCGCGCTAAGAATCCGGAGGACTTACTCGACAAAGACCAAGCATATCGCGCGGCCGTCGCGCACCGACCCTCCAATTATGCGGCATTCTTTTATCTACAGCCAAAGATATTTTCCGAACGAATCGCAGCGCTGCGCGCTGCTGTTCGATCACACCCGGCTCCCGGCGAGGCCACGATGCTTGAGAAAATGCGCTGCATCGCCGCTTCGACGCGGTTCGAGAACGGGAAGATACACGACGTGCTTTTCCTCGGGATGCCAAAGTTAGAGCACAATGTCACCCTCACCCGCTCTTCCATGTCACTCGGCACGAAGGAGACGTTTTTTTATCTGTCGATGCTTCTCAATCTGGGGGAGAGAATCGACACATTGAACCAGATGGCGGCCTTTGCTGGCGCGAAAATTTTTCAAGCGCTTGCCGATAGCGGAATGACTGCTGATGATTGGAAAGCTGCATTTGGCCTTGAGCTGGGATCACTTGCTGACTGGCCCTCCAGCGCGCAGTGGCCGGCTTTGCTTCTGACGTTGCCAGTGGTGGACGCGGCCAAAGCCGGAAAGATCGTGGAGGCCCTCATAGCCGCCGATGAAAACGCGACTTGGACCCAGACAGAGAAGGATGGCATCCGCTATTTCTCGAAGCAGTCGGCTGCGAGTCTCGTCGCCATCACTCCAACGATCGGCTTATCCGATCGGATTCTTATCGCTGGCTTTAACCCAGTCTCCGTAGAAGAGGCGATGAAACGCAGCGGAGCCGGCTCGTCTGGACTTTCAGATTCCCAAACTTACAAAGTTGTCTCGCGCTTGCTGCCAGCGCCGACGAATTTTTTTGCCTACGTCGATATGGCGCTGTTGTATTCCCGACTCGACGCTTCGCTTCGTCCAATGCTATTAATGGCTGCGGCCTTCATGCCGGCAGTGGGTGGTTCCGTCGATGCTACCAAACTTCCATCGGCGGAGATCATTACGAAACACTTGAGCCCTATCGTCTCCTCGCAAAGATATGATCGCGATGGTTATGTGGCCGAGTCGGTTGGACCAATCACGCTGGATCAATCGGCAATCGGGCTCGCTATTCTTAGCAGTCTTGGCACGGGTGCACGACAAAAGGCCAGCGCCGCCGTGACCGGCTGGGGCGTTTCTGCGACGGCCACGCCGCAGCCGACTCCCAGCCCGTCGCCGACGCCATAGCCAGGGCCCGAACCGACCCTGGCCGCGCCATTTCGGCACTGTCGGTTGCTGCCGGAAGAAACGGGAAGAAAACTGCTGCAGTCTGTGAAAAACCTGCTATCTTGTCCGCCCTATGGCTATTCTAAAGAAAAATGCATTCTCCCGTCGTGTTCCTGACCTGGTAACTGAGGAGCTGGTTGCTGTCCTCTCAAGGCGTTCTTCGTTTGAGTTCAAGCAGTTGTTCGACATCGTACACGAGAATCTTCGGGCTCGAAACGCTGCAAGCGGCGGCGAGGAAATGCTGCGGCTGCGAGCTTACGAGAAATTACAGAATCTCGTGGCCCGTGGCGCGGTCAGAAAGAATGGCAAGAAGTACAAGGGCTTGCCATCGGCTTTGGCCAATGCGATCGCACAACAGAATGGTCATCTTGCCGGCGTAAGATAAGCCGACCTTTCACACGAATTGGCTTCAGGCCAGATTCCCCGGATGCTGCGCGAATATTTGCCGGTTCTCCTGCAAATCCTCGTCGCGATGCTGTTTGCCGTTTCCGCTCTGCTGGTCAGCGTATTGGTGGGCAAGAGTGGAAAACGCACCCGAGCCAAGGATTTACCCTATGAGTGCGGGATGATTCCGCAGGGGGAACGATTGCCGCGCTTCAGCGTGAAGTTCTATCTTGTGGCAATGCTTTTTATCCTGTTCGACCTCGAGATCGTGTTCATGTATCCGTGGGCGGTTGTTTACCGCGATGCGATCAAACAGAGCAGCGCGATTTTTTGGAGCATGCTCAGTTTCATCACGATCCTGATGGTGGGCTACGCTTACGCCCTCAAGAAGGGCGCACTCGACTTCAGACGGTAGATTCTTGGTCTATCAACGCTCAACACCTGACGCTCAACGCCCAACGTCCAATTCAGATAGTTGAGCATTGGGCGTTGAACGTTGGGCGTTGGACGTTTTCACCAGCTTGCCGATGAACGCCTCACGCCAGACGACTGGCTCTGGGCTCCGTCTCCTGCCAGTCACACTGCTGTTGAGCGGCCTTCTTTGGCTATTCACTACGACGGGCGGACGCCAGATTTTCGTTAAGGAAGTGCTCGGCGCCGCCTATGATTCGCAGGCGGAACATTTTCTGCACGGCGATGTGGGCGTCGATGTGGAGGCGATCGGGCATGAAGCAATGATCGTGAACGGTAAGGTGCGCATGTACTTTGGCCCCTTTCCGGCGCTCCTTCGTATCCCGCTAAATTCCGTTTACCCAGCTGGACAGGGGAAATGGTCGCGGATTTCAGGATTTTGCGCGGGCGTCATTGCGCTGTTTGCTTTCGCCGGTCTTGTGCGCATGGCGTTGCAATCATCCCCGCTTTCATCGCGCGCCAGCAATTGGCTCGGCAACGCGTGCCTAATCGGGTTCGCGTTCGGCTCACCGTTGCTTTTGCTGCTCGGGAACCTGTCCATCTACGATGAAGCCATCATCTGGGGGCTGGCCTTATCGCTGGCCGCGATCTTTTTCGCTTTCCGCTCGCGACAAGCCAAGGGTGACGCTCTGACGCGCGCACTGCTTGGATTCTCGCTCTGTGCCGGCAGCGCTCTGCTCTCACGAGTGACATTCGGCGCGCCGTTCATCTTGATGGCGCCGTTACTTGCTGTGGGCCTGGCGCGCGAGAATCGAGTAACTAATCTCATCGCGCTGGTTCTCCCGCTTGGCGCGGCACTCGCTTTTTACATTTGGCTAAGCTACGCAAGATTCGGCAGCCTTACCGGAGTGAACTACGACTACTACATCAACGCGGTTCATAGCGAGTTTGCCCATAAATTTGGGGTGTTGAGCCCGCGCCGGATACTACACAGTTTTGCTGACTACTTCAGTGTGCGTTTCCCAAGCTTCAAGCGTGAGCCGCCTTTCCTGTCGGCGGATCGCCATTTTTATGATTATCCCTCACTATATTCCAACGACTTCAGCGAAATATATCTCCCTCTGCCTTGGTGTTCTGGCTGGCTTGTTTTCGGCGCCTTTATGGGAATTGCACGTCTGATTCGACGCGACGGCGCGGACACATTCGAGCGGGGAGCGGCTGCGGCTCTCTTTGTCCAATTTCTTGGTATCTTATCATTTTTTGCGCTCGCCCAGCGTTATGCCGCTGATCTCTATCCTTTCCTAATCTTCTGTTTTATTATCTTTCTTTGTTCGGGCAGCGCGACCTTAGTCCGGTCACGTCATGTAATTGCCGGACTCATCGGCCTCTCGATCATCGTGAACTCGCTTGCGACGGTTTCCTGGTTGATCGGTTCTGACCAAAACGTCCCGACGGAAACCAGAGCTGCCTGGCAAAAACTCCTGGGGCGACATTCAAGTGAAAGTGAGAATCATCACGATGGCCCACGAAATGAGTGATACTGACCGTCAATTTTGGATCGCAACCGGGCTGTCGCTGTTCGCGGCGGTCGCGTTTTATTTCTCGACCAATGCGACGCTCCACGATCTGGATTACACAAGCGAGATTGCTTCGGCTTTGCTGCACGGCGACCTCGGGCTTCGGGAAAAGCCGCCCGACTGGCTCAACGAAATGATCCCAAGCGGAGACAGATATTATTCAGCCTTTCCACTGGGTGCAGTGCTGAGCATGGTTCCGATTGCCCTCCTGCAGAAAGCAAGCGTGATCCAAAATTTTCCGGGACATGTCCTGGCGGCGCTCATTGCTGGCTTGTGCGTTTATTTCTTTTTTCAGCTCGCGAAGGCTTTCGGAGCCGATTACACCAGCAACAAAAGCAAGTCATTAATTCGTCGGATCCTGCTGGCCCTGTTTCCAATTTTTGGAACCTGGACGTGGTGCAATCTCGGATTCGGCGGCGCCTGGCAAATCGCTCTCGGTTTCGCTTTGCTCGGAGAAACCGCAGCCCTTTATTTTTGTCTGGTACGGCCGTCTCCTTTCGTAGCGGGAGCATTTTTCGCTCTGGCTTTTGGTAATCGAACCGAGCTACTGATCACCCTGCCTCTCTACCTCCACTTTCTCTGGCGTCAGCCAGGTGGAAACGCACTCAGCTGGTCCCGCATTCGCAGACTCAAAAGGGAGTTTCGGGAAAACAGACCAATGCTCATTCGCTTTCTCAGTGTGCCGGTAACGCTCGCGCTTCTGACCGCCGCTTATAACTTCGCGCGGTTTCATTCCATTTTCGATTTTGGCTACATTCACATTCCAGAAGTACGCGACGAACCTTGGTACGAACACGGACTGTTCTCGATCCAGGCAATTCCGTGGAATATCTACACGATGCTGTTTCAAGGCTTCGAGAGTATTTCCTCCTATCCTTACCTCCAACCAAACGGGTTCGGCTGCTCAATCTTTCTTGCCAGCCCTTTCCTTTGCCTCCTGTTTCGACAGGGCGGCAGATACAAGGTGGTCGCATGGGTGGCGATCGCCCTCTTAACGCTGGTCCTCTGGTGTCACGGCAACCCCGGAAGCTGGCAGTTTTCGTATCGCTATGCGATGATTCTCCTTCCCTGGATGTTTCTCCTGCTGACAGGCAACGGCCCGGCGAAAATAACCGTCAGCGAGATTTTCCTTTTTGCCGTCTCAGTTGCGATCAACGCACTGGCAATGTGGCAATTTCTTTGGACCGACGAAATCCAACCGTAGCAAGAAAATAGCCATTTGTGACCAGTGATTTGTTTGGGCGCGGCCCGGCGGGCCTGGCGGCAAACGCGTTCCCAGCCGTGTTTGACAGAATACATCGGGTACTTAGGATTCGCGCCTGCCGCGTGCGCTTGAGACTGCAATAATTTCGGTATGGAATGCTTTTAGTGTTGAGTCAGTTTCGGCTATCAGCTATCAACTGTCAGCAATCGACTCTGCAGCGATATGTTTGCTTTGATTTATTTCGGATTGGCTATTTGTCTTGGCGATTTTCTTTGCCGGCGCTTTTACCAGTTCGCATCCGTCGCACACCGATGTGCAGCAGCCATACTCTCAGGGCTATTAATCAGCTCATGGTTTACGTATCTGGCCGGACTGCTCTTCACTCGCGCCCGGCAGCCGCTCCTCTGGGCTAATCTCTTGTTCGCCATCGCAGCGATCGCCGTGCTGTGGTGGAACAGACGCAAACACAAAGTCATAAAGCACGCTCAGGGCGAGAGTCACGACACTTTTGTCGCTGGGGGATACCTGGCGCGGCCTAAGGGATCGAGCGTAGCTGACTGGTTACTAATCGCCGGATACGTGGTCCTCGTATCCTGGATGATGTTTGCCTCCTTCAATACCAGCGGCAGCATGCTGCAAATTTCCAACCCTGAGTACAGCGATTTCGGGCCGAACACTGCGATCATGCAGAGCTTCGCCGTCGGGCATAACTTTCCCACGGAGTACCCGCACTTCTCCGGCGACCGCATCCGCTACCATTTCCTCTTCTACTTTCAGGCGGGAAATCTTGAATTTCTCGGGCTCAATCCGGTGTGGAGCCTTAACCTGCTGAGCATAGCCACGTTGGTGGCAATGCTCGTATTGGCGATGACGCTGGGCGAAGTTGTTTTCAATTCCCGCGCAGTCGGGCGCCTTGGCTCGCTTCTTTTTTTCTTTTTTGGCTCGCTCTCGTACGTTCCCTTCCTTCACAGACAAGGTTCAGTCCGCGCTGCGATTCAAACCATCAGACAACAGCGCGATTTTCTCCCAAGCATCTTTCCCTATCGCGGGGAAACGTGGGGTACTTGGTCGCAAGTGACGTATCTCAACCAGCGGCATTTTGCCAGCGCGATCGGGATAGTGCTGCTCGTGCTGATTTTTCTGGTCATCCGCTACCGCATGCGACCGAAGCGAGCTAAAACGCCGCCTTCGATTGAGCCGGTTGCGGCCCAGCCAAATCCGTCTCCCGAGATCGCAGCGGATAAGCGCTCCGATGATGCCACTGGGACCGAAAACGTTTTAGAACCGAGAGTCGACGGCACTTCGGCTTCGGTCATAACAGAACCAAAAGAAGAAGCTGTCGTTTCGGCGGATACGCGCTCCGATGATGTCGCTCTATCCGAAAGCCCTTCAGAACCCGAACCGGCGATGCCTTCGGTATCAGTGGCAACAGAACCAAAAGAAGAAGTTGTCGTTCCGGTGGAGCGCTTTCGCGATACTTTGCCAGGCTTCATCTTTTCAGGCGTCCTGCTTGGTCTGCTGCCGATGTGGAACAGTGCCGTGTTCATCGGCGCAGCCGCCGTGTTGGGAGTGTTGTTCATCCTGTTCCCGCTGCGGCTGCAAATGCTGGCTCTCGCGATCACCGCAGGCCTAATCGCGCTGCCGCAGATGCTGTATCTGACTGGTGGAAGCGGAAGGATACCTATGCCGCGTCTTCTTCATTGGGGCTATACCGTTGAACAGCCCACGGCAGCGAATGTAGCGAAGTATCTGGGTTTCACCTTTGGTTTAAGTGGTTGTTAATCGCCTTGGCGCTGGTTTTCGCGAATAGCCTGCAAAGGCGCTTTTTCCTGGCGGTTTCAAGTCTCATTGCCGTTGCGTTTTCTTTTCAGTTCACCATCGAAGTGCTTGCCAACCAGAAGTTCCCGCACATCTGGATGATTATCGCGAATCTGTTCGTCGCCTTTGCGCTCTGGCGGTTGTGGCATTTCTCATTGGTCGGAACCACACTGCCCGGCAAATTCGTGGCGGCAGTTCTTTTTCTGCTGGTCATTCCGGGTGGCATCATTGATTTCTTTCCAATCCACAACACCGGCTGGAGCGAAGTACAGGATCAAGAACGATCCATTGATCGACTGGCTGAAGAAAAACACTTCACCGCGAGACATTTTTCTAACAGATCGGTTTGTTAATCATCCGATCCTAATGGCTGGACGCCGCGTCTTTTATGGCTGGCCGTACTATTCATGGTCTGCGGGTTACGATGCCAGTAAGCGCGACAGGGTTTACACAGAACTGTTTGAGAGCAAGGATCCTTGGAAAGTCTATCATCTGTTGAAAGAGAATGGCATCAGCTACGTGGCATACGATAACGCGATCCGCCAGGCGCAGTTCATTAGACGACCGAATCAAGAGCTATATGCCACTTATTTTCCAAAGGTGTACGACGCTGACAAGTATAACGGCATGGTGATTTACAAGGTGCCCGATACAGCACCTCCCAAGCTCAGCACGTTGCCGGAAGCTGTTAGTAACATGTTTGAAGGAGGCAAGGGCACCGGCAAGGGTGAATTTGATTCCCCAACTGGAATTGCTGTTGACCCCAATGGAAATGTTTTGGTTGCCGACACGTACTAACGGTCGTATCGAGAAGTTCTCGCCTACGGGTACGTTTCTAAGCATCTTGGGAAATAAGGGCACCGGTCAGGGACAATTAGCAGCACCGAACGGCATCGCTGTTGATCGCACCGGCAATATCTATGTAGCGGACGCTAGGAATCACCGTGTCCAAAAGCTGACTGCTGATGGGACATCTATTGCCGAGTGGAAAGGTCCCGACGCCGGATTTTATGGACCGCGCCGCATCGCCATTGGCCCCGATGACTCCATTTACGTCGTTGATCAGGGCCGCACGCGAATCGTTAAGTTCAACCCCGATGGAAAGCTGCTGACGGTCTGGGGCACCAAAGGGAATGGCGACGGGCAGTTCGACGATCATACTTCGGTGGCAGTCGATCCTACGACCAACAAAGTTTATGTTGCTGATCCAATTAATAAACGTGTTCAGGTATTCGATGCTAACGGGAAGTTTCTAACTAAATGGGAAATACCCGAGTGGGGGCGGCCGGCAGGCTTCGAAGACTTGGCGATCGATTCGAAGATGGGTCGAGTATACGCGTCAAGTGCCAACATAAATGCAGTGTTCATTTTTGACTTGAATGGCAATAAGATTGGAAGTTTGACGCCGAAGCCACCGGATCAACTCGAAGGCCCCTCGGCTCTGGCTTTGGCAGATCGGAAACTCTATGTGCTGAGCAAGGCCGGTAATCGCGTGACCGTCATCGATCTGTAACGAACAGCGACCTCTCGTATAGGATAACAGTTTTTGAACAATCCGGCTTGAGGTATGTTAGCTCTGATTTATTTCGCGTTAGCCATTTGTGTCGGCGACTTTCTTTGCCGACGTTTTTATCGGTTCGTGTCGGTTGCGCATCGGCTCGCGGCAGCATTACTCGTAGGGCTACTAATCAGTTCGTGGTTCACCTATTTGGCTGGCCTCGCATTTGCATGGACGGCGAAGCCGCTCTTATGGGCTAATCTGTTGTTCTTTCTGGCAGTGCTCGCGCTGCTGACCTGGCCCAAATGGAAGCACAGAATTGTTAAAGCCGCTCCAGACGCCGCTCACAGCTCCCAAACAGCCGAAACCTATGTTCCACGCCCTAGTGGCTCTGGCATAGCTGACTGGTTAGTCATTGCTGGATATGTGGTCCTCGTATCATGGATGATGTTTGCTTCGTTTAATTCCAGTGGTGGCAAGCTAAAGATCTCCAACCCCGAGTATAGCGATTTCGGGCCCAATACTGCCCTCATGCAGAGCTTCGCAGTGGGACATAACTTTCCAACTGAGTACCCGCACTTCTCAGGCGACCGTATCCGTTACCATTTCCTCTTCTACTTTCAGGCGGGAAACCTTGAATTCCTCGGACTCGATCCGGCTTGGAGTCTGAATCTGCTTAGCATAACCACGCTGGTGGCGATGCTCATCGTCGTGATGACACTCGGCGAAATGCTTTTCAATTCCCGCACTGTCGGGCGGCTCGGCTCTCTCCTCTTCTTCTTTTTCGGCTCGCTTTCTTACGCTCCGTTCCTTCAGAAGCAGGTCTCAATCCGCGCTGCGATCGAAGCTATTAAGCACCGAGGCGAATTTCTCCCAAGCATTTTCCCTTATCGCGGGGAGCAGTGGGGCACCTGGTCGCAAGTGACTTATCTCAATCAGCGGCATTTCGCCAGTGCGATTGGCATTTTAATGCTCGTGTTGGTTTTCCTGGTCATCCAATACCGCGCGCGGGCGGCAAGGCGAAGCAAGCCACTCCTTCTATCGACACTGTCCGGCCGGAGCCGGATCCGTTGGTTGAAACTTCGGCGCTGGCAGTGTCGGAAGATACCACTCGCCCCGAAACGGTCTCGGAGTCACAAACGGAACCTGCTTCGGTGTCGAGCGCAACAGAAGTGAAGCCGCAAAGTATCGGTACGGCAGAATCTTTCCGCGCCACCGTACCAGGCTTCATCTTTTCAGGGGTACTATTAGGCCTCATACCAATGTGGAATAGCGCCGTATTTATCGGCGCAGCCGCCCTATTGGCAGGGCTGTTCGTGTTGTTTCCACTGCGGCTGCAAATGCTGGCTCTGGCTATCACCGCGGGCCTCATCGCTCTGCCACAGATGCTCTATTTGAGCACTGGCAGCGGCAGGGCACAGATGCCACGTCTACGTCACTGGGGCTATACCCTGGACCAACCTACCGCCGAGAACGTGCTGAAGTATCTGGGCTTCACCTTTGGTTTTAAGTGGTTATTGATCGCGTTAGCGTTGATTTTCGCTGGCAGCCTTCAAAGGCGGTTCTTTCTCGCAGCTTTAAGCCTTGTTGCCGTTGCGTTTTCTTTTCAGTTCACTATCGAAGTGCTTGCCAACCAGAAGTTCCCGCACATCTGGGTGATTATCGCGAATCTGTTCGTCGCCTTTGCTCTCTGGCGGTTGTGGCGCCTCTCGCTGGGCGGAACCACACTGCCCGGCAAATTCGTTGCGGCTGTTCTTTTTCTGCTGGTCATTCCGGGTGGCATCATTGATTTTTTCCCGATTCATAACACTGGCTGGAGCGAGGTAACGTATCGGGATGATGCGCTGATCGACTGGCTCAAGAAAAACACTTCACCGCGAGACATTTTTCTAACAGATCGGTTTGTTAATCATCCGATCCTGATGGCCGGACGCCGCGTCTTTTATGGCTGGCCGTACTATTCATGGTCTGCGGGTTACGATGCCAGTAAGCGCGACAGAGTTTACACAGAGCTATTCGAGAGCAAGGATCCTTGGAAAGTCTATCATCTCTTGAAAGAGAATGGCATTAGCTACGTGGCATACGATAACGCTGTTCGGCAGGCGCAGTTCATTAAACGACCGAATCAAGAGCTGTATGCCACTTATTTTCCGAAGGTGCACGAGGCGACCAATTACAACGGGATGGTAATTTACAAGGTACCCGACACAGCACCGCCGAAGCTCAGTAATCTCCCTGAGAGTGTCAGCTAGCATGTTTGAAGGAGGCAAGGGCACCGGCAAGGGTGAATTTAATTCCCCGACTGCAATTGCTGTTGACGGCAGTGGAAACGTTTTCGTCGCCGATACGGGCAACGGGCGAATCGAAAAATTCGCCCCAAATGGCACTTTCGTTACGAGCATAGGACAATTTGAAGCGCCGAATGGAATCGCAATTGATCGCGCGGGCAATATTTACGTCGCGGAGATAGGCTCCAAGCACCGCGTTCAGAAACTCGGACCTGACGGGACTTTCGTCGCTCAGTGGGCGCCTGGATTATACGGGCCGCGCCGGATCGCTATCGGGCCTGATAACTCGATTTATGTCGTCGATTCGGGTCGCAACCGAATCGTGAAGTTCAGTCCCGATGGTCAGGTCCTTACGACCTGGGGCAGCGAGGGAAGTGGCGACGGACAGTTCAGCGGCTTTAGTTCGGTCGCAGTGGACCCCACCACTAATAAGGTCTATGTTGCCGATTCGCTTAACAAGCGGATACAGATCTTTGATTCAGACGGGAAGTTTCTGACTAAATGGCCAATCCCCGAATGGGGGCGGTCATATGGCTTCGAAGACCTGGCCATCGATTCAAAAGCGGGCCGGTTATACGCATCCAGCGCCAATATGAACTCAGTGCTCATCTTTGATTTGAATGGAAACAGGATCGGCAGTTTGACGGCCAAGCCGCCGGATCAACTCGAAGGGCCATCAGCGTTGGCTTTGGCGATCGGAAGCTGTACGTGCTAAACATGGGCGGAAATCGTGTGAGCTCGATCGATCTGTAAACAGACAGCGAGCTGCCGCATCATATAACCGTGATGGTCTAGAACTCATTCCACAAATGGCGCTGTCATGTTGAGCGAAGCGAAACATCTCTGGGCTGGTTCCGATGCGTGATCGCTCCAAATTGATCTGAGATTCTTCGCGTCGCTCAGAATGACATCAAGGCTATGAAGTTAGCTCTGGGAAAATCGCAACTTCTTACACCGAGGATCGTTCTACTCGGGTTATCAATTATTAGTCTGGTGCTTTGCGCCTTGGGCGGCACAGCTCACTATCGGAAATGGGCTTTGGGAAATCCGTGGCAACTCGTCGGCTGGCTGCTCAGCATGGTGTTTTTGCTCCTCGCATTTTTGCCAGGGCCAAGTGAGCTCAGGGCCAATTTCAAATCTGTAATCAAGCCGAAAACAGCGTTCTTTTTGTTCTGGATCCTGTTCTTCGTAGTCGCGCACCTCTGGAATTTCCGAACGGCGCCTTGGAACGGAGACGGCATTTTCGATGACGCCGCCCGGGATCTCTTGTATCTAAAAACCCACGTGACCAGTCGGCCTTTCCAAGCCGCGTGGTTTCATTCTTATGGGTTTGTTGCGCATGAAACCCTTTTTCATTACTATCTGTGGCCGTGGCTTCATCTATTTGGTTATAACATTCTGACCGATGAAGCAGCGCTCTTGGCTCTTTGGTGCACGACCTTTCTCTTCACGCTTCTGTTAACTGATCTATTTTTCGAATCTTACGTTGTCACATCTGTCATTGCACTGGTTTTCACTTTTCTCCCGTTCGCGTTCATTTATACGTTTCTTCGGGTACCACTACGAAATGGCCGCCCCCTTATGCGTGGCCTCCCTTTATTTTCTGCATGTAGGCTTCAAAACTGACTCTTCTTTTTGCCTGGCCCTGGGAGGCATCGCGGCAGGATTGTGTTTGGCGAGTTCGTTACTCGGCCAGCAGTATGTGTTAGCGCTTTTGGTTTTTGTTGTGCTCTGCGCTGTGTTCGATCGGAAACGCCTAAAGCAGGGTTTCAATTGGCGCCGGGTCCTTACAGTCATTTATGGCTTCGCTGCCGGAGCCATGCCTATTTTGGCTTATATTGTTTTTAATCGGCATGAGTATGCTTACCATGAATCGCCCTATTTGGATAGTTTCTTGCAAGCGGTAAGTGGGCATCCGTCTCCGAACGACATAACATATTACCTGAGACACCTTTGGAGTTGCTTTTTTACGATTCCCGGTCCCCGTCTGTTTTTCCTGATGCATTGCCCATTCCACTGCCATACTACTGGCTTTTACTGCCTGGCTTTGTGCTAGCCCTTTGGCAGAAGCGTTTTGAAATGGTACTGCTGGCAACGATTCCTGTCGTCGGAGTATTTGTTTCGGCAGGGCCTTTAGTTGAGCACCGGCTGCTTGTAGCGATTCCGTTTTGGATTGTCCTCATTGGATTCGGTCTTAACAGCGTTACACAGCTGCGGTTGCCCTTGAGCTTCAAGATTTTGCTATGGGGCGTATCGGCGGCGCTGCTCGTGACGGGTTTGGTCCCTGCAATTCAGTACATCTATACGCACGCAAAAGATCCATCTTCGATCAGGCTGGTTTACGCAACAAGACGTTGCGGTCGCACGGTTTTTGAAAGCTATTGTTGCCGGAAAGCCACCTGCAAGTGTTCCTCGCCTGGAGCACGACGAGTTCAATCGCGTCCAAGGCATTCCCGATCCTCCCTATGAAACGCTGATTTGCGCCAGGGAGGCGAACGTGGTTCTTCACATGTTTTTGCACGATTACGATAATGAGAAAATCCTCTCTTTTTGTGGTGGCCATCCCATGTTTGTCATGACCGGGCAGGACATATGGAGCCATAACAAAAAGGCAATTGCCAATTACGTGCCAAACGGTAAGGACCTGAAGCTAATCTGGGAAAGTGGTCCAACGGCCGAAAGGATAATTGAAATCCTCCGGCCGCTTCGCGACCTCGCGACTGAGGCGTCCATGTCGTTTTCGTTCGGCGGCAGGGTACGGACGTTCAACGTGCTGAACATCCGAGCAACAACATTCTACTTTCAGGAGCAGGTAGACCTTACCGGGCTCTTTCCCGTAAATTAGTCATGAACTCACAGCAGAATCTGCGAGGACCATCTGCGCGGCGGCTACTCTTACTTGGCTCGTCGCTTGTCGCTCTGCTGATTTGTGTTTTTGCCGGCATCG
>CAVUGV010000045.1:0-39768 GCA_963741065.1 uncultured Verrucomicrobiae bacterium | reverse complement strand
GTCTCCGAAGCGGCCAACATGCCGAGCGTCCCAGCGGCTGTTGATCTTTTCCTGGAGAAAAAAATCCTTTTCGGTCCCGGCAAAGCCGCAAATGCCGGCGGAGTGGCTACGTCCGGACTTGAGATGAGCCAAAACTCCATGCGCCTGCCGTGGCCGCGGGAAGAAGTTGATTCGCGTTTGCGCCACATCATGTCCACGATCTTCAAGAACGCGTGGGAAACCGCCGAGGAGTACGGGCAACCGGGTAATCTTGTTGTTGGTGCGAACATCGCCGGCTTCGTGAAAGTCGCGGACGCGATGCTTGATCAAGGCGTTGTGTGAAGACGTCTCGAATTTTCCAGTCAATGCGGACGCGTAAATTCTACCTCGAATCCGAATATCAGTGTGTATGAAAATGAAATCGTTTATTCTCCGGCTTGCTTTAGGTTTCGCCGTGCTGTGCGCGGTCGGCTGTGAAGGGTATTACAGCGCGCACCCAGGCTATGGACCCTATTACGGAGGAGGACCCGTATTATGGCGGCGGGCCCTACTACGGCGGTTATCCGGGCTCTGTAGCGATCGCGGTTGGCGATCGGCCTTATTACGTTCACGGCTCTGGTTATTACGCAGGCCATGCGCATTACGTCTGGAGGCCAGGACATTGGGCATGGCACCATGGTCAGCGAGTCTGGATCCACGGCCATTACGGCGTGCGAGGATACTGATCGGACAGTCTTTCGTGGCGATAGATATTCAAACGATTGGCTGAGCCAGGCCCCAGCGCGCCAAACGGAAACGCAGCGCCGTTGCCAGGCAACCTAGTCCGTAGCGCACGCTTCTCCGGAAATTGATCGATGACGCTTCTGGCATGTACCGGGCTGGGCACGTCACTTCACCGATTGCGGAGCCGAGGGCAATGATTTGCGCGAGGATCTGATTGTCGAAAACAAAGTCGTCAGAGTTTGCCGACAGCGGCAGCCGTTCCAATAATTGGCGCGAAAAGGCCCGATAACCGGTGTGATATTCCGAGAGCTTCGCGCCGATGAGAAAATTCTCTACCAGCGTCAGGAACCGGTTTGACACGTATTTCCACCAAGGCATGCCGCCGCGCAGCGCGCCTCCGCCAAGAATCCGTGAAGCGAGCACGCAGGGATAAAGGCCACTCGCTACCAGCGCGGCCATCGCCGGAATTAACTGCGGTGTGTACTGATAATCAGGATGAATCATGATGACGATGTCCGCACCTGCGGCCAGGGCGAGTCGGTAACACGTCTTTTGGTTCGCGCCGTATCCGCGATTTTCCGGATGCACTTCCACTTGCACATGCGGCAGGGTGCGCGCGATTGCCACCGTCTCATCGTGACTGGCGTCGTCCACCACGATCACGAAATCCACAATGCCATGCACCATGACTTCATTATAAGTCTGCCGCAATGTGCGCGCGGCGTTATACGCCGGCATTACTACCACAATTTTCTGGCCGTTTAGCATCTTCGTAGTCGAATATGCGTTGGATCGCTACGTTGCAACCCTGATGACGATTTTTTACGATCCACGCTGCCTGGAATATTCGAGCCCAGGCCATCCGGAACGGCCAGAGCGAATCATTCGGACAGCGCCATTGTTAAAAGATCGGCACCCCGATTGGGAATGGCGCGAGCCGGTCCCGGCGACGGATGATGAACTATTGCGTGCGCATTCGCGTCAGCATATCGAACGCGTTGCCAATGGCCGCGAAGATTTCGATCCCGATACGCCGTACTATTCAAACATCGAGATGTACGCGCGTCGCTCAGCAGGAGCTGCGATTGAAGCAACGCGCACAGCCTTGCGCGACGAAGCGGCATTTATCCTGATGCGGCCTCCCGGGCATCACGCCACGCGAGATCGCGCGATGGGTTTCTGTTATTTTAGCAACGTCGCCATCGCTGCCCTCGACGCGCTCGCTGTGGCCGGCATCGATGATGCCGGCCTGCCGGGGTCATCGACCCCGGCCACAACAAAGGTGGAACGCGTTGCGATTTGGGATTTCGACGGGCATCACGGCAACGGCACGGAAGCGATCGTGGCGCATAATAAACGAATTCGATTTGCGTCGATTCATCAATCCCCCGCGTATCCGGGAACCGGCGCAAAATCGTTCGCGAACATCGACAATTACCCCGTCGCTCCTTTCACTCCGCGCAACGAGATTGTTAAGATTGCAAAGCAGTCGCTGGAAAAGCTGGTCGCGTTCAAACCCAATCTGCTACTTGTTTCAGCAGGGTTCGATGCCTATGCGCGCGATCCGCTGTTGCAACTGACCCTCGAACGCGACGATTTCGCGAAATTCGGTCAATGGTTAAGCAACATCGATATTCCACTCGCCGTAATGCTCGAAGGCGGCTACAGCAACGACTTGTCCGAATTGATCGACGCGTTTTTGGCTGCATGGGTTAGTCAACTGTAGCGGCGCTCTATGAGCGCCGAATCTGCATTCGCGCAACATTGCCGTACTTTCGGCAGTCACAGACTGCCGCTACAGATTCCACAGCGACTCATTGTCTTTGCCTAATCATTTCGATTAGCCGCGTCACTGCATCTTCGATCTCAGAATATCTGTATTCAGCAGCTCTGCTTCGTGCGGCCAACACTCCGCAGCGGTGAACGTTCATGAAATCGCCATAAGGGAACTTGTATCTTCGCTTCGTATTCGCACCGTACCGCTCGTCGATTCCGAGATGCCATTTTGCATATTCGCCGAAGCCATGCAGACGGATAAACTCATTCTCTTCGTCTGCTGAAGGCCGATGTTTGCTCCACGCGCCTTTGCCGTCCGCAATAACATGCCCTTCCTTGATGAGTCTCGCCGCGAACGCAGAGGCATCTTCGTTTAACTTGATGGTCCCACGCGACTGAGCGAAAACACCGCGACCCGGATAGAGAAGAATTGCAATGGCGACGCAACTCATAAAAGCAGGTTTTAAGACGGCGGCTTTCATCAACGCGGCCAGAAACGTTTGCCTCAGACGCGGAAGTGGCAAACAGTATTCGCTCCAGCGGGCCGTAGCACAGCTTGGTAGTGCGCTTGAATGGGGTTCAAGAGGTCGCGGGTTCAAATCCCGCCGGCCCGATGTTAACCTTGTAGCGGGGCCCTGTGAGGCGTCGCTCGTTGCCGCTGGTCAAAGCCACCGGTACAAAATCATGCTCAGCGCTGGAATTGTCGGACTGCCGAACGTCGGGAAATCGACGCTCTTCAACGCGGTCACGCGCACTCACAAAGCGCCGGCAGAAAATTATCCGTTCTGCACGATCGATCCGAACGTCGGCGTTGTCACGGTGCCCGATCCGCGACTGGCTAGAATCGCAGAGATTTCCGATTCCAAAAAAATCACGCCAACCGCGATCGAGTTTGTCGATATCGCCGGTCTGGTGAAAGGCGCAAGCGGGGTGAAGGACTGGGAAACCAGTTTCTCCATCACATTCGTGAAGTGGACGCGATTGTGCAGGTGGTACGTTGTTTTGAAAATCCGGACGTTCATCACGTCAGCGCTACGATCGATCCGGTTCGCGACATTGAGGTCATTAACACTGAGCTCGTGCTCGCAGACATTGCTTCGTTGCAGAGGCGGCGTGAACGACTGCAGAAGCAACTGCACGCCGGCGAAAAAGCAGCAATTATTGAAAGTGCAATCATCGAAAAACTACTCCCGCATCTCGACCGCGGGAAACCGGCGATTACTGCCGGGTTGACTCCCGAAGAGAATGCAGTCGCGCGAGGGTTTTTTCTGCTGACGTCGAAGCCAACAATTTTTGCCTGCAACGTGGCGGAATCCGCTCTCGCTGCTGTAGCCGCGGGCGCTGACCGCGGCCGGAACGAGCCAGCAAATGCCGGGGTCAACGCCCCCGGCTACAACGCCGCTCGATGGGTTTACGCTGTCCAGGATTACGCGCAACATCACTTTGCCACGGAAGCCATTGTGATTAGCGCACAGATCGAGAGCGAACTTGTCGATCTCAGCTGAGCAAGAGGCGCTGGAATATTTACGCGGTCTTGGCGTCGAAGACAGCGGTGTGCACGCGCTCATTCGAGCGGTCTATCATCTGCTTGGGTTGCGCACGTTTCTTACCACTGGCGAAAAGGAGACCCGCGCATGGACCATTCATGCCGGCGAAAAAGCGCCAGCCGCTGCCGGAGCGATTCACTCGGATTTTGAGCGAGGTTTTATCGCAGCGGAAACGATCCATTACAGTGACCTGGTCGCAGCAGGTTCTTTCGCCAAGGCCCGCGAAGCAGGCAAGCTGCGGCTGGAAGGAAAAGAGTACGAAGTCCGCGACGGAGACGTGATACTGTTCCGGTTCAACGTCTAACTCTTTCTCTTCCGCTTCCGCTTAGTTCCACTCCCAGAGAGAAGATTGAGAGGAAGAGGTAGAAGAAGACCGCATTACGCTCCGAGGTATAGAATGCGTCCGCATTTCTCGCAGCTGACGATTTCTTTTCCGGCTTTGACTCCTGCCGCGGTCGCAGTCGTTACTTTCATGTGGCAACCGGTGCAAACGCCATGCTCGACCGCGACAACGGCAGCGTCCCCTTTGCTGTTGAAAAGACGCTCGAACCGGCCAAGCAAATCGCCATCGACTTTGCCAGCTAGCTCCTCCCGCTCCTTAGCCAGTTCTTCTTGCCGGCTCTCGAGCGTTTTGGATTTCGTTTCGAGATCGCTTAACTGGCGCGAAATTGATTCTTTGGTTGCCCGGGCTGCTTTCTCCGCCGCTTCAAATTCGGCCTTGACCTTGTCGGCCTGCAGCATCACTTCCAGTTCTTCATCTTCGATCTTTCGGATTTCATTTTCGTATCGCTCAATTTCGTGACCGATCGCCTGAAACTCATCATTCTTGCGGGTCTGATACTGCTGGGTTTTGAGACGCGATATCGTTTCGGTCCGCGTGCCTACATCGAGCTCCAATCTCTTGCGATCGATTTCAACCTGCCGGCCTTTCTGCTTCAGCGCCTCAACGCCCGCTGTACTCGCGGCTAATTGCGATTCGAGATGATTGCGTTGCAGCGGCAGAGTTTCGATCTCAGTCTGAATCTGTCTGATCTTTTGTTGTCGATCTTGAAGAACGAGCAGTTGTTCCAATTCAGGATGCACGCGCGCTGCAAGTTATTGATTCGGTGGAGCGGCGTCAATCACTGCCGCCCGCCGGACCCAATCTGGTTGAAGGCATCGAGAACTTGCTCGGGCCGCGCGCGCACGGCGATGTTCTCGGTAAGATTGACCCAGCGAACTATGCCGTTCGAATCAATAAGAAACTCGGCAGGCCGGGCAATGTCCGCGCCTTTCGGTCCCGCCCCGGGATGCAACACATTGTAACGGCGAATGACTTCAGCCTTGGGATCGGAAAGCAGCGTGAAAGTGTAGCCGCGTTTTTGCGATTGACGTCGATTGATCTCAGGCGGATCGACGCTGATGCCGACGATGCGGATCCCGCGCGCATCGAAATCCGAAAGCCGTTGCTGAAAACTCCGCAACTCGGAGTTGCATAGCGGTCACCAGAAGCCGCGATAAAAAATTAGCGCCACCGCTCTTGAGCCGGAAAGCAATTCCGCCAAGGCGACCGATCTTCCATTTTGATCGACCAACGTGAATTCCGGCGCCTTTTCCCAACGCGCGGCGCCTGTGCGGAGAGCGGGACTTGGCGCAGGACGTAAAAAATTTCGTAACTGAAAAACGCGAAAAGAAACAGAGCGATCGCTGTGAATATCGAGCCGAAGATTTTACCACGATAAAGCTGCGGCCTGCCAAACGCGCGAAAAAGGCCGAAGAGCAACAACGCACCGCCAATTCCAAAGAGCAAAAGATTAGCCCAGGGAAAATCACGCGTGATTGGAAATCGGGCGAAAAATTCGTAGGAGAACAATCCGGCGACGGCGACGACAAAGCCGACCCAGATCGGCCAATTCCATTTCCGCTTCATGTCGATCTTGCCGCCGCCATCCGCAAGATCCAGCGGTAAAGCACTAACGCGATAACCGCGAATGCGACGCCGCCGATGATTATCCCGGCCGTCTCAAACGCCGGGCCGACCAGCGCAGAGCGGGAGATCCTTGCCGGAGAACACGACGATTGCCGAGATCACGACCCCAATCATGCCCTCACCGACGATCAAGCCCGACGCGAGCAGCACGCCAAGCTGTTTCGTCGCTTCGGGCTTTGGCGGTGCGATTAGCGCGCTGGTCGAAGAACCAGCCGACGACCGCGCCGACCACGATCATCAACGTGCTTTGCGTGGGCAGATAAATTCCAAGACCGACGGCCAGCGGCGGAACGCGCATGTGTTTCGTCGTCCGCGCAAGGATCTCGTCGAGCAAAATGATACCAGATGCCGATCAACCGCGCCGATCCGGATCAGGCTCCAGTCGATCTCACCGGCAATCACGCCTTGCGCGAGCGAGGAAATCAGGCCCGGCCTGAGGCGCCGGCAGTGGATGCGGACGAAGTTCGGCGCCGGGTGCGCCGACGAAACCGTAAGCGTGATTCACGAGATCGAGCACCGGCGGAATCACGAACGCACCTGCGATCACGCCGATGATCAGCGCCACCTGCTGCTTCCACGGCGTCGCATCGACCAATTGGCCGGTCTTGAGGTCCTGCAGGTTATTGTTCGCGATCGCAGCAACGTTGAAGATCACTGCCGTAGTGAAAAGCGCGAACGCCATGAGCGACTTTCGCTGCGTCTGGACCAACGTACGGTTTCACGCCGATCACGAGCAGCAACGCCGCGCCAATCACCACCAGAATTCCAATGCCTGACAGTGGGCTGTTAGACGAACCGATCAGCCCGGCCATGTAACCGCACACCGCGGAGACGAAGAAGCTCATCAACACGATGTAAGCAACGCCGCCGATGATCAGCGTTGGCAGATGCGCGCCGAGGCCGCTGGTGTTGCCAAAATAACCGAGCAGCCAACCGATCGGCAGCATGCACACCAACGTCGACAATCCCGACGATGCCGATTGGAATGTCGCGCTCAGTGATCGGCAGCGTGTCGGCTTTGCCGGCTTTGCGCGCGCGCGACGCGGCCATCGCGCCCGCGAGGCCACTCGCAACCGGCTTTACCAGTTTAAGCAACGTCCAAATCGCCGAGACGCCGATCGCGCCCGCGCCGACGAAACGCACTTTGTGGCTCCAAGTGGTTTGCGCGAGCGTGGCCGCGGCCGTCGTGACATCGCCGGCGATGCCCGAAAAATGCGGGACGCCCCAGCCCCAGCCAATCAATGCGCCGATGAGCATTGCAATTCCGACGGACAAGCCAACCAAATGCCCGATACCAAGCAGCGCGAACGAAAGAAAAAAATCGTAACCGCTGACTGCACCGCGTCTGCCGATTCGGAAAGTCTGCGCGACATCCGACGCGAATACTTGCGTGGCTACAATTACCGCAAACACGGCGGCAACGATTGATCCCCACAACACGGCCAGCAGACCGGCGCGGCCGTGTTCGATGTCGGACGCATCCTTCGCCTCACCGCCGCTGCCGACCTTCAGCACTTCGGCGCAGGCGACACCTTCCGGATACGGCAAATCCGAAGTCGTCACCAACGCACGGCGCAGCGGGATTGAATACATCACGCCGAGAATTCCGCCGAGCGCGCAGATCCAAAACGAAGTCCAGAAAGGAAACTCCGTCCAATAGCCGATCATGATCAAACCCGGCAGCACGAAAATGATCGACGAGAGCGTGCCGGCGGCCGAGGCGACCGTTTGTACAATGTTGTTTTCCTGAACGGTCGCATCGCGAAAACCGCGCAGGATCGCCATCGAAATTACCGCCGCCGGGATCGATGTCGAAAAAGTGAGACCAGCCTTGAGGCCGAAGTACACGTTCGCCGCGGTGAACACGAGCGTGATGAGGATTCCTATGATCAGTCCGCGAATGGTAAGTTCGGCGCGCATATTTGCGTGGGATTGTGTAGTGCGGCCGTTCCGGCTTCAAGCACGACTTAAGGAGCACTACTGGTGCTACGCGCCTCCGGTGATCGCGTTAAGAGCGAATTGATGATTTCTGTAGCGAGGCTGGGCAGCGACTTACTGTCGTGATTATCGAGTAAAATAACGGTCCAAGTGTGATCGAGAAACAAAGTCATGCAGCTGTGAAAGCCGGGGAGGTCACCCGAGTGTGAGGCAAGCAACAGGTTGGCGCGTTCAGGCGCCGGCTGTGCGTCATAGTCGCTCGCGAGAAAAGTGCGAAGTTTTGCCTGATTAGTTCGCCCTACGTGCCAGCCGAACGAGTAGCCAAAAGGCCGGATCGCAAATATCTCCCGCATCGCTTTCTCGCCCAGGACTCGCCCAGCAGGGAGCTCTCCGCGCCATCGCCAGAGATCTCGCACAGTGGAGTACGCGGCGCCAGACGAAAACGCGACTGACCAGTCGATGTATGGCGCTTTTATTTGCCGACCGTTTTCGACGACGTACGCTGTTGCTAACCGGGGCACAATCGCGCGCGGACCGCTGATACCTGTATCCGTCAATCCGGCGCGAGCAGTGAGGCGCCGAAGTCCATCTGCGTAGGTCTCACCGGTCACCCGCTCGTAGAGCGCACCTAAAATCAAGTAGCCGCAGTTGCTGTACTTGAACTGGGTCCCAGGAGTGAAGTCGAACGCGTTGCTGCAGTACTTACTAATTACCTCCTGTGGCGTGGCGGGTTCTTTCAGGATCTGCATGATGTCGGATCTGCGGACGAAGTCCGGCACGCCAGCTGAGTGCCCCAGCAATTGGCGGATGGTAACGGCGTCGGCTACGTCCCGCCGATAATCCGGCAAATAGGTCGACAACGTGGCATCGAGATTAAGGCGCCCTTGCTGCGCGAGCTCTAAAATAAGCGCGGCGGTAAACTGCTTCGTCAACGAGCCAATCTGAAAGCGCGTCGCAGGAGTGTTGGCGATTTTCCATGTCTCATCGGCCAGACCAAATGCTCCTTCATAAACAACCGTGTCCCCGTATCCGACTAACGCAGCTCCGGAGAACTTATCATTCCGGTGGTACTGTTGAAGGATTTGCGCGATCTCATTCTTCGCTGATGCAGCGCCGGTGCATGAGCATAGAATTGCCGTGACCAAGCCAGCTCCGGCGGCTTTAAAGATCGTCGTCGCAGACCACCTTCGAAACATCGAAGCGATTAATAACGCTCCACCGGCGAGCGTTTGCCTTCTTCGACACTGGGCATGGCGGCGGATTCTTCACCGAGAACAGCAACGCGGAGATCCCAGATTTCGCTGTCGATGTTACGAAAAGCCGCTTTGGAGAATTGGTCGGGTGGCGTGAGATTGTTTTTAAAGCGTGCCACGCTCTTCAGGGCGCGATCAATTTGCTTCCGCGGCAATTTGCCCAGAATCTCATGCACATTCTCAATCTCGGGAATGCGATGGCAAATCATGGCGAGATCATTTCCCGCGGCGATGACGAGACGAATAGTATCATCGAGCTGGTATCCCGTGAGAATCGCACCCATATCGAGGTCGTCGGTCATGACGAGGCCATCGAAGCCAAGTTCGTTACGCAACAAATCGGTGATGATACGTCGCGACAATGTGGCCGGCGTTTTCTTCGGTTCAAAGCACGGATACCAGCCATGGCAAATCATCATGCTGTCCACGTCGTCAACGAATTCTCGAAACACGACCAGCTCGTTTTGGTCCAATTGTTTGCGGGTGCGATCGATTCGGGGCAACTGGTAATGAGCGTCTGAACTCGCGGCCGAATATCCGGGAAAATGCTTGCCGCAGCTTGCGATCCCCTGCCCTTTCATCGCCTCATTAAATGCGCCGGCGTTTCGAACGACTTGTTCGACTGTTTTGCCATAGCATCGGCCGCGCAACGAATTGTCGGCATTGTCATCAAAGGAAATGTCGAGGACAGGACACAAATCTAAATTGAATCCGAAAAGGCGCAGCAAACGCCCAGTGATGTCGCCGTGACGCCGGATCAGATCGACATCGTCCTTGTCGCGCAATTGTTGCGCGTTCGGCGGCTCGTTGCCGATCAGGCGTAACCGTGAGACGCGACCGCCCTCCTGGTCGATTGTGATGATCGGCTCGACTTCGCTCAGATCGCGCAAATCGTCGATGAGCTTTCGAAGTTGCGCGGCGCTTTCGATATTTCGGCCGAAAAGAATGAAGCCGCCCGGTTGCACTTTGCGGAAAAGCCTGGCAGTCGCCCGGTCGAGCTCTTTTCCAGGCACACCCGTGATGATCAGTTGACCGAGCGAATCGCCTTTCATAGCTTCGAACTAGATGTCGAACTCGTCTGGCGCAAAAAATCCACGGCCAATGCTCCGCGTTCAAAGCTGTCATTCTGAGCGAAGCGAAGAATCCAGCTACTTCCGGCGACTCGGCAGTCACGTCACGAAAATCTTCACTGGCTTTTGCGACCACAGCAGCTGGCCCGGTTAATTGAAGTAGCTGGATGTTTCGCTTCGCTCAACATGACAAGAAGAGTGATTGAATGTTGAAAAAGATCGGCATTTATGGCGGCTCATTCGATCCGATCCATCACGGTCATTTGATTTTGGCCCGCGAAGCGCGCGAGGCTTTGGATTTGGAGACAGTAATTTTTGTTCCTGCCGCAATGTCGCCGTTTAAAAGACGCGCCGCGGCAGCGAGCGGCGATATTCGATTAAAGATGTTGCACGCCGCGATCGAAGGTGAAGAGGGATTTGCAATTGACGATTGCGAGCTGCGCCGGCCGCCGCCGTCGTGGACGATCGATACGGTGTTGGAAATTCGGAAACGCGAAACCGACTCCGAGATTTATCTTCTCATCGGCGAAGACAACGTGGCGAGTTTGGATCGTTGGCGACGGTTCGACGAATTAAAGGAAATGGTGCGCTTTGTAGTCCTTGACCGCACGGGCTCACAAACGCTGTGCAATTACAAGATCGTGCGCCGGAAGATCGACATCTCGGCCACGGAGATCAGAAAGAGAGTTGCGCGCGGACAATCGATCCGTTATCTCGTACCGCCAGCCGTGGAGGAAATTATTCGAGCGCGAAAAACTTTATCGGGAGCAATCGAAATAACGCCGGAAAACTTAGCAAAAACCTGCGCGGAACTCGCCTCGAACAAAAAGGCCGAGGACATCGTTGTGCTGGATTTGCGCGACATCTCGACGTTTACGGATTTTTTTGTGATCTGCTCCGGCACGTCCGAGCCTCAGCTGAAAGCGATTGCAAACGAAATCGAAACGCGATTAAGAGAGGACCATTCGACTCGACCCGTAGCGATCGACGGATTTCCGGCCAGCCAATGGATGGTGCTCGATTATCTGCAAGTGGTTGTCCACATTTTTCATCGAGACAAGCGCGCCTTTTACAGCCTGGAAGACCTGTGGGGCGACGCGCCGCCGCATAGAATGGGAAACGGCCCTCAAGGGGTGACGGCTGCTTCCTGAACGTCGCTGCGCGAGGCTACGGCGGGCAGGCAAGCCGTCGTTTCTTGAAACGTCAAGCCGCTACGATTTCGGCGTTGGCTTGGGCGGCGCGGGTTTCGGTGCACCCTGCGGGGCAGGCCCTGAAGCTTGTGGAGCAGGTGTCGGAGGCGGTTTAACCTCCAGCAGTTCTACTTCGAAAATCAAAGTCGCATTCGCACCGATGTCCGGACCGACGGACCGCTCGCCATATGCCAGGTTCGACGGAACGAAGAATTGATATTTTGATCCCGGCTTCATCAATTGAAGCGCCTTCCGTCCATCCCTTGATGACGCCGTTGAGCGGGAAAGTGGCCGGTTGGCCGCGTTTGTATGAACTGTCGAACTCCGTGCCGTTAATCAGCGTGCCGCGATAATTTACTGTCACCATGTCAGTCCCCTTGGGTTGCGCTCCTGTTCCTTCCTTGAGGGCTTTATATTGCAACCCGCTGGCAGTCGTTTTTACTCCTTCTTTCTTTTTGTTTTCCTCGAGGAACTTCGCGCCTTCCGCCTTGTTTTTCTCTCCGGCTGCCTTCTGTTTTTGTTCCATATCTTTCTCAAATTGCGCCATGATCTCCTTGACCTGGTCTTGTGTGAGCTGCGGTTTCCCAGCGATAGCGTCTTTTATGCCGGCGGCAAGCAGGTCTGGATTGATATCTACCTTCTGCCGGTTCAGGTTCGATTCCGATATTCATGCCGATGCTATAGCTGACCTTGTCCTTCTGGTCTTTTAGTTGTGGTGATTTCTCTTGCCCGAACAAAGGCAATGCAAGTAAGGATGCGCTGACAATAATAATAAAACGTTTCATAAGATGGTTTTTCCTGCGCCGCGTTAATTAAATATTCGCCGCAGAAAGCCGCACGCTAATGGATAAATGCCGCCCGTCAAGAAAACAGCGTTACCTGCTGTCGTTGGCGAATTGTCACTTGGGACGTTCGGTTGGGGCAACGTGCAGTTTGGGGTCGCCTCTCCCTGTTCCAAGGGAGAGGGGGAGGGTGAGGGATGACTCAGGCAACCAAGGGCAGCGCGTCTCAAACCCCTCACCTTCATCCTCTTCCCTTATCCAAGGGGAGAGGCGACGAAGACTAGCGTTCGGAGGCCTTTGTTCTTTGGCCGGATCGGTCGTTGCCGCCACAATTACGCTCTGGCCGCACGTATCGTGCGCAATCACGTTCTCTCATGGTGAGATTCTGAGAATTGGAAAAAGAGTTTGGCAAAATGAATGCAACGGAACTATTTCCGGACTCACCGCGTGGAATCAGGGCGAAGACTTCGCGTCGCTGGGCATCGGCCATTTCATCTGGTACCCGAAGGGACGGCGCGGGCCTTTCGAAGAAAGTTTCCCGAAACTCGTAAGCTTCATCTCAAAGCGCGGCGCCAAATTGCCAACATTACTCTTGACGAGCGGCGAACAGCCATGTCCATGGAACTCGCGGGCCGAGTTTCTTCAAGCGCAACACACACCGGAGATGAATCAGTTACGCCAGTTTCTTGTCGACACAATCGATCTTCAGGCTGAATTCCTCATTGCGCGGTTAGAGGGCGCGCTGCCTAAGATGCTCGATGAAGCGGCGCCTGCCGATCGAGCAAATGTGCAGCAACAGTTCCAGCGATTAGAGAGAACACCACAGGGATGTTTCGCCCTTGTCGATTACGTAAACTTCAAAGGAGAAGGCGTCCTGCATACGGAGCGTTATCAAGGCCAGGGATGGGGCTTGCTTCAAGTTCTGGAAAGCATGCATGGAACTTCAGACGCCGGGGCGGTTGATGAATTTGCTCGCGCAGCGAAGGCGACCTTGATTAGACGGGTGCACAATTCCCCGGCCGAACGTCACGAATCACGATGGTTATCGGGTTGGATTCGGCGCGTGAACAGCTACAGTGGCGGCTAATCCATGCGACCAAAACTTCGCATACCGCTTTGCGCCATCTTACTGGCTGGTCTTACCAGTTCGGTCAGCGGTCAGTTCCATTTGTTCGGACCAAGATCACCCAAACCAACGCCACCGCCAATGCGCAAAGCGTCCGAGTTTATTAGCAGGCAACCACCGTTAAAGGTGAATCAATCTTTACTTAAACAGGCGACGCCGGACAATACACGCATCGTCGTCTCGATTCCAAAGCAGCGCGCTTATCTGATGATCGAGGGCAAAGTCGTTGCCGATGGTCCAATCTCGTCCGGCAGACGCGGACACGAGTCGCCGACAGGGCACTTGCAGGTGCTTGAGAAAGACCCGGATCACCATTCTAATCTGTACGGCGATTTTGTGGACTCTTCGGGCCGCGTGGTACGCGCTGGAGTCAGCGCCCGGATCGATTCAGCTCCGAGCGGCACGCACTTCGACGGCGCGTCGATGAGATGGTTCCTGCGTTTGACCGAAGAAGGCGTCGGTATGCACGTGGGAATTTTGCCCGGCTATCCCGCTTCGCATGGCTGCATTCGTCAATCGTCCGACGGCGCAAAATTATTTTACGATCACGTAAAGGTCGGCACGCCCGTGGACGTGGGTGACTACTAGAAACCAAGGAACGACGGCTTGGGCAGCCGTCCAATCCCAAACATGACGGCTGGGAAGCCGTCATTCCTTGATTAACTTCCGCCGCAACATCTCAAATCCCGCCTGCGCCGCCAACTGTTTGAATGTCTCGCGATCAGTGGGGAAAAAGAATCTTCTCACAATCGTTTCCGACTCTGCTGAAGCCAACGCAACGTAAACTGTTCCAACTGGTTTTTCCGCCGACCCACCGGTTGGCCCGGCGATTCCAGTTGTTGCAAGCCCATAGTCGGACCCTGCACAGGCACCAGCATGTTCGGCCAGCTCGCGCGCGACTGGTTCGCTGACCGCGCCATGCGTTTCGATGAGCTTTGGATCGACATCCAACATGTCAGTCTTTGCTTGATTGGCGTAACAAACATAGCCAGCCACAAAAATTTTCGATGCGCCGGGCACGTTCGTGATACGGTTCGCAATCAATCCACCGGTGCACGATTCTGCGGTCGCCAGCGTTTGATTGCGCTTCGTGAGCAGTTTGACGATCACTTCCTCCAAAGTTTCATCTGCTGTAGAAAAGATCGAGGGACCCAGCGTCGATCTGATGACTGCGTCCGCCTGCTCGATCGCGTCTGCTTTTCCGATGATGCGCACTTCGACTTCACCGGGCCTCGCACAGTAACCAAGTTCAATTCCCGGAATTGCGAGAACTTTTTCGCCGATTGCTTCTTCAACCAATGACTCGCCCACTCCGGCGATCCTGTACATTCTCCGTTCCAGTAATGCCGAGGGCGGTACGAGCGAGCGCAAGATCGGCATAACATATTTCTGAAACATCGGCTGGAGTTCGCGCGGCGGGCCCGGCAGAACAAAAACGTGCGGCGACGGGTTGTGCGGATTGATATTTGCCTTCAAATATAATCCGGGCGCGCTTCCGTTTTCGTTTGGGAGAACCTGCGCACCGGCTGGGACGTCGGACTGACGCGCGATGCCCGCAGCCCATTTGATTCCGCGAATTCGAAGTCTTTGCCGGAGGGAAGTCAGCAATTGTGGATCCTGACGCAGTTCTAATCCGAGCGACTCCGCAACCATCTCTCGTGTGATGTCGTCGCTGGTTGGACCGAGACCGCCGGTCACAAAAAGAATCTCACAGCGCGGAAATAATTCAGCTAACGTCCGTCGAATCTCCTCGCTGTCTGGAACCGTGCGCCGCTCCTCGATTCGCAGGCCCAACGGAAAAATCTCGCGCGCAATGAAGGCCAGGTGCGCGTCCTGCACGTCGCCGAGCAAAAGTTCGGTGCCGGTATTTACCAGAGCGACTCGCATCGAGAAGAGTGAAACGTTAAAAAGTTACAATGTTACAAAGGAAAGAAGAACCTTTTAACGTTGTAACGCTTCTAACTTTTTAACTTGCCCCGAAACATCTCGGGGCTACGCGGCTGTCTTGTCTTGTTTCTTGCGAATCAGCGGCAGCTTTTTGCCTTCTACCACTGCGCGATTGATCGTGACCTCGGCGATATCTTCGCGACTCGGCACGTCGTACATGATGTCGAGCATGATGCGTTCGAGCATCGAACGTAACGCGCGCGCGCCCGTCCCCTTTGTGACCGCCTGCGCCGCCAACGCGCGCAAGGCATCCTTGGTAACCGATAAACGCACGCCTTCCATCGAGAAAAGCTTCGTGTACTGCTTCACCATCGCGTTCTTAGTGTCGGTGAGAATGGCTACCATTTCTTGCTCGGTCAGCGCATCGAGCGAACTCACAACCGGAAGTCGCCCGACAAATTCGGGAATCATGCCAAAAGCGAGCAAGTCTTCCGGCTCCACGTGGCGGATGGCTTGCTTTCGCAATGCTTCCTCTACCTCGAGAGTCGGGCTGCCAAAGCCCATCACCTTTTGGCCGATGCGTTTTTGAATGATTTTGTCGAGTCCGATAAATGCGCCGCCGCAAATGAAAAGGATTTTCTCGGTATTGACCTGGATATATTCCTGGTGCGGATGTTTGCGCCCGCCCTGGGGCGGAACATTGCACATGCTGCCTTCCAAAATTTTCAGAAGCGCCTGCTGCACCCCTTCGCCGGAAACATCGCGCGTGATGCTCACGTTATCGGTCTTGCGGCCGATCTTGTCGATCTCGTCAATGTAAACGATCCCGATCTCCGCTCGTTTCACGTCGTAATCGGCATTTTGAAGAAGTCGCAGAATGATGTTTTCGACATCTTCACCGACGTAGCCGGCTTCGGTCAGCGTGGTCGCGTCGGCGATGCAAAACGGCACGTCGAGAATTCTGGCCAGCGTTTTCGCCAGCAAAGTCTTCCCGGAGCCCGTTGGCCCGATGAGCAAAATGTTGCTCTTCTCAATCTCAACGTCGGCAAAGGGATCCGGCTGAAAGGTAGCGGAGGCCTCGGCGGTCGATGCAGTTTGCAGCACCCGCTTGTAATGATTGTGAACTGCCACCGATAGCGTCTTTTTGGCGATCTCCTGACCGATCACATACTGATCAAGCGCGCGCCGGATTTCTGCCGGTTTCGGGACGCGAATATTTGACGACTGACGCCGAGCGTCTTCGTTGAGTTCTTTATCGAGAATGCTTTTGCAAACGTTGATGCAGCTATCGCAGATATAAACGCCAGGCCCGGCGATTAGTTTGCGCACCTCGGCATGACTCTTGCCGCAGAACGAGCACATCGTGAGGTTAGAAGCGCGGGCCATATTGGTCTGGGGGTAAGAATGCTGTTATCCCGACACTTTGCGCGGTAACGCTACCTCCGCAACTTCTACTGACCGATCACCGGGCGGCGGCGTGGCACCATCGAGCAACTTTATTTCCTTTCGAGACTTGATCACTTCGTCCACCAAACCGTATGCCTTCGCCTCTTCGGCGGACATGTAATAATCGCGGTCTGAATCGACCCGGACCTGCTCCTCAGATTTGCCAGTGTGTTGCGCGATGATTCGGATGAGGCGTTTCTTCAGCTTGAACATGTAATCAACCTGGCGTTCCACATCACTCGCCGCGCCTTGCGCGCCGCCGGAAACCTGATGGATCATGATGTCAGAATTTGGTAGCGCGAAGCGTTTGCCCTTCGTACCCGCGCACAGCAAGACCGCGCCCATGCTCGCCGCCATGCCGAGACAGTACGTTGTCACGTCGCAGGTGAGAAATTGCATCGTGTCGTAAACGGCCAGTCCGGCTGTCACTACGCCGCCGGGACAATTGATGTAAATATTGATGTCCTTCTTGGAATCCTCCATCTGCAAAAACAGCAACTGCGCGATCACAAGATTCGCGATGTGATCGTCAATCGGCGTTCCGATAAAAACGATCCGATCTTTGAGCAGCCGCGAGTAGATATCATAGCTGCGTTCGCCCCGGCCAGTCTGCTCCACGACCATCGGGATCAGCACCTGCGAAACGTTTTCGTCTGACGCGCTCATGGTTTTTCTTCTTTAACAGTGGATTCTTCTGCCGGTTCGATGCTAACATTCGCCTTCAGGAAATCAAGGGTCTTACCCAGCAGAATCTGTTCGGCCACGTCGTCCAACGCATCTTTTTGCTGCAATTCCTTGCGCATTTTATCAGGCGAAATGTCGTAACGCGCCGCCTCCTGTCTAATTCGAAGATCGACGTCTTCCTTCTTCACTTGAATGTTCTCGCGCTCTGCGATCCGATGCAGAATGAAATTTGTTTTCAACCGATTCGCCGCCAGGCCCGCGGCGCCGTCGATCAGCTCTTTTTCTTTTTCCTTCAGCATCTCATCGGTAACACCGCGCTCGCGATTCCGTTGCACTAATTCGGCCAGCGCGCGGCGCGTTTCATTTTGCAGGAGCGCCGGAGGCAACTCGAACTGGATGTGCTCATGCAAGTATTTAAGGATCTGCGCTTCTTTGGCCCGCTCGACATCATGCTCTTTTGCGTGCTCGATATCGTGCCCGATCATCTGACGAAGGTCAGTGAGCGTTTTCCCCGGAGCCAGTTTGGCCGCAAGCGCGTCATCGATCGCTGGCAAAACTTTCTCCTTAATCTCACGCAGCGTAACGGCGTAGTCCGCTTTTTTGCCTGCCAATTCTTTAACCGGAAAATCCGCTGGGAATTCCACGATCACAAGGCGCGTCTCGCCCGGTTTTTGTTCCACCAACTGCTCACAAAATTTTGGCAGAAAATTGTCAGCCGCCAGATGCAGCCAGAATTTCTTGCCGCCTTGCAAATTCTTGCTGGCCTGCGGCGCGATTTCGCTGATCGGCTTCGTGTCCACCGAACCTTCGAAATCGATCACCGCAAAATCTCCCATTTGCAGTCCGCGTCCCGGCACATCTACAAAGTCTGCTGATTGATCACGCAAACGCTCCAGCGCCGCGTCCACTTCCGCATCAGAGACCTCTGTCTCCGGCAATTGCACCGGAATGTTCTTGTAATCCGGCAGCTCGAATTCGGGCGCGGTGACGACGGTCGCGCGGAAGCGCATCGATTTATCCTCGCCGAAGTGGATCTCCTCGATGTTCGTCAACGAAGCCACACGCAACTGCTCCTGCTCGATTGCTTCGTGATAACTTTTCGACACCAGTTTTTTAGTCAGTTCATCCTGGATCTCCTTGCGAAATCTTTTGTCGATTACGGTACGTGGCGCCTTGCCCGGCCGGTAACCTGGGATTTTAGCAAATCGCGCAAAGCTGTTTGCGATCGCATCCCACTCCTTCGCCACCTCCTCAGGGGGCAATTCGATCTGCAGCTTCGAGACGAATCCAGGCTGCTTTTCCACGTCAACCTTCATCGAATCACTGTAGCGGCGCTCTGTAAGCGCCGCATTATTTTTGTGGCATTGGCTTCCAGCCAATCGTTTATCGGCAAGATGCCGATGCCACGTCAGATCACTTTCTGTCCGCGTACATAAACCGAATGCGTCTGCGGAATTCCAAACCAGTACGCCAATTCCCGATAATCTTCGCAATCGAAGATTGCGAAGTTGGCAAGCTTCCCCTGCTCCAGCGAACCGATTTTTTCACCTCGATTGAGGCTGTAAGCAGCATTGATTGTCGCTGCTGTGATCGCTTCCGCAGGTGACATTTTCATCTGCGTGCATGCCAGCGACAAAATCATCGGCATGCTTGGCGTCGGCGACGAGCCGGGATTGAAATCGGTCGCGATCACAACGGCAAGACCAGCTCCGATCATTTCGCGCGCACGCGGGTAATCCGGCGATCCGAGCGCATAAACCGAACCGGGCAGCAAAACCGGTTGCACGCTGGCGGACTTCATTGCCGCAATCCCATGCTCATCTGTTTTCTCCAGATGATCAGCAGTCGCCGCCTTCAGATCTGCGGCCAGCTTGGCTCCACCTGAATTGCTTAGTTGATCGGCGTGAATTCGTAGCCTTAACCCGAGCTTTCTGGCCGCCGTCAAAATTCTTCTCGATTGTTCGAAGTCGAAATAGCCGCGCTCGCAAAATACGTCGCAAAACTCCGCGAGTTTTTCCTTTGCGATCCGCGGCAATATCTGATCGATCACAAGCTCGATGTATTCATCGGCGTCCACATCGCGCGGCACCGCGTGCGCACCAAGAAACGTCGGCACAATCTCAAGCGGCGTTCGCTCACTGAGCCGCTCGCATCACGCGCAAGATTTTCAACTCATCTTCAAGCGTCAGCCCGTAGCCGGATTTTGCCTCGATAGTTGTCGTTCCGCAGCGTAAAAACCATTCTGCGTGTTTCTTTGCCTGCACGAAAAGATTTTCGCTCGCTGGCCGCGCGCGTTTTTTCTACCGTTGACCAAATCCCGCCGCCCGGCTTTGGAGATTTGCTCATAACGTTTCGCCGCGCGCGCGCCGCTCAAAATCGTCAAGCCGATTTCCGGCAAAAACCAAATGCGTGTGTGCATCGACAAATCCTGGCAACACAACGCGAACGCCGGCATCGACAATCTCCGCACCGCACGCGATTTCTTTTCGATCTCGGCGCTCGGGCCGACGAGTTCGATCTTCCCATCACGAATGAGCATTCCGCCATCGGGAATAATTGCCAGCTCGGTCATTTCCGCCCCAACGCGCGGCCTTTTCGGACCAGCCAACGTGACAAGCTGCGAGGCGTGAATGACGGCGATCGAATTCATGATTCGCCAGAGGTTAACGCGTCTCTTCTATCTGTCATGTTGAGCGAAGCGAAATATCTCTGGCGTTCTGGGGCTTCCTAGACGGTATGATGTCCGAGATTCTTCTCCCGCGACTGCGGGATCAGAATCACAAACGATTGGAGCGTCCGCTTCAACGCTTCAACCCAGTTTGCCTTGCACAACTTGATTGATCTTTTCGAACTGCGCTTCGGAATTCTGCACTGATCTTCCGCAGCTTGTCGGCAAGCGCCGTTTTGAATTTTTCGTCCTTCAGCTGCCCGAGGTTGATTCTCACGTTCAGCGCCGCTCCTTCAATGCATGCCCGAGTGGCCAGCGCGCCGACACCCACATCCGAGATAGAGGCCGGATTTCCTTTTTCGGCCATTTCCGCCAGCAATGCGTAAGATCTTGACGCCGTCTCCATCACTTTTAAAGGCACTTCAGCCGCGTGTTTCGTCGCCACTTCAATCGCAGCCGAACGCGTTGTCTTTTCTTCTGCCGACTCTTTTGGCAGCGCGAATGCAGTCCATCACCTTGTTGAATGCCGCCGTGTCTTCGTCCACTAGCGATAGCAATTCATCTTTGAGTTGCTGCGCTTTGACCGCCCAATTGCTGAAATATTCGAGCTTGTCGTCCCAGCCGCGTTTCCCGGCCGAAAGATTTGCGACCATTCCGCCGAGCGACGCACCCAATGCGCCCATCAACGCGGCGACGGAACCGCCGCCCGGCGCAGGCGAATCGCTCAACGTTTCATTGCAAAACTCGCGCACGATCCATTTTTACGAGGGATTTTTTCGACTCAGCAGATTCGATCTTGAATTCAATCACCTTTTCGTTTGGATCGAAAGGCTTCAGTTCGCTCAAGCCCATGGAGCGAATCGCAATGTCGATCAGTTCCTCTTCTGAAGCGCCTTCGGACCATTGTTGCTTGCGCAAAAAATAGCGGCCGGCATCGACCAGACATTTCTTTGGCACCATGCCCACAATCTCCGAGCCTGTTACGCGCATCCCGCGCTTGGCTGCCGCTTCGACGCAGGCGTCGAACGCCGCATGCAACGGCGTCTCCTCGATGTTCGTCAGATTCATCGAGACCTGTGCGATCCCGTATTCCTTCACGAACCAGCCAATGGCTTTGACGTGTTTCAACACCCCGGGAATGCGAACCGGTTCGCCATTTGCATCCAGCACCGGTTTTCCCGACGGCGTGCCGTCTTCTGTCTTCACTCTCCCCTGCTCTCGCACATCAAACGCAACCGCGTTCGCGCGCCGCACCGATTTCGTGTTCAGGTTCACATTGTAAGCGACCAAAAAATCGCGGACACCGATTACGGTCCCACCCGATTTCTCATTGAAAACCGCCGGACCGAAATCCGGCTTCCATTCGGGTTGTTTTATTTTCTCGAAGAACCCTTCGTATTCGCCAGCGCGAATCACGGAAAGATTCGAACGCGATTTATCCTTTGCCGCTTTTTCGTAGAGATAGACCGGGATTTTCAATTCCTCGCCGACGCGTTTTCCAAGTTGCTTCGCGCACTCGATTGCCTCTACCCAACTGACATTGCTCACCGGAATGAATGGACAAACGTCGGTTGCGCCCATCCGGGGATGCGCGCCTTTATGTTTGCGCATGTCGATGAGCTCGGCCGCTTTTTCAATCGCGCGAAATGCAGCTTCGACCGCCGCATCGGGATTTCCGATAACGGTCACCACCGTCCGGTTCGTGCTCGCCCCGGGATCAACATCCAGCAACGAAACGCCATCTACCGATTTGATTGCATCCGTGATCTGCCGAATGACGTTCTGATCGCGTCCTTCAGAAAAATTCGGCACGCACTCGATCAGTTTTTTCATCGACTTCCGATCAGTGATGGAGCGCTGTGATACGAACTTCGATCGCGAACGGCATCGCACTTTCGATTGGAATGCGGATCGTAGCGGGATCGGCGAATCCCGGACTTGCGATATTCCGGCCCCAGCCGCATCTACCTGATGCCGGCTACATAGCCTGCGAGCGTTCGATCTGTTGGTCGAGCTCTTTAAGTGGACATAGCCGACGACGCGTCCGCATCAAGTTCGGCGTCTCGGCGCAAGGCCTCAGCAATGCCTTCATCTTCGTCGTGAAGAACGGACGGAAGCGATCCAAGCAAATGAGCCGCGAGAACGGCCCGCTGGTTCTCAGGTAAATCGAGCGCGAGTTTTTCTACTTCAGTGATCGTAGGCACGAACATCAGTGTAATCGGCGCCGTCTTGCCGAGCAAGTACCCTCCTACCTTAGCGTGTCCTTCAATCGCGCCCTTGCGGGTGCATGGGAATGTCGATCCTGTGCGTGGCAGCAAATTCGATTGCACGCGAATAACCGGCATCGGCGTGGCGAAGGATGCCGATGCCGGGATCGCTGGTGAGAACGCGCTCGAGGCGGCGCTTGGAATTTTCGGTGCCGTCGGCGACGACGACCATGCCGGCGTGTTGCGAAAAACCGATGCCAACGCCGCCACCGTTGTGAATCGATACCCACGATGCGCCGGCGGCAGTGTTGATGAGCGCGTTGAGCAACGGCCAGTCGGCGATCGCGTCGCTGCCGTCGAGCATGCCTTCGGTTTCGCGATTGGGCGATGCGACGGAACCGGAATCGAGATGATCGCGGCCGATCACGATCGGCGCTTTGATTTCACCGCGTTTCACTAGCTCGTTCATCGCGAGGCCAAACTCCGCGCGTTCGCCATAGCCGAGCCAGCAAATCCGCGCAGGTAATCCTTGAAATTGAATTCGCTGCTCGGCGAGCTTCATCCAGCGGGCCAGCGTTTGGTTTTTGGGAAATAATTCGAGCGCGAGTTTGTCGGTGCGCGCGATGTCTTCGGGATCACCGCTCAAGGCGACCCAGCGAAACGGACCGCGCCCTTCGCAAAACAGCGGCCGAATGTATTCCGGAACAAAGCCCGGGAATATCGAAAGCGTTTTTGATGCCGGCCTTTTTTGCCTGCGCGCGAATGTTGTTTCCGTAATCAAACGTGACTGCGCCTTTTTTCTGCAACGCCAGCATGGCCTCGACGTGCACGGCCATGGATTGCATTGCGCGATCGATGTATTCGTCCGGATTTTTTCGGCGCAAAACGAGCGCGTCTTCGAGCGGCATCCCGTGCGGCACGTAGCCGTTCAAGGCGTCGTGCGCGCTGGTTTGATCGGTCAAAACGTCGGGCACGATCCCGCGTTTCACGATTTCCGGCAGAACGTCAGCGCAATTGCCGACAAGTCCTACGGAAAGCGATTTGCGATCTTTGCGCGCCTGATCGATCAACTGAAGCGCTTCATCCAGCGTCGACGCAATCTTGTCGCAGTAACCGCTTTTCAATCGTTTCTCGATGCGCGCAGGATCGACTTCGACGCCGAGAAAAAGCGCGCCGTTCATTGTCGCAGCGAGCGGTTGCGCGCCGCCCATGCCGCCAAGCCCGCCGGTCAAAACGAATTTTCCGTCGAGCGATCCACCGAAATGTTTGCGGCCTGCCGCTGCAAAAGTTTCAAACGTTCCCTGCACGATCCCCTGGCTGCCGATGTAAATCCATGAGCCAGCTGTCATCTGGCCGTACATTGTCAGCCCCATTCGTTCGAGCCGATTGAACTCGGCATAATTGTTCCATTGTCCCACGAGGTTCGAATTCGCGATGAGAACGCGCGGCGCTTCGTCGTGTGTCCGAAATTTGCCAACCGGTTTTCCTGATTGCACGAGAAGCGTTTCGTTATTTTCGAGTTCGCGCAGCGAGCGAACAATCGCGTCGAACGCCTCCCAGCTTCGCGCGGCCCGCCCTGTTCCGCCGTAAACAACGAGTTGGTCTGGATTCTCGGCGACGTCAGGATCGAGATTGTTCATCAACATCCGCATGGCTGCTTCCTGATGCCAGCCTTTGCAGCTGCGCTCGCTGCCGTGCGGCGCATGGATGACTCGTCTTCCACTCATAGCTTTTCGTCTTCGCTGTCAAAATCGCCCTGGCGAATCGCTTCGGCAACAGACGCGATGTCGCCCGAGAGCGCACGGTCCTCCGTAAGTGGCGACGCGATTTTCCGCACAGCAGCGAATGCGCGCTCGACGCCAACGCCAGCTTTCAACGGGCGGCGATGTTCCAAGCCTTCAGCAGCAGCTAACAATTCGATGGCAACCAAATTTTCGGCAAGATCGACAATCGCACGCAGCTTCAGCGCGCTCGTCATTCCCATGGAAACATGATCTTCTTTCCCACCGGAAGTGGTGATGTTGTCAATGCTCGCTGGATGCGCGAGCACGCGCGCTTCATTGACCAACGAGGCAGCCACGACGTGCGCAGTCATGAAGCCGGATTGCACACCGGGCTCTCGCGCCAGAAATGCAGGCAGCCCTTCGTTTTTGTCTGGATTAACGAGTCGATCCGTCCGGCGTTCGCTCATGCCCATTAGATCGGTGATTGCAATTGCAGCGTAATCGAATCCGAACGCAAGCGGTGCGCCATGAAAATTGCCGCCCGAAATCACTTCACTACTTTCCGCAAACACAAGCGGATTATCCGTCGCGGACGCCGATTCAATCAGCAAAACATCTTCGCAATGTGCCAGCGCGCCGCGAACCGCGCCGTGCACCTGCGGCATGCAACGCAGGCTGTATGCATCCTGAACGCGCGAATCGCTCCTCGCGATGCGACTCGCGAATTTCGCTGCCTTCCATTAGTGACAGAAGATGTTTGGCCACGGCTTTCTGGCCAGGGTGCGGGCGGGCATCTTGCAGCCGCGAATCGAAAGCAGCAGGCGTGCCTTTCAGCGCTTCCAGACTCATCGCGCCGGCAACGTCGGCGATGTGCGCAAGGCGTATCGCGCGCAGAAGCGCCAGCCCGCCGACGGCGTGCATCGCCTGCGTGCCGTTGAGCAGTGCCAGGCCTTCTTTTGCTTCCAGTTGCACCGGCGTTAGTTGAGCGCGCCGCAGCGCCTCGGCGCTCGCCATCCGTTGCCCTTCAAAAAACGCTTCGCCTTCACCAATGAGGCTCAATGCCAGATGTGCCAGCGGCGCCAGATCGCCGCTCGCGCCGACCGAGCCTTTTTCCGGAATCACCGGACAGACGCGTCGGTTGAGCATTTCGCAAAGCAGCTCGATGACCTCGTAACGGATTCCACTGAAGCCGAGGGCCAGAACATTCGCGCGCAGCACCATCATCGCGCGCGCCTCCGGCTCGGACAGCGGATTTCCAATTCCGCAGGCGTGGCTGCGGACAAGGTTCAACTGAAGCTGGCGCAATTCGCTTTGCGGAATGCGGACATCGGAGAGCTTGCCGAAACCGGTGTTCACTCCGTAAACGACCTCATCGCGCTCAACTATTTGTTCGATCGCTTTGCGCGAGGCGAGAATACGCGGCCGCGCGACAGGAGAAATGACGAACGGCCTCGCCTCCGACAGCGACCGCTGCAAGTTGGACAAGAGAAATCTGCTCCCCCTTCAGCTCCATTGACGCAGTTTAGTCAGAATCGTTGAAGCGGAAAAAGAAAAAGGCCAGGCCGTAGCACGACCTGGCCTCTTGGGCGAATCCGCCCGGATTAAATTGGGTGCCGGATTTATTTTCCCTTCGGCGCTGGAGGTGGTGTCACTACCTCCTTGTGTTGCGCGCAAGCCCCCAGTCCCAAAGCGGTGACCATAATGGCCACGACCATGATCGTTTTCAATAGTTTCAATCTATCTCACCTCCTTTAGCAGCAAGTTGCTCCGGTCTGTTTAGTTAGGGAATCAGGGGGACGCAATGCTTTTCTGAAGTTTTTTTTCGATCAGAAATTGGGGTGCCGGCTTTATTTGGCGTAACCGGTCGTTCCCGCGGCTGTGGTCACAGTAGTCTCTTTGTGTTGAGCACAAGCACCAAAACTCAAAGCAGTGGCCAAAACGGCCACAATCATGATCGCTCGTAAAAGTTTCAATCTATCTCGCCTCCTTTCGTCGCAAGCTGGACTTCCCGTTTAGGATCACACGGGAAACAACGTTTCTCTTGTCTCCTTTGGATGTATCGCCGGGCGTTCCGCCCGGAAATTCCAAATCCCAACCTACAACATCCAAACAAACTTCAGACTTCAATTTCCAAATCGCACGCGAGCCGTTGGAGCTTGGGTTTTGCTGATTCTCTGGAGGTTCGATGTTGGTGCTTGGGAATTTTAGATTCATTCCTCGATCACAACAGATACGCTCTCGTCCACCAAGTCGAACAGTTCAATTACATCCGCATTCCGCATTCGCACACAACCGCAGCTGGCGGGCCTGCCGATCTTGTCCTCGTGTTTGGTGCCATGAATGTAGATGTAGCGGTCGCGTGTATTGGCATTGTGCTCGTCCAATCCGTCAAGCCATAAAATACGCGACATCACCAAGTCCTCCGTCGGAGGAAGCGGATCAACAGGCTTGAGCGCCACGCGGCTTCGAAAAACAGTGCCGCTCGGCGTATCGGCCCCAATCTTCTCCGCGATACGAAAACGGCCGGTTGGCGTTTTCATGCTTCCCATTTCCGTGCCGATGCCGAATCGCGACGTGGACACCGGATAACTGCGGACCGGCGTGTCGCCGTCTTTCAATGTAAGCTTCTGATCGCGGATTGATATGTGGATGTGTCGCGAAGTTTGCATCGAATCACCCGGGCGATAAACTGCGCCTGCGGATGAAAGGTTATCATATCGCCGTCGTCGGCGCGACCGGCGCTGTCGGGCAAGAGCTTTTGCGCGTGCTGGAACGGCGAAATTTTCCAGTGGCGAGTCTGCGCCCGATTGGCTCTGCACGTTCCGCCGGCAAATCAGTGCGATTTCGAGATGAATCAGTGTCAGTGCAACAACTCAACGAGCATTCATTCGAAAAGATCGACGTCGCATTTTTCAGCGCTGGCGGCGAAATCTCGCGAAAATACGTGGCGATTGCGTGCCAGGCGGACGCAATCGTTATCGACAACTCGTCGGTGTTCCGGATGGACGAACATGTGCCGCTGGTAATTCCCGAGATCAACGCCGACGATGCGCGACGGCATCGCGGGCTCATTGCGAATCCAAATTGCACAACGGCGATCACGCTGATGGCACTTTTTCCTCTGCACCGGGCGTTCGGCGTCCGCCGAATTTTCGCCGCGAGTTATCAGGCTGTTTCCGGCAGCGGCACGCGCGCGATCGATGAATTAACCCAGCAAACAAGAAGAGGGGCGGAAGATCAGCAACGTTGTAGCCGTCGCCCTGTGGGCGACGTGGCCGCAGCGGGTGCAAATCAACGGCACGCTTCGCACAGCGAAGCGGCTACAGTTTATCCGCATCCGATCGCATTCAATTTGCTGCCGCACGTCGATTCCTTTCTCGAAACCGGCTACACAAAAGAGGAAATGAAAATGCAAAACGAGGCGCGCAAGATCATGCACCTGCCGCAATTCTGCGCCTCGGTCACTTGTGTGCGTGTGCCGGTGTATCGCGCTCACTCAGTCGCGGTGAGCGCTGAATTCGAGAGAACGGTCTCAGTGGAACGAGCGCGTGAAATTTTGGGCAAAGCGCCAGGGCTCGAGCTGGTGGATGAACCCCAGAATAATCGTTACCCGATGCCACTGAGTGTTACCGGAAAAGACAATTGTCAGGTAGGCCGGGTGCGCTTGGATTGCGCGTTTGAAAATGGTCTGTCGTTTTGGGTGTCAGGCGATCAGTTGCTCAAAGGCGCAGCCTTAAACGCGGTCCAGATTGCCGAATTATTGTAGGGGACGAAGGTGAGTTGTACGGCGTTTCTGTAAACGCCAAGGCTTGGTATCTGAATTTGCCTGGCGTCTGGCCCAAGGCCGTACAGCTATGCGTCCTTGAACGCAGTAACGCTGAACTGCGACCTGCCTGCCGGCTGCTGAATTTTTTCCGAGCCGCTTAAGATTGCGCCAAATTATTGTGGTCCCGGCGGAGGTGTTCCTTTTTCTGGTTTTTTCTTTCCGTGTTGTGGCTGTCCCTGGCTGTGTTCGGCTGCAGCAGGTACTCCACCTCTTGGTGGTGGCCCGCCAGGTTGACCATGAGCACCTTGCCCTCTTTCTCTCGCGCCGCCTGCTTCACCCGGAGGCGCGCCGGTAGGTGGCGGAGTGACTGGCTGGCGAACCGCGGGTTGTGGTCGTTGTTCCGGGACGCGACGCTCATATGCACCCGCACCCGTCGGTGGCGGAGTGCCGAATCGCTCACGTTCGGGGCCTCCACCATGACGCTGCGGCGGAACATTCTCAGGACCACCCGCACCCGGACTTGGAGTCTCACCCAGCTTGCGCCCCGGTGGCCGGCCATGTTCCGCCGGTGGCGGCGAAGGGTGGAAAGCCGGGGCTGCGGTCGCTACCGGTGCCTCGCCTGAGCTGGTTGTCGCTCCGGGTTGAGGTCGTCCACTGAGTTTGCCTCTTGGGCTCGGCAGGGCAGTTGGAGGCGTTGCCGTCAATCCGGGTCGTGCACCGGGCTTGGGCTTGCCCCGCTCAAATGGTGAAGGCGAAACACCTGGTGGAGCTGCTGTCGCCCCCGGCGGTACCCGCCCCGGTTTGCCTCGCGGACCCGGCGTGATCGGCGTCTTTCCCCCAGGCGGAGCCATTGGACTCTCGCCAGCAGCCGGTGATGGGCCGCCTGGCCGCGCGGCCGCGCGAGTTGGCGGGGGATGTTCTTTGGATTTTCGGTTTTGATCTTCTGTTCCAGCTCGGCCCTGTTCTGAACACCAGTCCAGCCGCGTTCAATCTTCGGCTGTGCAACCTTGGCCTTCACCGCCTGAGGCTTAACGCGTAGGAGGCGCCTTGGCGAGTTTAGGCGGCGCAGCCACCATAAGTTTGTTACCCTGCACTCTGGTGAGCGCTCCGGATTTAGCCGCGCTGGACAAATCAGCGGCAGTCTCCCGCTCGATAGCGAGTCGCTGAATCGGCCGGCTCGAGTAAGTGCTGACCACATCATAATTGGGACCGTAATTATAGACCACATTGTTCTGAACGTAGATGTTGGTCACGTTCACCGTGTTCGTGATGTAGGTAACGTTTTGCGTTGGCGGAAAAATGCGGTCACGCAAGACCGGTTCACCGATAAACCGAACGTCGCAGAAGTTGTAATATTCCGGGCCGATATCGTACTCGATGTCAACGGTGGCGCCGATTGGCTGTCCTTCATAAACGACGCCCACACCGCGCGGAGGCAAAGGCGCCCAGCCAATGTAATCGCCACCGGTTCGCCACGAGACCCACGCCGGCCCCCAATCCAAATCAGTTCCCGGAAACCACATCCAGCCGTAATCCGCCTAGATTCGCCCAGCGACCATAATGATAGGCCGCCCAACCGAAATCCTCGTAACTGATCCAGGTCCATCCGTAATCTGTGTACGCCCAATACCCGTCCGAATAAGGACGCCAGTTCGGATCGCTCACGGCTATGTCAGGCTGCCAGCCATAGCCGTAGCCTTCGACCTCGACCCAGTTTCCGCCGGAGAGATTGTTGTAAATGAAGTCAACCGATATGTCGGCTCCCCTGCGCCTGCGGAAGAGCAGACACAACACAAGCAAGCATCGTTAATGCAAAGAGAATTTTTTTCATAATTTTTAGAAAAGGTTTACGAGGCGTTCGACTTTACCGCCCCGCGATTTATTCAACTTGTGATTCGAAAACTCTGTTTGCATCGCGCGTGCTGGAAGTGATAGAGCGCGACCGCTCGCGGCGGAGCTCGTCCACGGCGGGGGCGGGCCGCCGTCACCCGACCGAAAATTTGCCCAGCGTTTCAACGCTGGATATCCAGATTCGCAAGAGGGCGCCGCGACAATAGCCCAGCGTTTTAACGCTGGGTAAACAGATATCAAAGAATGTCGAGTCCCCCTGCAGGGGACGGCAGAACGCGTTAAGCGGCTAGGCATTCGACTCGTCGAATTGCAAAACCGTGCTTTTTGACCGCGATCGCCATAGCTTCACTGACCTCGGATCGCGTGCGATGAGGTTCTGGCCTGATCTTGGCGGTATCGCATAGGCGAAACCAGATGGCATTCACTCGCCGATTGGTGGAGCGAGCGACCACGTGAACGCGCTCATAGCTCTTCCGGCCACATTATCCGTCGCGAAGGAATGCATTTTCGGAAAGGTTTCCGAAGCCATTTCGATGAATTCCCTTTGAGAAGCTGCATAGCTTTGGCAAGGGATAACGTTGCTGGCAGAGACAGGAGCACGTGCACATGGTCGCTCGCTCCTCCAATAGCGAGCGCCTTCATCTGATTTTGTTTTGCGACTCCGCCAAGATATGGCCAGAGCCTTTCTCGCAAATCCGGGCTAGGGAAGCTTCCGATCTTTCGTGCTCCAAACGCAATGGACGAGACAACTCGTAAAGGAATGCATAGCTGAATATTTCTGTCGTCCCTGCTGGGACTAATCATTTTTATATCATCGATGACCCAGCGTTGAAACGCTGGGCTATTGTCACACAAGTTCGTGTTGATTCGTGTCCATTCAGCCTGCCTCGCCGTAGCCTCTCGGTCGCTCTAGCCTCATGCGAAGGCTGGTTGGCGCAGGCGGGTGGTTAGTTGAACTAAGCGAAATTCTCTTTGCATTATCAGGAATTGAACCAAAGATACCCGAACACCCCCGTGCACAGCGAACCTGCCTCATCAATATCGCCCAAGGAAGGAACCGGCGTGATGCCGCGCCGCGAACCTTGGTATAAGGGATATGTGAGGCACAAAAAAATGATACGCCTGTTTCTGATTGGAATGCTGTGCGGAGTGATGATCGCGACGGCGTTCACCTATGTATTCGCGATTCCGGCCAACAGCGATTACTGGCGAATGGAGATCTGGAAACGCGGCGGCGGGGCTTTGACCATGGACATGAAAAGCGGCCGTACCGGCTGGAAGTGGATGGTCGAACCGATCCCTGATACTCCGCCAAAAAAACCAGTTACCGTGCCTTCGTCTCAAACGAAGGTTTCTACCGAGCAGCTGTAGATCAGTCACAGAAGCCTGACGCTAGAAACTGTTGGCGGACTAAGCGAGACTCTTTTCGCGTCATCAGAAATCTCAACTGAAAGATGCGCAAGTTGCGCCTTGCGAATCGAAGCCTGCTCCATTATACAGCGTCGCAGCACAAAACCGGCTTACTGTCGAGCTGCGATCTTGCGTATAAGGGGAATGTGCCGGAAAGCCCTTGTCCAAAAGAGGGAGGAAGCTCTAGCTCCTGGGTGGCACGGCAAAATCGACCGTACAGACCATGGCAAAAGAAAGTAGAACGAGGAAGCTGTTGGGAATAGAAGAAGGTGAGGAGTAGAAAAATGAAACATTTATTTCTGATTGGAATGCTCTGCGGCGTGATGATCACCGCGGCGGTCACGTATGTGTTCGCAATTCCGGCTAACAGCGATTACTGGCGCTGGGAGATCCGGAATCGCGGTGGCGCAGCTTGGACCATGGACATGAGAGCCGGCCACCGTAGCTGGAAGTGGTTGGTTGAACCGATCCCCGATACGCCCGTTCAAAAGGGAGTGACTGCACCGCCATCTCAAATTAAGGTTTCTGCCGAGCGCTGTAGGCCATCAGTGTAGCGGCGATTCAGCCGTTTCGCTGATTCCGCCAGTCTGAACGCCACATTCGTCGGATACTCGTAGGTCCGCTCCCACATTCTTCCCTGGTGGCACCGAGGTGACGGCTCACGATGAGCCGTGGCTACAGATTCATCAGATCACGAACACGATGCGGATCGGCGACCACGCTCGTCTCACGTCGAACTCTAGAGCCGAGTCCGCTCTAGCTACCGTGCATGATATCTAGCACACAAGCTTGTGTCGAAGCTGCCGATCGACGAGATCTGCCAGGCCTAAATGTTCGCATGCGCTCGGCTACGTTGCGAGCGTTCGCTCGCCTGCGACTCTCGCGACCGTCGGCCGCAGCTTTGACTCCGATTGAGATGCCAGCGCTCCTCGTCTGGGAATGTCAGCTGGGCTTCACCGGCGCAGGAGAGTGAACGTCGCTCAGAGCGTCGGCCGGATGTGCTGTAGTACAACAGGTCCCGCCGTTCGAGCGATCCCTGCAGACTTTCGACCGACGCGTGACTCGCTCACAAGAATTTACGGAAACTGTTCGCAGACGCGGCGTGCTCATCTCAAGCGCGCTGGCGAACGCGGCGGAATTGATCGGCCGGAGCACTTGACTGTCATTGACGCTTCACGATTCTTGGCGGCGGACTATTCATGGCGCGTCTTCCACACTTCGGCCGGGCAACGCCAGTTCTCCGCTATTCTAATTGGATCGCTGCCGCTCTGGTAACATTGTGCGCAGTGTATTTGCACGTGCTTTTTTTCCTGAATGCCGGAGGGCTGTGGCGGGACGAAGTCGATCTTGTGCATTTGTCGCTGCTGCCGTCGTTTTCGGAAGTGTGGCAAAACCTGCCACATGATTCCTGCCCGATTCTGATGCACCTCGTTGTGCGCGCATGGTCGGCGCGGCCGGCTTCGGAAATACGGACCCTGGTTTGCGTGTCTTGGGTTTGTACGTCGGGTTGTTTTTGCTGCTGGCGTTTTGGTTTGCCAGTTGGACGATGCGTAACGGCGCGCCGCTGCTGGCCGTAACACTCGCCGGCTTGAATGTGACGATCATCCGCGCGGGAGATTCGCTTCGCGGTTACGGTCTGGGTTCAGCCCTGGCGGTGCTCACGCTGGCAGTTATCTGGCGTTTAACCTGCCGTCCCAGCCTTGCAGCTTTTTCCTGCGCAGTCGTGCTAGCAGTCTTAAGTGTTCACTCTCTTTACCAAAATGCTTTTTTGTTATTCGCCGCGTGCTGCGGCGGATTTGTGCTATGCGCCGTGGAACGGCGGTGGCGTGACACGCTTCCAATCTTCGCTGTAGGAGCCGCTGCAGCAGTCTCGTTGCTGCCTTACATTCCGTTGATCGCGGGTGCGCATTGGTACGTCATTTACAAGGTTGGTTTTCGTTTTTCGTACGGATGGAAGCAGCTCTCTGAGGCGACCGGTTCCCCGCTGACGATTTTCACGTGGGTTTGGGTTGCATTGTGGATAGGCGCACTCGCAGCGGCAATTTTTGTGCTTTTTTGGCGCCGCGATCGTCTTCCAGAGCATGTCCGGGGCCTGATTCTATTTGCGGGCACCAGCCTCGTTCTTGGGGCGGCAGGTTACGCTCTCTTTCTAAAGCTATCGGAGTACCCACGCACCCGTGGCATTATGTGCCGCTAATGGCTTTTTCGGCAGTCTGCCTCGACGCCATCTTTTTCACAGCGTGGCGTTGGGCGCGACCTGCAGCGATGATCCTGGCGGCGTTAACGATTTCTGCGGCCTTTCTTTCGAGCTGCCCGCGGTGAAATGCCGCCAGACTAACGTGGATCTCGTCGCCGCCCGTCTTTCCAGCGAGGTGGCTCCAAATGACTATGTGATCGTCTATCCATTCTATTGTGGCGCGACGTTTAACGCTATTACAAAGGCACGGCGTCGTGGACAACACTTCCGCCATTGGAAGACTACACACTACAGCGTTGGGACCTGTTTAAGGCAAAGATGGAAACAAAGGACCCCATCGCGCCGGTAATCGACCGGATTGTTTCGACCCTTCAATCGGGGAATCGTGTCTGGTTTGTAGGGAACCCGTTCGCCGAGCGTTCCTGGTTCGACTGGGGTGTCCAGGTAACTCAATTCCTTTCAGCTCATTCCCGACTCGCCGCTGTGGTGGTCGATCCTTCCACTAATTGCGTCAATCCGTTTGAGAACCTGCCGGTTTTCGTTGCGACAGGATGGAAGCCATAACACGACGTTCTGGCGCGGCCGCGAACCGGCTCAGCGGAGCGACTCGTGTCCTGCACCCGTTCGCATTGCTCTCCAAGCAGATAACTAGAAGCCATTCGATAAGCGTGACGTTGCTCGTTGTAGCGCAAACGCACGCTATGTCGCATGCGCTCTTGTAACGCTGGAACGATGACATCGAGGCAGCTACAACATTATGAAATGGTTTCTAGTAGCTGACCGATCTGATCGCTCTAAGTCGCCGAGGCTGGTTCAGTGCTGGAAACGCCTCACTCGACGCAATATCGATTCAAGATACATACGCTCGCTGAAATCAAGATCGGTCGGAAGTATGGAATCGCCATTTTGCTAGTCGCGCCGCGCGCGAAAAAGTCTTGCAAGATCTCAGGAGCACAGCGCAATTCTTTTCGCTCCGCTACCTTTGCGGGCTTAATTGCGCCTGCGCCTGGCGCAGACCGTCGGCCGCAGCTTTGAACTCCGGGTTGAGCTGCAGCGCTGCCTCAAATTCCGGAATGCTCTCCTGGGGTTTCCCGGATGCAAGGAGGGCCAACCCCAGATTGGCATGGGCCGCGCGGCGTTGTTGGGATTCAACCGCAGCGCTTCGTGAAATTCCTCAATAGCCTCCGGCATTCTGCCCAGCCGCGCCAGCGCCAGTCCAAGATCGTTCCGAATCTCCGCGTCTTTGGGTGCTAACTCTGACGCGCGGCGCACTTCATCGAGCGCGGCTTCGTTGCGGTTCTGCTTCGCCAACGCCATGCCCAGCAGGTTGTGCGCTTTAGCCGCGTCCGGCTGCGAACGGATTGCCGCCTGGGCATATTCGATGGCTTCCGGCACCCGGCCCTGGTAAAAACGGGTAACGCCCATGGTCAACAGCGACATGTAGTCATCGGGTTTCATTTGGAGGGCCTTCTCAAAATGCGCCGCGGCTTCATCGAGCTGGCCGCTCCTTTGCATGGCCATACCCCAGACTGTCTTCTACGGCGACATTAGGCGGGGCGACTGCGAGCGCGTGCTTAAACAAAGTGAAGCTGTCACTCCAGCGATGAATCTGCGCGTTGGTAAGAGTAGCAAGAACCAGCAGAACCACGTTCGCTATTGCTGCACTGAGCCACGGCGCAACGCGTCGCCTTTCCGCGATGTCCGCTAATCCGAACACGATCGCAATGAACAAACCGATTGATGGAATATAAAAGTAGCGGTCCGCCATGGTTTGCCCGCCAACCTGAACGAGTCCGATGACGGGAACCAGTGTTCCCAGGAACCAAAGCCAGCCTACGATGAGGTAGGGCCGGATTTTCCGTTGGAAAAAACAGAATGCCGTAATTCCAATCAATAGCAACGCTGCGCCGATGATCTGCCAGGCCGGTATGCCCGCCTTCGGGAATGGGTAAAACACGGCAAGATCATTCGGCCAGAACGCGAGCAGCAAGTATTTCGCATACGAGACAAGCGCGTTCGACAGCCGCAGCGCAATAGGAAACTCTGTGAATGTGCGCACAGCGCCTCCATGAGATTGCGCGACGGATGTGACAACCGCGGACGCTGCCACGAGAGCAAACAACGGTATCTTTTCGATGATAAGACTACGGACTACTGAGCCGCCTCGCCATGTCGAGGTACGGCGGTTCTGCAGCTCGACGTTCCGGCATCGCAGCGCCGAAGCTACAGATCGAAATCGTCCCAACGGCCAGTAATCGAGCAGCAACATGACGAAAGGCCACGTCACCAGCATCGGTTTGGCCAATAGTCCCAGCGCGAGCGTGATGGCGACCCATGCGTAGCGCCTGATCGAAGGCGCCTCCGCGTAACGCACGTAAGCGATCAGCGACAGCAAGCCGAAAAATGTGGACAGCGTATCCTTGCGTTCAGACGCCCACGCTACCGATTCCACGTGCAACGGATGCAGCGCAAAAAGCGCCGCGACCAGCGCGCTCGACCATCGGGCGTGTGTTGTTCGCAACAGAAACCAGAAGAGAAGCAACGTGTTTGCCGCATGAATCAGTGCGTTAACGAGCAGATGGCCACCCGCAAACATGCCGAAGAGTTGGCTATCGATCATATGTGCGATCCATGTGAGTGGATGCCAGTTCCCCGCGTGAAAAGTGGTAAACGCCCAGGCGAGTCCCGCGAGCGTAACACCGCGATTCACCATTGGGTTCTCCTCGATATACGTAAGGTCATCGAGAGTGATGAAGCGATGCCCGATCACTTGCGCATAAATCCCAAACGTCACTACCGCCAGACCGAGCAGGATGAGAAGATCGGGTCGCTCGAATGTTGTAACGTGGCTGACCTCGAAAGCTTTCGGCGAGTTCGTCTCGTTGGCTGCGGTAAAGCCGACAGCTTTTCGCTTTTGCGCGGTCCGTTTAGCCATGCCGTTTGCGAGACTATCAGATAGGCTTGACGCACAAAACGCTCAAATTGTTTCGTAAATTATCGCGTGCATCGGAGAGAATTTTTACAGAAGGCAGCGAAGGAAACAAAGATTGGACTTGGATTTGGAACCCCTTCGTTGTCTTCGTTTCCTTCTGTTTACGTCTTTTCTTTATCGGCCAGAGAATTCATGTGTTCGGCTGTTGTCATGTCGAGCGGAGTCGCCTGCCAAGCCGTAGCTTTATGCGAAGGTCTGGAGACATCTCTGATTTGGTGATTCGAGAGATTCTTCGACTCCGAGATTCCACAAATTCCAGGCGCAATGGCGTATGGGCGTACCCGCGCGCAAGCCGTGTCAAGGGTTGAAGCGCTGGCATTGCGAGTTCTTGCGAGCGGCTCGAGCACGGGGAAACCTCGCCGCTCATCGAAAAAGTCTTTTCAAGTGCCCTGCCGCAATTTTCCACTCGGATCGCTTTGAATTAAATGAAATCGAATTTCCTTGGAATTAGACGGACCGAGAAGCGCGCGAAACGAACCCGTCCGGGTTCAAGAGCCACAAAGCGAGAGTTGGTTATCGTCGGTGCTTTTCGCGCCGGGCAGAATCATGTGGAAAATACCATTCTTCAGAACCGCCTCATCAGGCCGTTTTGTCATTAGCGAAGTCAGGAATCTCCACTCGCAGCCGATGGCATAGAGATGTCTCGACTCAACTCGACATGTAGCTAAAAAGCTGCGCTTGCTGAAAGGATGCAAAACTTCGACGGCCTTTAGTTCCACGAGCAAACATGATCTCGCATTTGAAGCAGTACTCGGTCGCGGATCATTTCTGCTCGATAGATCGTGATGGACTCGCCTCCACACTTCATCCTCGATGCGTGGGTCGAGCCGAGAGCAGAGATCTGATCTCGCAGACCGATGATCTCGACTCAGTTCCTCGCTCCATGCACGAGATATGAGGCTGGTTAGCGCGCGCCCGGCTTGCGATTCAACCAGCATCGTCTCACGTCTGTTATGTTGCGGTCGAACTCGCCATGCAACCCCGAGCTCGTTGTTACAACGACAATCTCGGCCGCAGATCCCGTGCTCGCGGAATAACGCCGCGATTTCACTCTGTAACGTGCTCGGATCGAGAATGCTCAGCGCGGCTGTCATGTCTCGCGATCAGTATATCCGGTATCAATAATCAGCTGTTAAGCGGAATGTTTTCCAGTACTTCTAAGACTCACAAATTCTCGCAAGCGTCATCGACGCGTTCCGACCAAAGGGCCTCGCTTTCTGTGCGAGGCCAGCCGTAGTCGGCACTGCGACGTCCGGGTGCAGCGCCCCTACAAAACAGACAACCCAAAAGCGACCCGTGCCAAGTAGCTGGGCGCTTTGAATTAATCTAAGCTAAACTGATCAAGCCAGCTTCGCGTATCAGTTAAAGACCAACGTGCCGGTGGGATCGGCTGCCCAGGAGCTGCCCGTCGTATCGCAGACGCTGTCTGACTGACACTTTAGGCCGACTTGGGTCTGAAAGATTGTAGCACCATTGTCCCTGCCAGCCCGTGGCTATTGCCTGGCCTTCCTTGAACACGGCTGCGCTGCCACCCTTTTGGACTACGATGAACCCGTTTGTGCCGTACGGAATTCCCGCGTTGGCGTAGTGCCGTGTCATAGTTGTAGTTATGGCTCACGGAAAAAATCGCATTGGACGGAGCCGAGTCAGTGATGGGATACACCTTCAGAGCGGCGGTCCCACTGGTAAACGCGATCGTGTCCGGGGTCCCGGGAGTTATTGCAGCGACGAAATTACAGCCAGCAGCGTTTAAGAGCTTTAGGAAGTCGCCGGACTTCAAGTAACCTTTTGTGAGCAAAAAGTCGTTGCAGTAATCTTGCAGGCTTCCTGCTGTAAGCTGGCTGCTTGCGATGAGATCGCCAGGCCACGCTGAACTCGCGTCGCCTGTCGCCGCGCCGTCATTGGACATTGAGAACGCAGCCAGATAAAGCTGGTGCGCGTTGTTCATGGTGCCGGTCATCTGGGCCTTCTTCAGCGCCGACGTTAACGCGGGCACTGCCAGAGCGGCCAGGATCGCGATAATCGCAATCACGACCAGCAATTCAATCAGCGTAAACGCTGACCAGAATTTATTTATTTTAATTTTCATAGTTGGTTTTTTAGCTGCAGTTGTTCTGAGGGTGTTTTTCTCAGAGGGTTTGGTTTTCGGGTTCCGCCTTCGCACGAGGCTTCGGCGGACAAGTGTTCTGGGGTTTGGGGTTTTGGTTGTTGTTTGGTTCGTTCCCAGAGGTTTGGTCTGAGAATGTGGGTGGCTTATCGCAGCCTTCACAGGTAAAGTCAATAATTATCTTTTACTTTTTTGGGGAAGCAGAAAACCACGAATGAACACTGATATGAGGGAAACAGGGACCACCCGCCTTCGCGCAATCCGGCGCGGCAGGCGGATAACACGGATTTTCGGAGAATGACAAATGTCGAATGCCCTTTCTTCGTGTCGATTGGTGTCCATTCATGGTTTGTCTCACCTTCTGATACGGGAACTGTGTAGCGAAGTTCTCAAAAATCTCTAAAAAAGTTCATCGCAGATTGCCTTCGTCCCGCAGTCGCGGGGCTACGGCGCGCGGCAGGGGGGCGGCTACGGATGACACGAATTATCACCAACGACGGCAAATTTGTGTGAATTCGTGAGCGGAGCCGAGGGATCGGCGACATAGAAGGCAAAAGCCGCGACGGGAAGCGGCGAGCGAGCCGGGAGGCAAGCGAGTTTCAAATTCGTGTCTCCCTGCTAGCGTCTATCGGCGATCAACCAAAAACTATCAGGCGCTTCGGCGTATGCTACGTCAGGCGGTTGTATTCCTCATGAGTGCCAATCCATTCCCAAAGGAAGCCGTCTTTTACGAAATGCCCGATAGCGCGGTAATGGGTGCCCACACGCGCAGACCAGTTTTCACCGAGTCGCTGTGCTTCGAGACAAAATCCCCTTCCTTACCTGCGTCATTCTGTTGGTTGATGCCCGGAGGAAACTTTTACAGAAGGTAGCGAAGGGAACAAAGGTTTGAGTAGGTTTGCAACCCCTTCGTTATCTTCGTTTCCTTCTGTTGGATCTGAGCGGCGAAACTCGCGGCTGCGGAACGATTTTATGGCCATTTTTCCGTCAACCCGGCCTGGTGGTCTTCCAAGGCGCGGCGGTTCATTTCGTCGAACTTGCCCGCCGCTACATCTGCCTTCATCTGCTTGTCCCACTCGTCATCGGGCATGCGAGGATACAGCTCGGCCATCAACTCGCAGTATTCCTGCGGAGAGAGCTTGGCGATGGCTTCCTTGATTTCGGCCACGGTGGACATGGGCAAACATTACAAAAGAGAACCGGCCAGGGCAAGAGCGGTGACTTCGTCGCGTTAAATCGTTGAACCGCTAAATCGTTAAATCGAAACGAGAACCGCGGATTGCTCCAGCCGTTTTTTAAGCGTGCAAACGCGTCGGAGCTGCTTCAAGAAGGATTCATGAACATCACCAAAAATCTCGGAATGCTTCTGCTCGCCATTTATCTGATCCTTGTTGGAATCACGGCTCTCGTTCACGTTGGTATCCCGCGACCGTTACCGGAATCCTGGCTCTGCAGCCGGCATTTTGATCCTGATCG
>CAVUGV010000044.1:0-43214 GCA_963741065.1 uncultured Verrucomicrobiae bacterium | reverse complement strand
GCGCAAGATTCCGCAGGCAGACGCAAACGTTCGCGGAAAGAAATGGGACAAAAAGAATTTTGAAGGCGTCGAGCTCTACAACAAAACGCTTGGCATTATCGGCATGGGCAGAATTGGCAGCGAGTTGAGCCGGCGGGCCATTGCTTTCGGGATGCGGGTCGTCGCCTATGATCCATACCTTTCCGCAACCCGCGCCCGCAGCCTGCAAGTCGAGCTCGTGGACGAGCTCGACGATTTGCTCACGAGCGCGGATTTTATTTCGCTGCATACGCCGCTCACCGCAGAAACGCGCCACATTCTCGATGAAGCGCGACTGCAAAAAACAAAATGCGGCGTCCGCATCATCAATTGCGCCCGCGGCGGTTTGATCGACGAAACCGCGCTGCTCAAGGCATTGCAAGACGGGCATGTCGCCGGTGCAGCGCTGGATGTTTTCGAAATTGAACCACTCCCAGTCGATTCGCCATTGCGCAGCGCGCCCAATCTTGTTCTGACTCCGCACCTCGGGGCATCAACAGCGGAAGCGCAGGAGAGCGTCGGCATCGAGATCGCGCAATCGATCCGCGCGGTGCTGCTGGAAGGCACCATTCGCAACGCGGTGAACATGCCTAATCTCGACGCCAAAACTCTGGCGATCATTGGGCCGCATCTGCGGTTCGGCGAAAAGCTCGGCAAATTTCTGTCGCAGATCGCGCCGAAACGCGCTGATTCCCTCAACATCAATTACAGCGGGAAAGTCAACGAGGCGGATACGACTGCGATCACGCGCGCGGTGCTGAAAGGTTTCTTGCAAATCGCCGGCGGCAGCGAAGTCAATGAAGTGAATGCGCCGGCGTTCGCAGAAACTCTCGGCTTAAAAGTCAGCGAATCGCGTCTGAGCGCGCCAGGTGATTACACGGACATGCTCGAATTGTCGGCTGTCGGCGAGGGAAAAACTGTTTCGGTGGGCGGCGCATTCTTCGGCGCGACACCGCGAATTGTCAGCATCAACAGCCGTCCGGTGGAAGCTCGTCCGCATGGTGTGGTGCTCGTGTTGGAAAACACCGATCGCCCCGGAATGGTCGGGCGAATCGGCACGCTCCTTGGCGAGCACGGCGTAAATATTGCCACAATGTCATTGAGCCGGAATCAGGCCGGCGGCACGGCGCTCACGGTGCTGAACCTCGACACCACACCCAGCGAAGAGTTGCTAACCAAAATTCGCGCGAATGAAGACATTCATGCCGCGCAGGTGATTCAGTTGTAACAAGGTGACGCAGGCAATCCTGCCTGCGAGTATCGAGCGCAGACAGGATTGTCTGCGTCACGCTTTAGGTCTTGCCGAGGATGAGTCGATCCGATACAACGATCCATTATGGACTTCGGTGCTCATTCAATTATTTGGACTATTCTCGTTGGTCTTGTCATCGGCGCGATCGCAAAGCTGCTGATGCCCGGGAAAGATCCCGGCGGTTGCATTATCACGATTCTGCTCGGCATCGCGGGCGCGCTTGTCGGCACGTGGCTCGGTCGCCTTTTTATGGGCGAGAACTACGTCGCCGGTTGGATCATGTCGATCGTCGGCGCAATGGTCCTTTTGCTGCTGTATCGATTACTTTTCAGGCGCGGCGTATAGCGCCACACTGTGATCCTGATTTGAAAAGCGGCAGAGCACTGCCGCACTCCAAAACGTAGCCGCCTCTACGAGCGCATCTTCTTCGCATTGCGTTTTGGAGTGCGGCGCTGCTGCGCCGCTTTTGAAGGGAATCGCGCAATCACCTCTACGAATGCGCGTTTGCTCTGCCTCGCGAATGCGAGATGGTCGTAGCTTCATGGCCGCTCCGAAAAGAAGCCGCGTGCTCATCGCATTCGCAGCGCTTTATTTGATTTGGGGCTCGACCTATCTCGGCATTCGATTCGCCATCGAAACGATTCCGCCGTTCCTGATGGCTGGCGCTCGGTTCATGTCTGCGGGCCTGATCATGTACGTGATCGCGTGGTCGCAAGGTATCGGTAAATCGACTTGGGCGAACTGGCGCACGTCGTTGATCATCGGCGCCTGTTTGCTGCTCGCAGGTAACGGCGGAGTGACGATCTCAGAGCAACATATCGATTCGGGATTGGCGGCATTGATCGTGGCGATTGTCCCCATTTACATTGTGCTGCTAGGGTGGGCGACGGGAATGGCGCCCAGACCAAGTCCGATTGTCTGGCTCGCCCTCGTAGGAGGTTTCGTCGGGGTGGGGATTTTATTTGGGCCGGCGCTGCATTTTTCTTCAGAGCAGGGACGACATCCTGCGATCGGGATATCGATTCTGCTCGTCTCGTCTTTCATCTGGTCGGCAGGATCACTTTACTCGCGCACCGCAAAGCACGCGGCATCTCCATTTCTGACCGCAGCCCAACAAATGCTCTGCGGCGGCGCGCTGCTTTTGCTAGCGGGCGTTGTGACCGGTGAACTGCCGCAGTTTCATCCCGGTTCCATCTCGATCTCATCGCTCGCTTCATTTGTTTATCTAGTGATCATTGGAGCTGTGGTTGGATACACCGCTTACATTTGGCTGCTGCGGCACTGTGAGCCGACGAAGGTCGCCACTTATGCCTACGTGAATCCGATTGTGGCAGTCCTGCTGGGCGCTGTTTTTGCCGGCGAAACTTTAACGATGCGCACGTTGATTGCCGCCGGCCTCATTATTGGCTCGGTTGCTCTTGTAATCACGGCGCAGCAACTAAGAGGCGAGAGTTGAGCCGCCTATTAGCGCGGCGTTGGAGCCAGCTGATTGAATATTATGAGCAGCGAAAATCCATCTCGTGATCCGAAAGATCGACAGGAAACGATCGGGGTGGTCAGGCGCAATTGGCAGGCTGAAGTCGAGACCGCGCAAACCTATCGCGATCTCGCCGAGCGCGAGCGGGACGAGAAACGCAAAGGCATCCTCCTGCGCATGGCGGAAGCGGAAGAACGCCACGCGCAGCGCTGGGAGACAAAACTGAGAGACCTCGGAGCCGAGCCGCCTGTTCTGAAGGACACGATCGCGCGCCGGTTGAATCGTTGGTGGAACAAAATTGCGGGCGCGGAGATTGCCATTCGTCGGATGGAAGCGACGGAAGAACGGCAGGAAGCAGAATTCCATGATCAAGCCGAGCGAGCTTTTGCGGGCGAACACGATGTGCAGGAATTTTTGCGGAAAAGCGCGCTCGAAGAAAAAGCGCATGCGCGAGTACTGAGTGCAATGGCGCCGCCGGTTAGCCCGCGCACAGCGCTGGACAAAATTCTAAAGCGCGAACGCTGGCATGGGCGAGGGGGCAGTTGGGTGGCCGATGCGATCTACGGCGCGAACGACGGATTAGGCGCAGTATTTGGAATTGTTTCGGGCGTGGCTGGCGCGACGAACAACCAGCAACATTACATCTTGATTTCCGGCCTGGCGGGAATGCTCGCTTCCACGTTGTCGATGGGCGCAGGCGCGTACCTTGCCGCGAAGAGCGAGGCAGAAGTGTACGAAGCGGAGATTTCGCGTGAGCGCGCTGAAGTTGAGGAAAATCCGGAGGAAGAAATCGAGGAGATGTCGCTCTTCTATCAATTGCAAGGATTCACTCCGGAAGAATCGCAGAAAATGGCGGAGCGCCTCGCGGAGCAGCCGGAGCAGTTCGTGCAGGCAATGGCGCAAAGCGAGCTCGGCTTGTCCGAGCATCGGTTTCCGAATCAATGGACTGCTGCGCTCTCAGCTGCCATCTCCACTGCCATCGGCGCTTTTGTTCCGATCATTCCATTCTTTTTCTCGGGCGGTATGACTGCGGTGACTCGCTTCTTTCGGCATCAGTTTGGCTGCGCATTTTGCTGTCGGCGCGTTGAAATCGCTGATCACCATCCGTTCCTGGTGGGCGTCGGGTTTGGAAATGACCTGGATCGGCGTCATTGTCGCCGTTGTCACCTACGGCCTCGGCCTGGCCTTTTGGGGCGTTAGGTTAGAGAAACAAATAATTCTAAGGAAGCGCCGCCGCTTGCATAAGACCCCGCTTTGCATATCGGTGGTAACACTTGTCTCAAATCCGTCTCGCAAACTTCATATGCATCTACGTCTCATAATTTGCTTTGTCTCCGCGGCGCTCACCGTGCCGGCAGGGTTCGCTCAAAATGAAAATCCCGCGAAAGCTTTCGGGGTCGATCAGTTGGTTTCCAAAAATATCGAAGCCAAGGGCGGGGCCGATGCGCTTCAGGCGCTGCAATCCCTGCGTCTGAGTGGCAAAATGCTGGTGCAACAGGGCCAGCTCCAGCTCGTTTATCTGCAAACGAAAAAGCAGCCCGGCGAAGTGCGAACTGAAGGAACAATCCAAGGCATGACCCAAATCGAGGCGTACGACGGAAAAGAGGGCTGGAGAGTCTCGCCGTTTTTTGGACGCAGAGACCCCGAAAGAATGTCGGCTGACGATCTGAAGGCATTACAGGAACAGGCGGAGATTGATGGGCCGCTCGTGGATTGGAAGGAAAAAGGAAGCACTGTTGAATATCTCGGGACTGAAGAGGTGGACGGAACGCTGGCGCACAAACTAAAAGTGGTGCGCAAAAACGGAGACGTGAGCTTTGTCTATCTCGATCCGGATCACTTCCTCGAGTTCCGCATCCTGACTCAGCGAACCAGACACGGGGCGTACGAGGAAGTTGAGACTGACCTCGGAGATTATGAGAAAGCAGGCGGCGTACTTGTTCCGACGTCAATAGAGTCCGGCCGCAAAGGAGATCCTGACAAGAGAAAGATCATCATCGATAAGGTCGAAGCCAACGTGCCGGTGGACGACACGATATTTCATTTTCCTGGCCAAATAAGTCTCCCCCAACCACAGCGCTGATCAATCTATGAGGATATTGAATCACCAAAAGCGACGTGAGGACGCTCGTACACTGCCAACGCTTTCGCAAAACCGAATCGGAACCTTTTTTGATTTCGCGCGCAGTGCGTTTGGAGCGCGATGCGTCCTAGCATCGCTTTTTCTTTGGGCCGCTCCTGTTCGATGCTCAGGAAAGGCCGTTTACTTCCGCAACAATCTCCGGCTTGGGCGCGCGTAATATCGGTTCTGCTGCCATGAGCGGTCGCATCTCGGCCATCGCCGCAACACGCGAACCCTCTGGTAAAATCACGCTCTTTGTAGGCGCGGCCAGCGGCGGCGTCTGGAAATCCGACGACAGCGGCACGCGATTTCGACCCGTATTTGACGAGCAGCCTGTGCAATCCATCGGCGCCATCGCGCTCGATCCGAAGAATTCGAAGAATGTTTGGGTCGGAACCGGTGAATCGTGGACGCGCAACACGGTGTCCATTGGTGACGGAATTCATAAGTCAACCGATGCCGGCGAAACGCTGGACCGCATGCCGGTCTGGAAAACTCCGAGCGGATCGCAAAGATTGTGGTGAGCCCGAAGAACAGCGACACGGTTTTCGTGGCCGTCCCGGGGGCGCTTTGGAGCGATTCGCCCGATCGCGGTCTTTACCGAACAACCGATGGCGGCAAAACGTGGAGCCAAGTTCTGAAAGGAGCCAATCTTTCCACCGGCTGCACCGATATCGCAATCGATCCGACCAATCCCGACATCATGCTTGCTGCCATGTGGGATTTCCGGCGCAAAGGCTGGGAGTACCGCTCCGGCGGGGAGAGTCCGACCGCGCCTTCGGCCAGTGGGCTGTTTCGTTCCACAGATGGCGGCAACACTTGGACGGAGATCACGCCTGAGGCTAACAAAGGTTTTCCGAAGAAACCATACGGCCGCATCGCAGTGGCCGTTGCGCCGTCGAATGCGCAACGCGTTTACGCGTTTGTGGAATCGCCCGAGAGCGCGCTGTTCGTCTCCGATGATGGCGGGACGACATGGGAGAAGCGCGACAAAAGCCAATGGATGGTGTGGCGTCCGTTTTATTTCGCGAATCTGATTGTCGATCCAAAGAATCCAGATCGCGTGTTCAAGACCGATGGCTCACTGATTGTCAGCGAAGACGGAGGGAAAAGCTTTGCAGTGGTAGGCGGTTTTGTAGGTGCGCACGGCGACGCGCATGATGTGTGGATCGATCCGACCAACACGCAAGTGGTATTCGTGGGAGACGACGGCGGAATGTGGTACTCCTACAACGGCGGCAGCAAATGGTGGAAAGGGAATAACCTGCCGGTGTCGCAGTTTTATCACGTCAGCATGGACGATAATGATCCCTACCGCGTCTATGGCGGTTTGCAGGACAACAGTTCGTGGGTGGGCGACTCGCAGTATCCCGGCGGCATCACCAACGCGCAGTGGGAAAACATGTACGGCGGCGATGGTTTCTGGATGTTCCCGGATCCCGCAGATCCGGATTACATTTATGCCGAATACCAGGGCGGCGAGATCGGCCGGGTAAATCGAAAGACACACCATGCGCGCAACATTAAGCCGCGACCAAACTACAACGAAAAACTCCGGTTCAACTGGAACACGCCTATTGCGTTTTCGCCGAATGAAAAGGGGACCATCTACATCGGCGCACAATTTCTATTCCGCTCACGCGATCACGGCCAGACATGGGAGCGCATCTCGCCCGACCTGACCACGAACGATCCGCAAAAGCAGAAGCAGGAGCAAACCGGCGGCGTGACCGTGGACAATTCGTCCGCGGAAATGCACACCACGATTTATTCCATCAGCGAATCGCCCAAACAGAAAGGGCTGATATGGGTCGGCACCGATGACGGCAATGTTCAACTCACGCGCGACGGCGGGAAGACTTGGACTAATGTCACCGGCAATGTTCCCGGGTTGCCGAAGAATTCGTGGGTGAATTGGGTGCAGGCCAGCAACTTCAACGCCGGCACGGCTTATGCGGCGTTTGATCGGCATACGTTTGGCGACATGGCGCCGTACGCTTTCAAGACGACTGATTACGGCAAAACCTGGACGCCGCTGGTCACTCCGCAGGACGTGAAAGGCGTTCGTGGCTACGCGCATGTGATCAAGGAAGACTTGGTGAAACCCGATCTGCTGTTTCTGGGCACAGAGTTCGGGCTTTGGGTCTCGATCGACGGCGGCAAAAACTGGGCACAATTCAAAGGCAACCATTTTCCCGCAGTTGCCGTTCGTGACCTGGCGATTCAGCCGCGCGACAATGATCTGGTTTTGGCGACGCACGGTCGCGGCATCTGGATCGTGGACGACATCACACCGCTGCGCGCTTTGACGCCGGATCTGTTGAGTCAGGATGCGGTTTTCGTTTCAGCGCGCCCCGTGCAGCAGCGAATTGAAGGCAATGGCGGCTGGGCCAATGGCGATGCGGTGTTTGTAGGCGATAACCCGCCGGACGCGGCAGTGATCAATTACTATCAGCGCGAGCGCCATCTTTTTGGGAGACTGAAGCTGGAAGTGCTGGACGCTTCCGGCCGCGTCATTGACGAATTGCCGGCCAGCAGACGGCCCGGCCTCAATCGTGTGACTTGGGCGATGCGCGCGAAGCCGCCGCGTGTCCCGCCTGCGGCGCAGATTGCGTTCGCGGGGACCCGCGGGCCGCGTCTCGTGCCCGGGGTGTACACGGTGCGCCTGACAAAGGGCGGGAAGGTTTCGGAAACGAAATTCACGGTGGGTCTGGATCGCCGGGCGAAGTTTAGTGAAGCAGACCGCAAAGCGCAGTTCGATGCGGCGATGAAAGTCCATGCTTTATTCGGAGACGAGAGCGCGCTGTTGGAACGGATTGTCGCGTTGCGAAAAGCATTGGTTCAGAGCGCCACAGGACTGCCGGAAGGCGATCCGCTTCGTAAAAACGTCACCGATTTCGATGGAAAAGTTGACGGCGTGCGCAAGAAAATCGTCGCCACCACCGAAGGCGGAGCGATCACAGGCGAAGAACGTTTGCGCGAACACACCGACCAGCTTTACGGCGCCATTCTGAGTTACGAAGGCAAACCCGGCAGCTATCAGCTCGCTTACATCGACACGCTCAAGCGAGAGCTCGCTGACGTGACAAAAGAATTCGATCAACTGCTCGCGAAAGACTTGCCCGCGTTAAACGAGTCGTTCAAAGCAAAAGGCCAGCAACCGATCGATCTGCCACCAGCCAAAGTCGGCGCAAACGATGCCACGCGCGACTCGGGCGGCGCTGTCGGCGCGAACGCGTCTTTTCCAGCCGACTTCCAGATCTCCTGGTAAGAACCACAATACGAAATCCGAGGTTCTGGTAGGGCGCGATCTGAGCTTCTCCTGAGCGAGGTCGCTTGCGTTCGCCGTGCAGCAAACCGTTGCAACAGGATCACGACAGCGCGAGCAGACGTGACCATGAAATGCGATACAATCCTTTCACCAAACGAGTGGAACGTGTGGAGGATGACAAGGCCGAACGTTGAAGGACACCTTCCGCCGATTTCAACGGAAGGTTGCCAAGGTCAAGGCCGACCTTGGCACGAAATCGCACCAAGGTGGACCCTAACAGTCACTGCTTCAAAGGATAACGTTGCCCTTTTGCGCTGAGATCAAGTCGTCGTTGCCTCTTTCTCCCACGTCGTATTGTGAGCAGGCCCGCCGACGGGAGGATTGCGCTGGGGAAAAATCTCACCTACCTGAATCGATATAACGTTGGTTGTATGTATCTGGCAGTGATACTTGCCGGTGGACGTGCATTTTTCGCCTGTTTTTCCTGTTGTCTGGATTGGTAGCATCTGGATTCACCTCGTTCCTTGCGTAGTTCGCTTACCTAACGGTATTTGTAGTTTTTTTTTGGGCAACAAGTCAAGCCTAATCCGAAGCAAAAGCGTCAACAGATGATTCCAACGCTTTCGCGCTTCCTTCACGGCCAAGCATTCCTTAAAGCAAAAGGCCAGCAGCCAGTCGAGCTGCCACCAGCCAAAGTCGGCGCGAACGATGCCACGCGCGACCCGGGCGGCGCAGCGGCGATCACAGGTTTGCTCTCATCTGATTTCCGGCTTTGCCAATAACGCCGCGGTGGCGGCTCCAATGGAGCGTCGCAACGCCTGGTCGTAAGTCGGCGGTTAAGGTAACGGCTGTGTTACTCTTGCCATGGTTTTGATCGGCAACTCTCGTCGCTGTCGCGGTGTCCAATCATTAGAAAGGTCAAATATCATGAAAACAAAACTTGTTTTATTAGCCTGCGCCGCAGCGCTCAGTTTGACTACGACCGCGGCTTCTGCGGCTACAGCTAGCTCGCCGATGATGACGCGATCGGCCACGGCGCGGCCAGCACCGCGTTTTACGTCTAGGACAATTACGGGCACACATCATTTCCGGCATTTCCGTAATCGGAGGTTCGTCTTCATCGACGCGTTAGGTTTTCCCGTCTTCTATCCGTACCCGTATTCGTACTACCCGTCCGACTACTATGGTTACAACGACTACGGATACGACAACGTGCGGTTGGTTGTAGAGGTACAGCGTCGGCTCGCTCGCGCAGGCTATTATCATGGAGCCATCGATGGAATCCTGGGTCCTGCGACGCGACGGGCGATTAGCGCTTACGAACGCGACCATAAAACGCCGGCCTACGGGGTGATCGATCGCCAGCTTCTCAGGACATTAGGTGTCAGTTGATCCGCTCACAGGTACCACCATCCGACCGACCGGACGACGTTAATCGGCGTCCGGGCCGGCCGGATATGTCGCGGGCGCGCTAAGGAAGGGCATCCTTGGCCAGTTAACCGGCTTGGAGCCAAGCCTGGGGGAACACGTTTTTGCCAAGGCGTTGAAAAAACATTCAGTTGGTTGCGCCTAACGCTAGGAGTTAACGTCTGACTGACCAATGGTATACACGCCTGCCATCGCTGTTGTTTTTCATCACATTGGTCCTTATCACCATGCGCGACTGAATGCGGCGGCCGACAGATTGGCAGTGACCGGCATTGAATGGTCAGCTAAAGGGTATGACTCATGGGGCGCAGCGGACGCGCCTGCGCGTTATCAAAAGATTTCTCTCTTTCCCGAAGCAACAGACAATCATCCAGGAAAATCCGAACTTTGGCGCGCGTTTTGGTCAGCATTGGAGCAAGCAAACCCTGACGTAGTAGCGGTCAACGGCTGGAACAATTTTGGATCGCTCGTGGCCGCGGATTGTTGTGTTCGCCGCGGGATACCGATGGTCGTCATGTCAGAGAGCGCTCGCCAGGACGAACCTCGCACGTGGTGGAAGGAAATGATCAAGCGGCAGATCGTCGCGCTGTACTCTGCCGCGCTCGTAGGCGGTCAGCGTCACGTTGAGTATCTCGTTGAGCTCGGGATGCCGCGCGATCGAATCTTTACCGGATACGATGTAGTCGATAACGCCTATTTCCGTCGAAGGGCGGAAGAGATCAGAAGTCAGAAGTCATCCGCCTCCGCCAAGGCTACGGCGGACAGGGACGTCAGAAAACAGTATGGGCTGCCGAAGAATTACTTTCTCGCGTCCGCACGGTTCATCGAGAAGAAGAACTTGCCGACGCTGATTCAAGCTTACGCGACGTACGGACGGCGGTCAGAAGTCGAAGGTCAGATGTCGGAGGTCAGTGGCGCGAACGCGCCGTGGGACCTTGTGCTGTTGGGCGACGGCCCATTGCGGGAAGCTCTCAGCTCTCAACTCTCAACTCTCAACCTGCATGGCCATGTGCATCTTCCCGGGTTCAAACAATACGATGAATTGCCGGTTTACTATGCGCTTGCGAAAGCGTTCGTCCATGCCAGCACGACTGAGCAATGGGGGTTGGTGGTAAATGAAGCTATCGCGTCTGGGTTGCCGGTGATTGTATCGGAGCGCTGCGGATGCGTACCAGAGCTCGTGCAAGACAACGGGTTTACTTTTGATCCAACCGATGAGCACGCGTTGGCTTCGCTGCTATTGCAAATGGCTTCCTTATCGGATGACGAACGGAGACGCCTCGGAGATGCCAGCTACAGGATTGCGGCAAATTTCGCTGCGGACCGTTTCGGCGAAGGCTTGGAACAGGCCGCGAAATTGGCGTTGAATCAGCCGCGAAAGGCTTCGCTGCTCGGCCGCACCTTAGTAAGAGTGCTTTAGGAATCGCGTGTTCACAGATTTGATGAACGGTGTTACCGATGTCAGGCGGCCTCCGCCACGTTAACCACATGAGAGTCGGTTTTTTGGTCAGCAGCGTTTCGCGCGAAGCAGGCGGTTTGTTTCAAAGCGTACGCGGACTTGCCAAATCGGTGACGTGCGCGAGTGCGAGTGTGCGCGTTTTTGGTATCAGCGACGAACAGAGTGCCGTCGATTTGCAGGACTGGCAGCCTCTTTCTGTTGAGACGTTTCGGCCGCAATTCCGCGCATGGGGCTATTCAAATCAACTCGTGCCAGCTTTGCTTGGCGCTGATCTTGATATTTTGTCCACGCACGGTTTGTGGAAATATTGCTCCGTTGCCTCGCAACGATGGCACCGGCGAACAGGCCGGCCCTATATCGTCCATCCGGAAGGGATGCTGGAATCATGGGCGTTGCGAAATGCGAGGTGGAAAAAACGATCGCCGCGCTGCTTTATGAAGATCGACATCTGCGCGGCGCCGGCGTGCCTGCGAGCATTGTGCGAAGCGGAGGCGCAATCGATGCGCGCCTACGGAATGCGCAACCCGATTTGCATAATTCCCAATGGCGTTGATTTGCCGGAAACGATTGAGAATTCGACGCCGGAAAGTGACAACTCAGTACTTCAAACAATTGCTCAAAATCGAAAAATTCTGCTTTATCTGGGCAGACTTCACCCAAAGAAGAACCTGGCGAACCTGATCCGCGCATGGAAGCAAGCGCTTGATTCGGATCCATCAATGGCGAAAAGCTGGATCCTTGCGATTGCCGGCTGGAGCGAGAGCGCTTACGAACAGAAGCTCAAGGAACTGGCAGCTATGCCGTCTGTCAGTTTCCTTGGTGCACAATTCGGCACCGAGAAGAATGAGTGTTATCGCACGTGCGACGCATTCATCATGCCGTCGTTGAGTGAAGGTCTTCCAATGACGGTGCTGGAAGCATGGGCCTACGCGAAACCGGTGCTGATGACACCCGAATGCAATTTGCCCGAGGGGTTCGGTGCCGGAGCGGCATTGCAAATTGGGACGGGCCCGGAGGAAATTGCGGAGGGTCTAAGGCAAGTGATAGAAATGAGTGATGACGATCGACGAGCAATTGGCAATCGTGGTCGCAATCTGGTAGAAACAAAATTTTCATGGCCTCGAATTGGCGAACAGATGTGCTCGGTCTATGAATGGGTACTCGGCGGCGGGCCGCTGCCCGAAGTGATCGTAAAGTGAGCAGGAAATAGCGATTTAAAGGAGAAGCATGCTGGACGTTGAACAAAATCGTCGGGCCAGAAAATACTCATCGGGCGAGACCATCCGAAGGGTGCTGTGGACGTTTGCCCAGCCGTTTTTCCGGTTCAGCCCGAGGCCGTGTTTCGGCTGGAGGCGATTTCTGCTTCGCTGTTTCGGAGCAAGAATTGGTCGCAACGTTCATGTGTATCCATCAGCGACGATTTATTTCCCCTGGAACCTTGAGGCCGGAGACGAAAGCGCCATTGCCGAGCATGCGTTTATTTACAATCTCGGCCGCGTGACGCTGGGAGCGCGTGTAACTATCTCGCATCGCGCACATCTTTGCGCGGGAACACACGATCACACCAAGGCAGATTTTCCGTTGTTGCGTCCGCCGATTACGATCGGCCCCGAGGCATGGATCTGTGCCGATGCGTTCGTGGGGCCGGGTGTGACAATCGGTGAAGGAGCAGTCGTTGGTGCGAGAGCAGTCGCGATGAAGGACGTCAGACCTTGGAGCATTGTGATCGGGAACCCGGCCCGCGAAGCGAAAAAACGCGAGATTACTTAATGAGCGAGCAAACCGACGCGCGGGTGCCCTTGTCTGTGCTTGTCCCGGTTAAGAATGAAGCTGCGAATCTGCGGGACTGCCTCGCCAGCGTTTCGTTCGCAGAAGAAATCGTGGTAGTTGATTCGGCGAGCACAGATGGCACTCAAGCGATTGCCGAGGCGGCCGGAGCCCGAGTCGTGCAGTTCGTTTGGAACGGAAAATTCCCACGGAAAAAGAACTGGGCTTTGGAAAATATCCCCTGGCAAAATGAATGGATTCTGATCGTCGATGCCGACGAACGCGTCACACCCGAGTTAGAACGCGAAATCAGAGAGGCGATTCGCCGCCCCGGCATGGACGGATTTTATCTGAACCGGCGGTTCTGGTTTCTGGGCGGCTGGATAAATCATTGCGGTTATTTTCCGAGTTGGAATCTGCGCCTGTTCCGGCATCGGCTGGGTCGATATGAACAGATCGAAATCGGCGACAACATTCTCTCAGGCGATAACGAGGTACATGAGCATGTATTGCTCAATGGCCGGGCCGAATATTTGTCCGCTCCGATGGAGCATTACGCCTTTCCAGATATTGCCACCTTCGTCGAGAAGCATAACCGATATTCCACCTGGGAAGCGGCGGCGTCCGAAAAGCTGCATGAGCGAGCAGGTGAAAAGACATTGCGAGCGACGCCTTTTGGGAACAGCTGTAGAGCGCAAGCGCTGGCTAAAGAAACTCGCAACGCGGGCGCCATTCCGTCCGAGCTTGCGATTCCTTTACCATTACGTCTGGAAGCAGGGTTTTCGCGATGGCTACCGCGGATGGGTGCTCTGCCGGCTGCTCGCCTGGTACGAGCGCATGATCCTGCTGAAGGAGCGCGAACTGAAACATGCGGTCGAGACTGGCCACTCATTCAACGGCGCAGCGCTAGTTTTATCAGAACGCCCATTCGCCTCGGGCAAATAGAACGGCGAACAACGCGAAAAACAGCAACGACCAGACAGTGATGACGCCGAACCAAAACCGGTTCCTGCCAAGGAGGGCGAAGAGTATGAAGATCGGGAACATTGTTAGCGTGTAGCGTGGCACGCTCAGCAAAAAGCTGACGCTCGTGAATAGGAGCCAGGTCCCGGTCATCCAAACGGCGTAAACCGGGCGCAGTTTGATCCAACTAACGATCATGCAGACAAAGCCGAGTGCTACGAATTGTAACTCCTGCCCACCGACCATTTCTGCCTCGCTCGTGCTAGGGTAGTGAGCCCAAATCGCGTGGCGAATTCCCACCGAAGGGAAAGCAAATGGCTGGTTGAATGACACTCTTCGCGTTTGCAGGAAGGCAAACGGATCTCCGCCACGCGCCAGTTAATCAGCAAATAGACCGCAAAACCAACGGGGACCATCGCTATGGAAAGCCAGCGCCAGTTCCAGCGACGCTTAACGCGATATTGTTGGATCGCTTCGATGGCGAGTGCGGGGACTAGAACAATGCCTACCCCGCGCGTCATCCAACAAAAAGCCCCCAGCAATCCCGCCAACCGCCATCGGTCAACGCGTGCAGCCAGGATGCAACCCAACCCCAGAGCCAGAAACAAACTTTCACTGTACCCGACATGAAGAAAATATGCCGTCGGAAAAATGAGGAAAAACCATACGCTGCGCATTGCAACACTGGCGGGGTAATCAAGCTCGACAAGTCTTCGCAACACGATTGCCGCGGCAAGGCAAGCGATGGCAGAAATCAGAAGGCTGGCAGCAAGAGAACTTCCAGTAACATAAGACAACCAAACGAATCAGCCACGGAAACAGCGGATAGAGCTCGATCGAACCATCGTCGGCGTGATACCCAAATTCCGCGATCTCCCGGTAATATCCGAAATCCCACTGGTCCCATATCTGAAGCCAGTTGTGTGGGCCTGGCTGGTACCTGTCCCCAAACATCGGGTAGCTCTTCGCCCCGATGAGGAATAGAAATAGCTTAATAGCGATTACCCACCCGACGACAATCCAGTCCTGCTTTGGCAACAAAGAAACGATTCGCCGCAAAGCTTGTGGGTCTCTCGTTAGGTTTGACGTGGAGTAAGCCGGTTCGAATGACAGGCCCGATCACGCCGCCCGCCCGGCTACGGCGCGGCAAGCACTCTCGACGAGGATCATGTTTGTCCTGGCTGTGCGATGCCGCATTTTGCGCGGCTCGCGATATTCTTCGCTGTTCAGCCACTCTTTGGCATGCTGCGGCTGAATCGAATTGAAGCACAACGATGCGCTTCGGTTTCCAATCGCCTTCGAGCACTTCGGTTCTGCCGCCGCGGACGATGTATTTCCCGCCGTACTTCTCCACGGTCGCGCCGGCGAGCTTTTTGTATTCTTCGTAGCCGGCTGGATCGAGAATGTCGATTTCAACGATGACGTATGCAGGCATTGCGCTGGAGTTAAGGTTAAAACTTAAGAGGTAAAACTTCAGCGACCGTTGTGGCCGCTGTCTTTTGCAGCTAGTTCCGGAATTTTCTTCCGGCGCCGCAATCGCAACCAGTTGTTCCAGGTTTTGCGGAGGCTATCGCGCGGGGTCTGGTATTGTTGATTCAGCTCGTTGCTCTTCAGGATCTGCGCGAGAATTCCTTTCACGGAAAAATCGTCGGTATTGACGATGGTGTAAGCTGTCCCAACAGCGGCGGCATGATGCGCATCGCTGGCCGCAGTCATGGGCAAACCGCGAATCTGCGCGTATTTGAAAGCGTAACGATTGTAGCGGCGGAGCGTGGTCGCCGCGTTGAAAACCTCGATCGCATCCACCGGCAGCGTTTCCAGAGTGGAAAAACGGATTCCGGCGCGGAACAAATCGTATGGATGTGGAGGAATGGCGAGACCGCCGCGTTCATGAATGATGTCGCAGACTTCGCGCGCCGGTTTTCCTTTCAGGTAGGGCAGTTCTGCTCCGATGCAGAGAAGATGTCCATCGGCGGTCGTGACCTCAACCCCAGGAAGAACGAGAAAATCATTGACCGGCAATCCGTCCAGCCGCATCAAGCCTTTCTCGAGCAGGTAATTCACCGCATCGCATGTGTTGTGATCGGTGATGGCGATACCGTTCAAACCTTTGGCGCGCGCGGCCGCAATCAAGTCTTCCGGGCTGGAAATACCGTCTCCGGAAAAAAAAGAATGCGTGTGCAGGTCGATATTAAACGGCATGGCGAGAGGCTAATGGCCATTGCTTACCCAGTGTGCTACACCAGCTCTTCAACAAGAATGCCTGCTTCGGCTTCGGTTTCCTTCTGAATCCGATTGAATTGGTGATCGTATAAGCCGGCGATAGTAGCCGGATTTTTCGAGCAGTTCGGCGTGTGTGCCGATCTCCTTGACTCGGCCGGAATCCATTACGATGATTTGATCGGCGGATAGAATGGTGGAGAGACGGTGGGCAATCGCGATCACGGTGCGGCCAGCGGCCAGTTTGGCGAGCGCATTTTGAATTTGCTGTTCCGATTCGGAATCGAGCGACGACGTGGCTTCGTCGAGCAAAAGAATTGGCGCGTTTTTCAGAATAGCGCGCGCGATAGCGAGGCGTTGCTGCTGTCCGCCGGAGAGAAGACATCCTTTGTCACCAATCACCGTTTCGTAACCTTTTGGCTGCGCCATGATGAAATCGTGTGCATAGGCAGCTTTTGCGGCCTCGTAAATTTCTTCCGGCGTAGCATCCAGCCGGCCGAACTGGATGTTCTTGAAGATCGTGTCGTGGAACAAAAATGTCTCTTGGGTGACAAGCCCGATCTGTTCGCGCAAGGATTTTTGCGTCACCGAGCGCAGATCTCTGCCATCGATTTTTACGGCGCCCTGTCGTTGGGTCATATAAGCGCAGGATCAGTGAGAGAATAGTGCTTTTGCCTGCGCCGCTGGCGCCGACCAGCGCATGGGTTTTCCCAGGTTCGAATATGCAAATTCAGATTGCTGATGGCATCTGTGACGGTATTTGCATATCGGAACGTTACATTTTCAAAATCAATTCGACCCTGTGACGAATTCAGCACCCCAGCGTTTGGCGCGTCCTGCACAGCGGGCTCTGAATCAAGAATCGAGAAAATCGCCGCCGTCGCGGCGATCGATTGCTGCATCACGATTTGGATCTTGCTAAGCGTCTTGATCGGATCGTAGAGAATGAAAATTCCTGAGATCAGTCCAAAAAATCGGCCGACACTCAGGTTGGCGGCGTAAACATAAAGCAACGCCAATCCCACACCGATCGCGGCGATGGTCTCGACCAGCGGGCCGACTGCCTCCATCGACCTGATGATGCGCATCATTTGCGAGAACTGCAGCTGATTGCTGCGTTTGAACTCCTTTTCCTGGTATGTTTCACGTGCAAACGACTTGATCACGCGAATGCCGGCGAACGTCTCCTGCATCGTCACGACCATTTCGCCCATGCCTTCAAACTGACCTTGCATCGCCTTTCGCGCCCGCCGCCCATAAATGCGAAGTGGCAGCAAACAGGTCGGGAAAAGAATCAGGGTGACCACGGTGAACTTCCAATCCATTAGAAGCAGAACGGTGATTGCACCTATAATCGTCACTGGTTGCTTGAAGATATCGCTACTGACGGCCGTTAAAGCCATTTGCACTACGCGGGTATCATTGGTGATTCGTGATATCAGGAAGCCGGACCGCATCTTATTGAAGAAGTCCATGGAATGGCGCACCATCTTACTGAAAAGCTGGGCCCGGATATCGGTAACGACCCTGTTGCTCACCCATTGCATGCAATAGGTGCTTCCATAGGAACAGAGACTGCGCACTGTCATGATGGCTGGAATGGCGAGACAGATCAGAACAATCGAATTGATCTTTGGGCCCGTATCCAGGATCTCAAGATTTGAGCGCAACGCCATCGGATTGGGAGCGGCGCCGTGGAAAACAGTGCTAGTGACGCGGGCAATGGCCAACGGGAAAAGTGAATTGACCCCGCCGTAGGCAAGACCGAGCGCCAGGCCCAGGATGAAACGCCCCTTATAGGGCCTGACGTAACTGTAGAGCCGCCGATACGAACCGGAAGCCGCGCGGAACGTTTCCCAAAATGACTGCTTGGTCCTAGCTGCCTTTGCGCCGCTCATGAGCTTTGCGCCGCCGCACGAAGCGACAGCAGCGAATCCATAGCACTAATCACCGCTTCCGTCGAGATTTCACTCATTGCAAAGCGCGGCTGCGCCGGCACAAACTCGGTCGCTGGCCCGGCTGATTTTCCTTGTAAAATGAGTGCCGTACTTTCCCGCGGGCGCCAATGAAATGGGTTAGTCGGCCCGAACAGCACTACCTGCGGCGTACGGGTTGCCACTGCCAGATGCATGGGAGCGGAATCGACCGTCACCAGAAGCCGCGCTTGGCCAATCAATGCGGCCAGCGCCAGCAAACCTGTCTTGCCGGAAAGATCGATGATTTGTTGATGCACCTTGTTCTTGATTGCCGCAATATGCGCTTGCTCGTCGGCCGATGGTCCACTGGTCAGGACAAGACCGATATCGTTGTTTCGACCGAAGTGGTCAATCAGCTTCGCCCATCGCTCGGGCTCCCAGAGTTTTTCCCGGCGGGCCGAGCCGGGATGCAAAATGAGGTAAGGCGCGTTGATTTTCCAATCGCGGCGCAGTGCGTCGGCTTTTTCGTGGGCCATTTGTGGCAGCTCCAGATGTGGGGCGGAGGAGGCAACAGCCCGGACTCCGAGTGGTTCGAGGAGAGCGAGATTGTAGTCGATGGTGTGCGTGTCCCGCATACGAACGTTAACAAAATCGGTGTAAGCACGTCCGCACATTCCCGACTGTTCGCGCACCCGATAAGACACCACGCGCCTTCGCGCGCCGGATAAGAACGCCAGAAAAGCCGAGCGATCATTCCCCGTGAAATCGATGCAGCAGTCAAATCTGCTGACTGCAGCGGAAAAAAACAGAGCGAGGTCGCGCACATTGCGTCGCGCCATCAAAGTGCGATCGACATTTGAAATCGCTGGCAGCAGGTCGGCGCATTCGCTGGAAACGACGATCGTGAGTTGTGCATCTGGAAAACTGTCACGCAAAGCTGCGACGGCGGGAGTCGTCAAAATCAGGTCGCCAATTCGCTTGAGTTGCAACAGGAGAATTTTCACGAGCTTTGACTGTAGCGGCGCTCATTGGGCGCCGAAACAAGGAATCGGCGGTTATCGACTGCCGCTACAGAAATTACCCCGCCATTCGCATCGCGGTCGCATATGCGTCCAGCAATCGCGTTCGAAAATGGTCCCAGGTGAAATTTTCAACCATGCGACCTCTTGCCGCCCCGCCCATTTGCTGAACGATCTCAGGATGTCGATACAAATGCCCGAGCGCCGTTGCTATTGCCTCGACATCTCCCGGTTTTACGATGATTCCCTCAATGCCATCGCGCACCACATCGCCCGCTTCCCGCGTGGTGATTTGAGGCAGTGCGCATGCCGCTGCCTCATACGTGACTTTGGCGCTCCCCTCCCATTGCGACGGGAAAACATGCACCGTGGCTTGGTTGAGATAATTTTCCGGATCGCGCACGAATCCGACGACGCGAATGTTATCGCGCCAAAATTCCTTGAGATAGGGCTTCGCTTCGTCGTGCACGAAACCAATCAACCATAGCTCGGCATCGGGGAGATTGAGGCGGTGCCATGCCTCGAGCACATGTTGAATGCCTTTTCTTTTGATCAATGCGCCTGCAAAAGCAGCGCGAAATTTTGCCGGCCGCGGGCCCGGCTTGAAGCGCTCCACGTCCACCCCGCGCGGCAAATAGAAGAGTTTTTCCTCCGGGAAACCTCGGAAACGAAAGGTCTCAGCAGCCGTCTCTGATAGGACGAGCAGAAGATCGGCGCGTTTGTACTCTTCAATAAAACGCCTCCGGTGGAGCAACAGTCTGGCTTTCCACCTTTGAAAACCCCATAGCTTGCCTGGTGGCGCGGCAATTTTCGGCTGGTCGAATTTCTGTTTGCCGCCATCGCGATGCCAGGTTGGCACCTCAACGATCGAAGGGATGCGGCGTTGTTTTGCAATTTGGAGCGAGCGTAAACAGTCGCCCGACCAGCTATGAAATAGATCATAACGCCCGGTTGCCAGATGCCGTGCCGTGATCCAGTCAAGATATTTTTTTTTCGCGCCGTAATAATAGGGCCGATCAAGAAAAGAAATTAGCCGTACCGGATGCCAGCGCAGAGAATGGATGAGCGAACCGGGAATCTCATTCTGCCGGTTGCCATAAGCGATTGCTTTACCCAGGAATCCACCGCGATACGATGCGCGCAAGGTTTCAAATGCATCCGTATCCAGGCCAGAACCGCCGATGCGGGCGAAAATCGAATAGAGCAAGCTTCTCGGTAACGTACGCGCCGCGTGCGCGGCAGAACGTGGTGGTGCAGGAGCGTTTAAGGTTTCACCCGGCATCGGGTTAGAAGTATTCTGGCGAACGTGGAGCATGTAAAGTGGCGTTCTGAGTCCGAAACGGATGGGCATTCCCCGTTCCACTCAAGATGAAAGAACGACTAAGAGTCGCTTTTGTTCGGCGCGGCTATTCTCCGACCGGCGGCGCAGAAGCGTACTTAAAACGCCTCGCCCGTGGAGTTATCGAGGCCGAGCACGAGGTGCAACTTATCGCCACGAATGAATGGCCGGAGGATCAATGGCCTTTTGGAACGATCACGCGCCTGCGCGCAGAATCCGTCATTGGGTTTGCGGATGAACTGGAACAAATCCGGCCGCAAATCGACTGCGATGCCTTGTTGAGCCTTGAACGCGTCTGGAACTGTGACGTTTATCGCGCCGGCGACGGTGTCCATCGCGCCTGGCTGGAGCGTAGAAGAAAATTCGAGCTTCCTCTGAAGCAATTTGCCCGGGCTCTCAACCGCAAGCATCGCGATCTATTGCATTTGGAGGAATCGCTTTTTGCCAGCCACAGAGCCGGGCGCGTGATCGTTGCTTCACAAATGGTCAAGAAGGAGATCGTCGATCTTTATGGCTATCCGGCAGACAGGATCGATATCGTTCACAACGGCGTTCCGCTCGAGCAAATTCCGGTTTTATTCCGAGCTTCGGGAAAAATCGCGCGAAGATTTGAAGCTGAAACCGGATCAAATTGCGCTGCTGTTTGCAGGCTCTGGCTGGGAGCGCAAAGGATTGCTTTTTGCAATCCAGGCGATGGCGCTCTGCAAGAATAGAAAAATGCGGTTGCTCGTTGCTGGCCGGGGAAATGCAGCGCTCTACAAGACGAAAGGCCTGCTCTTTTGGCGCGAGGAACCGGTGCAGTTTCTCGGCGAAGTCGCAGACATTCTGCGTGTTTACGCGGCTGCCGACATCTTCATTTTGCCTACGATTTATGATCCATTCTCCAATGCCTGCCTGGAAGCGCTCGCCTGCGGATTGCCGGTGATCACAACGCGTTCCAACGGCTTTAGCGAAATCATTGAAGACAGCGTCCACGGATCAATTGTCGATCACGCAGGCGATCTCATTGGTTTGCGTGACGCTATTCGCTTCTGGTCCGATCCGGCGCGCCGCGCCGCGGCGCGCTCGGCGAACATTGAGCTTGCGTCGCAGTTCGATATTTCAAGGAACGTCGAGCAAACGCTGGCGATTTTGCCGCGCGTTGCGCTGTAGTGTCCGCTGCCCTCAGCGGAGATCAAGTTCCTAAGCGCAGCGTCCACGTCTGGGAAAATCTGAAATACCTGATCGAGGCGCGAGATTTCGAAAATCGAGCGCACAGTTTCCTGCAAGCCAGCCAGCAAGAATCTGCCGCCGTAGCCTTCCACCTTTTGCATCGCTTCAATCAATGCCGCCAAACCGGCGCTATCGATGTAAGTCACGTCGGAAAGATCGACCACCAAACGTCGCGGCTTTTTCTCGATCATCGCATTGAGTGACGCCGTGACAGAAGGGGAGACGTGCAGATCGATTTCGCCTTTGAGCGGCAGGACATCGGAACGGTCTCTTCTCGGCGTCGGGTCGGCCTGGGAAGCGTTTTTTTTCATTTCATCCTCCAATCGTCAATGGATCACCATCCGAGTGTATCGATAATAGTTTCCACATCTGAGAGATCATCAATCAAAAAATCCGGCTGATATTTCGCAAGTTCATCGCGGCTCCATCTGCCGGTCGCCACCGCTATGGTGCGCGCCCCAAGCGCTTTGCCACAGGCAATATCGCGCGGTGTATCGCCGATGACGTCGATCTCCGGTGCGGCGAACTCGCGGCCATGCTTTTCTTTTGCGCGCGCGCGAGCGAAGCGCCCGAACTGGTTGCGATCGCGATGATCGTCAGCAAACGCGCCAAATTCAAAAAAGTGCCAGACACCATAGTGCTCGAGTTTTAGTCGCGCTCCGCGGGAGACATTTCCAGTGAGAAGCGCGAGCACCAGATGTGGCCGTGACTTGAGCTTTTCGAGCAACTGGAGCACGCCGGGGAGCAGTTTGCCTTTCCGGCGTGGCAATTCGAGCGACAGAAAATGCACGTAGCTATCGAGGAACGCGCTTATGTTTTCGTTGGTTGCGGGAATTTTATGCTTGTTCAAGATGCTGACGACAATGCCTGAATCGGTCATGCCGGCGATTTCGATGTCGTGCAGATCATCCGTGATACCGAAACGCTCTCGGAAGGCGGATTTGAGCGCTTGAATGCCCGCGCCACCCGAATGGATCAACGTGCCATCAATGTCGAAAAGCAAAAGGCGCTTTGTACATGCTGAAATCCCGAGCGAAGTCGAGGGATCTCGCGGCATCACCTTCAAGCTTGCCACGGGATTACTCGCACTCAAAGCTTTGGCGCGTGCATCATCAGCACCGCGATCATGCTCCCGAGAAATACGAGCAGCACAATTCCCAGGCCAATAAACATTGCCTTGCGAAACTGGTCGCTCTCCTGTCTTTGAGGCCGGAACGAAGCAGTATTGGTGAAGTCGACAGGCGGTTCGCTTGCTTCTACATCTGTAGTGTCTGAAAAGGGGAGCTTTGGCATGCTGCAGATCTTAATCGAATGAATCCAATGGGACAAATGAAGGGAATGTGCGGGCGTAACGATTGACCCAGCGCAGCCGCGCTCGCATAGTGGCGCTCTCATGGCAATCGAGTTCACGCGCAACTTCTGCATCATTGCGCATATCGATCACGGCAAAACGACGTTGTCGGACCGGTTGCTTGAGCGCACGGGCACGATCCAGGAGCGGGAAAAGCAGGACCAGCTCCTTGATTCAATGGACCTGGAACGGGAGCGCGGGATCACGATCAAAGCGCATCCGGTGGCGATGCGTTACACGAGCAAATCTGGCCAAAGCTATCGGCTGAACCTGCTCGACACGCCCGGGCATGTCGATTTTGCTACGAAGTTTCACGCAGCCTCGCCGCATGCGAAGGCGCCCTATTAATCGTGGATGCGGCGCAGGGAGTCGAAGCGCAAACCGTGGCGAACGTTCATCTCGCTCACAAACAGGGGCTCACAATTGTTCCGATCATCAACAAGATCGATCTGCCAAATGCTGACGTTGCCGCAGTGAAACGCCAGTTGGAAGAAATCCTTGCGATCCCTGCGGAGGAAGCGATTGAAGCGAGCGCGAAAATGGGCATTGGCATCGAGGAAATTCTCGAGGCCATCGTGAAGCGGATTCCGGCACCGCAACCGCCGGCGGACGAAACGCTGCGCGCGCTGGTGTTTGATTCGGTGTTTGATGTTTACCGCGGCGTAGTTGGCTATGTGCGCGTCGTTTCGGGAACAATGGAAGCGAATCACGCGATCATGTTGATGAACAACAATGCGCGGTACGAGATCAAGGAGGTAGGCGTGTTTACGCCGAAAATGCTTCCGCAGGAAAAGTTAAATCCTGGTGACGTCGGCTATTTCATCGCAAACATCAAGACTACCGCCGACATAAAGATCGGCGACACCATCACCGACCAACGCCATGCTGCGCGCGCAGCCGCTTCCTGGTTTTCAGGAAATTCATCCCATGGTCTTCAGTGGGATCTATCCGATTAACACCGGCGACTTCGAGCATTTGAAGACCGCGATCGGGAAGCTGCGCCTGAACGACGCCGCGTTTGTCTATCAACCGGAAAGCTCCGTCGCGCTTGGCTTTGGTTTTCGCTGCGGATTTCTCGGGTTGCTTCACATGGAAATCATCCAGGAACGGCTTCGGCGCGAGTACGACATGGACATCATCGCGACCAGTCCAAGCGTGGTCTATGAAGTGCTGACCACACGCGGAGAGAAACTGTTGATCGATAACCCCGCTCATTTGCCCAACCTGAGCATGATCCGGGAGATTCGGGAGCCGATTGTAAAGGCATACGTGCTATGTCCGAATGAAAACATCGGCGACATCCTGCAATTGATTCTGGAGAAACGCGGCCAAATGGAGCGCACCGAGTCGCTCGATACGCGCCGGGTGATGTTGCATTGCGAACTGCCGCTCAACGAAATTCTCGTCGATTTCAATGACAAGATTAAAAGCATTACGCGCGGTTACGGTTCGATGGATTACGAGCATGCCGGGTACCGGGCGGCGAAATTGGTGAAGCTGGACTTGCTCGTCAATGGCGAGCCGGTGGATGCATTTTCGACAATCGTGCATAAGGATCGTGCCGAGGCGCGCGGTCGCCAATTGGCAGCTAAACTGAAGGAAGTGATCCCGCGACAGCTTTATCAAGTGGCGATTCAGGCAGCTATTGGCGGAAAAATTATTGCGCGCGAGAGTGTTTCGGCGTTACGGAAAAACGTGACAGCGAAATGCTACGGCGGCGATATCACCCGTAAACGAAAATTGCTGGAGAAACAAAAAGAAGGAAAAAAGCGGATGAAAAGCATCGGGAAAATCAATATTCCTCAGGAGGCGTTTATCGAAGTATTGAAAGCACAATGACGAAATCTGAATGACGAAGGAAATCCGAAATGACAACAGGTTCACGCTGTAGTTTTTGCTCATTCGTGCTTGGTCATTGTTTCGTCATTCGAGATTCGTACTTCGTCATTTTCTAACTCATGTTCACATCTCGCCACATTAAACACAGCCGATTGCTTCTGCGGCATGCGCGGAAGTATCTGCGCTACAAGGACGACCGGCTCAGCGCCGCGGACCGGGAACAAATCGTCGCTGGAATGAAAAGCCTCCGCGAAGCGTTGCGTCAGAAAGACCGCGAGAGAATTCACGGCACCGCTGATGCGCTTGATAAGCTGCTGCACAGGCTGACTCCGGTGACCTGGGAATCGCATTGGCGAGAGAATTGCGAGGTGATTCTGGTGGCGATCGTTGTGGCCGTAGGCATTCGCTCCTATTTCTTGCAACCGTTCAAAATTCCCACCGGTTCGATGCAACCGACGTTAAATGGAATCGTCGGGCATCCCAGCACAGAACCGGCGCCGAATATTCTGCAACAGATCGGCGAGTTCATTGTTTTGGGTCGCAATTACATCAACGTGGTTTCGCATGAAGACGATCAGGTTCTTGAGATTGTGCCAAAGAAAATCCTCTTCTTTTTTACTTTTTCGCGATTGATCTGCCAGCGACAAAACTTTCTCGTGTACGCGTCCCCCGAGACGCTCAGTCATGATTTCAACGTTCTTCCGGGTCGCATCTGTCACCGCGGGGAGGTCATTGCCAGAGGCGCAATCGACACAGGCGACCAGGTCTTTGTGGATAAATTCAGCTATAACTTTGTTAAGCCTCATCGCGGCAATGTCTTTGTCTTTAGGACGAATCATATTCCAGGGATTCGGGAAGACCCGGAGGCGGGCTCGCCATTTTACATTAAACGGTTGGGCGGTCTGCCCGGCGATCAGTTGCGAATCGACCCGCCATTTCTCTATGTGAATGGCACGAAAGCGGAGGGCTATGGGTTCGCCCGGGTAATGTCGGCGAAACCTCCTTATCGAGGATACGCTCTGGGCCATGAATATCTGTCGCAACCAGATCGTTCATTCACCGTGCCGAAGGATGGCTATTTTGCCTTGGGCGATAACAGCTACAACAGCTATGACAGCCGCTATTGGGGAGCGGTGCCTGAAGCAAACCTGGTCGGGCGCGGATTGTGTGTTTATTGGCCGTTTAATCAGCACTGGGGGCTGATCCGTTAGAATGGAGTAGTGGAGTGTTGGAGTGTTGGGGCGATGATCTAATTCCCATTACTCCATTACTCCAATACTCCGTTGCTCCAGAGCCGCCTCTTGCTGAAGTGTGGCAAAACCTGACCCGCTTCTATCCGCTACTCGGGCTCTGCGGCGGATACGCGCTTGTGATGCTTTTTAATCCGGTGCGGCGGGCGCTCGGGGATGGTTTTCGCTGCATCGGACGCTACAGGCGCATCTGGATCAGCTTCGCGCTGCTCGGGTTCGGCTATTTCGCTTTCCAGTTTGCTACCTTCACACCAATTCGAAACTGGGCCGATCTCGATCCGAGCCAGATCATCTCATTGCCGCACTGGTATTGGCCGCGATTTACAGAGGTATGGAGAGAAACGCCGTTGCCAGCACTGGAAGGCGTTGCAGGACTTTTCGATAACGCCACCACTACCTATCCGCTCTCGGTCGTGGCTGCGCTATTCATGCTGTTCAACTGGCGCGGGTTACACGGCGCGTTAGTCCGAGCATTGCGGAAGCGTTACCGCGTCTGGGGTTATCTCGTTTATTTGATTCTGTTGCTGAGCGCGCTGGCGTCGCTCTTGAAACCGATTGTATTTTGGCAATTACCGGAGTGGAGCGGTCTGGTACCGGCTGCCGGGCTGCTGCGAATCTCGGCCACAGTGGATGCCAGTGCATTCATTTTCGAATACCTCCTGGGAGTTTATATCCAAGTGTACCTCATTACCGTCTGTCTGGCGTGGATAAAAGGCGTTAGCTTTGAAGAAGGAGAACTCTTCCGCTTCGCTATGCGGCGCTTTAGTTACGTTCTGGAATGGGCTGGCATTGTCGTTGTTGTCAGCACGTTGATCGTCCGGTTACCGCTTGTCCTTGCCTACTTCACGAATATTCCAGGCGTCCTCGATTATCTGCCCATTGCGCGGGTACTGATGAGCGGCTTGATCATTGGCTTTTGTTCGGTCCAAATCTCGCTGGCGCTGCATAACGAAACGTTGATCGCAGCCATGCGGGCTCACGCCCAGTTCATCCGGCAAAATGCCGGTCGATTGGGTTGGTTTTTGGTCATTTGCGGGATCCACTTTTTTAGCATCATGATCTGCGACGCCATCGTGCGCAGCGCAATCGCGGATCGATTGGGCGCACTTCTCCTGTGGAAATTCAGTTTTGCTTTTCTCCGCGGAATCGTCACGGGCTGGCTTTTGGCCTCGTGGGTCTGTTTATTTCGGCAATGCGAGACTCGCCGCGTGAACCAGGAGAAATGGATTCAATATTAGGAAATCAGCCTGCAAGAAAGCGCATGTGAACGCGGCGACCATCACGCGCCAGAGCAAATCGAATCTGGCCCTGGCATTCATTTCATTAGGGCGCGAGCGCAAACGCGACATGACTGTTTTCTACGCGTTCTGCCGCGTGATCGACGACATTGCAGATTCCTCGGAGCTCGGCGTCGCAGAGAAGCAACAGCGTTTGGCGGTGTGGCGTCAAATGCTGCGCGCAGCAGCTCAAGACGAACCGGCCCTCGCTGGCGACGTGAGAGGTTTGATGAAGAAATACTCGCTCCCGCCTGAGATGCTGGAGGAGATCATCGCCGGCGTAGAGATGGACCTGAGCGTCTTCCGATTTGCTACCTTCCAGGATCTGCGTGTTTATTGCTACCGGGTGGCCAGCGCGGTAGGTCTGGTGAGCATCGAGATTTTTGGATATCGCAACCCGCGCTGCAAAGAATATGCGCTCGAGCTCGGACTCGCCTTGCAAATGACGAATATCATTCGTGATGTCGGCAAAGATTTGCAGGCCGGCCGACTTTATCTGCCGCAGGAGGATTTGGCGCGTTGCAACTATTCCGAGGCAGAGCTGCAAAACCGGCAGTATAACGAGCGGTTCGTTCGCCTGATGGAATTCGAAGCCGCGCGTGCCCGAGAGTTTTTCTCGCGCGCGGCTGCGGCGCTTCCATCTGAGGATCGCAGGACGATGGTGCCGGCCGAAATCATGGGATCGATTTACCGCGGCTTGCTTCGCCGAATGGAGTGCGACAGGTTTCGCGTTTTCGAAAAGGAGTATCGCCTTGGCAGGTTGGAGAAAGCCGGCCGGATCGCGGCGCAGCTATGGAAGTCTTTTTAAGTCTGCCATGCAACATTCTCGACGTTGCGCAGTTCAATCCGTCAGCCAGCGTAAACTTATGACGAAGAATCTTTTCATTGCTGTTTGGGTTCTTGCGCTAAGCGCTTTCATTCTCAGTTCATGTGATACCCCAGTCGGCCAAGGCGCAGCATGGGGCGCTGCCACCGGCGCGATGATCGGCGCCGCGGCGACCGGCAATGTTCGCGCCGCGTCGATTGGCGCAGCCGCAGGAGCCGCTGCCGGCGCCCTAACCGGCAAGATTGTCCAGGAGAATCAAACTGCGCAATACGGTCCGCTACCTCCAGGTGGTTATCCGTATGGGCGTTGGGCCGGAACGCCCGGCTTTTATTATAGCCCTTACACGGGGCGCGTTTACGATCTTCGCGGAGTTCCACCCGGGGGACTTACTCGCGACGTCGATACCGGTCGGCTTTTCCGCAAACCGTAGGCGGAAGCACCAAATTCCAACGGCCAAGCTCCAGAGAAGCTCCAGAGTACCAAGCTCCGATTTTCCCATGCCACGCCTTGGTTATTGGAGATTGGAATTTCTCTGGATGTTGGAGCTTGGAATTTGGAGCTTTAGCGGCCCGCTTTGCGCTGCAATTCATCCACGAGCGCTCGCGCTTCGTCGGTCATTTTCAGCAGTTCCGGCCACGGGCGGTGATAGTTTTCACCCGGCAACTTGCGCGTCGCGTCGAATCCCATGTGCGAGCCGATATTTTGATCGCTCGGCGCGTGGTCGAGCGAATCGCTTGGATTTTTGATAACGGTCGTGTCGCGAGCAGGATCGGTGTTTGCGCACAATCGGAAAAGCACTTCGCTCGTGTTGTGCACATCGCAATCTTCATCCACTGCGACGATATATTTGCTGAACATCATCTGGCCCATGCCCCAGAGACCGTGCATGACCTTAAAGGCTTGATACGGATATTGCTTTCGAATGCTCACGAAGACCAAATTGTGAAAAACGCCTTCAGGCGGCAGCGTCATGTCAACAATTTCTGGAAAATTCATCTTGAATACCGGCAGCAAAATACGCACACAAGCGTCGCCGATATAATAATCTTCCATCGGCGGCCTGCCCACGATTGTTGTCGGATAAACTGCGTCGCGCCGATGCGTGATGGCAGTCAGATGGAAAACCGGGTAATCCTCGACGGCGGTATAGAAGCCGGTGTGATCGCCAAATGGACCTTCGGGGCGCGTCTCACCGGGCTGAACATAGCCTTCCAGAACAAAATCTACGTCTGCCGGCACATCGAGATCGGTTGTTTTGCAGCGAACCAGCTCGATTGATTTCTTTCGCAAAAAACCAGCGAAAAACAGCTCGTCCAAACCGTCCGGCAGCGGCGCAGTTGCCGCGAATGTATAAACAGGATCACCGCCCAGCGTAACTGCCACTGGCATCCGCTCACCGCGCTCGTAATAGCGCCGGCCATGGCGTGCCCCAACCTTGTGAAGTTGCCAGTGCATCCCGGTCGTGCCCTCGTCATAAACTTGCATCCGGTAAATGCCCACGTTTCGCGCACCTGTCTCCGGATCACGGGTATGCACGTTTGCGAGAGTGATGAAGCGCCCGCCATCCTTCGGCCAGCACTTGAGAATGGGTAGATCGTCCAAGGAAAAACTCGTGGCATCGGCATCCTGCCGATCGGACGTTGGCTGGAAGCCAATGCCACGGTGCACGATCTCCTGGCAAGGCGCTTCCTTTACGTGTTTTGGACGCGCGTGCAGTAGATGAATTCCCTGTTTGAGCAAATTCCAGCCTTCACGCAGATCGGTTGGCGGCTTAGCTTTCAGGATGAGTTGAAGTTCCTGGGCGACGTCTGCCACGTCTGCGACTTGCAACGCGAGCGCCATGCGCCGGCGCGAACCCATGGTATTAATCGCAACCGGGAACGGGGATTTTTTTCCATCGACAATCGGTTGCTCGAACAGCAGTGCTTTTCCACCGCCGGACGATTTCATTTCGCGATCTGCCCACTCGGCAATGAGCAGATCCGTATCGACCGGTACGGCAACGCGTTTTAGTTCGCCCGCTTGTTCAAGCGCGTCGAGGAACTGTCGAAATGAGCGGTAAGCCATTGGTCGGGCGTGCCGCGATACTGATTCGTCCGATGGCAGAATGCGACAGAATTTTTGATCAGCTCTAATGCGACGCCAGGTACTGGAACGAAATGACCCTCCCATTCGAGAAAGTAACTACCTTGCTGGGATAAGGGATACTTGGGGGAATGTATGAGTAGAAGAACGGATCGTAGAACGGACTTCCGAAGAATACGAAATTACGACCCCCATGGTGATGCGCGCTTCCCGTCGCCACCCCGACGGTGGTGTATGCGAAGCTGTAGCCGGGGTCGGGACTAGAGGAAGCCCACGGGCCCCACGGCCCCCATGGACCCCACGGGCCATAGTACGGATAGTACGGGTAGGTCACGTAATAAATGTAGATCCAAGTTTCCGTCGGGTTTCCGCGCATGTTCCCCACAATTTTTCGATCGGGGGAGCCCCACGCGAGCCAAACAGCGTTTCGGGACATGCCGGTGCGAATTTGTCCCTGGGTTACCAACGCCTGATCACTGTTCGAAAGGCGTTGATAAATTTCGGGATGCTTGGAAATGCGGTCCTGAGTTGTCTCGCAACTCGTAAAAATCAACGCGCTGGCTGCGAGGCAAAGCGGCAGCGCCTGGGGAAGAATTCGACCTTTCATGCGGACGATCATATGTGCCGCCTATCGCGCGTCAATTATCTTCAGCTTTCTTGATTCAACACGGCGTTGCCGGTAGCGTTGCAATTAAATGCAGGATCGCTACGGCCACCGGATTTCCTATCTGCGCGTCTCGATCACTGACCGCTGCAATGAACGCTGCACCTACTGCATGCCGCAGGAATTGCAGGAGTGGTTGCCGCGCGAAGAGATTCTGACTTTCGAGGAGACTCTGCGTCTCGTCCGGATCGCGTCCGAATTAGGCGTTTCGAAAGTGCGAGTCACTGGCGGCGAGCCGCTCACGCGCCGGGACATTGTCCACTTCATTGCCGAAATATCGAAAATTTCCGAAATAAAGAGCCTGGGTCTTTCCACGAATGGAACGTTGCTTGCGCGCCAAATTAGCCCTGGAAAAACAATGGCGACGGCTTTGCGCGAGGCCGGTGTGCAATCGATCAACGTCTCTCTCGATACATTGGATCGGGATGTGTATTCCAGGATCACCGGTCGGGATTTCCACGCTCAGGTTCTAAAGGGAATTGATGCGGCAATCGCAGTTGGTTTCAGTCAGATCAAATTGAACACTGTCCTGATGCGCGGCCGAAACGAGGATCAATTGATTCCGCTGATCGAATTCGCTGCGTCGCGCAATTTGATCCTGCGTTTTATCGAGATGATGCCGGTGAGCACGACCGAAGTGCTCAGCGAAGACAATTTCATGCCGATCCTCGAGGCGAAACGGTTAATCGAATCGGTTTACGGAAGTCTGATCCCGGAGACGAAATTTCGAACAAACGGGCCGGCCACTTACTATCAAATCCCGGGCCGCAAACAGCGCATTGGGTTTATCGGCGCAATGACCAACCTGCATTTCTGCGAAAACTGCAACAAACTGCGACTCACATGCGATGGGAAATTGCGTCCCTGCCTGGGGAGCTATCTTGAGTTCGACATCATGAAACCGCTGCGGGCCGGCGCGAGTGATGAGGAGCTTAAGCAATTCTTTCTCGATGTGGTCGATCGAAAACCGGAGCAGCACGACTTCCGAGACAATTATCAACCGAACCGCAAGATGATCGCCATCGGAGGCTAACTCAACTATGGACCGCCTTTTCCTGTCATGTTGAGCGAAGCGAAACATCTCTGATTGATCTCCAGCGCTCGCGCAAATGATCAGAGATTCTTCGCTCCGCTCAGAATGACAAGCATGCAAAAATGAAGCGACTTACTCACATCAGTGACGATGGCCGCGCCCAGATGGTCGATGTTTCGGCCAAGCCGGTTAGTAAGCGAAGAGCTGTCGCCACCGGCATGATTCGGCTCCAACGCGAGACGCTGGATCTGATTAGGAAAGATCAAATCGCGAAAGGCAATGTGTTCGCGACTGCGCGGATTGCTGGCATCCAGGCTGCAAAGCAAACGGCGCACCTCATCCCGCTTTGCCACACTCTGCCGCTCGGTGAAGTTAAGATCGACATCGCCACTTTCCACGAGGGCGCAGAGGTAAAATGCGCGGCGCAAACGATTGCGCAGACCGGAGTCGAGATGGAAACGCTTGTTGGCGTCACCGTCGCGTTGCTGACGATTTATGATATGTGCAAAGCCGTGGACAAAGAGATGCAGATTTACGATGTGCGGCTAATCAGCAAGACGAAACGTCATGTCTAGCCGTAGCCGTTTTTCACTGTCATCCCGAGCCGCGAAGACGACGAGGGACCACGCCTACGTAGGTTGCGGCATAAAAACTAAACAGCGTGATCACTCGGCTTTTGAGAGGTCCTTCGCTTGCGCTCAGGATGACCGCGCTTTTACTTGCGGCGATCGTTAAACATGCAGATACAAGTTGGCATCATCACCGTCTCGGACCGCGCAAGCGCAGGGGATTATCAGGACCTCGGCGGACCCGCATTGAAAGAAGCAGCGCAGAAAGCGGACTGGCAGGTACTCGCGGAAGCGATTGTGCCCGACGATGCGAACCGAATTCAGGACACGATTCGTTCGTTTTCCAAACAAGGTTGTGGTTTGATTCTGGCCACTGGCGGGACTGGCATCGGACCGCGCGATGTTACCCCAGAAGCAATTCGCGCGATCATGCGCGTTGAGTTGCCAGGCTTTGGCGAGGTAATGCGCGCTGAATCGATGAAGATAACGCCTAATTCAATCCTCTCGCGGAGCTTGGCGGCGATTGTCGATCATGCACTGGTGATCGCGCTTCCCGGAAAACCGAGCGGCGCTGTGGAATGTCTCGGCTTTGTGCAGGGCGCAATTCCTCACGGCGTCGCGCTCGCCCAAGGGACGCCGACTTCATGCTGATCCTGTAGCCGCCGCCCTGTGGGCGGCGTTGCACACGATCATTTGATTCCTAGAGAACCGCGCTTCGCATAGCGAAGCGACTACATTTCAATCGGGAGAAATAAGCAGTCGCATTAACTGACTGCCGTAACCGGTCAACTGCGCGGTTTCGCCGTGACCGGAGACTATGTCACGGGTCAAGGACGAATAATTAATTGGGCTTTTCTTGATATAACTCAGCTCCGGCTGGGTCACGTGTTTGTTGCTCGGTTCTACTTTTAGCGGCACACCGGAACGCGCAAAAGAAACGTCCCACGAAGCTTGTTGGTTGCGGTTCCCGGCCAGCATCCAGGGATAAAGCTTCGGCAACTCGAAATGGTGCGAGTTTGGTAGGGTCACCTTGTAGAATGTCTCTTCGCCACTGAGAAACTGAGCGACGCTAAGCGATGGGTTTTGGCGGAGCGCCAGATAAAGGCGCGCGATGTCGAGCCCGGCAAGATTCAGGCCGTTATAAATGCCGTTGTGATTCGGGTCATTTCTGAAGAATGCGTCATGCCATGCTTCGAATTGATGGCTGAACATTAAATCCAATTCCAAATGGAGATGCGCCCGTTCCCGGTTTATCCCAACTCCAGTGTAGCCCATGATAGCGATTGGCTGGCCGCGTTTGACCGAATCGCCCGGGTGCACGTGGATGGAACTCAGGTGTCCGTACAAGCTGTAGTAACTGGAGCCGTCCCAGCGATGCTCGATCACAATGTATTTCCCATAGTTCGAGTAGCCGGGTACGAGATTGGCGTGCACGACTTTTCCATCGGCAATGGCGCGGACTTCGTCGAGGGGCTCGCCGTTTGCATCGCGATGCACGGGGCGAATATCGATTCCTTCGTGAAAGCGGGTGTAGACGGTGCCACCTGCGGTGTCGATGGGATCGCGCACAAACCCGTATTTGCCGCCCTCCCATGGAGTTGATTTCTCTCCCTTGTAATTGCGTTCGACGTACTGGTAAAACGCCGCACCGTCACCCGAAAACAGAGCATCGTTGTCCGTAGGCAGAACTAAGATCGACAATCTGATTTTGTCCTTGCAGCGGAACATTTGAGCACAGCCACAGCAAAAATGTAACGAACAATTGTTGTGGCTGTTTCCTTAGCTTCCGGGGAGCGCAGGCTGCCAGCCTGCAGTTCGCGGCAGCTTGCCGCGAACCTCTTTGGCGCGTGCGTTCACTTTGCCACGGTGCATTCGGCAGGCTGCCAAATGCCACAGGCTCCCGCCACTGCGGGATGCTTCCCAGATCTAGGTCGAGGCCAAATCGCATTTTCAATTCACCGCGTTTTCTTCTGGCCGATCAGGCGCCAGTCTTTTTTCATCAAATCAATGTCGGCTGCAGTAAGGCCTGAAGGAATGTAGATTTTCCCATCCGAAACGCGTTTGTCGATTTGGAGTTCGGTAATGAATCGGCCATTAATGAAAACGAAGAGAAAACTGCCGCGGTGCTCAACGCTTAAAGTATCGAGCACGACGCGTCCGTGTTCGTCGAGCTGAATGAGCGCGCCATAAGTTCCGCCCTGGGCCGGATAGACAGCAAACGCCATGACATCTCGTTCCGAAATCCACGGCATCTTTTCGATGGCAACCTCTTTACCGGAAATTTGGGCGCGCACCGATGAGGCGAAAGCCTCGCTGTCCCGGGGATTCGCCTGGGCATGCACGCGGAACGAGCAATGCTTCTGTTTCGCAACGCCTGCCACCGGCGCCCAAAGCAGACAAAGAACGAATACCCGGAGAATTTTCATGCCGATTGATAAAGGGTTTGACAGGAATTTTGCAACTCCGAAAACTCTCGGGGCTGTTTAAGTCCACTCATGAAGCCCCGCATTGTTTTGCTTCTTCTCATGCTTTTCATGGCCGCGGGCATCTTTGGCCAGGACGCCACGCCAACGGCGACACCCCGGAGACGCGGTTGGTTAAGCCGCATTCTTCATCCATTTTCTCCCGACGTGGTCCCGCAATACAAAGACCCAAGGCTGCGCGGGCTCGCTCTCGATCTCCAAATCACGCCGCAGACTGTAAAACTGTCTGAGGTTCGCCAGCTCGGAATCAGAGTGACGCTGGCAAATCTGTCCAAGCGTCCCGTGCCGCTCGACTTTCCGACGAACCAGCGGATCGAAATTTATCTGATGGATTCCGGGGGAAACATCCTGACAAAGTGGTCCGACAATCACGCTATCACAGAAAAACCCGCCACGATTCTGGTTAATCCCCAAGAGCGGGTCGAGTACAGCGAAACAATCTCGACCCGCGAGCTCACGCCGAACAAGGTCTTTATCGCCGAAGTATTCTTTCCTCAATACCCGGAGTTGCGCATCCGGCAAAAATTCCTGGCTGTGCCGTAGCAAGCCGGGGAGTGATGGATTAATGGAGTGATGTCTGCTGACGCACGTTCAACACTCCAACACTCCAATACTCCATTGCTCCTTTTCTCCGACTACCACACCCATCCGCAGGGACATCGGGTGCAGCGGTACACGCAGGCGTTGCTTCAGCCTTGGGCGGATTCAGCGCGCAGATCAGGGTTAACCGACATTGCTTTCACTGATCACGATCGTTATCATACCGGAATCGACTTCGATGAAATCGATCGTTTGCGGGAAAGAAATCCCGATTTGCAAATCCGGGCGGGCATCGAGCTCGATAACGACCCAATTCACTCGGCGGCTGGCCGAAACTGGGTTGAGAAGCATTGGGACAAGCTCGATTTTGTCCTGGGCTCGGTTCATTTCCTTGATCGCGCCGATCAGATGTTCGACAGCGTGCCGGATGGCGCCGCGCAATTCGAAGGCCGGAGCATCGACGCGATTTACTCCGATTATTTTCGCCGTGTCCGCGAAATGGCGGCGACGGGGCTGGTCGATTGCCTTGCCCATCTGGATCTGATCAAAATCCATGGTCATCGGCCGGGCGGAGAGATCGGCAGTTTAGTTAATGAAACACTCGATTTCGTTCGTGCGCGGCATCTCGCGATTGAGCTTTCCACCGCTGGATGGCGCAAGCCGGTGAACGAGCTTTACCCGAGCGACCGGATCATTGGGCTGGCGATAGAGAAGGGGATTCCTTTCACTACAGCCTCTGACGCGCACTCACACGCGCAACTCGGCGACAAATTTCCGCTCCTCGCGCAAGAGATGGCGAACTTTGAGATTCGCCAGGTGTGCATCTTCGAAAGGCACAACCGTATCCAGCCGCCGCTATAGTTGAAGGTCGAGCTGCGATCGGTTCTCTGTCGAAAACGCCTGTTCCGTTTCCGCAGGCAGCGGTAAATGAAGCTGAGACGTTGGGCGAGACGTTGGCAGGTTTCAGGCGCGAATCCTTCGAAATGGTTACTGGCGAATGCCCAGACGTTGCGGACCTCGGGAAGATGCCGCTCAATTTTAAGCGACCAGCTGTCAAGCGCGGCTTCGCGTTTCCAGAGCAATTTTTCGTAACGATGGAAGTGGCTGCCATCAACATCGTATTTCGTTGCGTAATCGCCGAGTAAACGCAGATAGAGACAATCCGTCGTGCATGGCAGAAATTCGAACGGGGCAAGATTTCGTTCGTTAAGTGGAGTGGTATCGGCCCAAACCCAGCAAATCCGATACTTTTCCAGCAGCCGGATAAACTGCGGCCGATGCCATCCGGGGTGTCTAAATTCGAGCGCGAACCGGAAATCCCGCGGCAGTTGATCGAGAAATTTGCGCAGCGCCGTTTTGCCGTCTTTTGGCGCAAAGGAGGGCGGCAACTGGATCGAGTATCACCTGGAGCTTTGGCGCGAGCGCCTCAGTCGCCCGAAGAAACGAATTCAATTCTGCTGTGCAATCGCGCAGTCGCCGGGTGTGCGTGATCTCGCGCGGGAGTTTGCAGGCGAAACGAAAGGCTGCTGGCGTGATCTCGATCCAACGCTGAATGGTCGCTTCGGCTGGGGCGGCATAAAATGTCGAATCGATTTCCACAGCCGGGAAGTAATTGGCGTAAAATTCGAGCCATTGGGACTCTGGCAGGTCCGAGGGATAAAAAGAGCCGCGCCAGTCGGCGAAGCTCCACGCACAGGCGCCGATGCGAATTTTGTGCTGATCGATCAGATTCAATGGGCCTAGACACTTAATCGGCTTTGCCTCTTTGGAAAAGGTGTTACTGTAAAATCGCGGTGAACATCAGCCATCGAGTTTCGGTTTGGCCGACTGATGACCTTGACGGAATCGATAAGTCAACTACCCTGCGACACCCCATGGATTTCTTGATTCGTGCTGCTTTGCTTTGTACAGCTGCCACTTTGATTTTTTGTGAATCAGTGGCGGCCTCAGTGGTCTTTCAACCGGGCAAAAAAGCCAAGTTCGTCGCGCCCGGGGAAGAAGAAATAAGCGGGACAGCGCTGGAATTGTATAATACTGCTCAGAGTGCTGAAAAGGAAGGCAACCTTAAACGAGCGATTCATGCGTACGCAAACATTGTGCGGCACTATCCTAAAGATGCTCTTGCCCCGAGTGCCCTGTATCGCGGGGCGCAATTGCAGGAACAAGAGCACAACTATTTCGTCGCGGCGGATTCGTATCGGCTCTTGGTCGAAAAATATCCCGGCAACCCGCACTTCGATGACGCAATCGAGGCGCAGTTTCGCATCGGCGAAATGTTTCTTACTGGCAAAAAGAAGAAAATTCTGGGCATCTCGTATGGAAACTCGCTGGATAGGTCGGTGACGATTTTCGCGAACATTGTCCGCACTGCGCCATACGGGAAATACACAGCGCGCGCGCAATTCAACATCGGCCTCGCGCGCGAGAAACAGAATGTGCCCGAGATGGCGGTTGAAGCGTACCAGGCTGTGGTGAACAAATTTCCAAACGAGCCGGTCGCGGTGGATGCCCAATACCAGATCGGTTATATCTGGATGATGGCGGCACGAAAGGGCACCACGGATGCGGCGGCAACCACCAACGCCAAGACAGCTTTTCAAGATTTCCTTCTCCATTATCCGCACAGCGAGAAAGCTTCCCAGGCGCGCGCAAACCTGGACCTTCTTGAGCACAAGGAAACGACCAGTTCCTACGAAGTGGCTAAATTTTACGACAAACAGAAATATTATCGCGCGGCGGTCATCTATTACAATGAGGTGATTCGGCAGCAACCCGGGTCAACCGAAAGTAATCTGGCGAAAAAACGGATCGACCAGTTGCGCGCGAAGGTCGGTGAGGCGGCGCTTCAAGCGGCCCTGGCTCCGGCACAAACTGGCAAGAAAAAGGCCGAAGCGCATGGACGCGCGGACCGCCGGGACCGGGTCCGCGAAGCCGGGTGAAGCAAATAACGAAGCGCCGTTACCCGCTGCGGACAGCGATGTTTCGCTTCCGCCACCGGCTTCACTTGCGCCCGATACTACCACTGCGCCCGATATTACCACTGCGCCCGATATTGCCACTGCTCCTGATCACCTGTTTGCACCGACGAGTACCGAGCACAAGCTCCGATACGTCCTCTAGCCCAGCGGCATCGGCCTCACCGCCGCCTTGAAAGCTTCACTTGCGACCGTGTTCTGCGTCGTCCTTGGTGGTTGCCTTGGCTATCACGTCGGGCCGGTAAAGCCATATTATCTTCGTGACGTTCACACCATCGCCGTCCCGACTTTCAAAAATCGTACACTGGTCCCGCGCATCGAAGTTTTGGTCACTGATACTGTAATCAAGCAGTTGCAACAGGATGGGACGTTTCAGGTTACCAATGGGGACAAAGCGGATGCCACTTTGAAGGGCGAAGTATCTCTCATCAGCCGGTCGCCGGCGCGCTCGGTGCGCGGCAACGTGTTGGCTACAACCGAGTTTAGTCTGGCGTTAAGCGTAAAATATTCTCTAACCGGACGAGATGGCAACGACCTGGCAGTCAGCCAAGCAGTCGGGTCCACCAGTTTCTTTGTGAGCAGCGACGTAACCACGGATGAACGGCAAGCCCTGCCACTTGCGACCGAAGATCTCGCCACCCGATTAGTTAGCCAGCTAAGCGAGGGGTGGTGATGAGCGATGAAGGGTGAAGAAAGGCTTTGGACCATCCTCAATGACAAGCTCGATACTCTGCATGCCGCGAATCGTTTGCCTCAGGCGATTCGCGTTGCTGAAACAGCTCTTGAAGTCGCCAAGCGTGCTTTCAAGGGGAGCGAGGCTCCGCTTGCCACCAGCTTCGAGAAGCTAGGCCAGCTACTCGAGCAAAAGGGAGATTACACCGCCGCCGAGGCAAACTTGCTGAAGGCGCACGCAATTCTGGAGAAGATGAAGCCGCCGGACCACCGGGCTATCTTCCGTTCAGCGCGACGGCTGGCATTCTTATGTGATAGTCTGGGCCGATCTGAAGAAGCAATCGATCTTTATCAGAAAGCAATAGCTGCTGGCACCCAAATCGAAGACGTTCCTTATTCGGATATCGGAACGATGTTAAACAACGTCGCGATGATTCTGCGCAAGTCGGGCCGGCAAAAGGCGGCAGAACCGTGCTATCTGCGTGCTTTGGAAATCTACGAGAAGCAATTGGGACCTGACCATGCCGACGTTGCGTCGGTGCTGAACAATCTGGCGGTGTTTTACACGAACGAGCGCCGTTACACTGAAGCTGAGAAAATACACCTTCGCGCCCTGGCCATCCGGCAGAAATTGCGTCCACCTCCGCTCGCCGACATAGCGCAGTCACAATGCAACCTGGCGGTGGTCTATCATTCGCGCGGTGATTACGCAAAGGCTGCAGAGCTTTATCAATCGTCGCTGAAAACGTGGGACGAAGTGCAGGAAAAGCCCTCCAAGGATTACGACATCGTCGTGTCCAATTACGCCGATCTTCTGCGCTCTATTGGTCAGGTACGCAAGGCGCATCAGTTGGAGGTCCGCGCACGCAAGAAGCGACAGGACTGATCCAGCGCGATGTCGTCGCTCGCTTTGCTCCTATCGTAATGCCGCTGATTTAACCTTGCAGGCCGCCTGGTGCGTGCGGATTGTAGGGCCGCTGCCCAGGCTCGCGTGGCGGAATTGGCAGACGCGTACGGCTCAGGACCGTATGGGGAAACCCGTGGAGGTTCGAGTCCTCTCGCGAGCAGTAAGTCCCTCCACCTTCAACAGGGGATAGAATACAACGCTACGATGCCAGTTTGGATAAAGCTGGTTACTTCTTGGCTGCAGCTTTCCTTCTGGCTGCCCACCGCGCTTTCATTAGCTCGGAGAGCTTTCTTCGGCCGGCCGCCGTGAGTGTGCCCTTTTTCTTCGCAGGAGCCTTCTTCGTGCCGCCTGCTTTCCTTCTCGCCGCCCAGCGAGCCTTCATTAATTGGGAGAGCTTTCTTCGCCCGGCCGGCGTGAGCTGGCCTTTTTTCTTACTAGGAGCCGCTGTTGTTGCACCTCTTTTTCTTGCCCAACGAGCTTTGGCGGCTGCCGAAAGCTTTGCTCGCGTTCCGGCCGAAAAGTAGCGGCCACCCCTGGGAGCTGTTGGCCTCGAAGGAGCGCTTGCCAGAATTGAGGAAAGACGCTTTTCCAGGTTATCGATTTGTCGGCGAATTGAGATCGCTTCTTCTAGAGTTTTAACGGATATATCCATGTGTTATGAGATAGCTGGGGTTGGCCGGGAAGGCAATTACAATTTTATAACAACTTGATGCCTGATTACTTGGCTGGCTTTTCCCCGCTGCCAATTAGTTATATCGATGTGGTAACCAGCAAAGTTGAATTAGGAAAAGGGTGCGAGTTGGTGTTCCATTAAATATTGAAGAAATGACTACGCAACCTGCGCGGGTCCAAAAAATGTTCGGATCCATTGCCAGGCGATATGATCTCGCAAATCATTTGCTTAGCTGCGGAATCGATTTCTACTGGCGACGACGCGCCGCTGAAATCGTCGCCGGCTGGCGACCACACAGAATCGCCGATCTTGCGACCGGCACCGGGGATTTGGCGCTGGCCTTGCAAAAAAAATTGCCGGATGGGGAAATCGTGGGCGTCGATTTTCTGCCGGAAATGCTGGACCTTGCGCGGCGAAAGGGTGTGCGCCAAATCGTGCTTGCCGATGCGATGAATCTGCCATTCGGCGATGCTTCATTCGATTGCGTGACCATCGCATTCGGGTTGCGCAATCTGGAAAACTGGGCAGCTGCGCTTGCGCAGATGTCGCGTGTGCTCAAGACGAACGGCCACGTGCTCGTGCTCGAGTTTTCACTGCCTACGACGCCGATCTTGCGCGCAATCTATCGTTTCTATTTGCATCGCTGCCTGCCGTTGTTCGGTTCTTTTCTAACAGGGACGAAAACCGCCTATGATTATCTTGGTGATTCGATTGAGGAATTTCCGAGCGGCGGTGCGATGTGCGAGTTGATGGCTGAAAACGGTTTCACGCCCCCGACGTTTCAACCCCTCACCGGCGGAATCGTCACGATTTACGCCGCCCAAAAATTATAATGGAAGAGTTAGGGCATCACGCCTGTGACCGGCGTCATTGTTGACGAAGGCGACGCGGTTGCTTGACCGGCCAGCGGTAATTTTAAAGTGTTCAAGTCCGCATTGCTGATTGCAAAGGGGCCTTCCCGTCCGTCCACACGCGCGGGCCAGGTGCGGTCATTGTTTTGTGCGCCGATAATCAGCTTATGTGATGTCTTGTTATCCGGTGAAGTCGTGAAGGCGAGCACAAGCTGTGGCTTTTCGAAGCCATATTGAGGGATCGTAGCCCCGAGCCAGCGCACTGCATGCAAGCTCGACAATGTGTTGAGCAGCGATTGCACATTGGCTTGATTGATGTCGCCGCTTCCTTTCAGCCAGTGCCATTGCTTATTTTGATCGCGCTCCAGCGACAGTTCTTTCTCAGTCGTGACGCTTAAGCGATGGATTTGTTCCGGTTTAAACTTAAAGATGGACAACTCCTGCCATTGCTGGGGATCAGGTGAAATCTGATCGAGCAAACCTCGACGGACTGCCACGACGAACGGCTCATCCGTCAGGCGGGCGTAAACATTATCGCCTTCTGATTTTCCAAAGGCAATTCCGGCAAACGGCTGCTCTCCCGCTTTGGTTTCAGCAGTGTTCTCGGAAGCAAATGAGCTGAACGTTAATTGCGTCTGCGGCTTATCGAGGCCGTATTTCGGCAGATCGGAAGCGACGTCTTCTACAAATCTTGTTACGCGCTCGTTTTGCAGCGTGTCGATCAGGCGCTGAACGGCACGTGAATCCGCCGGCGCATTGTTTCGGGTGGCGATTGTCCAATTCCCATCTTTGCGCGCGAGAACGGTTTTGCCTTTGTCTGGGACATCGATCGTGATTCGATCAAGAATATTTGTGTCGATGCGAACCAGGTGATTGTCCCGCAGATCGGCCGGCTTCGTGTTTAGGATCTCTTCGGTCTTTTTCGGGAGCGTGTAAACGGATCCGCGAGGAGTGAATCGCACGTAAATCTGATCTTTTTCTCCCGCAGTCGCGGGACCGCCGATCTGCAGTGTCTGGCCTTTGTCTTCTCGCCCGAAGACCTTGATCGACTCGCCGATCTCAACTTTTTGGTCTTTTTTCTCGGCCTGATCAAACAGCGTGATCGATCCACGCGGCTCCGCTAATCCATAAGGGCGCAGGTCACCACGATCATCGGCCACAAATTGTTGAATGCGCGCCGATGTGATTTGCGAAATCAAGTCGCCAACCTTCCCGTCGTCAGCCCGCGCGCGCAGCGGCTTAAGAATGTCCCAATGATCGCCTTTCTTCTCCAGCTCCATTTCGCCGGCAGGCGTCTTCAATGTGATTCGGCGCACCTGCGCAGTAGTCAGGTCCGTTAATTTTCTATCGCGAAATTCCTCCGGTTTTTTGTCGATATCTTTCCGAATCGATTGCCTGGCGAGGAATGTTTGCTTCGAATTCTGAAGGCGCACATACATTCTGCCTTCCAAGGCAGCATCCTTTCCAAACCAGATTTCCGGCGGTCTGCCTTGGCCGAGCAATTTGAGTTTCAGCTTTGGATTGTCGAGGCCATACTCCGTCAGTCGGCTCTTATCAGCCTCAATATCTTTCGCCGGGATGGTTCCTTCCTTCTGCCAGCTCTCCAAATCGGACAACAAGTTCTCGACCAGAGCGCTATCGGCTTGATCTTTAATCGGCGTCTCCAGTCGCCACCTGTTTTCCCGGCGCCGTATTTCGATCTGTTGATCCCCATTTTTAATGACGATGCCGTCGATTTTGCTTCGGTCGAAATTGA
>CAVUGV010000043.1:0-35028 GCA_963741065.1 uncultured Verrucomicrobiae bacterium | reverse complement strand
TCAGTGGGATTAGTTGAGCAGTGGTTGTTTTTTTCATTGTTCTTTTCGTTTTGCGGACTACTTGACGCGAACTGCTGACAACAGGCTTCGCGAATTTTGCGAAGTGCTGCGCAGTTTTTGTCGTCGGTTTGGCCTTCATTTGCGCCAAGATTAGGCCGCGCCCCAAATTCTCGCCTTGATGCAGATCAAGGTTTCCGTCGGTTTTTTCTGGAACGAAATTCGCCCTCGATCTCAATTCTCGCAAGCTTGCGGAGTTCTGCAATGAACCGATTCGTGCTAATCAGTTGTCTTGCCGTCGCTCTGCTCGGGTGTGGACGCTCAACAACACGACGAAACCGCCGAACATTATGAAACGCGCGGCGTCGTGCGCGGTTTTTCTCCGGATCGATCAGCGATTGAAATCCAGCACGAAAATATTCCCGGTTTCATGCCATCGATGACGATGCCGTTCGTTTCGCGCGATCCAAAGGAAATTGCGGATCTTAAGACCGGCGACGCTGTTTCGTTTCGCATGACAGTGACACAAAAAGATTTTTGGATCGATCATGTGAAAAAGATTCGGCGCGAAGATGTCAATCTTGCGGAGCCGAAACGCACACCGGCGGTTTCCGCAGAGAGTGGTGCGCGTTTGAAAGAAGGCGACGAGATGCCGCCGTTCAACTTGATGGATCAAAACGGCGAACGGATCTCGCTCGAAACGTTCCGCGGACAACCTTTCGTGCTCACTTTCATTTTCACGCGCTGTCCTGTTCCGAATTTTTGTCCGCGCATGTCAAATAATTTCGAAGAGCTGCAAGCAGCGATCAAAACGGGAGGCGATACGCTTGCGAAGACGCGGTTGCTCAGCATCACGCTGGATCCCGGCTTCGATACTCCGCAAGTTCTAAATGCTTATGCCGCATCTCGCCAGGCTGATCCAAAGATTTGGACATTCGCGACCGGCCCGGAACGAGAGATCGATTCGCTCACCGGCGCGTTTTCCGTTTACCGGCAAACTGAAAACGGCACTATTTCGCACGGGCTGGCCACCGCGTTGATCAATCGCAACGGCAAGATCGAAAAGATTTGGCGGGGCAACGCTTGGAAGCCGGATGAAGTCATCGATGAAATCAAGCAGCAGGGCCGGTAAGGCCACTCTTGCCATCGAGAGGGAAAGCTACATCGTCGGCGCTTTGCCTGCGCAATTTTTGCAGCGTTAACGCCAAAATAAGGCAGAGTCGGACGCTTGAAAGCAGTTAAGATTCAATCCAATGAGCACGGGTGATCACATTTTCACTCTCGGCATCTATCAACTTGTCATCCTGAGCCCCGAATGCTTTCGGAACGAAGGATCTCACATTCGCGGTTGGCGGCAGACATGCCCGAGAGCGTGATCAATCGCTTTAATGGAGGTCCCTCTCCCGCGACTGCGGGATCGGGATGACCGCGTATTCTTTGCAAGGAGCCCTTAGGAATTCTTGGTGATGAAGGACCACATTTTCACTCTCGGAATTGAGGAAGAGCTCCAGATCGTCGATCCGGAGACGCGCGAGCTGCGTTCGCACATCCAGCAAATCCTCACCGACCGCAAAATGATTTTGAAGGAGCGCATCAAACCCGAACTGCACCAGTCGGTCGTGGAGCTGGACACCGAAGTTTGCGCGATGCCCGCGCGGCCCGAAAACAAGTTGTCGATCTTCGCAGCGAACTGGCCAGATTGGCGGCGCGAGATGGGCTCCAGATCGCTTCCGCAGGCACGCATCCCTTCTCTCATTGGATGGACCAGTTGATCACGGCCAACGAGCGATACGCTACGATCGTAAATGACATGCAGCAGGTTGCGCGGGTTTGTCCTGACTTTTGGCCTGCATGTTCATGTCGGAATTCCGGATCGCGAAGAAGCGATCGACATCATGAACCAGGCGCGCTATTTCCTGCCGCACCTGTACGCGCTCTCGGTCAACTCACCTTTTTGGCTGGGACAAAACACCGGCCTCAAAGCATACCGCCAGATGATCTTTGAACGTCTTCCACGCACCGGCATTCCGGACGCCTTCCAAAGTCTCAGCGAATACGAAGATTATCTGAAATTGTTAGTCGCTACGAATTGCATCGATAATCCGAAGAAGATTTGGTGGGACGTGCGGTTGCACCCGTTCTTTGACACCATTGAGTTTCGGATTTGCGACGCGCAATCCCGCGTGGACGACACGATCGCGCTAGCGGCGCTCATGCAAGCGATTGTCTTCAAATTGCAAAAATTGCGTCGTCATAATGTGACGTTTCGGAGCTATTCGAAGCGTTTGCTCGACGAAAACCGCTGGCGCGCGTCGCGCTACGGGTTGGACGGCAAACTGATCGATTTCGGCCGGAAGTGCGAGGTGGACGAACGCGATTTGCTCGACGAGATGCTCGAGTTTGTTTCTGCTGAAGTGGAGGAGCTGGGCAACGAGCCCGAGATTGAGCACATCGAGCGGATCATGCGCGAAGGCACCGGCGCGGACCGGCAACTCATGGTGTGGGAACGCACCCAGGACATGAAAGCGGTGGTGGATCACATCGTGGCCGAGACAAACGAAGGCCTGGGTCCGATCAAATCATGAAGCCAGGCGCGGCGCGCGAAAGCGACGCGAGGACGCTGTGCGCACTCCCAAAGCTTCGCGAAACAAAAGGCGTCTCTCGGGCATTTCGCACGAAGTGCTTTTGGAGTGCGATACGTCCTCGTATCGCTCTTAACTCTCTGACTGGGCAGCCAGCTCACCGGCGCATCGGGAATAACGAAGTATAACTGGAAAGGCCGCGGACGTATTGCGCGCGCTCGAACGCGCTTGGGTCCGGACAATTCTGCTGACTCATAATGCCTCTGAGTTCGCGTAGCGATTTGTGCTGGTGCTGCTCCAGCCAGGCGACAAGTTCCATTTCAATTCGCTGAATGTGTGTAATCCCGTAACGCATCAGCGCGCTGCATAACATGGTCACGTCCGCGCCTGCCATCACCAGCTTAATCACGTCCTGTGCCTGATAAATGCCGCTAGTAGCCGCAAGATTAGCGCGAACTTTTCCGTAAAGAATTCCAATCCAGTGCAACGGCAATCGCATATCGGCCGGCGTGCTTAGCGTCAGGTTTGGCGCCACCTCCATTTTCTCCAAATCGATGTCAGGCTGATAGAAGCGATTAAACAACACGAGACCATCCACATTGAGCGCGTCCAGAGACGCGGCCATGTTTGCGAAACTACTGAAGTACGGACTGAGTTTGACCGCGAGCGGGATCTTGGTCGCAGCCCGAACGCTGCGAACGGTGTCGATGTAAACGTCTTCAATTGCGCTGCCCGTGACTTCGGTTCGCGCCGGTATTTTGTAGATATTCAATTCCAGCGCGTCGGCGCCGGCTTCGGTGATACGGCGCGCGTAGCTAAGCCAACCGCCCAGCGTGGTGCAATTCAGGCTGGCGATAATTGGAATCGCAACCGAGCGCTTTGCTTGCGCGATGTGCTCAAGATATGTCGTCGGACCGACGCGGCTTTCAGGCGCTACCGCATCGATTTCCTCTTCAAACAGCGAGTAAAGAACCACCGCTGCGGCGCCTGCTTGTTCCATCTGGCGGACGTTGTCCATCTTCTCCGACAGCGGCGAAGCTGATGGGACCAGAGGAGAACGCAGCGAGAGTCCGAGATAGTTTGTGGTCAGATCCATGGGTCGCTTTGTTTGTTGCGAACGAGATTACCGCGCATCCTCCCAAAATTCCAAGTCCCCGCTGAGCGTGACCGGCTTTTTTCCGACGCCTCTCAATCGGAGTTTACCGCCACGAACTCAACTTTGCGGTGTGGACTAGTTCAAGGAACCACAGTAAATGGCCGCATCATGTCGTTATCCTCGTGCTCGACGATATGGCAATGATAAACGTAGGTCTGCGGAGCGCTAACGCCAGTCGGCAGATCATATTGCGCCCGGATTGTGGTGAACTCTCCGGGATTTGCTTTGACCGTGTCCTTGAAACCGCGCTCGGTCGGATCAGGCGGCTGCATCGGTCCCGTCGCAAACGGAGTTGGATCGATTCCACCGGGCACGCCGTTGGGACCACCGTAAGCCTCCTCATAAGCCTCCGCGTCGAACGGTGTACGTCCAACAACTTGGAACGTGACAAGGTGGCTGTGCATTGGGTGCGTGTCTCCGGTCATGTTGATGTAAACCCAGTCCTCGATTGTCCCGACCGCCGGCATTTCTGTTATCGGTTGCTCGAAGTGCACTGCGTTCAGATTCAGAAACCATTCCACCTCCTCGGGATCGATTTCGTTAAGCGTGATGTAACGTGTGTTGACTGGACTGCCCAGATTGGCTGCTCGCCCGGGCAAGCTCGATGGAATGACGCTTGGGCCCGGCTGCGTAACCGTTCTTCCGACACGGAACTGCATCACCTGCGGTAACTCTGGTGCTGGGTTCGAGATTGGACTCGGCGGCCTGTGATTCATCATGATGGGCCTTCCGCCAGCGAACCTACTGAAATCAACAAGCACATCGGCACGCTCGGCTGGAGCTAGCACTAGTCGTCTCGTTAGGACTGGAATGTCCCACATGCCACCCTCGGCTCCGATCTGCCAGAAATCTAAACCGCTCAGATCGAGGTTCAGGATTCGGGCGTTACAGCCATTCAAGATCCGGAAACGGTACATGCGCGGTTCAACGTTGAGATATGGCCACACTTTGCCGTTAACCAGCATAACGTCGCCGAAATACTCCCCGATCCACGTCACGCCTTCGATGTCACTCGTTGGGTAAAAGAACTTGCCGTCTGAGCTGAATTGGCGGTCCTGGATCACGAGCGGAATTTCGTACGCTCCGCCCGGAATGCCGATCGGGTTTGGTTCGAACCCCGTGTCGTACTGGTCGCGAAGAATATAGGCCGCGGCGAGACCCGCAAAAACGTTGAGCCGCGTCGCACCCAAAGCGTGATCGTGGAACCATAGTAGCGTTGCCGGCTGTTCGTTTAGATACTCGACGCTTTGTGTGTCGCCAGGTCCGAACCCATAGGGCGTGATCGCGGGATTGCCGTCGCTATCACCAGCGACAAAAGCGCCGTGCAGATGCGTCATCATGCGCACATGATTGCCGAGCGGAGTCAATCGCGTATCGACTGGAATCCAATTTGGGTAAAATTCTGGAAGCGCACTGGTGTAGCTGATATCGAGCGGTGTGCCGCTTTGCGCGACCACGGCCATACCAAACGAACCCGCTTGCCCGCCAAGTCCCGAACCATCGTCGTACGCCCAGAACGGCGTCGGCTGCAGGTTGGGATGCAGTTGTCGCGCGATTTCTCTCTGCGTGAACGCATATTGATTCATTCCGCTTGGCGTCGCCACGACGATTCCAGCGCCGGGCACTGGTAGCGGCTGGATATACTTTGTCAGCAAGCTGTGCGCTGGTGGAGTTGCAAGCCCTTGTCGCACTGTCCACGGCAGAGCCAGAGCCGCGCTGGCGCCTGCACCACATTTCAGAAAAGAGCGTCTCGTTATCATGCTGCCAGTCTGGCGGTCGGCTATCGCAGAAGCTACGCGTACCTTGTGAAAGATTTACCACTTCTTGTCCGGGCGAAAACGACTGCGGCTGAGCTGTGAAACGCAAGAGCGCTGGTTAATTCTGCACGGCTTCGCGGGTTACTCGCCTCAGGACACTGAGTTGCAGCACGTAATAAGCGAGAGCAACACCAAGAAGCGAGCCGGCAAAAAGTAATAGCGCATAAAGCCATTCGGAATGCTCGCCGATCCAGTCGCTCTCGCCTGACGCGACTTTTAATGCGACGTCCACATCGCCGCCTGAATAGTCCGTGCCGTAAATCCATTTCGCGATACGCAGATTCGAATCGAGAAAGATCAGAAGATTTGGATGCGCGAATTCTGTCCCGGCTTTGCCGTATTGAAAACCGATCGACTCCAGCAGCGCGTCTATATCCGTTTGGGAGGCAGTTCCCACTGACCAGCCCAGCGGAATGTTTTCGCGCGTGCGATACCTGGCCAGCGTTGAAGGCGTCTCTGCGCTGTCGAATGAGAACAAGAGCACGCGAAATTGCCGTGGATCGGCAGACGAATCAGCCAGCGCGTTTTTTAACTGGTCAACATTCGCGATACACGCGGTCCGGCAACGCGTGTAGATCGGCAACAGAATAACGGGGAAACCGCCAAATTCCGATAATCGCCGAATGCGACCGGCGTCATCGGTCCAGTTGATCTGCGCGACTGGCCGTCCGCGCTGGGGCGAAACATCCTGCACACTTGCAGCGAAGGAAGTCGTCGAGATAAAAGCGAGGAGAATGACAGGCAAGAAAAATTTCATCACAACGGAATCACCGACTTCGTGCGCTGCTAATGGGCCGCGGATTGTCCTGTGAATACGGCGGTGCGCCCGGAAAATTACTGCGGATCGTTTGGGTGATCGGAGGCGCATAAGCGATCACCAGCAGAAGTGCAGCCCCAGCGAGCCAAGGAGTAAAGGATTGAACTGCCGGAACCCGCTCGTCGTGATACGGCTCGGACACAATCATCTCTAGCGCGCCCTGTTTCTGTCGTTTCCCTAAAAGCGTTGCGAAGAACACAACGAAAAACATCAGCGCTGCGATCGTCATGATCGTACCACCAATACTCCCGAGCATTCTAGCGTAGCCCCAATCAGCATGGTACAGGTGCGACTGCGGATCGGTGTAACTCATCCCCATGTTGGTCCGTCGCGGTTCGCCACCGGCGCCGCCGATGAACAGGCCGGTGGAAAAAATCATGATGCCGAGCGTCCAGACATACGGCATCCAAACGTTGACTGTCGGAAACTTGATCTCTTTGCCGGTGAGTTTTGCGAGCAAAAACAAACTCATGCCGATGTAAGCAAGAAACACCGGGCCAGCGATGGTTTGATGAAAATGCGCAGGCAACCAGGACGTGTTGTGCACGACGTTGTCCAGATTGTAAGACGCGTTAATGACTCCCGTAGCGCCGCCAAAAATGAAAATAACTAGTCCCGCGAATAAATAGGAAAATAGCCAGCGGTCCTTATCGACGTAAGGAAGTTTGGTCCACCAACCCAGCAACCCGCGGCCTCCTCGCTCTCGTCCGCCATATTCCAGCGATGCGCCAAGCGTGAACGCAGTCACAAAGCTTGGAATCGCTACAAGCATGGTAAAAAATGCGTGCACGAACTTCCACGTGCTGCTGATGCCTGGCTCGGTGAATTGGTGATGAATGCCAACCGGCGCGGAGTAGAGCACCAGCCAGAGAAACGTCAGTCGCCCGGCAAAATCGGAAAAGAGTTTCCCGCCGGCCAGCTTGGGCAGCATCGTGTAATACATGACGTACGCCGGTAGCAGCCAGAAATAGACGAGCGGATGCCCGAAGAACCAGAAAAGCATTCGCGCCAGTGGGACGTTTACCGTTGCGACCCAGCCCATCGACCAAGGGATGAGCAAAAAGACGACTTCAATCGCGACTGGCGTCGTTGCGATTAACCAGACGATGAAAGCCGCGAAAATTCCGACCACAGCGAGCGGTACTTTTTCGCCCGGATGTTCTCGTTTCCAGGCGAAGTAAGGCGGCAACCAATTGAAAAACGCGACCCATGAGCCGAGGACCAGTAACACCACGCCGACATAAAAAGCCGGATGCGCGCGCAACGGCGGATAAAATGTGTAGAGAACAGTCGCTTTCCCGGAGAGAATGGCTGCCGCCGCGAGCAGTGTGCCCACCATCATCATTCCAAATGAAAGCCACGCGACCTTCATGTTGAGCGGCCGACCGAGGTAATAACGAACGATGGCGTAACCAAACGCGACTGCGAAGAAAGTCGTGAACACGATCGCGTTTACGACACCGTGCAATGTGAGGCCTTGGAAATACTCCAGCCCGAGAAAACTCGAACGATGAATCATTCCCGCCCGGTAAAGCACCTGCATCAGGCCGTGATAAATTCCGAGGATCAACAGCACCATCGGGAAAATGATCTCAATCAGGATCATTTTTCGCAGCCCGGGCTCGATCTCGATTTTGCGTTCGTTCAGTTCCATCGGCTCTTATTTCAGCGTTTGTATGTAATCGATGATTTCCTCGATCTCCTCCGGCGTGAGGTCTGTCTTGGGCATTTCCTGCTCATATGTCCCGGCGATGATCTTTGCGTTGGGATGAAGAATTTTTTCACGAATGAAAGCGTCATCAACGGTAACGGTCGATCCGTCCTTCAGCTTTTCTGTTCGCCCGTACACGCCCTTAAGCGTCGGCCCGATTCCCGCCTGGCCATCGGTTGAATGGCATGCCAGGCAAAGGTTCGCATCCATCAGCTTGTAACCAGGATGCACCGGCTCGGGCGCGGCCGGCGGACTGGGTTTGGCAGCAAAAGTCGCCACGTCCACTACATTTAATTTGGCAGCCATGCGGTCGTGACCAGTCCCGCAAAATTCGTGGCAGAGCAGCTGATAAACGTGCGGCTTCTCAAATTTGATTCGCGCATAATTTACGACACCCGGCACAGCCATCAGATTGAGATTCGTGCCAAGCAAAATGAGGCCATGCGTCACATCCGCGGCGCTCAGGTAGATGTCCACTGTCGATCCTGCCGGGACGGTGACGTCCTCCGGCTCGAACTTCCACATGCGCGCGACGTAACGAATTTCGTAATGAGTTGGCGAATAAGTGATGAGTTCACCTTTCTGAAACGGCTTGATATCGGTGAGACACGTGGGGAGACCAACGTGAAAAAGATTGATCGCCAACGCAGAGAGCGCCAACAGCACCCCGGCGAACGCCAACGAGATCCAGATGATCCGTTTTTCAAGTTGCGTGGCGCTCAGCTTGTTCATGCTCGCGCAATCATGAGCCAGTAAACGACCAGCCAAAGCGCCGCGTAAAACACAATTAGAAGCGCAAAGAAGAAAATCGCGCCGCTGGGAAAGAATCGCTTCCCATTTTCTGGTTCCGTTGGCTCCATCGTTTCAGAGTCGCTGTCCGGATTCCAATCGTGCCAAATGCGCGAGACCGACAAAAGCGAAAAATACTGAGGCAGCTGTCTTTCACTGACTGAGGTCGCATGCCAAACCCTCGAATTTGAAATGGTATTTGGCTTTGAGATGCCAGCGTTCGCAACCGCGCGCTAAAAAATGGCAAGCTACCGGTAGCAGAGGTGCAACGCAGAAGATAAACCTTCGATTCGTGATTCAGACGAATCTGAGAAAATTCACCTTATTCATCCTGTTCTTGTGCATGTTGCCGACAACTGCGGCCCTTGCAGGCGCGCGTCACTTCACTTTCCTCTATGAGGCGCCGACCTCAGCACCCGGCAGCGTCGAATCGGAGAACTGGATCACGTGGGAACGCCTTACTAACCCCGAGCGGTCTGATCAAATCGGATTTCGTCATGAAATCGAGATCGGCGTCACCGATCGTTTTCAAGCTAGTATTTATTTCGTCGATTGGTCGTATGCGCGCGACCGCAAGCAATCCAGCTTCAATTATTCGGATTCCGCAATCGAGCTGATCTACAACCTAACGAATCCGGTCATCGACCCTGTGGGGTTGTCGATTTATGGAGAAATCAGTGGCGGGCGCCAACATTTCGAACTCGAATCAAAACTGATCGCGCAGAATAATTTTGGGCCGCTCATTCTCGATTATAATCTGACGCTGGAAGCCGAATGGGAAGAGCAAGGGCTTCAAGAACACCAGGGCGAATTGCAGCAGGCGCTCGGAGCAAGTTACGAACTTTCGCCGCGAATTTCAGTCGGTGTTGAATTCTTGCACGAATTTGTTTTCCCAGATTGGCGCGACGAAGGAAAAGTCAGGAATGTCTTCGTAGGCCCGAACGTCGCGTTTCGACGCGGAAACTGGTTTGTAACAGTCACTGCTCTCGCACAAGCGACCAACACGCGGGACGAAGCTGATTTCAAGGTGCGAACAATTTTCGGATTCGGTTTTTGAGAGATGAAGAAAATATCAATGCTTTTCGTTGTAGTCGCTTGCCTATGGTCCTGCCAATTGGCCAATTACGTCCCACCGGTTACTCCGCAAATGGTGGCTGCGACAAGCAAGCGGCATGTTGATGCTGCAAGGTTGCGCGAAGGCCGCAGGCTTTTGGTGCACCGCTGCATTGAGTGTCACACGCTGCCGCCAATATGGCACTACGCCGTTGAAGATTGGCCGAACATCGTCAACAGCATGTCGCACCGCGCAAGCTTAAAACCAGCCGAGCGCGACGCGATCGTAGCATATATTCTCGCGGTTCGATCGACCGCGCAGTAATGGTCGAACCCTCAGCGAGCTAGCGTTGTTACGCAGTATTGCTGATGTCTTATGGCGCGCTCGTTACTTCTCCATCTGGCGAAGTTTCAAATAAATCGGCGAGCATCAGAATTCCAATCAAGCCGATGCTCACAGCCAGACCGATCTGGCGATATTTGTATTCTTCGTGCGCCTTCCTGACGAGAGCGTCCGTTTGCTCGAACGGCCTGTTCGCCCGGTGCGGCCACTTGCTGGAAAGTATTTCGGCTGAACGAATGCACGTACGTCCGCGACTTTTTCAACGTATCTGTAAGCTCGGTTAACTCATTGCTGATCGGCTCCACATCCAGACCCTCTGGCAGCGAGTTTTTCCGAGACCGCAATAAATCTTGTTCGCGCCTGATCCATTTTAGTGATCGTGTCGTGAAAATAGTCGGCGGTCTTGATGCATTCGGGATTGTCCTTGCCATATTCGCGATGGCAATCGCCGCATAACTGGCCCGCGCCGGTCGCCAGCATCGAATCATGTGTTTTCGCGATGGCGTGATTGCTATGGCACTGGCCGCATTCGGGCCAGTTGTGTTGATCGAATGCATGTTTGTGTTTGCTGCCATCAAATAGACTCGCATTGGCTGAGTGGCAAAGACTGCAACTTCGGCTCACCTGCGCGACGCCGGGCGGACTGGCGGCGTGGTTGCCGTGGCAAGTGTTGCACGCGGGCGCGCCCAGATCGCCGCGCATCGAGCAGAGCGTGGCCATGCACGCTTGTGCGATATTCCGCAAGTTGTGTCGTAGGCAGCGGCGACCCGTCGGCGCGTGTGAATCCGGCCATGATTTTTGGATCGGCATGGCATGCGCCGCATGTCTCCGGCACGCGCTGCGCGTACACTTTCGATTGCGGATCTTTAGCCGGCCGAATCCCGTGGACGCCATGGCAACTCACGCACGATGGCGCGCGGTCGTCGTGTTTCTCAAGCAATGTCCGCCCATGCGGGCTGTCCTTGAACTTCGCCAATTGATCGGTCGGCAGCGATGGATTGAACTCGTGCATTTTGGCCGGATCGGAATGGCAGCGCGCGCAAAATTGAACGACCCACGCGCGATTCTTTTGTCGATCTTTCTCGGGCCATTCTTTCACATGATCGTGACCGAGATCAGCGGTGGGATCGCCTCCGTGACAGCCCGCGCACGAAACGCCACGTCGAAAATGGACGTCCTCCACGACTTCCTTGAGATTCATGTGCGAAGCCGGCGTTTGTCGTGGCCGGTGCGACTGTGAAAAGTGTATCGCCAGACTGATTTGCTGAATCGCTGTGACAAAGCACGCAATTGTTTTGAAGGAGCAATTCCATTTTTTGCGGCCGCAATCCCAGCGAAAACAAAACGGACAAATGTTCCGGGCGGGTGATCCATTCCTTTTGCACGGCCTGGTCGAGCAATGCCTTCAGATTATCGTTGAGTCCGTCGTAATAAGCGCGCTCCTCTGGAGTGATGATCGGTTTCCCGTGCTCGTCTTTGGCATCGAGCATCGCAGTCAGCTTCGACGTTGCTCCGGCGGAACTTTGGTCCGCGGCAAAACTGGCAGCAGGAATCAAAAATATGCCAACAATGATCGCGACTGCTTTCACGTTGCGTCCCTCGAATCAGCCCACGCACCGGCTATGAATGAAATTGCAATCGCGAGAGCCGCCACCACGACCGAGATCAGACCAGCCAAAAGATACGGAACACCAAACAAGCCGTGCAGCGCTACGTGCAACAACGCTGCGCCAGTCAGGATGAACCAGCGATCCTCGTAAACCCAATATCGAACAACAATGAGCACCGCGCCCGCGGTCAAAGTCCACCATGCGCAAATCCGCGCAGTATTGTGCACCGCTGCCAATTCACTACTTCGCTCCGCGCGCACCAATGTCCCAGCCCGCCAGCGTGAGAAAAATCAAAAACAATATCGCCGCCCAACCGAGATCGGTAAAAGCCGGCGACGGTTTGTCACGATAAGCGCGCCGATCAAGCCAGGGTATGATGGCCCAAATGCCGAACAAAAGCGCAATCAACAACAAACAGACTTGTGGGCCTTCCAGACCAAAGAGGTGCGGCGGAAATTCCTTCAATAATTGATATTCCCATAGGAAATACCATTCCGGTTTTATTCCGGGATACGCCGGCGCGAGCGGATCCGCTTTCTCGCCCAGTTCCCAATCCATTCCCGGAATGCCTGGCCCGTACGGAACAAACACCGCCAGCGTCGCAGCACCATCAAACAAGCCAGCCACAGCAACACGTCGCGCATCGCAAAGCTGGGAAAAAATTTCATGCCGCGCGGCGCAACTTTCGCACCCACCGGCAGCGCCATCCCCTGACGTTGAATTAAAAGCAAATGCAACCCGATTAACTCCAACGAATGCCAATGGCAAAATGACCACATGCGCGGCGAAAAATCGATAAAGGGTGTTGATCGTTACATCCTGTCCACCGCGCAACACCTGCAATAGCCAATTGCCCAGCAGTGGCACCGACTTCACGATGTTCGTCCCCACCGTTGTTGCGAAATAAGCCAGCTTGTTCCACGGGAGCAGATAGCCGGAGAAACCAAAGCCGAGCGTCAGCAGAAACAACAGGTAACCCGAAACCCACGTCACTTCGCGCGGCGGACGATAAGCTTTCAACATCATCGTGCTGAACATGTGCAGCGTCAGCGAAATGATCATCAGATGCGCGCTCCAACTGTGCATCGATCGAATCAGCCAGCCGAAGGGGACTTTGGTCGTCAAAAAACGAATGCTCTCGTAAGAAGTCGCTTCACCCGGCTGGTAATACATCAGCAGCAGCACGCCGGTGATGATCTGGACAATGAAAAAGAACATCGTGATCCCGCCCAGGTAATACCAACCCATCCAATGCGAACCCAACGGCACTTCTTTGTGACGCAGGAACTCGAACAACGGCGTGAGGTGATAACGCCGATCCAGCCAGCCGCGCAGGCCTCGAGTTTTTTCCGTGACGTTTGCCAGAGTTCATCGCGGAAACAGCGCGGTGCATCCGAACCCCTCTAGCGCCAACGGCGCTCTTCTCAGGTGAGCCTGGGGCAACGCCCCAGGAATTCGAAGCGTAGGATACATAAAGCGCTGAAAGCGCGGTTCAGTGGGTCGCGCCTTCAGCGCTGGGATTTTCTTGAACCATGCATCCTGGGGCGTTTGCCCCAGGCTGGCGATGAATACCGCGCCGTTGGCGCTCAACCAACAGCCCATGGGAGGGAAAAAGGCCGTGTGAGAGATTAAAATCTTCAAAGCGATCGCGTCCGTTGCTTTAAAAGTCTCACGCCTTCTCTTCAGAAACGACGATTCCACCGTCTGGTTGGCGTTGAGCGAGATATTGGGTCAACGGCCGCGGCGGCGGCCCGGACAAAACGCGGCCGTTAAGATCGAAGCGCCCATCATGGCACGGGCACCAAATGACTGATTGCCCCGGCAAAAACGTGACTGTGCACCCTTCGTGTGTGCACTTCGCGCTGAACGCATGCAATTGATCGGCCGCCTGTAAAACCAGCACGCGCTGGCCGCTCACCGGAACGATGACAAACTTGTTCTGCTCGAGCTTGGACGCTTCATCGCGCGTCAAATGCGTTGGTCCAGTCGGCCCGGTCTGCGGCAGTGGTTTGAGATAACGAATGATCGGGTACGCAATGCTGATCAGCCAACCGAGAAAGCTCGCGCCCAAAATAAGATCGAGAAAATGTCGGCGCGACGTTGTCGGGGCTGTTGCGGCTTGTCCCTCCATCGCCGACTTTTTTATTCGCTGGCTACAGCCAGTTCAAGCATTTGTTTAAGGCGTTCGCGGCGCCTGCTTGTGACAACAAATATTTGTGAATGCCTGCGGCGGCTTTGCGACTGTCACGCACGGCGCGCACGACCAGGTCCGGTCCGCGCACGAGATCTCCGCCTGCAAATATGCCGGGCACGCTGGTCATTTGATTGTCATCGACGATCACGCCGCCCCATTTGTTGACCTCGATGTTGTCCGAATTTCCTGCGGCGAAAATCGGGACCGGGTCGAATCCGTAAGCGATCAGCACGACATCGACCGGCACGGTGAATTCCGAGCCTGGAATCGGCCGCGGTTTGCGGCGACCTTTCGCATCCGGTTCGCCCAATTCCATTCGCACACAGCGCGCTTCGGAAACTTCGTTGGTGGCGTTCCCTGACAAGGAAACTGCATTGGTGAGAAACATGAACTGCGCACCTTCCTCAATCGCATTCAAGTATTCGCGGCGGCTGCCAGGCATGTTTTCGAGGTCGCGTCGATAAATGCAAATCGCCTCGCGCGCGCCGGAGCGAATCGCTGTGCGCAAACAATCCATTGCCGTATCGCCGCCGCCCAGCACAGCCACGCGTTTGCCGCGCACGTCGATCGGCGACTCGTCCGACGTTGCGAGATTTTTCTGAATCAGAAACGGCAGCGCGTGAAACACTCCCCGCAAATCGGCGCCGGGTATATCGAGCTCTTTTGGTTTCTGTGCCCCGATCGCGAGATACACCGCATCGAATTGTTCTCGCAAGCTCGACAATGCGAGATCGCGGCCAATGGCGATTCCACATCGAACGGTCACACCTCGCCGGCGCAACAGATCAAAGCGCCGCTCCACAACCTGCTTTTCTAGCTTAAATGATGGAATGCCGTTGACGAGCAAACCGCCGGGACGCGTTTGCGCTTCGAAAATAGTGACCGCGTAACCGAGCTTGGCCAGTTCATCCGCGCACGCCATTCCGCCTGGGCCGCTGCCAACAACGGCGACCTTACGCCCATTCGGCGGCGCGACTCCGGCGTCGAGCGTCTCATGCGCAAAGGCGTATTCGTTGATGAACTTTTCTACCGCGCCGATTGAAACCGGTTCGGAGCGGGCATTGAGGATGCATGCGCTTTCGCACAAGCGATCCTGTGGACAGACGCGGCTGCAAATTTCGGGCATGTTGCTGGTCGAGCGCGAGAGCGCTGCAGCTTCAAGAAATCGTCCGTCAGCCACGAGAGCGAGCCACTCCGGAATTCGATTCGCGAGCGGACAACCGCTTTTGACGCATGGAGGGTCGGGGCAATTGATGCAGCGGCTGGCTTGCGCCCGCGCGGTGGCTTCATCGAACAAGCTGTAGATCTCATCAAAGTCGCAGATCCGCTCGGCGGCGGCGCGTTTCGGCGGCGACTCACGCGCAATATGACGCCAGTTGTGTTTTGCCGGCCAAGCTCGCCGTCTGTTTCCATTTGTTTCGAGCGCATATTCGCACGCAGCGAACACAACGCCTACGCAAGCATTGGCAAACGCTGTGCATTTATTGGCAGAGCGGACTGCGCTCGAATTCTGTTTTTCTGCAGTGAGCGTTTACCCAGTGGACGGGGCGGGCGAGATTCGCGGGCGTCCGTGAGACGGAGCACTCGCCGTGCGGAAGCTTCGCCAGCGCTCGAACGGCATCGCGGCGATCGCCATCAACGCAAATTGACTCACCATGAAGCCGACCAGCCAGGGGAAAGCCTTTTGCATGAAACCGTAGGAATGCAGGCCGACGCCGAGCATGTTCACGCCGAACCACGAGAAACTGGTAACCACATTGCCGAAGAGCGCCATGATCATTAGACCGCGTTGCCGGATAAATCCGCCCCACCGCGCGTGCAAAGTGATTGCGCACCAAAGAACGATTAGCACCGCTCCATTTTCTTTTGGGTCCCAGCCCCAGAAACGGCCCCACGATTGATCGGCCCAGATTCCACCGAGCACCGTGCCGACAAAACTGAACAGCGTGGCGAAACAAACAACGCCGTAGGTCATGCGTGCGAGCGAATCGGCCGTTTGTTTCGTCAGCGAGCGCGTGAACACGCCACGCACGACATAGATGATGGCAAGCATGCCGGCGAGAAACATCGCCGAGTAACCTGTTGTAATCGCGACCACGTGTGTCGCGAGCCAAATGTTGGTGTCCAAAACGGCTTGCAGCATCTCCAGCGTGTCGCCGCTGCCGGCAAGATGATGCGCAATGATCAGCGTGACAAAGCCAATCGCGCCCGCGCACGCCGCGCCGATTCCGTCCCTGTAAATCCGTTCGAGTATCAGCGAGACAATGACCGCGCCCCAGCCGATGAAAATCGCGGAGGAATAAAGATTGGTGACCGGTGGACGTTCCTGCAGATACATCCGCGAAAACAAGCCGAAGGTGTGAATGGCAAGCGCGAGCAACAAAAGATAAAACGCGGAGCGTCGCAGGGCCTGGCTCCAGCCGAGCCACGACGCGCACGCCAGCAAAAAAGCGAGAACGTAAAGTGCCATTGCCTGGCTGAACGGCTGAAGAAAATTGAACAAGAACTCGAATGACGCTCGCTTCGCCGCATTCGGCTGCTCTTCTGCGAACGAGTTGGTCATTCGATCCAGATGATCATTGAAAAGGGACCGATCATTCGCGCGGTAGGCGTCACCGATGATGGCATATTCGGTCACGATCGGGTGAATTTCTCCGGCGCCGACCGAGTGGAGCAAGCTGTCGCCAACGGAATGCCAATCACCGGCCGCTGTAGCCGGGGGCGTTGACCCCGGCAGACTAAGCGGCGGAACGGCGAGAACATAGGCCATTTCCGAAAGCCGCTCGTATCTTTGAACCAGCTCGGCGACGTCGTTCAGTTTCGCTTTATCGAAATTTTCGCCCATTTCGAATTCGCGAGCTGCCTTTGCCGCGCCAGGGACACTGCTTTTGAAGCTCTGCAGCTCAGCCGCAAAATTTTCCGCACCCTCCGGCTGAATGCTGTTCTTTAACCGTTGATACAGCGCCAGCCCGTTGCGCAGATTCAGGATCGCGCTCTGATAAGCAGAGCGTTGGACGCCTTCGAGTTTGTCCGACTGCGCGCCCTGTTCGTCGATCTGCTTCAGGAACGGCGTGAATTCAGCGAAGCTAAAATATTTTCGGTCGCTTTGTTCCCACCCGAACAAGCCAAGCACCTCGGCGTTTTGCACGACGAAAACCGGATATTGATCGGCAACAGAAGCATTAAACAGAACGTCAGTGAGCCATTGCATCGCGCTCAGTCGCTTTGCCGCCCTCGAGGCGCAGTTCCTGTTTGCCATGAATGATCAAGAGCGAATTGCGCCCAACCGTGTCTAGCGGCTTAACCCGGCCGCCGACGAGCACCGGGATTTTGCCGAACTTTGCGAAATCAAATTCGTCCTTTGCAGTTTTCGGCGCCAGCCAGTTGGCCGCAATCGATCCGGCAGCAATAACGAAAATGATCCAGGGTAAAAATCGTTTCATGCGATTGCGTTCCGTCGTTGTCGCGAAAACCCGACGAGGTGAAAGCCGAATTGCACCAACAAACCAGCAGCTACTATCACGCACGCAACGTAAGGCGCAATGAAGCTGGGGTTGTGCACAACCTGCAGAATTGTCGCCGAATCGTCCTTCTGAAATCCGGCCTGGTAAAATGTCTCGCCTCGATACCGCAGCGGATGATTCATGTAAATCAGTACGTCACGGTTCACTGATTTCTGCGGATCGATCAATGTGACCTTGCTGGAAAAGTTTTTCGGAATTTCGGTGCCCGAATATTTTTCATGAGTGAACTTCTGCAACGTCACGCTGTAAGGCTTGTAGTAGCGCACCGGACGTAAAGTAATCATCCATGTCCGATCGCCAGAGGAAAATGTCTGGGGCGCGCCGAGCCCGTCTGAAACCAACCATGTGCCTAGCGAACCACCGTCTTTCGGCAAAATTTCGATGGCAGCGCTGGGGACATCGCGTTCATCAACACCGGTCGCGCGCGGAGCGGGCTCGACCGCAATCATTGCGCCGGGCCCTTGATTGGCGATCGGTCGAGCGCCTTCTCCCGCTTCGCTCAACATTTTCAGGCGCGAATTCTGATAAAAATTCCTGACGACAATCCGGAACGGCAAACTCGAGTGATCAATTACCCGGTTGTGTCGCAGCACAGTGTCGGGAATCGCGGTCACCTGATCGAGATCATTATCGCTCGTGTCGATCACAGCCAGTTCCGTCCAGCGCATGTCCTCGGAATAATTTTTCGTGTCGCCGCGCGCGAGACGCATATGACTTTCCACCGCGAAAAGATCAGTGAAAAGACCGCCAGCGAGCATGATGATCAACCCGGCGTGGGTGAGATGAATGCCGAGTTTGCGCCACGTCCAACGGAAACGTTTCGCGTGCGCAGCGATGAGATTAACGAGCAGCACGGCGCCGATGAGATGGCCGCCGGGAAAAATCGGGATCTGGAAGCCGCGTCCTTCCGGTGGCCACCAGACAAACATGCTTTGGAAATAACGCTGCTGCGCTTCGTGAATGCCGAGATGAACCTGCGCCAGCGTTCCCGCAAAAATCAACGCCATCCCGGCTGCCAGACAAACAATGGTCAGCTTCAGCGAGGTGATGAGATCGATGAGTTTGCGCAGCATGTTTCTAAAATCGAACTGACTCGATGAACTTCACGAAGTTTGGTTTTTCTTTTTCAACTGCGGCATTCGGCCCGGTCGCTTTGAAGAACCAGACACGACCGTCGTGGTGTGTCCACGCCGCGATCGTGCGCGCCTTGGCTCCAACGATGTCAGTAGTTGAGAAAGTTGTGTCCGCTGTTTTCAACGGAATGACTTGTGAAGTGACGGCACTTGCGTCGACCGGCGCGAGACCTATCTGTCCGCGCCAGCGATTGACGTTATCGGCATCGCTTCCGCCTTCGCCCGGAAAAGTGACAACGGAAATGTCGATCTTGTCACCATTTTCGGCCGATGCGCTGAAGCTGGCGTAGCGCATGGACGACGGCGGAACTTCTGTCCAGCTTTCCGGCGTTTCCCATTTGATCTGGGGCGCGCCTGTGTCCCGCGGCGGCATCGCTGCCATTTGTGGCGATTTCGTTTCGACCTGGGCGTCGCAAACCGCCGCGACCCATTTAATGAAGTCGCCTTTTTGCGCCTCGGTCAGGTCGGCGTTACCGCGAATTTTGAAAAACAGCGTGGAGTCAGCAGTGGTCATCATTGCAGCAATGATTCTGCCGTCTTTCGCTGGATCAGCATCTTTCGGGAGCCCTGCAAGATCGACGATAATGACATCGCCTAGCGAAGTGCGCAGGCGCTGCGCAACGTCGCTCAGTTTTTGTTCGGTGATTGGCGGTTGACCGAGCTGCTCAAGCCAGCGGTTCACGTTGTCGAGAACATTTCCGGCAGCAGAACCAAGACTTACAAATGAGATGTCTGCGACGGCGTCGTTGTCGCCTTTGACGAGAAAACTTGCCTGTCGCATTTGCGAGAGGGGTTGCGGTTCCCAATTCGGCGGCGTTGTTACCGCTGCCGAGCTGGTCTGTGCGAGGCCGCCCGGCATCCGGGGCGCGGCCGTGTTGGTTGGCATCGCGTCTTGCTGTTGGGATGCGGATTCTTCGAGCGGCGCTTTGGAAACACGATAGACCTTGATCTCCGAGTTCTTCTCACAGCTCGCCAGCAACGTCGCCAGCAAAGCGAAATACACTGCAAGTTGCTGCCGCCTCTCCCTTCCAAGGGGAGAGGGTGGGGTGAGGGTTGGATCTCCCGAGCGAAATCCTGATGGAAATCCCCTCACCTTCCGCCTCCGCGCCTTTGCGGACCTGTTTAGCGCTGAAGACGCGATGTCAGCGTTAGCCTGGGGCACCGCCCCAGGGATTCGATTACACCAGCAGCAAGCGCTGAAGGCGCGCTTCAACCAGGCTGCGGGATCAAACTGGTGTCGGAAGTGAATCGCGCCTTCAGCGCTTACGGGTTGTTTTCGTTTCACAAATCCTGGGGCGTTGCCCCAGGCTGGGAGTGACACTGCGCCTTTGGCGCAACACAACTCTGGGACCCTGCCCCAAATTTCCAGGTGACGCCGCGCCATTTGCGGTAAACGCGTGCACAAGGGAAGAAGCGAATCAAATTTCACAAGTTCAAGAGAAAATTATTTCTGAGGTCCGCCGGTATGGCAATCGACACAGGAAAACTCCGCATACGGAGCGTCGATATGAATGAAATCGTGTCCTTTGGCGTTGATCTGTTCAAGTGCTTCGCCGCTCCCTTGCGCGAGAATGAGATGACACGAGCGGCAATCGCTGGCTTTGATCGACATCTTGCCGTCGGCTGACACGTGTTTGCCGTCGTGGCAACGGAAACATCCGTTCCAGTTCTTGTGTCCGACAAAATCGGGATAGGTGCGCCAATCGACTTTCACTTCCGGGAAAAAATTCTGCGCGATAGATTCTCTGCGCCTCCTCGATGATCGGCCCGGCCTGGGCCCGGTCGGGATACGCCTCGTGCAATGATTTGGCGATGCCTTGCTCAGCCTCGGTTGTCGTCGCGTAAGGCTGCGCCAGTGCGGCCACGACTTTCGATTTGACCCAGGGAATGCTGGAATCGAGCCGGTTGGTCATCAGGGCGAGATCGACGGCATCGTTTGGGGTATGCAGCTTGTGCGCGGGCCGGCTGTGACAATCCATGCAATCCATTCGCCGAATTTGGTATTTCGAGACATCGTCTTTGAAATCGGAATCGCGGTATTCAGTGGTCACCCCCTGCGGATTCGTCATTCTCACCCACGGGATATTGAGCAGTTGGTCGTCCGTCGCGATGTATTCGATTTTGTTGCCAATATTCATGTGCCAGTGAATGCCGCCCTCCGGTCCGTTCGACGAGTCGCCTCCGCCGACATTTAACAATAGACGCACAGCAAACGGGGTGTTTTTTTCGTCCGAAAGAAAATGCTGGTAAGTGCGTTCGACGTTGCCGACGTATTTCTTCGGCCAGTGGCACTGCTCACAGATCGCTTGAGACGGCCGCAGATTGGCCGGGGTGAGACGAATCGGCCGATCGAAATCGTTGCGCACCGTGTGATAAAGTTGTTTCACGCCGTTGAGTTTCGTCTTGAAATAAGCAGCCGCGCCTGGGCCGACATGGCACGCGACACACTCGACCTCCGCGTGCGCGGTGTGTTGGGAGGCGACGAACTCCGGTTCCATCGGAAGATGACAAGCTTTTCCGCAGAACTGAACAGACTCTGTGATTTGGTAGGTTTGGTAACTGCCAATAGCTGTCACAAACAAGAATCCAACGCTGGCGGCAATGAAGAGCGCGAGAATTCTTCGGTCGCGCGCCCGTGACAAATCAATTTTGATCGCAAGGGGCTCGGCCTCTCGCACAGCACGACGCCGCGTGCGCCAGCGAATAAGCGCACCAAGGAATGTGAGAAAAATTCCAAGAATGAAGAACAGCGGCGCAACTACGTAGGCGAGAATGCCAATGTAGGGATTGCGGTGGAGCGCGAACAGATCAAACGCGAAAAGGAGGAGAAAGGCAAAAAGCGCGCTGGCGGCGAGCACCATTCCGGACCAGCTAAGCCAGTTGCGGAAATTGCGCCTAAAAGGCCGGGGCTGCGCGGGAGCTGGAGCGTCAGGCATCGCGGCAATTATTTACAGGCGGCTCGCGAGAAGTCATGTAAAAACCCGCCGATTCGATTGCGATTCTCCGGCTGTAGAGTCCGCTGTCTCAGCGGATTTTTCATTCGAAGCCTCAGGATCAGATGCGCTGAGGACAGCGCACACTACAGCAAAAGCGGCGGAACACCGCCGCACTCCAAAGCACTTCGTGCAAAATTTGGCGCAATTATTTTTTGAAGGAACGAACGTACGCGACCAGCGCCTTGATGTCGGCATCGGAAAGCTTGCTGCCGAATGGTTTCATCGTCTCCTTGCCGCTTGTTTTTACGCCTTCCTTAATTGCTCGCGCCGCCTCTGCGTCGCTGAAGGCCGCCTGGACTTTCGCGTCGCGATAGTCTTTCACGCCCAATTTTTTGCCCATCATGGTACTGCCGCTGCCGTCCTTCCCGTGGCAGGAGGCACAATTCTGCGTCCAGTTTGCAGCCGCATCGGCTGCAAAACCAACGCCTGTTGACGTGATAATGATTGCCGCAAAGGCGATTATTTTTCGTTTCATTAGATTACTCCCCTTCCTCATGAAGATCTGACGTCAAAGCTAGATTCGGAGTCAAGATCGAACACGGATTTATTTCTTGAGCGTGCGAACGTACTTAACGAGCGCGCTTATTTCATCGTCGGTCAACTTTCCACCGAAAGCCTTCATCGTCGTTTTGCCGTTTTGCTTCACGCCTTCTTTGATTGATTGCGTCGCTTTCGCGTCAGTGAACTCAGCCTGAACTTTCGGATCGGTCAGATCCTTTGCGCTCAATGTCTTGCCCATTTTTGTGTTGGCCTTTCCGTCGGGCCCGTGGCATTGGGCGCAATTATTGGTCCAATTTGTCTTTGCGTCCGCCGCGCGCGTCGACAATGGCGCCGCGATCAGAATGCTGATGGTAAGTATGATAATGGTTTTCATTGTTTAGCTTTCTGCGGTTCTTTAAGATTAGAATCGGACTTGGAGACCGGAATAGAGCGAATGCGCTCTATAATTGTTGTGACCGCCAGAGGTCTCGTCCCTGTAGTTAAAATAGCCGTATCTCAGCAGCAGGCGCATGTTCTTGTTCAATTGGCGAGTGATCGTGGCTGAGGCGGTGTATTCGGTTCCGCCCAAGCCGTAGGGCATGGCAACGACGGCGTTCTTAAAGTAGTCATTGCGCGCAATAGAATGAAAAGTCGGTAGTAAAAATCAGTCTTGTCATCGATGATATAGCCAGCACTGCTAGTCACCGTCCAATAATCATTTCTAAAGTTCGCGACGGTAGGGCTCGTCGTTAGGGACCAAATCGATGTTGTTCGCGGGCGTGTCCGTCTGATTGAAAACGTAGGAAAAATTTGCCTGCAGATAAAATCGGGCGAACGGGTTCCAGTTAAGCGACTCGCTGATAACGTGCTTTTTGATTTCACCAGCTCTGCAATTCTGCAAGCTTAAATCGGCGACGGTTGAAGAGGAATGTCGCCGTCAAAGAACCACTGGCTGTCGATTGAGGTATGCACGAAATCGTAGCGAGTAACCAGCGCAAACGTGCCCATGCAAGCTGGAATTTTCGGACGGAAACGTCATTCGAACATTAAAGTCATCGATGTTCCAATCCTGATTGAATCAATCTTGGAAAATCTGCGCTGACAATGTCCTCATTAGTAGGACGCAATTCTGTGAAAGTAACTGGCCGGCCAGATTGAGCCTCATGCGTCGGATACCAGTTGGCACCGACGGTATATTTTTGGCCGAGCGCATTGGTGTTCTTATCCAGATGGCACCTCTTCGTCTATCGTCTGAAACTCATTCACCTGGCCGTATTCCTCCTCCCACTCGCCTTCGGCATAGAAAAGCCAGTTATTGATACCCGGTGTAACGCATCTCCAGCCTCTGGGCGAATTCGTTGTAATCTGAATTCTTGCGCCGTTGGCCGGTTCCCCGAAGTCCGTAGTGGAATCCACCTTGCGGATTGTTAGGGTAAACGGCGGCATGTTCGGCACGGGTTCCTCCGCGATAAAAATGGACTCGCTGTCGGTATTTTGATGAGTGTATCGGAAACCGCTCAAAATAGCGTAGATTCTCGAACGGCATCCAAAACAGGTTGGCATTAAAAATATGCTCCTTGATCTGCGCAATTCCGGCCAAATCGATGAAGGCATGATCGCGTGTTACCAAGTGTCGGCACCGGCTCGTCCGAATGCGGAATCGAAACTGCGTACCGAAGATGCGCGTGCCGGAGAGATCGTTTGTTATTGTCGTATAGGAGTAGCCAGCGGTAAACCAGAGCTATCGGTAATTCGCGTCTCGGTAATGCCGTGCCCGCTGAACAGGTCGACGTCATCGTTCTACGTGTCTGGGTAACGTATCGCTGACTGCGCCCGGAGGCGGGACGACCGGCGGGAGCTGACCAGCACCACGCTCCATATTTAACGAGTAATCATTGTGTTGTGCTCGTAACGCATCCCGAGCAGGCACGTCGGTGTTCCCGATCGTCTTCGATGCCTCAAAGCGAAAATATGTCGCGCTTCTCATCGATGTCGCGGAATGACGGCACAATTTTTCGCGTGGGATTAACTGGAGGTGCCAGCCCAGTCAGATTCGTGTCGCCCCAGATTGTGGAATCTTTCTGGCCCTGGCGAAACTCGTGCGAGTAATGGATCGTTATTTCCGGCCAGTCCGGTACACGCAAGCCCAGTTCAACCCACGCGTCGCCCTCGATCAATGTGCATTTCGGGAAACGGCGGCTGGAAATAATGCACCGTTATGCGGAAAGAATCCGCCGTTGCCATCGTACCAACTCCGAAATTCGGTGAAACCGGCCTTGATGTAACCGAGCTTTGGCTTCGACAATTGCACCGTAATGTCGTAATCGTTGAAATCCCAGAGCGCGTGGCCATCGATCGAAAACAGGCCATTCTTGTCAAAAGTCTGCTCAAAGTGCAGGTCCTGGATGCCGCCATAAACATCATCGCCAGGCAGTCGTGCTCCTGTTCGAACTGGGCGTTGTCGCCGTTCACGATAGTGCCGCCAATACCGAGCTCGATCCAGTTCTTGGCTCTTCTGGTGTCTCTTCTGTTGCCGTCGTCACGGCTTTTCCATCGGAGGTATCGCCGGCCCGAAGCGCGCTGGCAGCAAAGAGCTCCCGCGCAAACCAGCACGAGAAATCTGGAAAACGCGTTTATCATGATGTCAGTACCTCAGCAGCTGGGGTCACGTTAGAGCCGTGCGGTTCCTCGTGGCAGCCAGCCGACCAGCAGGTTCCCTGCGGCAGAAAGTTGGTGTGATCGACGTCTCCGATGAAAATATGTCCGGGCACTTTTTGCTGCTGGAAATGGCATTTCAAGCAAAGCGTGGCGTTGCGTTCGTTGAGCAGTCGTGATTGACTGAGCCGTGCGGCGAATGGCAGATCACGCAACCTTCGCGCACTGCCTCGTGCTCGAAAACAAAGGGCCCGCGTTGCTGGGTGTGGCACTGGAAGCAAGTTTCGTTTCGGCTCAAGAAAGCGAAGCCGCCGCCTTTGATCGTTTGCTGAAGACTGGTCCCGCCACCTTTGATGGCGATTCCCTTGTGCGGATTGTGGCAATCGGCGCAACTCATCTTGCCTTCCGAGCACCGGATGATGGTGAGGCAATTGGAACTGCGCGCGCACTTCGAGGTGACATTGGAAACAAGTTTCCGGCGATCTTTCCGCGGATTGATGATCGTACCAGCGCCGCCGCCGGCTTTGACGTGCAAACTCCCGGGACCGTGGCACGATTCGCAGCCCATGTCCGTGGACTGCTTTACAGTTGTGCCCTTTGCCTCACTGCCTTTTCCGCCGCTCTTGTTTACAATTTCCGTCTTTGTTCTCTGCAGTCGCGCATGCGTGGCCGTGCGGAAATCGCGCACGATCTCTTCGTGGCAGGTCGCGCATTGCTCCGAGCCAACGAACTCCGCACCCGGGATGCTGGGCGGCGCCAGAATTGTTCTGGTAGTGGTGCTGCAAGAAAGCAGAATCACGGCCAGCGCGGCTGTCCCCCCGACACCCCACAAAATTCTTTCGCGCTTACCGTCGAACCATCGAGTTAGCCTCGAATGCCACACGGATGGAGAGTATGTTCAGACCGACAAGATTATGACTACGCATTTTTACGGTAAAAATCCTGGTATTTTCTCCATTCGCTATTTCGTCCCGATACTGACTCGAGCACAATCGCCAGCCGGCCTAACGAAAAGCGCGGCCGAATAGCAGTGCAAGAAACGCACAGCTTTCGCCAAGAATTGCGAGGTCAGCTTTTATTTTTTGGCGATCCTCCAGACGCGCACAAAATTTAAATGACAACAGACAAGGCGTTTCCTAGATTAGAAACCGAAAATGGCCATGAATAGAATCGCGACAGCGCTGTTGATTGTAGTTGCAGTCGCAATCAGTGCCACGCCGCTGGCAGCGTACTCGTGTATTTCTTCGACCATTAACAATTACTCATGCCACGGTTGTTGCGCGAAGAAGTCGTGCTGCGCGGTGCCGGAAAAGAAGACTGCTTCCGCGGCGCAACCTCTCGCCACAAATGCTGCCGGTCACCAACTTTCATTCACGGCTTCTCCCGGTGCCGTCGCGATCGTCTGTGATTTCCCATTGGGCACTTCAGTTCTCAAGCAAACGCGCGATTCGTTAGGCAATTCACCGCCAAAACGCGCGTTGCTCTGCACGTTTCTGATCTGATCTAGCTGCAATCAGGCCGGAGGTGTCCCCACTCACCGGGCGGCATAATCTCCGTCTTGCCTGAATTCCTGTTGGCGCATCTGCCGTAGTGCGGGCGTTGGACTTTTACGAAGATCAAAATTTTTCATATGAACGAACTGAACAATGCTGAAGTAAGAAAACGGGGCCGCGTGTGCGTTGCGCGCGGTGGATTGGCCCTTGTTGCGACAGCGATTGCTCTTCCGATGTGGGGAGCCAATGCAGAAACTCTATCGAAACGCGAGGTAATCTCGTCCGTGTTGCAGGAAAACTCGATGCTGAAAGCGGCACGGGCAAAATGGGAAATGATGAAAGCGCGCGTGCCGCAGGCAAGAGCGTGGGAGGATTTGCGCGCCGGCGTGGATTGGGCAGCGGAACGTTCCGTTAACATTCCGCCTAACTCGTTTATGGATCAAACCGCGATGTTAGAGCAGGAGGTTCCGATCTCCGGAAAAAACCGAAGTCGTTCACGTGCTGCGACGGCTGAGGCCCGCGCGGTCTTTCAAGAATTCCGCCGGACGGAACTCGATGTCATCATGCGCGCGCGCTCCGCGTACGCGCGTCTTGCGAACGGCTACGCGCAACTTGAGGTCAATCGCCGCAACAGCGACCTGCTAAACGATTTTGTGCAAATCAGCCGCAGCCGATACGAGGCCGGAACGGCTACGCAGTCAGATGTCTTAACTGCGCAAACTGACGCCGCAAAACTGTTGGAGGCGCGCGCGGAAATCGAGCGCCAGATTTCCGAGGCCCAATCTGCGCTTAATGTGTTGATGAACCGGTCGGCGCAAGCGCCGCTTGGAAGGCCTTACCCGCTCTCCTTCACCAGCGAGGTCATTTCGCTGGCAAAACTGCAAACGATCGCGCTGGCGCAGCGACCAGAGTTACAACGAGCGCGCGACCGAATCGACGCGGAGCGATTCCGACTCGAGCTCGCCCACCGCCAGTGGTTCCCTGATCCCGCGCTGAATGTCAAAGCGCAACGCTACAACGACGCCGCTCAAGCCGTCAGCGAAGTGGATGTCGGAATTTCGGTTCCCATTCCGTGGCTGAACTGGAAAAAGTACAACGCAGGAGTGTTGGAAGCAGCGCAGAAGTGTTGAAAATGCTCAGCACGAGTTCGACGCCGCACGCGTGGAAGCGCTCGGTCTCGTGCGCGACCAGCTCAAGAAAATCCAGACCTCGGCAAGTCAATATCAGCTTTACAGCGACAACATTGTGCCTGTTGCGAAACAGACCGTCGAGGCGAGCCGCGCTGCTTACGAGGCGAACACAGGCGGATTTCTCCAGTTAATCACGGCACGCCGCACATTGCAGGACGCAGAATCAGCTGCGCTGGATCGCCTCGCCGACCACGAAATCGCCATCGCTGAGCTGGACGCGATTATCGGCAGAATTCCGGAGAATCGAAGATGAAATCAATACTTACTCACTTGATTTGTGTGTCGCTCCTATTGGGAGTTGCGACTTCCTGTTCAAAGCAAACGGCTTCGCGCGAGAAGACGCTTTACACCTGCAGCATGCATCCGCAGGTGGTGCAGGATCATCCCGGCAATTGCCCGATTTGCGGGATGAAGTTGATGCCGATGCGCAAACAGAGCGCAACTGCTGGAAACGATCGGCAGGCGAGCGACCGCAAAATTAAATATTACAAATCAACGATGTTGCTTGGCGAAATCAGCCAAACGCCGCGCAAGGACAGCATGGGCATGGACATGGTGCCGGTTTACGAGGGCGAAGAAGAATCGCAGACCATCAACGTTGATCCAGCAACGGTGCAAAAAATGGGCATGCGCACCGCAGTGGTAACAAAAGGTCCGTTGCGTCGAGTCATCCGCACGGTCGGCACAATTGATTACAACGAAACCGCGCTGGCTGATGTGACCACCAAGTTTCGCGGCTGGATCGAGAAACTCTACGTCGATTCAACCGGCAAACAGGTGCGCAAAGGCGAGCCGCTGTTCGATATTTATTCGCCCGATCTCTACAGCGCGCAGAGCGAATACGTGCTCGCGTTAAATCAAGGCGGCACAGGTGGCCTAAGAACCAGCGCGCGGCAGAAGCTGAAGTTGTTCGACATTTCCGAGGATCAAATCACCGCAACTGGAGAAAACGCGTCAGCCGCAACGCACATTGCGGGTGGACGCGCCGATTGACGGAATCGTGGTCGAAAAAATGGCGGTGCAAGGCCAGATGGTCGAAGCAGGAATGAAACTCTACCGGCTGGCGGATCTGGGCATCGTGTGGGTGCAATCGCAAATTTACGAGCAAGACCTCGCTCTGCTTAAGCTCGGGCAGGAAGCCGAGGTGAGTCTGTCTTATCTGCCGGATCGGAAATTCCGCGGCCGCATCACTTACATCTATCCGACGGTGGATGAAAAAACACGCACTGCTCGCGTGCGGATGGAGTTTCACAACCCTGGATTGTTTCTTAAACCGGGAATGTTCGCTACGGTGGAATTGCACGCCGGAACTCGAAACCGGAAGCGTTGCTGGTCCCCGACACGGCGGTTTTGCGAAGCGGTGAAAAGAACACCGTTTTCGTCGCGCTGGAGAACGGGAACTTCGAGCCGCGGAAGGTCACACTCGGCGCGCGCGGTGAGAATAATCGCTATGAAGTTCTCAGCGGGCTAAAGGAAGACGAGCGCGTCGTCACATCGGGCCAGTTCATGCTCGATTCCGAAAGCCAGCTGCGGGAGGCGATTCAAAAGATGCTTGAATCCAAATTGCGGCTCACCTACGCCGGCACAGCATGCGGAACACACGGCATCCGCAGAGATCGCGTCTCTTCGCCGACGCCGACGCCCCAACAGACGCCAACCAGTTACGTCTGCCCGATGCCGGAGCATGCCACGATCAAATACAATCATCCGGGTAAATGTCCGATCTGCGGCATGACATTTATTCCCGCGCCGGAAGAATCGCCCGCGAAAGATCGATAATAACATGCTGCGCGCCATCATTGATTTTTCGCTGCGAAACAAATTCGTTGTTCTGCTGGCAACGCTCGCGCTCACGCTGGCGGGAATTTTTGCGCTGCGAAACATTCCGCTCGATGCCATTCCCGATCTCTCAGACACGCAGGTGATCATCTACACTGAGTGGCAGGGTCAGGCGCCGCAGATCGTGCAGGACCAGGTCACGTATCCGATTACCACTAAAATGCTGTCCGTGCCGCGCGCCAAAGTCGTGCGCGGCTATTCGTTTTACGGGTTCTCTTTCGTATATGTCATTTTCGAAGACGGGACCGATCCCTACTGGGCGCGCAGCCGCGTGCTCGAATACCTCAGCTCGTTAGGCACGAGCTTGCCGAAAGGTGTCACGCCCTCGCTGGGACCAGATGCGACCGGCGTTGGCTGGGCGTTCATGTATTCGATCAATTCGAAAGAACGCAGCCTCGCCGAGCTGCGCTCGATGCAGGATTGGTATTTGAAATATCAGCTCACTTCGGTGGAAGGCGTGGCTGAAGTCGCCTCGATAGGCGGCTTCGTGAAGCAATACCAGGTGACTGTCGATCCGGCCAAGTTGCGCGCCTACAACCTCTCCATTGCCGACGTCAGCATGGCGATCAAAAAGAGTAACGGCGAAGTGGGTGGGCGCTCCATCGAAATGGCGGAAAAGGAATTCATCCTGCGCGTGCGCGGCTATGTGCAATACCTCGATGATCTGCGCAAGGTCGCCGTGGGCGTTGGCGCAAATGGCGTTCCAGTTTTGCTCGGCCAGGTTGCCAATGTCCAGCTAGGTCCCGACATGCGGCGCGGGATTGCCGAGCTCAACGGTGACGGCGAAACGGTCGGCGGAATCGTCGTTGTGCGTTACGGCGCGAATGCGCGGCAGGTGATTCAGCAAGTCAAAGCACGGCTTGATCAGGCGATGAAGGGATTACCACCGGATGTGAGCTACACCATCGCTTACGACCGCACCGCGCTGATCGATCGCGCCGTGGCGACGCTGGAACAGAAACTCGTCGAGGAAAGCATCGTGGTCGCGCTTGTGTGCATTGTGTTTCTATTGCATTTCCGCAGCGCGCTGGTGGCGATCATCATTTTGCCAGTCGCGGTGCTCATTTCCTTCGCCATCATGTATCGACAGGGAATCAGCGCCAACATCATGTCGTTAGGCGGCATCGCTATCGCCATCGGCGCAATGATCGATGCCGTGATCATCATGATCGAGAACGCGCACAAACACATTGAGCGCGAAGGCACTCGCAAAACCCACTGGCAACTCATTCGGGACGCGTCAATCGAAGTTGGCCCCACCCTATTCTATTCGCTGCTCGTGATCACGGTTTCGTTCCTGCCTGTCTTTGCCTTGCAGGCGCAGGAGGGGCGGTTGTTTAAACCTTTGGCCTACACCAAAACTTATTCCATGGGCGCTGCGGCTTGCTCTCCATCACACTCGCGCCGGTCCTGATGGGATATCTCATCCGCGGTCGGATCAGGCCCGAAGAAGAAAACCCAATTAATCGTTTCTTCATTCGGATTTACCATCCGGTGATCGACTTCGTGATTCGATGGCGTTGGGCTGTCATCTGCGCTGCTGCCGTCATCGTAGTTTGGGTTTTCTTCCCGTGGAATCGCCTCGTCACAAATTATCTTCCCAGTCCGCTGCGTCCGATTTCCTTAGCCATCGGCAAACTGTTTCCCGTATCAAAACCTGGGCTCCGAGTTTATGCCACCGCTTTACGAAGGCGATCTGCTTTACATGCCCACGACGTTTCCGGGAATTTCCACGACCAAAGCGCGACAGATTCTGCAGCAGACCGACCAGATCATTAAAAGTTTTCCCGAAGTCCATCATGTTTTCGGGAAGATTGGCCGGGCCGAAACCGCCACGGATCCTGCGCCAATGGACATGATCGAGACCACGATCATGCTGAATGACGAAAAGGATTGGCCAAAGGTCGACATTAAAGATGCGAACGGCAAAACCATCGCGCACCGAAAACGCACGGTGGATGAACTGACCAACGAAATGAATGCGGCGCTTCAGTTTCCCGGCTTAAACAATGCCTGGACGATGCCGATCAAAACGCGGATCGACATGCTGGCCACTGGAATCAAAACGCCGGTCGGCATCAAAGTGGCCGGTCCGGACCTCGCAGAACTTGAGCGCATCGCCGCAGAAATCGAAACTGTCGTTCGTCAGGTGCCAGGCACGTCGAGCGTGTTTGCCGAGCGCGTGATGGGCGGCAACTACATCGAGTTCAATATTAATCGCGACGAGATCGCGCGCTACGGGCTCGCCGTTGGCGATGTGCAGGAAGTGCTCGAAGTGGCGCTCGGTGGCATGCCGTTGACCACCACCGTAGAAGGTCTCGAGCGCTACAGCATCAATCTTCGTTACGATCGCGATTTTCGTGAAAATCTCGAGGCGCTCCAACAAATTATCATCCCTACGTCAACCGGCGCGCAGATCCCGCTGGGCCAAATCGCAACATTAAAGCTGGTGCGCGCACCGATGGGCATCAAAAGCGAAGGCGCAGTTCCAAATGCGTGGATTTACGTTGATGTGAAAGGCATCGACATCGGCACCTACGTGAAAATGGCACAGCGTGCGGTCAACGAAGCTGTTGCCAACAAGCGCGTGGTGATGCCGAGCGGTTATAACATTTTCTGGAGCGGCCAGTACGAATACATGCAGCGCGCTCAACAGCGGCTCATGATCGTGGTTCCGGTTACGCTGTTGATCATCATTCTGATCATCTTTCTCAACACGCGTTCGCTCGTCGGCACTGCAATCATCATGCTCTCGGTGCCTTTGGCCTTGGTCGGTTCATTCTGGTTGCTCTACCTCGATGGCTACAATTTGAGCGTTGCGGTTTGGATTGGATTGATCGCGCTGGCGGGAGTAAGCGCCGAGACCGGCGTGGTGATGCTGCTTTATCTCGAGCTCGCTTATCGTCAGTGGAACGACTCAGGCAAAATGCGCGGCGCTGCCGATTTGCGCGACGCGATTTACGAGGGTGCGGTCAAACGCGTTCGGCCGAAAACGATGACAGCTGCTGTAATTATCGGCGGTCTTCTCCCCATTTTGTGGAGTCATGGCGCGGGCGCTGATGTGATGAAACGGATCGCCACGCCGATGGTCGGCGGTATCGTGACCTCGACCATCATGGAGCTGTTGATCTTTCCAGCGATTTATTTCATCTGGCGCTCGCGAGACTTTCAGCACCAGCCGGCTCCGCGCACGGCTGAAGCGCAGCTTGTTTGAGTCTGAGCGCAACGTCTGGTTCCAATGATTTACACCTGCCCAATGCATCCGGAGATCGAGCAGGATCATCCGGGGGAATGCCCGAAATGCGGGATGACGCTTGAGCCCCGCAAACGCGGGGTCGAAGCAGGCGACGAGGAAGAACAAAAGGAAATTCGTGCGTTGTCGCGAAAATTCTGGAATGCGCTAGCGCTCACGATTCCCGTGCTGATCCTCGCGATGGGTCATGCTATCCCCGGGCTGCACCTCGATTCAATCATCCCAAAGCAGATCGGGAAATGGATTGAGTTTGCGCTGACGACACCGGTCGTGCTATGGGCCGGCGGCTTTTTCTTCGCGCGCGCCTGGCGATCGGTCCTAAATCGCAGCCTCAACATGTTCACGCTCATCGCCGTCGGTGTCGGCGCAGCGTACTTCTACAGCGCAGTGGCAGTGCTCATGCCCGGGATTTTTCCGGATTCATTCCGGCGTAACGGAGAAATCGACCTTTATTTTGAAGCGGCGGCAGTCATCACCACACTCGTTTTATTGGGACAATTGCTTGAGGCAAAAGCGCGCAGTCGCACGGGACAGGCGATCAAGATGCTGCTCGGCCTTGCTGCGAAGACTGCGCATCGAGTTCGCGATGGCCGGGAAGAAGAAATTCCCGTGGATGAAATTCAGAGAGGCGACGTGTTGCGTGTCCGCCCAGGCGAAAAAGTTCCGATCGACGGCGTGATCATCGAAGGCAGGAGCAACATTGACGAATCGATGATCACCGGCGAGTCAATGCCGGTTAGCAAAGAGCCTGGCGAAAAAGTAATCGGCGCGACCGTGAACCAGACCGGTTCCTTTCTGATGCGAGCGGAGCGGATCGGCATCGGAGACGATGCTCGCGCAAATTGTAGAGATGGTGGCGCAAGCGCAGCGCAGCCGCGCGCCGATCCAGAAACTCGCCGATACGGTGTCCGGCTATTTTGTTCCGGCCGTCGTTGCGACTGCGATCCTCACTTTCGTTATGTGGTCAATCTTCGGCCCTGCGCCTGCGATGGCTTATGCGTTGGTCAATGCCGTCTCGGTCCTTATCATCGCGTGTCCCTGCGCGCTTGGTCTCGCCACACCGATGTCGATCATGGTTGGCGTCGGACGCGCGGCGCAGGCCGGCATTCTCATTAAGAACGCGGAAGCGATCGAGATCACCGAAAAAGTCACGCATCTGGTCATAGACAAAACCGGCACGCTGACAGCGGGGAAACCGGAGGTCGTCAGTCGCATTGCCGGAACCTCAGGAAACGAGCGCGATCTGCTGCAAGTCGCGGCGTCGTTAGAAAACCAAAGCGAGCATCCGCTGGCGCGCGCCATTGTCGCTGCTGCGCGCAAAGAGCAAATCGTCTTGCGTGAAGCAACGGAGTTTGAATCGATTACCGGCGGTGGTGTCGCCGCGAAACTCGACGGCAAAGTCGTTCGCGTCGGCAAGGAGAACTTTCTCAGCGACGCAAGCGTGACAATTCCTGATGAATTAAGAAAACAGGCGCGTGCCTTGCAGGAAAAAGCGCAGACCACCGTGTGGGTCGCCATCGATGGCGATGCAGTCGGCGTGATCGGGATTGCCGATCCAATCAAGGAAACCACGCCAGAAGCGGTTCGCGAACTTCACGCCATGGATTTGAAAATAATCATGTGCACCGGCGACAACCGTCGCACGGCCGAATCGGTCGCCCATGAACTGCACATCGATGACTTTCGCGCCGAAGTGACGCCGCAGGAAAAGATCGAGATCGTCAACACATTGAGATCGCAAGGCGCAGTCGTCGCCATGGCCGGAGATGGAATCAACGACGCGCCGGCGCTGGCGGCCGCGCACGTCGGTGTTGCAATGGGAACCGGAACGGATGTTGCCATTGAAAGCGCGAGCATCACGCTGGTAAAAGGCGACCTGATGGGAATTGCCAAAGCAATCCATCTCAGTCGCGCCGTGATGCACAACATCCGCCAAAATCTTTTCTTCGCGTTTATCTACAACGCGCTCGGCGTCCCGATCGCCGCCGGCGTGCTCTATCCTTTTTTCGGAATTTTGCTCAGTCCCATGATCGCCGGCGCGGCAATGAGTTTCAGTTCGGTTTCCGTGATTGGGAACGCGCTGCGCCTGCGTCGATTGCGTTTGTAATCTATTTTCAGCGCCGCTTTCTGCGACGCAAATGTGCCGCTCGATACTCAGTCGGAGATTTGCCGGATAGCTTTTTGAAAACACGATTAAACTGCGAGAGCGATTGGAAGCCCGCCGCAAACGCGATCTCACTGATGCGTCGATTGGAATTCAGCAGAACCTCACGCGCTTTTTCGAATCGGGCGCGTGCGACGTAATCCACAAAATTGACGCCAGTTACCTGCTTGAATTTTTCGCTCAGGTGATTCGCGCTGATGTTAACGGCTTTGGCTGCTTTGGTTAGAGAAAG
>CAVUGV010000042.1:0-44604 GCA_963741065.1 uncultured Verrucomicrobiae bacterium | reverse complement strand
CGCGCTGCTTCTTTTCGCCGTTGCAGCAACGGCGCACGCGGAGTGGACGATCCGCTCGAGCGACTCGGAACCCGGACGCGACGGCATCGCGCATCGGCACGTCGTTCTAGAAAACGCTGGTGCGAATGAGAGCGCCGTTGTCGATCTTGCAATTTTCTCTGCTAATCCTGCACCCTGCGCGTAATTGACAATCCAACTGGCGAAACTTTGTCCGATAGCATGCCACGCGAGAAATGCGCCGCGGGAGTAAACGGCGGTTATTTTCAGCCCGGACTTCGCGCCCATCGGCTTACTGATAAGCGGTGGCAGAACCATCGCCCCATTGCAACGCGCTCGACTGATCACCGGCGTGCTGAGCGCGTCGGTACGCGGTGTGCAGATCCTGCGAGTTCGCGAATTTTCGAGACGAGAAAAGATAAGCGCTGCCGTTCAATGTGGACCATTTCTCGTCGATCATTACGAGCTGGTTCGCGGCCTCGATGATTCCGCTGTGGCGCGCCGAACTTTCGCCGCAACTGTAACGAATGATCGCGCGTTGCTTGGAGTTTGCTCCGAAATCTCGCTCGCCGAATTGGCTGCAATTCTCGCTACAACTCGATTGGCTGATGATTTGAAGATACAGCGCGCACTGAATCTCGATGGCGGATCGTCGAGTGCATTTTGGTTTGGGCGCGAAAATGGCAGCGCATTTTCGATTCGCGAACGAAAACCCGTGCGCGATTTTGTGGGGGTTATAGCGAAATAAACACCCGCCCTCTGTCATCCTGAGCGAAGCGAAGGATCTCACAAGGCTGGTGGATCACACCAGATAGTTTGCGTATTCTAAGCTTCGATCGTGAGGTCCCTCCCCGTCTACGCGGCTCGGGATGACAGCGAGATGAGAACTTTTGGCAGATTTAGATCAAGCGACAAATTTTTTTACGGCGAAGTGCGCGGTGACGATGTGCATGTGCTGGCAGAACCGTATTGGATCGAGATCGAACCGACCGGCGATGTACTGAAGCTGGCAGATTTGCATGTCGATCTCCCAGTTGCGCCATCGAAATTGATCGCGGTCGGCCTGAATTACTCCGATCACATCGCGGAGATGAAACGAACGGAGTTAGGCGCGCCGTTAATCTGGTTTAAGGCACCGAGCTCGCTTCTGCCACATAACGGCGTGATCGAGATTGCGTTTCCCGAACATCGAACGGATTTCGAAGCAGAGCTCGCGGTAGTGATTGGCGCTCGAACGAAAAACGTCGGCATGAACGAGGCGCTCAATTACGTCTTCGGGTACACGATCGGCCTCGATATTACGGACCGTGATCTGCAAAAACAGGAAAAGCAATTTGGCCGTTGTAAATCGTTCGATACATACACGCCGATTGGGCCGTACGTTTATACCGATGTGGATGTGAGCGATGTTTCGCTTGAGCTGCGGCAGAATGGCGAGTTGCGCCAGAGCACGCGTACGAACGGAATGATCTATTCGGTTGCGGACCTTGTTTCATTCGCGAGTCAGTCGCTTACACTTTTGCCGGGGGATGTGATTTTGAGCGGAACGCCGGCTGGCGTCGGCCCGATTCATGCCGGAGATGAATTGGAAGCAGCAATCGACAATTGGCCGCGGCTGCGGAACAGCGTTGCGATCGTGCCTGACGCGGTGCCTCGCGAGGCGGGACCAAACCGTGCGACGACGAGTTGAAAAACTTGCCTTACATCCCGCGACTAGGGATATTACGAATTAAAAGGTGGGATGCGCAGAGGGTGAAGGGGTGACAAAAAAGTGAAATTTTTTTCTCGACTCGCAACTCCTGCATTTCCAATAATCGCAAACTCGCATCTAAATCGAGCTATTCATCAATTACTGCTTCAACTATGAAAACCTCACTCATTGTTTGTCTATTGTCACTGTCCCTTGCGCTCACTTCGCTTGCGCAAGCTCCCGCTGCGCCACAAACGTCTCCGGCCGCAGGCGCTCCCGCTGCTGCGGGTGCAGCAGCCGTAACGAGTCCGGGCGCACCGGCTGCGATGAGTCCCGGCGCACCGGCTGCGATGAGTCCGGGCGCACCGACTCAAATGGGAAGTGTCCCGCCTGGCCAATCTCCCGCCGCGGCAGCGCCAGCAACCAGCGCTGCGTTAAGCCCCGCGGCCGAAAGCCCGCCGCCGGCTCCTGAAGCCACACCCAGCGGGGGGATACTCGGAAGTAACTGGTTGATCGACAAGTTCCACAAGGGCGGTCCAATCATGTGGCCGATTCTGCTGGTTTCGATCGTCGGGCTCACCGTGGTGATCGAGCGAATTTTTTGGTGGGTTGGCCGCTGGTTCCGACGTGATCCGAAACGGATTGAGAAAGTGTTCACCGCGATTGAACACGGTGATACGACCGAGGCTTCCAGGCTTTCCCGAGGTTCACGCGACCCAGTGTTGCGCATGATGTGGAATGGCCTCAATCACCAGCATGCTTCGTTGCAAGGCGCATTGCAGGTCGCTGCCGGTATCGAGATCAAGCGCGCTGGCCGGTTTCTTGTTGTGATGGACACGCTGGTCACACTTGCGCCTTTGCTCGGTCTGCTGGGCACCATTACCGGTCTGATCCGTTCATTCAGCTTCCTCGGCAATGAAGAGCTGGCGGTGCAAGCCGTCACCGGCGGTATTGCAGAGGCGCTCATTGCCACGGCCTGCGGTCTCGGTATTGCCATCTTCGCTCTGATTCCGTTTAACTTTTTCACTTCCCGGGTGTCTAACTTGGAGTTCGAATTACAGACGGCAGCCACAAACCTGGAAGTGATGTTAGGATCACAAACCGCGTCCGAAATAAAGTTCGCGGGGCAAGCCCCGGTCGCTGGGAAAGGCTCGTCGATCTAAAGGCTTCCAATGGTACGTAACCTCACCCATTCCTCACAAGAAGGCGCGGATCGAGATCATTCCGTTGATCGACATCATGTTCTTTTTGCTCGCCAGTTTCATGATGGTGAGCTTGAGCCAGGTGCACATGAAAGGGGTCAAAGTGAACCTGCCTTCGGGTGTTTCGGGAGAGACGCAGACAAAACGCGAGTATCTCAGCGTCTCAGTCGATAAGGACGGCCATTATTTTTTCGACAAGGACGAAGTCGGTGACGAGGAACTGCTGACTCGTCTGCGAAGGGTGCACGGGTCAGCCCCTGACGCAAAGGTGTTTCTTCGAGGCGATCGGGACTCGGCCCATCTGAACGTTGCCCATGCGCTCGAATTAATTCGCGCGTCTGGCTACTATAAAGTCTCGTTCGAAATTAAGAGCGAATCGCTCAAGGGAGTCCCGGGCCCCCAGTAACTGGTTATGGCAAAAGAGCAAGTAAGACCATTGATATACCGGCCGCCGCCCCGGTGGTATTTCTGGACCGCCTTGGGCGCTGCATTAGCGATCCACGCTACAGCGGTCGCATTGTCGCAAAGGCACGAGGCCGCGGCAGTGGAGCTTCCTCCTCAACCGCCGCAGGTCATCGAGGCGACGTTGGCGCCACCGGAGTCCACGCCGCCACCGGAAGATATTCCGATTCCGGAGGCTCCTCCCCCTCCCGACATTAAGCCAGAGTTCGTCGAGGAAAGAACACCGCCACCGCGGCCACCGCCAAACGCGCCAAAATTCGTGCCGGTTAAGGCTGCCGAGATGTCGATGTCCCGAGCAAAAGCACTTGCGATTAACTCGCCGCGCCCGCCTTACCCGTACGAGGCGCGTTCAAAGAGGATCACGGGCAGCGGAGTGATCGTCGCGAGCGTTGACGCAGCATCTGGCAGCGTAACTGACGCTTCTGTCGCGCAAAGTACTGGGAGTAACATCCTGGATGAGGCCGCTGTTAGCACCTTCCGGCGGTGGAGATTTAGGCCGGGGTCAGTTTCCAAGGTCAGGATTCCCATCACTTTCACTTTAACCGGCGCTTCGTACTAAGATTCCACCAATATGCAACTCTCATCGCCAGTTCCACACAAACGAGCGCGCATCGAAATTATTCCATTGATCGACATCATGTTCTTTCTGCTTGCCAGTTTCATGATGGTGAGCCTGAGCCAGACGCATATGAAAGGTATCCGGGTCAACCTGCCGGCTGCGGTGGGGCCTCCGCCAACTGGCCAGGTAGATTTCGTTACCGTAAAAGTGCTGGAGGGAAACGCGGTGTTTTTCAATAACGAATACGTCCCAGACGACCAGGTGCTTCCGCGGCTTTTTGCGCTCCACCGGGGGAATCCGGACGTTAAACTGTCTCTGAGCGCAGCGCCCAAGGCCATGTACGGCGACGTCATCGGAGTGCTCGATAAAATTCGGCAGGTTGGAATTACAAAAGTCGGGTACCAGATCAGAGCAGCTTCTGGAGTGGTTGGCTCGGCTCCGGCTCCAGGCGCTCCGCCGCCACCGGGCGCTCCACCGCCACAGGGTGCGCCACCACCGCCCGGGCCTTAGTCGCGCATTTTAAGTGCAGCAAGTTTGGCAGTAAGCTCGCGAATTGCTTTCGCCCGGTGGCTGATCGTGTCCTTCACCACAGGAGGCAGCTCGGCAAAAGTCTCTTCGAATCCATGCGGAACAAAAATGGGATCGTAGCCAAATCCGTGTAATCCGCGTGCTCGCTCGACGATTGTTCCCTCGACAATTCCTTCGAACGTCCCGAGCAGTTCCTCCTGCTGGGCCAGCGCAACCATGCAGCGAAAGCGCGCCGATCTCTTAGTTTCTTTTGCTCCGGTCCGGGCGAGTTCGACCAGCAACTTGTCGACGTTTTGTTTATCGGTCGCATTTTCGCCTGCGTAGCGCGCCGAAAAAATTCCAGGCGCGCCGCCAAGCGCATCGACTTCCAGACCGGAATCATCGGCAACAATAAGCCCCGGCAAATGTCTGGACGCGCCGATTGCTTTCAGTATCGCATTTTCTTCAAATGATTTCCCGTTCTCGCGTATTTCGGGAATTTCGGGATGCTCGGACAAATCGCTAACTGTGAAGGCCGGTCCGAAAATCCGCTGAATCTCGCGCGCCTTGTGCGCATTGCGCGTTGCGACAATCAATTGCATGCGCGTTTGACAGGATTCAGGATTAACCACTAATCAACACGAATGCACACGAATAGCGGAAAAGTTGTTTAGCAAAGAGACTGGCTCTGTGAATTTGTGTTTATTCGTGTTCATTCGTGGTTAAGTAAATGAGCGAGCGTCGCAAACCCTATCCGTTCGACCAGATCGAACCAAAATGGCAGGCCATCTGGGAAGATCGACAGCTTTTTCACGCGCTCAATCCTGCCGAAAACGGTTTCGATCCTGCGAAACCAAAATTTTACATCCTTGACATGTTTCCTTATCCCAGTGGCGCGGGGCTGCACGTTGGACATCCCGAAGGTTACACCGCCACGGACATCGTGGCGCGCTACAAACGGATGCGCGGCTTCAATGTCTTGCATCCGATGGGTTGGGACGCATTCGGTCTGCCCGCGGAGCAATACGCGATCAGAAGCGGCCAGCATCCCGCCGTCACTACGCGCGAGAACGTGGCGAAATTCAAGAGACAACTAAAGCGGATCGGTTTTTCCTACGATTGGCAACGGGAGATCAACACCACCGATCCGGGCTATTACAAATGGACGCAGTGGATTTTTCTCCAGATTTACAATTCCTGGTTTAATCCGGAGACAAAGCGGGCCGAGCCGATTTCAACCTATCACGGGCCTGATCCGGACAGCGTTCGACTCGCTTATGTCGCTGATGTCCCGGTGAACTGGTGCCCGGAGTTAGGCACAGTCTTGGCCAATGAAGAAGTTGTGGACGGAAAAAGTGAAGTCGGCGGCTTCCCGGTTGTTCGAAGGCCGATGCGGCAATGGATGTTGCGCATCACGGCGTATGCGGAGCGATTGCTGGATGAACTGGACAAACTTGACTGGCCCGAAGGAATTAAATTACTCCAACGCAATTGGATTGGCCGAAGCGAGGGCGCGGAAATCGATTTCAAAATCGATAAAAACGACCAGGAAATTCGCGTTTTTACCACGCGACCGGACACGCTTTATGGCGGTACGTTCCTGGTGCTCGCGCCGGAACATTCGCTGGTCGATCTCATCGTTACCGAAGAACAGTGGCCGGCGGTTCGAGAATATCGCGAACGTACCGCACGCAAGAGTGAGCTCGAACGTGCCGATCTCTCGAAAGAAAAAACAGGCGTGTTTACCGGCGCGTACGCAATTAACCCCGCAACCAACGAAAAGATTCCAATCTGGATCGCTGATTACGTGCTGGCTGGTTATGGGACCGGGGCAATCGGTGGCGTGCCCGCGCATGACGAACGTGACTTGGAATTCGCGAAAAAATTCGATCTACCGATTGTCGTTGTTGTTCAGCCAACAGGAGACGAACCGGCACTCGGATTCACGGGCGAAGGCATCGCGGTCAATTCGCCTATCATCGACGGCCTAACGAGCGCGGAAGCGAAGAAAAAAATCACTGCATGGCTGGAGGAACGCGGCTTGGGCAAACGCGCGATCAATTACAAACTGCGCGACTGGTTATTCTCGCGGCAACGCTATTGGGGCGAACCGTTCCCGATTATTTGGGAAAATGGGAAACATCGCTCGTTAGGTGAAAATGAATTGCCGGTTGTTCCGCCGCCCCTTGATGATTACAAACCGACTGGCACCGGCGAACCACCGCTGGCGAAAGCAAAAGATTGGGTTCGTTATTCCGACAAGGCCGTGCGCGAGACAAACACGATGCCGCAGTGGGCAGGCTCGTGCTGGTATTACCTGCGATTTTGCGATCCGCACAACGATCAGCGGTTCGTCGGCGAAGAAGCCGAACGCTACTGGATGGGCGGCGACAAACCGGGTGGCGTGGATTTGTATGTCGGCGGCACCGAGCACGCGGTGCTGCACCTGCTGTATGCGCGTTTCTGGCAAAAAGTGTTGTTCGATCTTGGCTACGTCTCCAAGCCGGAGCCATTCCAGCGCCTGGTGAACCAGGGAATTATCCTCGGTGAAGATAATCAGAAAATGTCGAAATCGCGGGGGAACATCGTCAACCCCGATGACGTGATCGATCAGCACGGTGCAGATGCATTTCGCTGCTACGAGATGTTTATGGGGCCGCTTGAGCAAATGAAACCCTGGAGCACGCGCGGCGTCGAAGGCGTTGCGCGCTTTCTCGCGCGCGTCTGGCGCTTGCTCATGACTGAGAACCAGGCAGGCAAGTGGGAATTATCAGGCAAGGTCAAGAACGTCGAACCCGACAAGGCGCAGCAGAAGGTGTTGCATGCCACGATCAAGAAAGTCACTCAAGACATCGAATCGTTCTCGTTTAACACTGCCATTTCACAAATGATGATTTTCGTGAACGCATTTACCAACGTTGACGCCATTCCGTTGTCGGCAATGCGCAGTTTCCTGGTTTTGCTGAATCCATTTGCGCCGCACATCGCCTCCGAGCTATGGGAAAAACTAAATGCAAAATTCAGCGATGCGCATGGCGACATCACTGAACAGCGCTGGCCAACCTATGACGAGCAGTTGCTCGTCGAGGACGAAATTGAAATCGTTATCCAAATAAACGGCAAAGTGCGCGATCGAATGAAGATGCCGATCCTTGCAACGCAGGAAGAGCTCAAGAGTGCCGCGCTATCTAATCCAAAGATTCAAGACCGAATCGCGGGTAAAACCGTGCGCAATGTGATTGTGGTTCCGAAAAAGCTCGTCAATATCGTGGTATGAAGAAGATCTGGAACGAGTTCAAGGAATTCGCTGTGAAAGGCAACGCCGTTGACCTCGCGGTTGGCGTTATTGTTGGCGCAGCTTTTACCGGGATCATCAATTCGCTGGTCAAAGACGTGATCATGCCGCCCATCAGTCTTCTTACGGGCGGACTCGATTTTTCAAACAAGTTTGTCATTCTGCGAGCGGCCAAAGACGGGTCGATGGCGTTCAACACTCCCGCGGACGCAGCGAAAGCCGGAGCGATCACTTGGAATTATGGAAACTTCATCACTCTGGCGATTAACTTTGTCATTGTGGCGGGTGCAGTCTTCCTGCTTGTTCGCGCGATCAATAAACTCAGGAAGCCGGCTGAAGAAAAAGAACCCGATAAGAAAGATTGCCCGGCGTGCGCGATGAAAATCCCGTTTAAGGCGACGCGTTGTCCGTATTGCACAACTGAACTTTCGGAGGCTGCTGCAAAGTAGCGCGCTGTAGCCGGCATCGTTAATGCCGGCAGCACGATCACCACTGCAAAGGCAACGCAACCACCGTCACCCCTAGGGAAATTCTGTAATTTATTGCTTGCCCTTGCCTGCTGGGGCTGTTATTGAGGGCGCGATACTGCAGATGCCTAGATGCCTTAACCTTACGTTTGCAGGAGCTGTAGCTTGCTTAATCGCGGGCTGCGCCACGCAATCCCGAAACCGGACTGTCACCAGCACGCGTCGGATACCCAATGTGCGCACTACCGCTTATACGCACCGCGAGGGAGGAAGCGGGTACAACAACGCGCTTGGCTGTCGTCTTTCCGGTCAGCATGTGATGAGTGCCGCGTCTGATTGGTCGCACTTTCCCCTGGGAACCCGATTCCGAATCGCCGATACAAATGAAGAATATGTGATCGACGATTACGGGAATGCGTTGATCGGCACTGACACCATCGACCTTTACAAGCCAAGCCGGCTTGAGATGAAACACTGGGGCGTCCGGCACGTGGACATTGACATTTTGGAATGGGGCTCGGAGGAACAAAGTTTGAAAGTTCTCGCCCCGCGTTGCAAGCATCGTTGCGTGCGGCAGATGGTTACTGCTCTTGAGAAAAAGAAGGGCAAAACCGTCGCGCAATCTTCTTCCAACCGCCCTTCACTTTGATATTGATAGGTTGAGTCCCGGGCGCGCCGGACGGCTTCCCGCAAACGCGGGATCCCTACCATTCGCCTTTGATTCAAGGCGAATGACGGTGCATTTTCCCCGCCCATGAGAATTTTCGTCACCGGCGGCGCGGGTTACATCGGCAGTGTTTGCACGGAACAGTTGCTGAATGAAGGCCACGAAGTTGCGATCTTTGACAATCTGAGCGAAGGCCATCGCCGCGCAGTCGATTCCGCGGGCAAGATTTATTGAGGGCGACCTGGCGCACCGCGAGCAAATCGAGGCCGCTCTTTCCAGTTGTCGCTCCGACGCCGTGATGCATTTCGCCGCGAACGCACTGGTTGGCGAATCAATGCACGATCCGTCCAAATATTTTCGGAACAACATTTCCAACGGATTGAATCTGCTCGACGCCATGATCGCAGCCGGCGTCCGGCGGATGGTGTTTTCTTCGACCTGCGCCATCTTCGGCCCGCCGGATCGCCTGCCAATTGACGAAACCGCTTCGCCGCGCCCGATCAGCCCCTACGGCGAATCGAAACTGACTTTTGAAAAACTTTTGCGCTGGTACGACGAGATTTATGGCGTGAAATTTGTTTGTCTGCGCTACTTCAACGCCTCCGGCGCGACCGAGAAGTTCGGCGAAGATCATCGGCCGGAGACACATTTGATTCCCGCAGTGCTGAAGGTCGCGCTTGGCCAAAGACCGAATCTTGAAATTTACGGCACTGATTATGAGACGCCCGACGGAACGTGTATTCGCGACTACATCCATATTGTCGATCTTGCGCGCGCGCACATTCTGGCGCTTGGCGCAGCTGCCAGCGGATTTTACAACCTCGGCACAGGAGGCGGCTCCAGTGTTCGGGAGGTGATCGCGGCCTGCCGCAAAATCACCGGGCGAAAGATCGACACGATTGAAAAGCCGCGCAGACCCGGCGATCCGGCGCGGCTTATCGCTTCCTCGGAAAAAATCAAAAGCGAGCTTGGCTGGCGACCGCAATTCCAGTCACTCGACGCCATTATCGAGAGCGCTTGGAAATGGCATCAAAAATTTCCAAACGGCTACGAAGAGTAAAACTGTAGAGTCCGCTGTCCTCAGCGGAAATCCTTGCAGCGCTCGGAATAATGCGCTGAGGACAGCGCACACTACAGCTCGAGGAAACGTTTGGATGAGTTTTCGTTGGAGCGATCCCATAGGGCCGCAGTTATTGCTGCTTCGACCTGCGTGATTTCCAGATCGCTGAGCCTTCCGCTTGGCGCGCGAACAACTTGTACGTTTTTATTCCTGGGCGCCCAGACATCGGGATCAGTCGGACCAAAAAGCAAAACGCAATTCGCGCCCGCGGCCGCAGCTAGGTGCGAGATGCCGCTGTCGTGTCCAATGAAGATCGAGCGCTCAAGCACCGCCGCCAGATGAGGCAGCGGTAAATTCTTTGCGAAACGAACATCTCGATCTTTCCACTCGCGTTCCAATTGCTCGGTCTGTGATTTGTCCGCTTCCCCGGAGATGACGACAAGGGAAGGAAACCTTTCCGCGGCGCCCATGTTTGCCTTCGGCGTCCGGGAAACCGCCGGTTCCTGAAAACAGCGCGATCCAATTTTCCAAAGGCCAGTTCTTTTCCTTACTGCCGCTTCCTGGATGAATCGCCACGATCGGCTGCTGCAAAGACCGGAGAAAATCGCTGGCGAACTGTCGATCTTCTATTGAGGGGAAAACTTTTTCACTAAGATCGCCAACTCTGATTCCCATCTCTTCGATCGGCCGCGCAAGCTGGCGCGCGGCGTGGATCGGCGTTTTCGACGATCTTGGGCGGTCCCGCAAAGCAGATTTTCGACGCCACAACGGCGCAGGTTGTTTTCAAAGATTCGATCTGGATCATACAGGTAGCTGATGATCAAATCGAAACTCGCGAAATAATTTGCCAACTCTGCTGGCAATTCCGAGTTCTTCGCGAAGAAGCTGGACAGAGGCCCATACTCGATCGAGCGCACTGCCTGCGCATAGAACCGGTTCTCCGCAAGAACCGCAATGTGCTTGTAACCAAGAATCTCGATCTGCGCATGCGGCCAGGCATCCCGCACTGCCTTGAGCGCTGGCAACGTGAGAATGAAATCGCCGATTGCGCCGCCGCGGATCACCAGAATCCGGTTCATATTCTACTGTAGCCACGGCCCTATGGGCCGTCGATGTTCAAAGCAGTGCCCGCGTACCGGCCACAGGCCGGTGGCTACAGGCGATGCGCTCTGAGCGCACTAACCGCAGCCACAGCTCCGAGCATTTAATATTGCGTGAACGCGAACGCCAGGACTACGCCGCCATAAATGAGCGCGATAGAATGCAAACAGCGCCAGCGAAAAACGCTCCGTGCGCTCCAGTTGATTTGATCGCGAAGGACATACGGGATCGCGACCCAAAACAGACCGGCAACAATCAGCGCATAGGCGAACACCGTTATCAGCAACCGGCTCGTTTCGTAACGCAGGAAGGCCGCATCGAGCAACGGCTCCGCGGCCAGCAAGCAAAGAATTCCAAGAGCGCGTACCGCGAGAAATTCATCCACGAAACGCAGGATGAGCACGTAACCGATTGGCAATGCAATGAGGAGCGGGCGCCGGAAGGCGGAGAATTCGCCCATCTGAATCGTGGCGAGCAGCCAGAACGTCCATACGAGACAAATGGTAAGCAGGATAACTCCCGCAAGGTAAGAGCGTGGGAAGCGTTGTACCACACTGGCGAAGTCTGGTTTAAGCAATCCGAACAAACCCATTAAAACGAGAAATGCGCCCGCGATTACTCCGGCGGTGTGCAGAGAGAGATGGTAAATCATTAGTGGCGCAAAGTTTTCAACTTGCCATGCACCGGACGCAACTCAAAAAGACACGAATTTCACGAACTTGCACGAATTGACCTAAACGGATTGAACTCAAACGTGATGAGATTCGTGATACTTCGTGCAATTCGTGTCGCGCTCCAAAATCGGCGTGCCATACAAGCTGAATCCATTGGCGCGTTCGATTCGAACGCCGACGAGTTCTCCAATCAGTTCGTCGCCTCCTTCACCTGTCCGCCGTAGCCTTGGCGAAGGCGGAAACACCACGATTTTGTTGGTGCGCGTTCGGCCCATCAAGCGCGCCGGATTTGTTTTGCTCGGTCCTTCGCAAAGAACCTCCACATCGCGTCCGACCAGGCGTTCGAGCCTGCGCGTCGGTTCGATTCGTTCACGATTCGGAGCAGATCCTGGTTGCGCTCCTCCTTGGTGTGCTCGTCGATTTGGTCGGGCATCTCCGCGGCCGGAGTAGTCGCGCCGTGGCGAATAGCGAAAGACAAACGCGTTATCGAATTGGATTTCCTCGACGAGGTCGCGCGTCTGTTGGTAATCGTCTTCTGTCTCCCCGGGAAATCCCACTATGATGTCGGTAGTGATGCCGATTCCATAGCGCGCTCGCCGGATGCGTCGGACAAGATCGACATATTTTTCCGCGGTATAGGCGCGATGCATCGCTTTGAGAATCTTGTTGGAGCCCGATTGCAACGGCAGATGAACGTGCTCAGCCAGCTTCGGCAAACGCGAGATCGCATCAATTAAGTCGTCGCGAAAACCAATCGGGTGAGGCGAAGTAAAACGTAATCGTTCCAGTCCATCGACTGCATGTACGGCTTCAAGCAACTGCACGAACGGAGATTTGTTCTCGATCTTGGGAAATTCGTGGCGCCCGTAAAGATTCACGATTTGTCCGAGTAGCGTGATTTCTTTGACGCCGCGCGAAACGAGATCGCGCACTTCGTTCACGATTTCGTCGATGGAGCGGCTGCGCTCCGCTCCGCGCGTCTGGGGCACGATGCAGAATGTGCAGTGCATGTTGCACCCCTGCATGATTGAGACAAACGCCGTCGCCTGCCTTGGCGCGAGCTGCTGATCGCGGATCGTCGATTGCGATCCAGCTTCCTCTGCAACGTCAACAATCGAGAAACGCAGATCATCCATCGCGCGATTCCATGCGTGAGGCAGACAATCCTGTCTGCCATTCTTCTTCATCACGAGCTCCTCCACATAATCTGCAACGCGGTGAAATTTCTGCGTGCCAACCACAAGATCGACATGCGGCAAATCTTTCAGCAGTTCCGCGCCGCGTGCCTGGGCCATGCAGCCGAGGAAACCAAAAACCACGTGCGGCCGTTCTTTCGCCATGCGGCCGAGCATTCCCATTTTCCCCAATGCCTTTTGGTCGGCCATATCGCGCACGCTGCACGTGTTCAGGAGCACGACGTCCGCTTCCACTTCGTGCGCGACGCGTTCGTAGCCTCGTGCGACGAGCGAGTGCGCGACTTGTTCCGAGTCGCGCTCGTTCATCTGGCAACCGTAGGTCTTGATGAAAAACTTCGGCATGGGCGAGCGAAAATAATACACGCCCCAGCCGCCTTCGCTATGCAGAGATTATGCACTTTTCATCGGGTCGATTCTTGCGATTAAATCGAAGTGGGCATGAAGGAACAAACTCCAGCAATCGGCGTCATTGGCGGCAGCGGGCTGTATCAGATGGAGGAAGTCCAAGACGTCACTGAACATCAGGTCAACACGCCGTTTGGGTCGCCATCCGACACGCTCGTCGGCGGAACGCTGAGCGGGCGCCAGGTTTATTTTCTGCCGCGACACGGGCGCGGTCATCGGATTCTGCCGCACGAAATAAATCATCGAGCGAATATCTACGCGCTCCGTTTACTCAACGTCCGCTGGATCATCTCGGTGGCAGCGGTCGGCAGTTTGCAGGAAAAATATGCGCCGCGGGATGTCGTTTTACCCTCGCAATTTTATGATCGCACAAGCAACCGCGCTGCTCATACGTTTTTTGGCGAGGGCATTGCGGCGCACATCGCCTTCGCCGAGCCGATCAGCGCGAACCTGCGTAATCTTCTGGCCGAATCAGCCAGGTCACTCGGCGTGACCGTGCACAACGGCGGCACTTACGTGAACATGGATGGCCCTGCGTTTTCCACGCGCGCGGAATCGGAATTCAATAGGCGCAATGGCTTTGATGTCATCGCGATGACGAATTTGCCTGAGGCGAAATTGGCGCGCGAAGCGGAGATCGCCTTTGCGACGATGGCGATGATTACCGATTACGATTGCTGGAAGGTGGAAGAAGAACCAGTCTCAGCGCAGACGGTGCTCGGCCACTTAGTAGTGAACGCCGAGACCGCGAGGAGAGTGATTGTTGACGCGATCCCGCGAATTCCGACGGATCCGAACTGGCCGGAACACTTCGCGTTGGACACTGCGCTGGTTACGGATCGGAAGCTCTGGCCAAAAGCCACTGCCGAAAAGCTCAAACCGATTTTGGCGCGGTTCCTGGCTTGACGAAGTGACGCGCTTTATCTGGATCTCTGGCCCTTGCGAACTGCTGATTTCCCGAAGATGACGATCCAACGACGCCGCACGGAGCGCCTTCAATTGCTCTTTGAAGAGATCCTGCATCATGATGATAAATGTGCGCGAGACGGTTAGCGCCAAAGGCGCTACATTCACTCTCGGCCTGGGGCATCGCCCCAGGAGAAGTATGGTACAAAAAGAGTGCCAGCGCTGAAAGCGCGATTCACGACCGAAACTAGTTTGTATGGATTGGAAAACGCATCCACCTGATTGAGGCGCGCCTTCAGCGCTCGCCCGCGGGGCGCGCAATCGGGTCCTGGGGCGTTGCCCCAGGCTCGAATATGAGCATCGCCTTTGGCGCTAAGCAGACACCAAACGATTGAATTGCGACCGGAACCAATTGAGAATCAAAAAATGAAGACGCGTCTCTTTGATCACATCGATCTACGGGTAAAAGACATGGAAGTGGCGAGAAAGTTCTACGGAAAATTTCTGCCGCAGCTTGGGTTTGTTCGCGAAAGACCTGAGCCAGCGCCGGCTGAAGTGGCGGGTGAAGATTTCCATACGTTTTATTCTGCGGGCGGTGACAGGCCATCGGAATTTTTCGGTTTCACGGAGGATAAGAACCATCAGCCAAACGGTACGCGCATCGCGTTTTGGGCGGATACGCGTGATGAAGTGGATCGGCTGGCGAAGCTGGTGCGCGAAGCGGGCGGCAAGGCGCTTGAAGGGCCCGAAATCTGCGCCGACTACAGCCCGGGCTACTATGCGTTTTTCTTCGAGGACCCGGATGGCAACAAGCTGGAAATTTGCTGTCGGGAAAGTCCAATCATTGCTGGCTAACAGCTGCGCCAGCCAGGCATGTGTTCAGCGTTTTTTTGCTTCACCATTCGAGAGAGCTACGTACTTAGCGCCAAAGGCGCTATGCCAGACTTAGCCTGCGGGCAACGCCCCAGGAATTCGATGGCCCGGGACGGCAAGCGCTGAAAGCGCGATTCACAGATGACGTCATTCGTTTCACCATTGGAACGGCATTGATTTCTGCGAGCGTACGTTTGGGATTGGAGAATCATCATTAAAGTGAATTGCGCTTTTCAGCGCTTGGTTAACGTGAATGATTGGATCCCTGGGGCGGTGCCCCAGGCTAGTATGGGAGCGCACCTTTGGCGCTAACTAAATCCACAAATTGTGCATTCAACGAAACTGGGCGAAGAGTTGAAGAATGAGTAAACCAGCGCACGAGCCTGCCATTTTGCAGGGCGCGCGTCGTGTTCGTTACCTCAAGCTGATCGCGCTTTTCAAAATCGGCAAAGGCGTGCTGCTGCTCGTGCTCGGTGTTTCATTGCTTTTTCTGAATGCGCGGACTCGCTGGATGGATGCTCTGTCGAATTGGACTGCGGACGAAATCCTGCTGGAGCACAGCAGAGCTATCGCGTATTTGCTCAACAAACTGCAAACGGTCCTCGCGGACGGCGCGCTGCGGGCCACAGGTCTTCTGGCGCTGTTTTATTCGGCGGTTCTTTTCACCGAAGGAATAGGCGTTTACATGCAGCAACGCTGGGCCGAGCTACTGATGATTTTCGCCACCGCAGGCCTGATTCCAATTGAGATTCGTCATCTTTGGCATCGCCCAGGTCTGGTGGGCGCGCTCATTTTGCTGGCGAACTGTTTCATTGTCTGGTTCCTGTATCGCGTGCTTAAGCGCGACAAGACCAAACCGCACGTCGCGCAGCCGCGTGAACTGGTCGAGACAGTGTAGATGGATGATTTCTTTGTCAGCGCGGACACGCTCGGCAGCGGAGCGAGCGGCGATTACTTTTAACAGGCAACCTCGCAGCTGGCTGTCAATGCAAAGGCCGAAAATTGATGATAACCTGACTTTGCTGGCGGATTTCGGAAAGACCGAAGCAATCTGCATCGACGTGCTCGATAATCCGGCGGCCGAGGAAGGCATTTTGCTCAAAGTGATGTCCCGCGGCCCATTCGAACAAGGCCAGCAAGTGTGGATACTCGATCGCGATGGATCAAAAGTCGGCGCCACTGTAGAAAACGTCGTTCAACAAACCGTCGACAGTGAAGTGACACTCTCGACCGTGTTGCCGGCGTAATTGTAGCCCCGAATGCTTTCGGGGCTGCCGGAGTCATCCGCCTTCGCTAAAGCTACGGCGGACCAGCCGACTCCGGCTACAGCTCACTGCTCGTCAAAAGAGTTTGTGGGGAAGGGTCGTGACGTACAAAGAATGACGAAGCACGAATGACGAGATGACGAAACAAGCACGAATGCTCAAATGACGAAACAGACGCGAGCAATCTGTTTGATCATTCGGATTTCGTGATTCCTTCGTCCTCAGACATTCGACATTCGTCATTTCGCTGCGCGATGTGAGTTAAACCAATCGCTTGCGAGGTTGGCTACTTTCTCCAGCGCGCCCGGTTCCTCAAAAAGATGCGTCGCGCCGGGGACAGTTTCCAATTTCACTTCGCAACGCATCTGATCGCGCGCCATTTCGTTTAGCTCGATCACAATATCGTCGTTGCCGCCAACGATGAGCAACGTCGGCGCCTGCACGTTTGGCAAAGCGTCGCCAGCCAGATCAGGACGTCCGCCGCGGGAAACCACAGCGCAGACATCTTGTGGAAGCTCTGCCGCTGCGACGAGAGCCGCACCTCCGCCGGTGCTCGAACCAAAATAGCCCACGCGCAAATCGCGTGTTTGCTTTTGTTGCTTTACCCATCTTGTAGCGTGAAGGAGGCGTTCGGCTAACAAGCCGATGTTGAATCGGTGCTCACGAGTGCGCATGTCGATCGCTTCCTCGTCCGGCGTGAGCAAATCAAAAAGTAACGTTCCCAGCCCAGCGTCGTTCAGCGTGCGTGCGACAAATTGATTGCGTGGACTGTGCCGGCTGCTGCCACTGCCGTGCGCAAAGAGCACCAGCGCGGCCGCGTTTTGAGGAATAGTCAAATTTCCAGAGAGAACTGCGCGCCCGGCGTGAATTTGCACTTCATTCATTTTTTATTCCTACTCTTACTCTTGCTCCTGCTCTTGTTCGTTAAGGAGCGGCGGTCTCTAGTCCGCCGTTTCAGTGGGGCGGATTGGAAACCGCCCCTCCTTGCTCCCCACGGCACTGGTCAGTAGTTCGCGCACGTCTTCATCGCTGGTTTGCGAGAAATCTTCATAGTACTGGCCGACAGCCTGAAAGAATTCAGGTGTGCTCAGGCAAATTGTCTCGTCGGCTCGTTCTTCGAGTTCGTGGCAGGTGTCTGGTGGACCGACCGGCACTGCCACGACAATCTTTGCGGCGCCGCGCTCCCGCAACGCTTTCACGGCGGCACGCATCGTTGCTCCGGTGGCCAACCCGTCATCCACCAGAATAACAATGCGATCGCGCAATTCGGGTGGGGGACGTCCTTCACGATAAATCTGCTCGCGCCGTTCCAATTCAGCTGTTTCCCTGATGGTGACCGCGTCGATGGCCTCGTCTGCGTGTGGTATCGAGCGCATGACATCTTCATTTAAAACGCGCACCCCGCCCGAGGCGATCGCGCCGGCTGCCAGTTCTTCGAAACCGGGAACACCGAGCTTGCGCACGATGAAAACATCGAGCAGCGCGCCCAGACGCTGCGCGACTTCGAATGCCACTGGCACGCCGCCTCGCGGCAGGCCCAGCACGATTACGTCATCGCGACCGGCGTAATTGACGAGCTTCTCCGCAAGCAGCCGGCCTGCTTCGGTTCGGTTTGCAAAAGCGCGTTCCATGCGGCGACCCGCGCCGCTTCAAGTTGTTGCCGCAGCGAACGCGGGAAATAACGACTGCAGCTCGCGGGGAAAACTATGCATCACTTTTTCGAATTTCACCACCGCCAATGTGATTGGGCACGTCTTTGATCGCACCAATCGCAGCTGCCAATTCTGCGAAGTGGGATGGCGGAAGGGGTGGGATTCGAACCCACGGTGGGTTTCCCCACGCTCGATTTCGAGTCGAGTGCCTTAAACCGGACTCAGCCACCCTTCCATACGCGTAAAGAAAACGTCGAACCCGCCTACGCTAAAGTTCATCTGACGCGCAATTATCTGATGTAGAGTCGGCGTGGCAAGCGCTCAACGTTCAACATCCAACGTCGAACGGCAAATGCGACAGATGAAATCATCAAGTGATGCAGACCATCGTGTCAGCGCAGGCACGCAAGGAGCGGCGGTCTCCAGTCCGCCGTTGGGGCGATCTGGAGATCGACTCCTCCTTGAGGGGACGCAGACAGGATTGTCCGCTGTCACTCCCCCAAAAAATGTTACAATTTTTAGCTTGCCATGCCTTTGGCCGGGGCTGCATATTGTGTGTCCAACCGGACAGCCACGCTATTACTTGTTGTTGACTGGTATTCACAGGTTGTTGGCGCCGCTGTTCACCAGTATTCGCATCTTATTCGTAACTTTAACCCCTCCTCATCGCCATGATTCAACTAAAACCCGGAATTCCGCCCGCTTCACTTAACAGACCGCCTCGATCGGCCACAGGCCGAAAAAACACGACGGCAAAAAGGAAAAATCGCGGCCTGCATTTCAAGCGCGTGTTCAGCGACGCTATCGTTGCGCCGTTCGATCAAATCGAATGGGAACAGCGCACTGCGGAAATCACTGATGATAGCGGCAAAGTTATTTTCAAACAGGAGGACATCGAAGTCCCGAAGAGCTGGAGTGCGCTCGCCACAAAGATAGCGGTCTCAAAATATTTCTACGGCGATATCGCCAACGGCACCGATCCATACAAAGGCGGAAGGGAAACTTCGGTGCGGCAATTGATTCATCGGGTCACGCGCACGATCGCCGATTGGGGCATGGCGGATGGTTATTTCGCGGACGCCGAAGCCGCAGAAATTTTCTACGATGACCTGACCTGGCTTTGCCTGAACCAGCACGGCGCATTTAATTCGCCGGTCTGGTTCAATGTTGGTTTGTATCATCAATACGGCGTGGGCAAGGGCGCTGGCGCGGGCAACTATTTTTACAATCGCGAGACCGGCAAAGCGGAGCGCGCGCCTTCGCAATACGAATATCCGCAGGGAAGCGCCTGTTTCATCCAAAGCGTGGACGACACGATGGAAGACATCATGCGGCTGGCCACGAGCGAGGCGATGCTCTTCAAGTATGGCAGCGGCACCGGCACCGATCTTTCTTCGCTTAGATCGACACGAGAAAAATTGAGCGGCGGCGGCAAACCGAGCGGACCGCTCTCGTTTCTGAAAGTTTACGACCAGGTTGCGAACGTCGTGAAGAGCGGCGGCAAAACGCGGCGCGCGGCGAAGATGAACACGCTCAAAGATTGGCACCCGGACATCGAAGAGTTCATCGACGCGAAGCAAAAGGAAGAGAAAAAAGCGTGGGCGCTGATCGAGCAGGGCTATGACGGCAGTTACAACGGCGACGCGTACGGATCGGTGATGTATCAAAACGAAAACGTGAGCGTGCGGGTGAGCGACGAATTCATGGAAGCGGCGCAGGAGGGGCGGGAATGGTGGACGCGCCGCGTAACCGACGGCCAGCCATGCGAGAAGAAAAATGCGCGCACGTTGCTGCGCAAAATCGCCGAAGGCACATGGGTCTGCGGCGATCCCGGAATGCAATTCGATACGACCATTCACAAATGGCACACCTGCAAAGGCACGGACCGGCAAAATTCCACGAACCCATGCAGCGAGTATCTCTTCCTCGACAACACCGCCTGCAATCTCGCTTCGCTAAATTTGATGAAGTTCAAGACCGCGGATGGCGATTTCGATGTGGAGCGATTCAAAGCCGCGGTGCGTATTTTCATCACTGCGCAGGAGATCATCGTCGATAACGCGAGTTACCCGATCAAAGAAATCGCCGAGAACTCGCATATTTTCCGCACGCTCGGGCTCGGTTACGCAAATCTCGGCTCGCTCATCATGAGTTACGGTTACGGTTACGACAGCGTGGAAGGCCGGGCGTTGTGCGGCGCGATCACTGCCATCATGACCGGCGAAGCTTACGAGCAAAGCGCGCGCATGGCGCAAGCGCTGGGGCCGTTCCCTGGATATCACGACGCGCACGCCAGCGGCGTCCCGAAGCCGGTCGCGAAGGACAATGTCGCGTCGATGTTGGAAGTGATCGAGCTGCATCGATGTGCAGTGCGGGAAATTTCGGATGCGAAAGAGTTCGCGCATTTGAAAGAGGAAGCCGCAAGAGTTTGGGACAGCGCGGCGGAACTCGGCAAGCGCCACGGTTATCGCAATGCGCAAGTCACCGTGCTCGCCCCGACGGGCACGATCAGTTTCCTGATGGATTGCGATACGACTGGGATCGAACCGGACATCGCGCTGGTAAAATACAAGCTGCTCGCGGGCGGCGGCATGCTCAAAATTGTCAACCAAACCGTCAAACCCGCGCTGGAGAAACTCGGTTACAATGCCGAGGAGATCGAACGCATCATCGCGCATATCGACGCGTTCGACACGATTGAGGACATCATCGACACAGACGGAGTCCAAGATCTCATCTGGCCTGAAACCGGAACACTTGCCGATCTTCGATTGCGCGTTCAAGCCGTTCAAAGGCCAGCGCTCTCTGCATTACCTGGCGCATCTGAAAATGATGGCTGCGGCGCAGCCATTCCTTAGCGGCGCCATCTCGAAGACCGTTAACATGCCGGAATCGGCCAACGTGGACGACATCATGAACACCTACGTCGAAGGTTGGCGGCTTGGATTAAAATCGATCGCGATTTATCGCGAGGGCTCAAAGCGCTCTGCGCCTTTGAACACGCGCAAGACAAAAGACATGGGCGCTGTACTGCCGGTGACTTGTCCGCCGTAGCCTTGGCGAAGGCGGATGCCGGCCCTGTGGTAGAGACGCTGCAAAAGCGCATTCTCGAATTGGAGCAAGAACTGTCCACGCTGCGCTCGCAGCTTAATCAGCCGGTTCGGCATCGAATGCCGGACACGCGTTCGTCGATGACTCACCGGTTCGAGATCGCCGGTCACGAAGGTTACATCACAGTTGGTTTGTACGAAGACGGGCAACCGGGTGAGCTTTTCATTACCATGTCAAAAGAAGGCAGCACTATCGGCGGATTGATGGACACGGTCGGCACGCTCACCTCGATCGCGTTGCAGTACGGTGTGCCGCTGGAGAGTCTCGTGAAAAAATTCGCGTATCAGCGATTCGAGCCGAGCGGGTTCACAAAAAATCCCGACATCCGCCACGCGACCAGCATCACTGATTACGTTTTCCGCTGGCTCGCCTGCCAGTTCATCAAAGGCTACAAGGAAGCCACTTCGCCGAACCGCTCCCAGCCCGACTTGCCGCTCAAAGAAATTCTCGAGATCGAGAAGAAAGCTCTGAACCGACCGGTCACCGATTTGCCTCGCACCGGCGACAAACAAGTCATCGATGTGATTACAAATAGTTCGGCGAACAATCCCGCCTCCCCTGAGCAAAACGGAAACGGCAATGGCCACGCCGACCGCGTCACTGTCGCGCTCGGTAGCATCTTCATGGGAATCACCTGTTCGGTATGCGGCAGCGACAAAGTCATCCGCGCCGGCGCCTGCGGCGTCTGCATCGAATGCGGCACCAGCCAGGGCTGTAGCTAAGGCCCGCGAATCACGCAGATCAACGCGAAACCAGCATAATACCCATTAAGCTGGATAATCGGACTGACCTGCGCTTGATTGGACACGCGGACGCACATGGTTACACTGCGCCCGCCGACTTCGGCTACGAACTAAATGAACAAGCTCGACGCGCAGAGACAAAAAGAAATTCAACAGGCTGAGGAACTGCTTTTTGCAGGGCCGCAGGCGCTGGGTTTTGCCAAGGGACTTTTCCAAGGCCATTTCGTTTCCGATTGGGTGATGCCGTACCCGCGCATTCCAGCGGCGCAACAAACCGAACTGGACGAAACGCTCACCGAACTTCGCCAATTTCTCGATGAGCATCTCGATGCGGCGGAGATCGATCGGCAGGCAGATATTCCGCGCAGCGTGATCGATGGCCTTGGCCGCGTCGGCGTGCTCGGCATGACTGCGCCGAAGGAATATGGCGGACGCGGATTTTCGCAAATGGCGAACTGCAAAGTGCTGGAAGAAATCGGCCGCCGTTGCGCGTCGACATCGGTTTTCGTAAATGCGCATCACTCGATCGGGATTCGCGCGTTGCTTTTGTTTGGCACGCACGAGCAAAAGCAGCAATGGCTACCCAAATTATCCAGTGGCGAGCAGTTGGGTTCATTCGCGCTTACTGAGAAAGAAGCCGGATCGGATGCGGCAAATGTGCAGATGCAAGCGCGTCCCAGCGAGGACGGTTCGCACTTTATTTTGAACGGCGAAAAACGTTACATCACCAACGCGGCGATCGCGCATGAGCTTACCGTGATGGCACGCACGCCAGTGCCGGGCTCAGACAAGACCGCGATCACGGCATTTCTCGTCACGCCTGACATGCCGGGATTCGAAATCCTCGAAGCGCGCATGCCGAAGATGGGAATCCGCGGGACCGCCACGGGCCGATTCGCGTTGCGCGACGTGAAAGTCCCAAAGGAAAATATTCTGGGCCAGATGGGCAAAGGTCTGAAGGTGGCGCTGACGGTGCTCGATTTTGGGCGAACCACATTCGGCGCGTGCTGCACGGGCGCAGCCAAAACCTGTTTGGAACTGGCGGTTCAGCACGCGAATACGCGCAAACAATTCAACAAAACGCTGGGCAATTTCGAACTGGTCAAAAAGAAAATCGCGCGCATCGCGGCGGACGCTTACGCGATGGAAGCGATGACCACGGTCACTGGCGTCGCTGATCGATCGCGGTCTAGAGGATTACATGATCGAGACGGCGATGCTGAAGGTCTTTACGACCGAGCGGCTCTGGGAGTGCATCAACGACGTATTTCAGATTCATGGCGGCGCGGCCTACATGGCCGATCTTCCGCTGGAGCGAATGATGCGCGACGCGCGCATTAACCAGATCGGCGAAGGCGCCAACGAAGTGCTGACTTCGTTCATTGCGCTGGTCGGGATGCGCGGACCCGGCATGGAGTTCAAGGAAATTTACGACACGATGATGAAACCGTCGCGCGATCGGATGAGCAAAGCGTGGGCCGCTGGCAAGAACCGCCTCGGCGCGACGATTCGCGTGCCTGATGTGCCGGTGCAGAGCGAGCAACTGCGCCCGCATGCGCGGCAGCTCGGCCGCTTGATCTGGCGTTTTAACTTTGCCGTCAATCGCGCATTGATCACGTATCGCGAACCGATTCTCGACATGCAGCTTGTTCAGGAACGAATTGCGAATGCGGCGATGGACCTTTTCGCCTCGACTTGTGTTCTCAGCCGTCAGGACAGCGAAATTCAATTCGCTCGTCGAAACGGCGATGCGGCGGCGCCGGATCACGCTGCTGCCGATCTGTTTTTGCGGCAATCATTTCGCCGGATTCGCGGTTTCCTTGGCGCACTGACGGACAACGACGACAAAGCGGTGTTCGCAGCAGCAAAATCCAGCCTGAGCAAGGCGCGAAGTTAATTTGTTTGTAACAGTGCAAAAGCACATGAGATCTGCGCTGCGCGACATTCGATCAGGCAAATTTGCGCGCGAATTTATTCGGGAAATGGGAACCGGTGCGCGGCGTCGCGCGCATCTGCTGCGCAAAGCTGAAGCGCATCCAATCGAAAGAGTTGGCGCGCGACTGCGCGGCCTAATGAGGTGGAAATAGAAAACAAAAAGCAGTGGCCGCTGCCGTGTCGAGCAGCGTGCCGCTCGCCGAACTCCGTTTTTGGCGGAGTTACTTAGTCTTACCGTAGCGCGCGATAACTAGTTGCCGAGCGCAGCAGTTGCGGTCACTTCGCCGCCGCCCTGCGGTGCGCGGCCGATTATCGTTAGCGGGCTGGACGTGGTCGGAACTATGCCGAAGTACCTTACGCATGGTTGCGGAATGCCAGAGGCGATGGTCTTCACATAGCAGATTTTTGCCAATGTTGGTTGGGCAACCGCATTCTTGCTCGGGTCCGTAGCGAACGCCGACGCACAAAATGCGAGCGCAAGCAGGATGCCTACATATGTTTTCATACCCTGATTCTGAGGCCGCATCGAACGTTGCGCAAGCTAATTCGGAGGATCTTTCAGGACAAAGAAACAACGCTTTCGGCCATCCGCCTTCGCAAAGCTCCGGCGCGACAGGAGGCTCCCGCCTCCGCCGAGGCTAGGGCGAGCGAGTCGGCGAGCAGCGCGAACTTTAATCCGCCCAAAGGAAGTGTTCCAAGCGCAGATGATTCAGTCGGGCTTTTGCTTCTTCGCTTCGGTTACCACCCGCCGCGGCCAGGCGCTCGTAAATCGCAGCCGCGGACTCCCATTTCGAATCTTCCTCCAGCAGTCGCGCGGCATTAAATCCGGCCTTGTAGTACCAGAAAAGTTCACGTTGTCCGTATTCGCGCGTTTCTTCGTCCAGAATTTTATAAAACGTCTCGAGCGCGCCGGCGCGGTCGTCTTTCTTTTCCAGGCAGAGGGCCTTTTTGAATAGCGCCTGGTTGCGCCAGTGGCTGGGCTCGTTCTTGTCCGACGCCAGTTGGTCATAAATTTCGATGGCCCTCTGGAAATTTTCGCTCCCTCCCGTCTCGAAAAAAATGTCGCCCTTGCCGCAAAGCGCTTCCCGTTTTTCAGATTGCGGAGCGTCGCTCTTCAGCACTTCGTCGTACAATGCGAGAGCATCTTTGGTCTTGCCAAGCTTGCGCTCGATAAGGGCTTCTTCATTGCGCGCCGACCACCGCAGCGCGCCGTTTTTCTGCACGACCTGATCGAACAGAACAATCGCCCGGTCCAGTGAATGCTCGCCCATGCTCGACATGGCTGATTCTGCCGCGAAAAAAAGTGCTTTTTCCGCGAGAGAGTCATCCGGATGCTGTTGCGCGATAATTTCAAACTGCGTCTGCGCGTTTGCGAAATCCTGGCGGCGGTAATAAAGCTCCGCCAATTTCATTCGAACTTCCGGAGCGAAGGGTGAAAGCCCATGTTGCTCCAGAAATCGCTTTGCAAGCTCAATGACTTTCGTCTCGTTTCCGCCCGCTGCCTCTTCTACCCAGATGCTGAGATAATCGGCGCGCTCCGCCGCCGCGGCGGTTGGCGTCGACTCGGTTGCGCGAGCCAGATTTTTGCGCGCTTCATCCACGCGCGGCGGCGACGAGTGAAAGGCCAGCTCGGCCAGGGCAACCCATGCCTCCGACACGCGCGGATTTTTGGGGAAATCACGAATGAACTGCTGCAACGATGCCTCCGCTTTTTTGTCGCCTTTCGCCGCCTGCATTAGACCTTCCTCCAATCGCAAAGTGGCGCGAGCCTCTTTATCGCCTCCCTGCTGCTCCAGCTCGCTGTAATCAACCAGGAAATGGGCGTGGTTGCCAAGGTGCAACCAGCCACTGGAGGCATTAAAGAGCGCAACTCTCGCCCAGGGCGAATTGGAATGCGCGATTTGTTCAAAAGCCGCTGTCGCGGTATCAAATCGCTTTGCCAGGTAGTGCGCTTGTGCAGACAGAAAATCGATTCGAGCCAGCAAAGCTGGTTCGGGATGCAGCAGACGCGCATCATCCAAAATCGCGATCGCCTCGTCGAAATGCCGGTCTTCCACTTCAAATTGTGCAAACTCAAGGAGAGCGGGTGCAATCGCCGGGGATTTGATGCTGGTATGCCTCAAGTCGGAAAATAATTGCTGGGCTCGCTCCCTCCGCCCGGCGCGAATTTCCAAACGAGCAAGATACCATCGCGCAAATGTTCGCCGCGGCTCTTCCGGCCTGCGCACCCATTTCTCCAGCTCATGGCGGGACGGTTTGTGCTCTGCGCGATACAAATCATCTAATTTTGAGAAGAGAAGAGGCAGATCCGGGTCCGCCGGGTGAAGATCGATAAATTGCTCGATGACATTGTCTCCGGTTTCCGGCGTTTTTAGTTGCAGGTGCGCTTCGGCTATGCCGAAGAGCGCCGCGATTAGCGTGGCATGACCTGCCCTCTCCGGCCGTTTCAAAAGCGCTTGAAACATACTGATTGCTCGTTCGGGTCGCTGCAAAAGCAGCTCCAGTCGTCCGCGCAACAGCCGCCGTTCTCTCCGCTCAGCAATCGATCTTGGTTTCATTTCTTCCAAGAGACGCTGCGCATCAGGGGCATCGCCCATTTCAATGTATAGTTCCGCCGCTCGTAACTGCGCTCGGATAGCCCATTCTTTGTTGTGGAGGAGAATGCCAAGCTTTCTCAGAGCTTCTTCCCGATTTCCTAACGCGCGCAGCATCTCCGCCGCCCCAAAAGTGGCTGCTCCGCGAAACGGTGAAGCTTCGTCGTTAGCCAATGCCTCATAAAGCGGCAGCGCGTCGGCCCATCGATTCAGCGCAGCAAAGGCTTGGGCGCGCCAGAACTTTGCCCAGGGGAGTTCGCGCACTCGAGCGTCTGCCAACAAGACAAGAGTATCTTCCGGCTCTTTTGCAGCCACCTGGGCTTCGGCAAGTTTCTCGGCGACGGCGCGCCATTCGGAATCGGGCAGGTTCCTGTTTAGCAACGCCTGTAACCGCGCAACTGCGACCTCCGGCACGCCTTCCGAGAGTGGCGCGCTCGCTTGGGCAATTTCAGCGGAAGTGTCCGCACGCGCGAGTGGCGCGAGTAGGCTCATGAGACCTATGAGACCTATGAGTCTTATGAGCGTCATGTTTTCTCCAAGACTCTTCGCAGGTATTTGCCAGTATGACTTTGCGGGACATCGGCAATTTCTTCCGGCGAACCTGCTCCTATTACCTCGCCGCCACCTTCTCCACCTTCAGGTCCCAAATCAATGATCCAGTCGGCGCACTTGATCATCTCCAGATTATGTTCAATCACAATCACCGTATTACCTGCATTGCGCAGCTTCATTAACACTTGCAGCAATTTCTCGATATCGGCGAAATGCAATCCGGTCGTCGGTTCATCGAGAATGTAAAGGGTGCGCCCGGTTGCCTTTTTCGCAAGCTCAGTGGCGAGTTTCACCCGCTGCGCTTCTCCGCCGGAGAGAGTTGTTCCGGCCTGGCCAAGTCGCAGATAGCCAAGACCGACATCCAGCAAGGAGTTTAACTTTTCTGAAATGGTGGGCACATTGCGGAAAAAGCGCGCTGCCTCATCCACGGTCAGATCGAGCACGTCGGCAATATTCTTGCCTTTGTAAGTGATCTCGAGCGTCTCACGGTTGTAACGCTTGCCATGGCACACTTCGCATTCGACATACACGTCCGGCAAAAAGTGCATCTCGATTTTGATCAACCCGCCGCCCTCGCAGTTTTCACAACGGCCGCCTTTGACATTGAAACTGAAACGGCCGGCGTCATAACCGCGCACGCGCGCTGCAGGCAATTGCGCGAACAGCTCGCGTATGGGCGTAAAGGCGCCGGTGTAAGTGACGGGATTTGACCGCGGCGTGCGGCCAATCGCGCTCTGGTCAATCACAATCGCCTTGTCGATCTGTTCCACTCCGCGAAGCGCTCGATGAGTGCCCGGTTTTTCTTTCGCATTGTAGAAACGCCGAAACAACGCGCGCCGCAGAATGTCATCCACCAGAGTGGATTTCCCGCTGCCGGAAACGCCGGTCACACAGGTGAGACAGCCAAGAGGAAAGGATACGTCGATTTTCTTGAGGTTGTTTTCAGTTGCACCGACCACTGTTAGCCAGCTATCGGCTCGCGGCTGAACGCGCTGCCTTGGAATTGCGATGCGCGCGCGTCCGGAAAGATAATCGCCGGTCAACGAATTCTTCGCCCGCAGAATGTCGTTGAGTTTCCCTTGCGCCACGATTTCGCCTCCGCGCGGGCCTGCACCCGGCCCAAGATCGATAATGTGGTCGGCAGCTCGAATCGTTTCTTCGTCATGTTCAACTACAATGACCGAATTGCCCAAATCACGAAGACGCCACAGTGTCCCCAGCAATCGCGCATTGTCGCGCTGATGCAACCCGATGCTTGGTTCATCCAAAATGTAAAGAACCCCGGCAAGCCCGGAGCCGATCTGTGTTGCCAATCGGATTCGCTGCGCCTCGCCGCCGGAAAGCGTCCCGCTTTGCCGATCGAGGGTGAGATAACCCAGCCCAACTTCAACGAGGAATTGCAAGCGTGATTGAATTTCGCGCACCACATCGGTCACAATGGTTTGTTGTTGCGCAGTCAGCTCCAGCGCAACAATGAACCGGGCCGCTGCTTCGATCGTCAGCTCACTGAACTGGTGAATGTTCAGTTCGCGTCCGTGTCGATCTTTTATGGTAACGGCAAGAACTTCCGGCTTAAGCCTTGCTCCATTACACACCTTGCACGGCTCGCGCGCCATGAACGAGCGAATGCGATTACGAGTGAATTCGCTCTGGGTTTGCTCGTAAAGCCGCTGCATTTGCGGCACGAGTCCCTCGAATGGCTTCGCGACCTTCTGTTCGCCACCTGCTCGCGATTTATCGGAGTTGTCGCTGAAATTCATTTCAATCGGCGTCGCATCCGTGCCGAAGTAAAGGGCTTGTTTGAATTGCTCCGGCAAATCGCGAAAAGGAACGTCTTCATCGACGTGAAAATGTTTCACCAGCGCTTTTTGCAAATGCCGATAGTATGCTTGCATCCGCTTTGTCCCGCGTCGCCACGGCGTGATTGCTCCTTCGGCCAGCGTTCTGCCGGTATCGGAAATCATCAGGTCTGGATCGCAGACCAACTGCGTGCCAAGCCCATGGCAAGCAGGACATGCCCCAAGATGACTGTTGAAAGAGAAATGTTTGGGAGTCAACTCAGCCAACGTGAATCCGGTCTCCGCGTTTCCGTAATCAGTGGAGTAGCGGCGTTCCTCCCAAGGCGTCTCCATTTGTAGGGCAACCGCTTCGGTTGCCGGCCGCACGCTTGGCAGGCGAGGCGCCTGCCCTACAACTGCGGGGGGTTCTCGCAACACAACGATGCGGTTTCCCCCCCATTTGAGCGCAGTCTCAATTGAATCTGTCAGGCGCACACGAATCCCATCGCGCATGACCAACCGATCGACTACCGCATCGATAGTATGCCGGCTCTTCTTGTTGAGCCGAATTGGCTCGCGGCGATCCAGCTCGGTAATCTGACCGTCAATCCGCGCGCGAACGAATCCTTCGCGTTTGATCTTTTCGATCACATCCCGGAATTCGCCCGCTTGATTCTCGATCAGGGGCGCTAGCACGATAATTTTGGACCCCGGCTCATACGCCAGGATCTGATCGACAATTTGCTGCGGCGTTTGGCGACTCAGCGGCCGACCAGTCAGTGGATCGTGCGGCTGACCGACAGCCGAAAAGAGAACCCGGAGATAATCGTAGATTTCAGTGGTGGTCGCGATTGTCGATCTTGGGTTAGCGCCGGCGCTGCGCTGTTCGATGGCAATCGCTGGCGAGAGCCCCTGAATAAAATCAACATTCGGCTTTTCCATCTGATCGAGGAATTGCCGCGCATACGCGGAGAGGCTCTCGACATATCGGCGTTGTCCCTCGGCATAAAGAGTATCGAAAGCCAACGAGGATTTCCCCGAGCCGCTCAAGCCGGTGATGACCACCAACTTCTCCCGTGGAATCTCCACATGAAGGTTCTTGAGATTGTGCTGGCGAGCACCACTAATCTTGATGACTTGTGCAGGCATTCTGACCTCAAATCCCAAACCTTTTAGTCAAGCACACGCGTCCGTTTTCTCCAGCGAAATTGGATTACCAAGAGGACAAACCTGCCTTTAACCGGTGGAATTCCTCGCGAGGCAACGCCTCTGGCTCACCGCCGACTGTTCGCTACGGTTTTTTTGGCGGTGGCGGAGCTTGCGGCGCCGGCGCGGCGGGAGGAGCTGCCAGCATCGGCGGAACGGTTGGTGCTCCTGCAGGGGGAGGGGTCGATGAGGTAACCGGCTTCAGTATGCGCAATTGCTGCATCGCCTCGCCGGCCCAGAAGCTCGTTCGGTATTGCGTCAGGATAGTTTCGCAGATCCGGCGCGCATCATCGTTTCGATTTTTCGCCTTCAGAATGTACAATTGCGAAAGCAAAGCCATCGGCGCATTGAAACTGTTGGGGTACGTCGATGCGATCTGCTGATACATCACCAACGCCTCATCCGCCTTTCCCATCGACTCCAGATTGGCCGCCATCGCCATCTTCGCCGTGCTCACAAACTCATGCTGCGGGTACTTTGCAATAAACGTCTCCAACGTTTTGTTCGCCTCCGCTAATTTCTTTTCGTTCCGCTGAGCTTCAGCGAGCAAAAGATAAGCGTCGGCCGCGGCGGGCGTGCTCGGGTAACGGTCTATCACTGCTTGGTATTCTTGCGTGCTTTTAGCGCTTGCTAACGAGGCCGACGCGGCTGCAGCGCGTCGATCGGAGTAAAAGCGATAACCGGTAAATGCCATCACCGCGAGCAGCACGACGAGAAGTGCCGCAGTGATTTGCTTTTTGAAGCGTTCCCAAAAGACGCGCGTTTCCAGTGCGACATCACGAGAAGGCGGTGGAGCTGTTGGCATAGATTTCGTGCGCTGGGCTGGTCAAACTCTGCGAGCGGTCGTCTTATGCCATGCGACGGTTTCTCGTGCAAGCGCGTCGTGGAAAACCGGTATGCGCGCGACAAAGCTTTTCACGGCGATACAATCAACCTATGAATGCATTCTGGAACTCTTTTGAAACTTTCCTCGGCTTGGGCGTGGAACCGAGGGATTTGACATTTATTCAAATTTCGCTGCGGGGGATCATCGTCTTTCTTGTTACACTGGTGGCAATGCGGCTTGGACACAAACGCTCCCTTTCACGCAAGACTCCGTTCGACGCCGTCCTGCTCGTCATTCTTGCCGCTGTGCTTTCACGCGCCATCAATGGTTCGGCGGCTTTCTTCGCCACTCTCGGCGGAGGCGTGGTTTTAGTAGTCCTCCACCGCCTTTTCGCACATTTGGCATACTATTCGCATGGGTTTGGAATTTTGGTCAAAGGCAAGCCTGACACCATTGTGCGCAACGGCGAATGCGATTTTCCGGTGATGCGACGCAACCACGTCTCTACGCATGATCTGGAGGAGGACATGCGTCTCAGTGCGCACACCGACGACCTTTCGAAAATCCGACTCGCACGGGTGGAACGCAGCGGCGACATCAGTTTTATAAAAAAATAATTTGACCCAGACGTACTCATCTGACCTATGAGACGCATTGGGATTCATGAGACGGACCAAAAAAAGGTGGATCAAACCGACGCTGAAGACCGTGCCGATCTTTTTCGAGTGCACCTGTTACGCAGGTGCGGTTTGATCGAACGGGATTAACGGTTTCGAAGACTCGGGTTGATTCGCATCCATATTCTCGGCAGCGCAGCGGGCGGCTGCTTGCCGCAATGGAACTGCGCATGCGCCAACTGCGCCGCTGCACGCAGCGGGAAAATCGCACCGCAATCGCAGTCGAGCGTTGCCATTAGCGGCGACCCCGAAAACTTTCGGGGCTGGTTCTTGATCAACGCATCGCCGGATTTGCCTCGGCAAATCGAAAGCACTCCGTCCTTGCAGCCGCGACGTCCGGCAGCTGCCGGACCGCGCAACACTCCAATTGCAGGCGTTCTTTTGACAAATGCCGACATCGATCATGCGCTGGGTTTGCTGCTCTTGCGGCAACAGGAAACGCCGCTGGTCGTTTATGCAGCGGATGAAACGCGAAGCGCGCTCGCGTGGACTGACAACGTGCTCGCCCGGTTTTGCGGAATCGAATGGCGAAATGTCAGCGCTGACTTTCAATCGTTGAGTGGCAGCCTCGCCTTTCGAGCGATTCAATTGCCCGAGAAGCGTCGCGTTTCAATTTCGGGACGATACCTCCGGAGCAACCGCACTGTTCGCGCCGAGTGCCGGTGAATTAACCGAGGAATTGCGGAATGCAGTTCATGCATCCGACGTTGTTCTGTTCGACGGCACATTCTGGAGTGACGGCGAACTGGGCGCCGTGCGGCCAGGGGCCCGCACTGCTCGTGAGATGAATCATTTGCCCATCAGCGACGCCAGTCTTGATTTGTTGCGCCAATCTCCGGCGCGCCGGAAGATTTACACGCACATCAACAACACGAACCCGATTCTGATGCCTGGCACTCGAGAACGCGCGCAAGTCGAGCAGGCTGGAATCGAGATCGCGCGCGACGGATTGGAAATCACCTTGTAAATAGCGTTGTCATGTTGAGCGGAGCGAAACATCTCTGGTCTGGTTCCCTGTGGAGCGCAGCCGAAATTGATCCGAGATTCTTCTCCCGCCACTGCGGGATCAGAATGACACTATGCGATGGTTTGTAGAAATCGTCTTATGACCACTGGGCTTTGGGACCGCGAAACGTTCATGGAGAATCTGCGCGCCATCGGCGCGCGCGCATACCACGACAAACATCCGTTCCACGTCGCCATGAACGAAGGCCGGCTTTCGCCGGAAGCATTGCGCGGTTGGGTGGCAAATCGCTTCTATTATCAGCGAAACATTCCGCTCAAAGACGCTGCTATTCTCTCCAACTGCCCCGTGCGCGAAGTGCGCCGGATCTGGATTCATCGCATTCTCGATCACGACGGCGTGGTTACAAGGAGGGGCGGTCTCCAGTCCGCCCTGTCAGGGGAGGGTTCGGCGGCTGGGAAGCCGCCGCTCCTTGATGAAGGCGGCATCGAAGCATGGCTGCGACTGGGTGAAGCGTGCGGGCTGTTGCGCGACGAGCTCATGGAAGATCGGCATCTGCAACCCGGAGTGCGTTTCGCCGTGGACGCGTACGTGAATTTCGCTCGCAATCAGGCCGTGGCCGATCGCTATCGCATCATCGCTGACGGAGCTTTTTGCTCCCGATTTGATGGCCGCCCGCCTTGCAGCTTTCGAAAAGTTTTATCAATGGATCGATCCGCGCGGGCTTGATTATTTCCGGCGTCGCACGACACAGGCGCGGCAAGATTCGGACGAGGCGCTTGCGATTACGCTGGAATATTGCAATACGCCCGAGCTCCAGCGCGAGGCGATTCGCGCGCTCGAGTTCAAATGCGATGTGCTCTGGTCGATGCTCGATGCAATTCATTATGCCTATGCCGACCTCAAGGAAGGGCGGTCTCCAGTCCGCCCCTCCAAAGAAAATTTCGGCGGACTGGACACCGCCGCTCCTTGTTGAGATGTACATGACCGCGATCTCTGATACTGCGCAGCCGCGTCTTGCGAAAGGAGTCCGATTGCAGAGCGACTCGACCACCGGCAAAAGCGTTTTGCTTTTCCCCGAGGGCGTCGTCGAACTAAACGAAACCGCGCACGAAATTCTTACTCGCTGCGATGGACGAACTGTGAGCGAAATCGTGCAGGTGTTGGCAGAGGAGTACGATGCTGACTTGGCCGCGCTTGCTAGCGATGTGCGCGAAACCCTGGCCGATTTGCAACAACGCAAGCTAATCGAACTCACGTGACCGCGCCGCGCCCATACGCATTGCTCGCGGAAATTACTTATCGGCTGTCCGCTGCATTGTCCGTATTGCTCCAACCCTGTAGCCGCTTCGCTGTGCGGAGCGCCACGCCGCCCACAGGGCGGCGGCTACAACAATGAAGAACTCACTACCGACGAATGGAAACGTGTCATTCGCGAAGCGGCAGCGCTGGGTGTGTTGCAAATCGGTTTTTCCGGAGGCGAACCACTTGTCCGGCGCGATCTGGCCGACTTAGTTCGCGCCGCGCGCGAGGCAAACCTTTACACGAACCTGATCACCAGCGGCATCGGCTTGGATGACGAACGCGTGCACCTATTGCGCGATGCAGGCCTCGATTCTGTTCAGCTAAGTTTCCAGTCCGACGAGTCCAACTTGTCCGATGAAATCGCGGGCGCACGTGCGCATCAGCGCAAGTTGGACGCCGCTGCGAAAATTCGTGCTGCCGGCATTCCGCTCAGTCTCAATTTCGTCATTCACCGGCGCAACATCGATCGCCTGGCCCAAATAATTGAGCTGACCGAGACGCTCGGGGCCGAGCGGGTCGAGTTGGCCAATGTGCAGTTTTACGGCTGGGCTTTCCTAAATCGCGCAGCGTTGCTCCCAACCCGTGAGCAAGTCATTCGCGCGCGAGAAATCGCGACCGCAGCCAAAGCGCGGTTCGCCGGTAAGATCGATATCTTTTATGTGCTCCCGGACTATTACGAAACCCGGCCCAAACCGTGTCTTAACGGCTGGGGCCAGCGTTATCTCACTGTCAATCCCGTCGGCGATGTGCTCCCGTGTCCGACTGCTTCTTCTGCCATTCCCGATTTGCGTTTTGAAAATGTTAGGGCGCGCGCTCTCGATTGGATTTGGCGAGAATCGGAAAGTTTCAACCGGTTTCGCGGAACGGAATGGATGCCGGAGCCGTGCCGGAGTTGTCCGCAAAGGGAAATCGATTTTGGCGGTTGCCGTTGTCAGGCCGCATTGTTAACCGGAAACGCTGCGAACACCGACCCGGTCTGCGAGTTTTCGCCAAATCGCGCGCGTGGTGGATGCAGTGTTGCATGACCTGAATTCATCAAGCGACTCACGCGCGCGATTGGACCTATCGCGTGAATCCAAGGATGTTGCATTATAAGGATCGTTACACCGGCAGCTCGCGAATGATGTACCAACGTGGCGCTGCGGATTCTGGGGAGCACAGGCTGCCAGCCTGTAGTTGCCGGCAGCCCTGCCGGCAACATTCTTCACGGCACAAACTCAATGGCGATGTTATTCCCCTTCTCGGCAAGCTGCCGAGACCCCGCCAGGCGCGGGGCTAGCAGCCTACGCTCCCCAGAATCGCCGCGGACTCTCACGTCGGTCGCGGCGCCGGCGTTGGACGTGGCCTTGGTGTCATGCCAGGCCTGGCGGTGGGCGTCGGCCTCAGCCGAGTAACACTGCGTGGGCGTAGCCGTTGGTGTCGCGCTGGGTGTTAGTGTAGCGAGTAGCTGTAGGCGTGAACGTCGGTGTCACCGTAGCAGTCGCAGTCGGCGTCGCCGTGAGTGTCGCAGTAGCTGTAGGGGTCGGACTTCCCGGTGCAGTCGGCGTTGGCGTTGCAGTCGGCGTTCCACTGAAATGGCACTCGTAAATATAGGGATCGTCAACGCGCCAGCCTTCGTTGGAGCCACTGGTGTCGCTTGCCATTCGCCACCGAAGCTTACTGAGATACAGTGAAAATGGCAGCTCCACCGTTGTCGTAATGAAGCCCTGCGAGTTGCCGCTCCAAGCTTGACGACCGGCAATCGGACTGCCGCGGTCCGTGCTGATCGTGCGGTTATAGCCGCCATTTACAAGCTTCCAACCGCGGTGATATCTTGATACGTATTTCCGTCGTCAGTGCTGATCTCGAGCACGCCGCCGTCAAAACCGAGGTTGGGATCCTCACTGGATGCTCGAAGTTAAAGTTATGCCGGAAAGTCAGCCGCACCCATATGCTTCGAAAGGAAACCAGGTTGGTGAGTCCAGCCGTTTGTCGCTCACTACGTTGGGATCATCAATGTATGCGGCATTGGGCGGTGAATACGGCATGTGGCGTCGGCACTCCGGAATTCGATGTCACCCAGAGCGGCGGTGGGCCCTGCACGTTCGTTGCTACCCAATCTCGGAGGCAGCGCTGGCGGCGTGACACTATCGAAGTTTTCTGAAAGAACCGGAACCAAGGTCGCATCGCATGGCGGCGGTGTCGGGCTAGCCGCAGCAAGAATATCGACACGGCCCCATCCAGTAACATTGTTTGGAGGGCCCGGCGTTCCGCACTGCTTGTAGGCGAGAAAAAAAGCCGCCTCATTCAAGGCTGTCCGACTCCCAGAAATTTGTGACGCAACTCTGGCCGCGCGCACCACAACAATGCCATGGCGCCAGCGATGTGCGGACTCGCCATGGATGTGCCACTGAGAATCGCATAGGCGTTGTCGGACGTGTTATAGCTCGAGCGAATGTTCGTGCCAGAAGCAGTAATATCGGGCTTTATCCGATTACTCCCATCGATGATCACCGGTCCGCGGCTGCTGAAGGATGCCACGTTGTCCGTGCCCGTATTTAATGCGCCAACCGTGTAAGACGCTGCATAGATGGACGGCGGGTCTTCCATGGTCGAACAGCTGGGACCAGTGCTGTCTGCTCGCACGACCATCATAATTCCGGCAGCGGCTTGCGCTTCAACAGCCGCTTGCAATGTATCAACCGAACAACCTTCAGAAGGCGGGCAGTGCCATGCGTTATTCGTAATATCGGGAGCTCTCAGTGGATCGCCCTGGCCGCCGCCTGATCGGATAAGGCGCAAGAAACCATTCCATGCACTCGAGGTATCTCGCCGGTGTGCCGTTGCCCTGGTCCATGTTACGGCAGCCGATCCATTTCGCGCTGGGCGCCATACCAATCTGATTGCCCGCGCCATCGTCGCCAATCGCAGTGCCGATCGTATGCGTCCCATGTCCAATGTCGTCGCACGGGAAAGGCGAATCGTTCCCGCACGGATTGCCGATGCTGTCATGAATGGCGTCGTGCCAGTTGTAGTTGTGATCGGCAGTGACTCCGTCCCAGCCGCGGTAGTGCGGCTTCAGCGCGTTATGCGTCCAGCGTTGGCCGGTATCGGCATCGGCTACGGTAATTCCCTGACCTCTGAATCCCAGCGCCCACACATCCGGCGCGTGGGTGTATTGAATGCCTGGCTCAACCGTCGCGGGCTGCTGCGGTTGCGGAGGCGCCTCGATAACAGCGTCGGGTTGGGGCAGGGGATTGCGAATGACCGGATTGCCTTCGACACGCGCTACGTCCGGCCGGGCGGCCAATGTCTCGGCCACCTCCCGACTGCCTCTTACCAGGATCGCATTCACAATGTAGAAGGAACGATGCTCGATGCCGCGCTCGCGCAACCATTGCAGAATAGGCCCTTGCGTTGTCCGGCTCTTATTCCACAGCGCATCGTGCACGTAACGGCCCTTCTCGGCTTTTGTGCGCAAAGCCGCTGCCCCGCTCAGGTCTGCTTGATCGGCGAGCACGACGAAAAATTCAGCCTGTTGCCCGTTGGCCGTGTGCTCAATTACCCAAGGCGCGATCTTACGGTGGAACGCGTTGTCCTCAACGCGTTGGCTAAAAGTGCGGCCTTGCCGCCGAATATTTGCGCCTTCGGCGATTGCTTTGCCATCGTCTTCGGGAGAAGCCGATCCACCTTGACGGATGGCACGCGAGGAGCCGATCGCGCCGCCCGCAGCAAGGCAAGCGGCGACGCATAAGGATAAGCAAAGGACCGCCCGCAATCGCCACGGGGTGGACATGCGATTTGAATTCATGGCCCTGGGTGTGCTTGGTTCGCGAATCGCCCGACACCCTCAAGTGCCGTTTTACCGAGAAGGGGACAGCGCTGTCAATGTTTTTCAGCATTGCTATTCCACCAATGGCATCGAGCGGCTGTGCTGGGGCACGCGCCTAGGCATGCCAGCCTGTAGTTGCCGGCAGCCCTGCCGGAACTCTCTTCACGGCACAAACCCAATGGCGATGTTGTTCCCAGTCTCGGCAAGCTGCCGAGACCCCGCAGGCGCGGGGCTGGCAGCCCGCGCTCCCCAGAATCCCGCGGAACTCGCCAGTCCTTTCGCGAGCTAATCAGTCACCTGTAACGGACAACTGCTTACCGCTCACTCGTTACCGACCACTTATTGGGCGCGGCGGCGCAGTAGGACGCCCTCTCGGCGTTATACCGGTCTCGGAGTGATCGTTGGTCGGCGGTAGGCGTCGCTGTGGCCGTAGGTGTAGGCGTGGATGGCTGGTAAGTGAAGGTACAGGTGAATTCCGGCGTACCCCCAATTCTGCACTCAAAAGCGCCAGCGGGGATGTGCATAACGTTGAGGCCCTGCACGACAGGCGACGTATTAAAATGGAAGACTATGGAAGTAGGATTCAAGATCGTGTAACTGTCCGCGGGGATCCCATTAACCATGAAATCCGTGGGCTGGACAGTGCTCGGATCCGTCGGATCGCTTAGTTGAACAGAGAAATCCACCGGCTGCGTGTTGATCACGCTGTCACAATGTGGGTCAGCGATGTACACAATACAAGCCGAGGGTGTCGGCGTCGGACTTGGAGTTGGAGTTGCAGTTGAGGTTGCAGTCGCAGTCGGAGTGGGACTGGGTGGCAGCGTTGCCGTTGCAGTAGCTGTTGCAGTCGTGTAGCGGTCGAAGTCGCAGTTGCAGTCGCGGTCGGTGTAAATGTTGCGGTAGCTGTCGCTGTGGGAGTAGCTGTGGACGTCGCAGTAGCAGTAGGTCGCGTAGGCGTAGGCGTGTTCCAGTCGGAGCCTAAAGGCATAGACCCTGTTATCGGCACCGAAGTAAATCCGGCCGCGAGCAACCATCCCGGTGTTCCACTGCCGGGTACCGCTCATCAATTCGTTAGCGCCGCCGCCTGCGTAAATAACCGCCCCGGTGTCGCCATCGTAGCCGTGCAAGCGCTGATCACCCCCGACGCCGGCCACCCAGACAATAAAATTGTTGGTTCCATCAGTCGTTGTGACCCAGGGCGAGCCTCGGCCGGTCTGACTCATGCTCCATGCGAACACGATTGTGGGCGGATTGGTCGGTGTAATCTTGTAGGCCCGGATTGTGTTCGACTCGTTATGAAAACCAAAATACGTTCCTTGGCTGGTGTGGTAAGTGACAGCCGATGTCCCTCTGTTGGTTCCAGAGACATTAGCTTGGGCCACAGCTGAAGCGATACCGCCGAGATTGTTACGGTTGAGCAGATAAGCATTGCTATCTTTGCCCAGGGCGAGCACAAGCTGCGAAGGCGTAGCTCCAGGCACATCGATCATCGTCGCGCTGACACCGCCCGAGATCGGTGTCGCCATTATCGAGCGAGAACCAGTTGGTAGGCGCCCAGTAATCGGTGGGCTTACCGGTCCAAGTCGGCCCAGCCTGCAGGCGAATGATCGCTTCGCCGCCCATCCAATTGCCGCCCGTGTTGAATGTGTTCCCCGTGACCACGAACATGTTTGTGCCGTCGCTGGCAACGCCGCCGTGTCCCCAGATGCCGCCACCGATCGCTGTTGTAGCCCAGCCATGAACATTGGTCGGGTTGTTGATGTCCACGCCCACAACCCAGCCGTGATAATTGCCGCAGTCGCCGACGTAGCCGGAGTAAGACATGTACACGATCCCGTTCACCAGAGCCAGTCCACCGCGTTCTTCCTGCACGAACGAAACAAAAGGTATACCGTTGTAAATGGCGGTGGCATTCACATCCACCGGCCAGCCTGGATTCGTGGCGCCGGTGTCCACGTTCAACGAATAAATAAAATGTTTTGTGGGTCAGCCATTGATCACCGCATCGAAGAAAAGTCGACCGGGAAGCGAGATCGACAACCGGCGTGCCAGTGATGCCAGTGGGATTGATGTTTCCGCACGGAGTACCGTTGGTGACGGGCGGGCCAATATCGGTGCGCTGCCAAATCGACCGTGCCGGTCGTGGCATTAAGCGCATAAACGTTATTCGATTCGGTGACGGCAATAACCATCGGCCCGTTCGGGCCGCCCTCGATGTAAAGCGGCTGGGCGTAAACGTTGCCGGAGATCGTGCCGTTGAAGTTGAGGTCGCGCGTCAGGTTGGCGGCAGCCGAAGGCGTAAAGCCCGCATCGATGTAAACGCCGTCGCGGGAAACATTGTTGTGCTCCTGGGTCACGTTCACCTGTGCGTTTGCCGGCAGAACCGCCGCCCAGAAGCTGGCAACTAGAAGTGAAAAAATCCGAATCGAAGATTTCATGCGCCCAGCACCCGATATTCCCGCGCTCACTTCTACCACAGTACGCCGCGGTTTGTCAAGAATTACCGCAACTACCAATCGTGCAGCAGACGAGGTAACGGAATTGTAATTTTGCGCGATGCCCAGAACTCCGCATCACTAGCCGCCTTCGCCCAAGGATCGGCGCCCTGCCATGCCGGCTACAACATTACCCGCCGGATTCTTTTCCTGGTTTTTTCTCCGTTGTTTTGGTCTGAGCAGGCGAAGGAGCTTTCGTGGTTTCCTTTGAGGCGGCGGATTTTTCGCCGGCCTCGGCTGTTTTCGGGGCAGATTCCTTTTTAGCCGCCTCTTTGTACGACTGGCTTCGATAATCTGTGGTGTAGAACCCTGATCCCTTGAAAATCAGACCCGCGCCGGTACCCAGCAGGCGTTTCACCTTTCCGTGTCCCCACTTCGGCAACCGGCAAAGCTCCTTCGGACATTCGCGGAACGGTTCGTCGCGCATTGACTGGAACGCTTCGAAGTTCTGTCCGCACTTCTGACACGAATACTCGTAAGTTGGCATGAGGAATCGCTGGGAAGTCTGCCTTAAACAAATTACAATTCAACCTCGCGAATCTGATTAACCACGTTGCGATTCAAGCTCACAAGTCCTGCACGCCGTCCACAGGACGAATTGTCAGAATGAACCGAATTGGTCGACAATTTAGCAGACCTTCCTTTATTCGTGTCCATTTGTGTTTATTAGTGGTTGCTTATGAATTACGGCGTGAATGAAATCGCGCAGCTTTTTCCGCCTTTGATGGAGATCAAGGACGAGTCGCTGCGCGAAAAGGTGGCAGCGGTGTGGAGCGAAGCGATCACCACGGGCTGCGGCGGGAAGGGCTGGACCTTCGATGAGCTGCGCGCGGTGAAGTTCACGCTGCTGGCTGGCGATATCGACATGACGTTTGTCGAGCATCTCAATTCCTGCGCGCGGCAATGCATCGCCATCGCGGATGTGCTGGAGAGTTCGTTCCGCTGCGGCATTCCCATTCAACGCGATCATCTCATCGCCGGCGCGCTGCTGGCCGATGTGGGCAAGCCGCTCGAGTACGACAAGGACGCATCAGGCAAAGTGATTCAGGGAAAATTCGGACAGCAAGTGCGCCATCCATTCAGCGGCGTCGCGCTCGCATACAAGCATGGGATTCCCGGCGAAGTTTTGCACATCATCGCCACGCATAGTCATGAAGGCGACAAGGTCGAGCGCTCGATCGAATCGATCATTTTTCATCACGCGGATTTCGTGGACTTCGATATCGCAAAGTCTTCGGCAAGCGGGCAGCGAAGAAATGAAGCGCTCGACGAGGACACCATGCACAAGTCACGCTGTCATGTTGAGCGGAAGCGAAACATCTCTGGTTATTCCTTCGGCTCACAACTGATCAGAGATTCTTCGCTTCGCTCAGAATGACATTCGCCAGACGTGCCTCGAGGACTTCACCCGCGAAACACGCGAATTGACGCGAATTTTCTAGTTTATCTATTATTTTTAGTGTGATTCGTGTGATTCGTGGGTAACTGAAAATTGATATGGGCCTCACGCTGGTTGAAAAGATTGCCGCACGCCACGCGGATGGACTTGCTCCGGGCACGGTGGTGCGCAGTGGCGATTTCATTTCGATTCGGCCGCGTCATGTGATGACGCACGACAACACCGGCGCGGTGATCCCGAAGTTCAAGCAGATCGGCGCGACGACAATCGCCGATCCGGCGCAGCCGGTGTTCGCCATCGATCACGACATTCAAAATACCTCGCCGGAAAATCTGGCGAAATACGCCAAGATCGAAGCGTTCGCCCGCGAACACGGCATCGATTTTTATCCGCCGGGCACAGGCATTTCGCATCAGGTGATGGTGGAACAGGGCTATGTCGTTCCCGGCGCGATGGTCGTGGCCAGCGATTCGCACTCGAATTTATACGGCGCGATGGCGGCGCTGGGCACGCCAGTCGTGCGCACCGATGCGGCCAGTATTTGGGCCACCGGAGTCACATGGTGGCAGGTTCCGCCAGTCGCGAAGGTGGTGCTCAAGGGAAATCTTTCGCCCGGCGTTGTCGGCAAGGATGTCATCATCGCCTTGTGCGGACTCTTCAACAAAGATGAAGTGCTCAATCACGCTGTTGAATTTATGGGCGACGGCGTGGCGAATCTTCCAATGTCCGCGCGCATGACCATCGCCAACATGACGACCGAGTGGGGCGCGCTGGCAGGCGTGTTTCCATTTGATGAAGTGACGGTGAATTATCTGCGCTCGCGCGTCGCCGAGTTCACCAATCCGAAACGCCCGGGAACGCGCGGCCCGAAGAGTCGCTCCGGTTACACCAACGCCGACATCGACGCGTGGTGGAAGAATCGAAGCGAATTCAGCGCCGACGCTGACGCGGAGTACGCCATCGAGCTTGAACTCGATCTCGCGACCGTGGTTCCGCATGTGTCCGGTCCTAACGAAGTGAAGACGATGGTGTCGCTGACGGAAATGGAACGGAAACGTGTGCCGATTCAGAAGGCGTATTTGTTGTCGTGCGTGAACGCGCGCTTCGAAGATTTGCATGACGCCGCGGAAGTTGTGCGCACTCGAGGCGGACGCGTCGCGGATGGTGTCGAATTTTATCTCGCGCCCGCCAGCGCCGAAGTGCAGGCCAGATCCGAATCAAATGGCGATTGGCAAACTCTCATAGACGCAGGCGCGATTGCACTGCCGCCCGGTTGCGGCGCGTGCATCGGCCTGGGTCGCGGCCTGGTGCAAAAAGGCGAGACCGCGATCAGCGCCACCAATCGCAATTTCAAAGGCCGCATGGGCGATCGCGATGCGTACGTCTATCTGGCTTCGCCCGCTGTCGTCGCCGCCAGCGCGCTGGCCGGATTTATTTGCGCGCCACAAATTTTCGCCGAGCGACCCGCGGGCACTGCCGTCCGACGCCCCAAAGAAAACCGAGGCCGGCAGCATCGGTGCAGATCATGGAAGGTTTTCCCTCGAGTGTGCGCGGTCGCGTTCTCTTCATCGATAAAGACAACTTAAACACCGACGGCATTTACGGGAGCAAACACACTTACCGCGACGACATGACGCCGGAGCAGATGGCGGCGGTGACATTTGAAAATTACGATCCGAACTTCAACACGCTCTATCAAAAAGGCGACGTTGTGGTGGGCGGACTGAACTTTGGAACCGGCTCCAGTCGCGAGCAGGCGGCCACCGCGCTGAAGTTCAAAGGCATTCCGTGCGTCATCGCCGGCAGTTTTTCCGAAACCTACAAGCGCAACGCGTTCAATAACGGCTTCGTGGTGTTTGAGTGCCCCGAGTTGGTGACGCACTTGCGCGATCCCGCGACTGCGGGCGCCCACCACGGTCGGGCCGGAGATCACGATCGATTACGCGAAATCCATTCTGACCGTCGATGGAAAATCATTCGCCTTCCCGCCGCTGAGTCCCGCAGCTCAAGAATTGATCGTGGCGGGCGGCGCCGAAAATCTGGTGGCGTCCCGACTGCGCAATTCCCAATAGGATTTGAACAGAAGATAACGAAGACAACAAAGATTCTTCGTTTCCTTTTCCTGTGTGTCTTATCCGTTTAATCCGCGCCTTCGCGCCACAGCCTCGGCGAAGGCGGGTAATCCGTGGTACTTGGCAACGCTTGCGGCTAATCACGCCCGCGATAAAGTCGACTTCCTATGGCTAAATACAGAATTGCGTGGATGCCCGGGGACGGCGTGGGCCACGATGTCATGGAAGCCGCCCGGATCGTGCTCGATCGATGAAATTCGACGCCGAGTATGTGCCCTGCGATATCGGCTGGGAATTTTGGTGCAAGGAAGGCAACGCGCTTCCCGATCGCACCGTGAAGGCGCTCAAGGAAACCACCTGCGGTCTCTTCGGCGCGATCACCAGCAAGCCACAGGACAAAGCCAAGGAAGAACTGATCCCGGAACTCAAGGGCAAAGGGCTGATCTATTTCTCGCCGATCGTGGGGCTGCGGCAGATGTTCAACCTGCACACCAACATGCGGCCGTGTAAGAGTTATCCCGGCAACCCGCTGAATTATCGCGGCACAAGATCGCGAACCCGAGCGGCGAGGATGTCCCGATCGATCAGGTCGTGTTCCGTGAAAACACCGAAGGCATGTACGGCGGCGTCGAGTTTTTCCCGTTGCCCGAGCCGGTTTACACCGCGCTGTGCGCGAATCCGAAGATGAAGAAGTGGAAGGACAAGGGCTGGAGAATATCGCGCTCTCCACCCGCATCATGAGCAAGCAAGGTTGCACCAACATCTGCAAACAAGCGTTTGAGTTACGCGAAGAAAACCGGACGCAAACGCGTGACGCTGATCGAGAAGCCAAATGTGCTCCGCGAAACCGGCGGCCTGATGATGCGTTGCTTCCGCGACGTGGCCAAGGATTATCCGGACATTCGGGCAGACGACGCGAACATCGACGCGATCTGCATGTGGATGTTCAAGAACCCGCAGGATTACTCCGTGCTGGTGGCGGAAAATATGTTCGGCGACATCGTCAGCGATTTGTGCGCCGGCCTGGTTGGCGGACTCGGCTTCGCGCCCAGCGCAAATCTCGGCGACAACTACGCCGTCTTCGAGCCGACGCACGGATCGGCGCCGAAATACGCCGGCCAATACAAGGTCAACCCGATCGCGATGCTGTTGACGGTG
>CAVUGV010000041.1:0-9557 GCA_963741065.1 uncultured Verrucomicrobiae bacterium | reverse complement strand
ACGATTTCGAGAACTTCCTGAATGAGAACCATAGAATTTTTGGACTTATTTGCCATGCTGTGAACCGAAAAATCTGGTGCGCGATGCTGGTATCGAACCAGCGACCCCTTGCGTGTGAAGCAAGTGCTCTACCACTGAGCTAATCGCGCACGTTTTCAGAAGCCGACAAAATAAAGAGCGTGCCCGCGAGCGCAAGCGGTGCACAGGGATTGTAGGGCAGACGCTCCGGCTACCAGCCGCGACGGTCGGCAAGCGAAGCGCTTGCCCTACAAGCGTCGCATTTTATCTAGAGGCATGTCCGAACACAAAATCACTCTCACTTGGAAACGCGGCGATAAGCCGTTCGAATATCAGAAATACTCCCGCGATCACACTTGGAAATTTGTCGGAGGCCACGAAATGCAGGCGTCGGCTGCGCCCGCTTATCTTGGCAATCCAGAACTCGTCGATCCCGAAGAAGCGTTCGTCGCATCGCTCTCGAGTTGTCACATGCTCACGTTTCTGGCGATCGCCTGCAAAAAGAAGTTCGTGCTCGATGAATATGTCGATGAAGCGGTCGGCTACATGGAGAAAAACTCCGAAGGCAGATTGGCCATCACCCGGGTAACGTTAAGGCAGCGACTCAAATTCTCCGGCGATAAACAACCCACGCCGCAGGAACTCGAAGAAATGAACCATGCCGCACACGAGCAATGTTTCATCGCGAATTCGGTCAAGACCGAAATCAAAGTCGAAACACAGACTTAGCCACAGATTTACACGGATCAACACGGACGGCGCTTGCAGCGCGGCCATAAGTTTGAGCGTCGCACGTCGCTTGCGTCTTGGAGTGCGGCGGTGTCCCGCCGCTTTGGTTTGAATCTGTGTCAATCTGTGTTCATCTGTGGCGAAAATAATGAGTACGCCAACGGATGCCCAACGAATGGAGAAAATCGTCAGCTTGTGTAAGCGGCGCGGCTTCATTTTCCAATCGAGCGAAATTTATGGCGGTCTGAATGGCTGTCTGGGACTACGGCCCGCTCGGTGTCGAGTTGAAACGCAATCTGAAAGACTACTGGTGGCGCGTCATGGTGCATGAGCGCGACGATGTGGTCGGCTTGGATGGATCGATTCTAACGCACCCCGCTGTGCTAAAGGCATCGGGACACGTCGAAGGATTTTCCGATCCGATGGTTGATTGCCGCACATGCAAGGCGCATCTGCGGCTCGATCAACTGGTCGAGAAAAAGGAAGTGAAGCAGTGTCCAAGCTGCGGCGGCAAAGATCTGACCGAAGCGCGGCAGTTCAATCTGATGTTCGAGACGCATGTCGGGGCCGCGGCCGATGAAAGCTCCATCGCATATCTACGACCGGAAACAGCACAAGCGATCTTCGTACAGTTCAAAAACGTTCTCGAAGTGTCGCGCAAAAAACTCCCGTTCGGCATTGCGCAAATTGGCAAGGCTTTCCGAAACGAAATCAATCCACGCAATTTCACATTTCGATCGCGCGAGTTCGAGCAGATGGAGCTCGAATATTTTTGTCGGCCGGAGCATGGGATGGAGCTGCTCGAGTACTGGAAAGAAGAACGACTGAAATTTTACGAAAGCATCGGCATCTCGCGCGCGAATCTCCACGTGCGCAACGTGCCGAATGAAGAGCGCGCCTTTTATTCCAAAGGGACTTACGACATCGAATATGATTTTCCGTTTGGACGACACGAGCTCGAAGGCGTCGCTTATCGCACCAACTACGACTTGTCGCAGCATCAAAAGGCAAGTGGCAAATCGCTCGAGTATTTCGATGAGGAAAGGAAGGAGAAACTGATCCCACACGTCGTCGAACCGAGCGCAGGCGTCGATCGCACGCTCCTGGCGTTGATCTGTGAAGCTTATGCCCAAGACCAGGCCCCCAACGACAAAGGCGAAATGGAAACGCGCATAGTTTTACGGTTCCATCCGCGCATCGCGCCGATCAAATGCGCGATCTTTCCACTTCTCAAAAACAAGGAGCCGCTCGTTGCAAAGGCGAAAGAGATTGTCGATCTTTTACGGCCCCACATGTTTGTTTTTTACGACGAAGGTGGTGCGATCGGCCGCCGTTATCGTCGCCAGGACGAAATCGGCACGCCATTCGGTATTACGGTCGATTTCGAGACGCTTGGCGAAAAAGACGCAACGCTGCGCGACACTGTGACCTTACGTGATCGCGATTCTATGAAGCAGGAACGTGTAAAAATTGCGGACTTGATAGAGCGCCTTTGCGTGCGAATTGCATAATCACAATAATGAAAGTGGAGATTTTCACCTTGTGCGATGCAGCGACGATAGATGCTGCTGGCAAACTGAATGTTTTGGGCTCGTTTGATCGCTTGAACGCCCCCGCCGAACCGATCACGCACCCACATTGCGCGTTGGCGATTAAACTGCGCTTTGAGCGCGTGGAGGAGGGGCCGAAAAAAGTCCGTCTTGCATTCGTCAATCCAGATGGAGTCGCGGTAATGCCACCTATCGATGGAACTGCGGAGGTGCGCTTCCAAGGAAATGATTCTAGTAGCACCGTGTCGTTTGCGCTTGGTATTCAGCAATTGAAGCTTCCGAAATTTGACGAGTACTCGATTGATCTGGCCATAGATGGTCGACACGAAGCGTCGACTCCGCTGTTCGTAAAGCCGTCGCCAACTGTGACTCCACCGAAATAGGAACCCGTTATTGTGGTTTCTCAGATGTCCTGATGGATCTCGCGCAGTTCCGCGAATACTGCCTGAACAAACCCGGCGCGACCGAGGACATGCCGTTTGGCGAGGATATTCTTGTCTTCAGAGTAGGTGGGAAGATGTTCGCGCTGGCTTCGCTCGATGAGATTCCTGCGACGGCAAATTTAAAGTGCGATCCTGATCTGGCCCTCGAACTTCGCGACCGATATGAGCAAGTTCGGCCCGGCTATCATATGAACAAGAAACACTGGAACACTGTGGAGATTGACAGCGGAATACCAGACGCGGAACTGCGTAAGATGATCAACCATTCGTACGAGCTGGTGGTCCGAAGTCTACCCGAGACGAGGCGAGAAAAGCTACCGTAGCGGCGCTCCATGGGCGCCGTCGGCGGTCACAGACCGCCGCTACAGCGCCTTCGCCGGGTGCAACACCTCGCGCAGTTGCACTTCACCGATTTCCAACTGCAACGCCCTGCGCGCGACGCCGAGGAAGGTATCGGGCGCATCAGTCAGCGCGACTTGCAGGCTGCCTTCGCCTTTGCGCGACGCGCGAAGTGATCGCTGATCCAAAAGTTGCTCGACGGCCTTCGCGCAATTGCGCGCGGAATCGACAAGCTTGACTTTCCCGGCGAGAAAACGAGCGATGGCATCGGTCAGCAACGGATAATGCGTGCAGCCAAGCACCAGCGTATCGATCCCGTCATGCGTAAGCGGCTCAAGGTAGCGCGCAATGATGCCATCCGTCAGTTTGTCATCGAGCCAGCCTTCCTCAATCAGTGGAACAAGCAACGGGCAGGCGCGCACTGATATGCGAATGCCTGGATTTAGGGCGCGCAATTCTCGTTCATACGCGCCGCTTTTAATTGTTGCGCGCGTACCGATCACGCCAACGTGCCGGTTGCGCGTGGCCGCGAGGGCAGCCTGCGCACCGGGTTTGATTACACCGATCACTGGAACAGAGAGCGTTTCTTCCAACTTCGGCAACGCCACCGCAGACGCTGAGTTGCACGCGATCACGACCGCCTTCACGTCTTCCGCGACGAGCATGTCAGTCATCTCAACGCTGTAGCGCTCGACTGTGCTCGCACTTTTTCCGCCGTAAGGAACGCGCGCGGTGTCACCGAGGTAAAAAATGTTTTCGCTCGGCAACAGCTCACGCAAAGCTTTGACCACAGTCAGTCCGCCAATGCCGGAATCAAAAACGCCAATTGGTCGCGCGTCGCTCATTTAGCGGAAAATCATCGCAGTGGCGACGTGCTGCAACTACCTGTCGCCTCTTCCTTCACAAAGGGAGAGGCGGAATATCTCGCGTAATGTGCGTCGATCATTTGCAAACACGCTCCGGTTTTGGATGATTGATCGCGATGGCTGAACTTCCGAAGAGATACGATCCGAAAGCGGTTGAACCGAAGTGGTATCAGCGATGGATCGACGGTCAGGATTTCGTTGCGAATTCGAAATCATCGAAGCCGCCGTTCTCAATCGTGATGCCGCCGCCAAATATCACCGGCGTACTCACGCTCGGCCATGTTTTGAACAATACGATCCAGGACATACTTTCCCGCCGCGCGCGGATGCAGGGATTTGAAGTCCTTTGGTTGCCAGGAATGGATCACGCGGGGATCGGAACGCAGACTGCCGTTGAAAAATATTTGCGGCGGACTGAAAACAAAACGCGCCACGATCTCGGTCGCGAAGAATTCTTACGGCGGGTTCTCGAATGGCAGGACAAGCACGGTGGCATCATCATCGAGCAACTGAAACGGCTCGGATGCTCCTGCGATTGGTCGCGCCAGCGCTATACCCTTGATGAGGATTACGTGCTCGCAGTCCAAAGAGTTTTTGTTGATCTGTACAACAAAGGTCTCATCTACCGCGGTCGGCGGATGATTAATTGGGATCCGTCTGCGCAAACTGCGCTCTCGGATGAGGAGGTCGTCTCCAAGCCACAGAAAGGAAGTCTCTATTTCGTTCGCTACGAGATCGTGGAAGAACCGGGTCATTTTCTCGAAGTCGCAACCACGCGACCGGAAACCATCATGGCTGACACGGCGATGGCTTTTCATCCAAACGACGAGCGATACGTCAGTCTCCTCGGCAAAAACGCATGGCGTCCACTCGCGCGCGAGAAAATTCCCATCATCGCCGACGAAGCAATCGATCCGGAATTCGGCACCGGCGTTTTAAAAGTGACGCCGGCTCACGATGCCGTGGATTTCGAGATCGGCCAGCGCCACGACCTGCCAATTGTCGATGCGCTGCATCGGGATGGACGCGTCAATTGCACGACAGAACCGGAGTTGAACGGGCTAGACCGATTCCAAGCGCGAGAAAAAGCCGCGGAGCTATTGCAGGCGAGGGGAGCGCTGGCCAAGACCGAACCGTATGAAAACAATGTTGGGTTCAGCGATCGGACCGATGTAGCGATTGAGCCACGTATCAGCGAGCAATGGTTCCTGCGTTACCCGAAAACGAACGAAGCGCTCGCCGTAGTGCGCGATCATCTCATCCGGTTCTTTCCCGCGCATTGGGAGAAAGTTTACGCTCAATGGCTGGAGAACATCCGCGATTGGTGCATTAGCCGGCAGGTGTGGTGGGGACACCGGATACCGGCATGGTACCCGAAGCAAAAATCCGAAATCCGAAATCCGAAATCCGAAATTTATGTCGGCATCGAGCCGCCGCCCGATCCGGAGAATTGGGTCCACGATCCGGATACGCTCGATACATGGTTTTCATCTTGGCTTTGGGCTTATGAGACGATGGATGACGAGACACGGAAGAAATTTTATCCGACCAGCGTGCTCGTCACCGCACCGGAGATCATTTTCTTCTGGGTGGCGCGCATGATCATCGCGGGGCTTGAGTTCAGACCGGGTAAATCGAATCGCGATAAAGACAATATTCCGTTTCGCGACGTGTACTTCACCGGCCTTATTCGCGACAAGCTAGGCCGAAAAATGTCGAAGTCGCTTGGTAATTCGCCTGATCCATTGGAGTTGATCGACAAATATGGTGCCGACGGCTTGCGATTTGGTCTGATGCGCATCGCGCCCAGCGGTCAGGACATTCGGTACGACGAAAAACCAATCGAAGAGGGCCGAAATTTCGCCACGAAACTCTGGAATGTTGCTCGTCTACGACAAATGCATGGGGTGATCCCGAATGCTTTCGGGACAAAAATCGATAACGAGCAACTGTCAATCTATGCGGTCGAGGTGCTTTCGCGATTAAACGAAACGATTGATGCGATCGACACGGCGTATCGCGATTATCAATTCAACGCGGTCGCACAGCGCCTCTATGATTTTGTCTGGAGCGATTATTGCGATTGGTTTGTTGAAGCGGCCAAGACGGAAATCTTCGGCGAGGACGAGGCGATGAAGAAATCTACGCTGGCCACAATGGATTTTGTGCTCTCGGCTACCTTGCGATTGCTTCATCCTTTTATGCCGCACATCACTGAAGAGCTGTGGTCGTTGCTGGGTTTTGGAAAGGGCTCAATTCAATTTGCCGCCCCGCCGCAAAAGATCGCGCTGGACGGTGTAACCGATGTTCCAGGCAAACGCGAACTTGTCTCGGCCATTTACCAAACGGTACAGGCCGGGCGAAATCTTCGTGCGGAATCCAAGCTTCAGTCGAACAGGAAGATAGGCTTTATTTTACGCACAGATCAGACATTGATTTCCGAGCAGCTTCCGACGTTAACACGGCTGTTGAATGCCGAAGAGGTGAGGATAGATCGCAAGTATCAGGCCCCGGCTGGCAATCCTATGTCGGTCACACCCCTCGGCGAGATTTTTCTAGCCGTCGCCGCAACCGACAAGGCGCGAGAACGAGAGCGGCTGGATAAGGAAATTGCAAAAATTGAGAACGAATTGCGAAGTGCAGAGAACAAATTGAGAAACCAATCCTTTGTTGATCGCGCCCCGGCGGCAGTGGTGGACGAGTATCGGAAACGCCTGAAAAGTCTCAGCGCACAACTGGCAACGTTGAGACAGGCGAGGGAAGACCTGAATTAAAAAACTAGTTTGTGCCGGTCGATTTTTGCGCCACGCCGTTGGAAGAATTCTTTTAGGTCAGGCGTGTAGAACGTTCCGTCGTATTCCTGGTTTAGTTCAAGCCAGACCCGACCTCGCGGCGTTAGATGTTTCGCCAGATCGTCGAGAAAAAACTCCCATTCAGGCACGCCCCACACATTGGTCTGTTTATGACGATTGAAGCAGATTAGGAACGCGGTGATCATGTCAAATTTCCCCAGGGTGTCGGGCAGAGGATCAAAGGCGTTGATTTGCCAGATCACACGGCGCACGCCGAGCAGTCGCGTAAGGTCGCCAAACATGGGGAGCTCATCCAAATCGAGCCCGAGCCCCTCGTGCCCGAGCAGTTGAGCGATGTAAAGGAAGTATCCTGTCCCGCAGCCAAGATCGAGAATTCGCTTGGGGCGCATCAGATCGATTTCGATCTCGCGAATCCGGCGAATGTTGACTCCCATCCATCGTTCGAGATCCAGAAACTTCGGCCAGTCTTCGGTGGGACCTTCAACAGCGTAACGCTGGCGAATCTGCTCGAAACCCTGGGGATCGATCGTTGCGATCACTCGCTTTATCTCCAGACGAAAACGGTTCGACCGAAAAAGTCTGAGCGTGTGCCTTCTTGCGCTGACCAAGGTTTCGCCATTTACAAGCTTCCAAAGTTTATGGGGAAGTTTCTTGAGTCTTCGCACTGGAGGATAGACCACAGCTTGTGGCGACGCGCAACAATCTCAACTAAACTGCAAATGAAATGAGTTGGTGGAAAAAGGCGCTCTGGGTTGTCGTCTCCGCGCTGGGTGTGTGGGCGATGGCTCGCCTGGCGCTCTCCCGTGGCGAACAGATCAGCGCTCTCTGGATCGTTCTGGCTGGGTTTTGCGCGTTGTCCATCAGCTACCGTTTTTACAGCAAATGGCTGGCGACAAAGGTGCTCGTGTTGAATGAGGAGCGCGCGACCCCGGCAATCCTTCAAAATGACAATAAGGATTATGTGCCGACGAATCGATGGATGGTTTTTGGACACCATTTTGCGGCGATTGCCGGACCTGGGCCTCTGGTTGGACCGGTGCTGGCTGCACAATTCGGGTTCTTGCCCGGGACGCTCTGGATTTTGATCGGTGCGACGCTCGGCGGAGGCGTGCACGACATGATTGTTCTGTTCGCCTCGATCCGGCGAGGCGGGAAAACGCTCGGTCAAATGGTAAAGGACGAAATCGGACTCGGCGTGGGCCTGCTCGCTCTTGTCAGTGTCCTGGCGATCATGATTATTTTGCTGGCGGTTCTGGCACTGGTAGTCGTTCAAGCTCTTGCGGAAAGTCCGTGGGGCGTTTTCACCATCGCGACAACGATTCCTCTGGCGCTGATTATGGGTATTGCACTGCGCACGGGAAAAGTAAGCGTCATTGCAGTTACAGTTTTCGGATTGCTCGGTCTGGCGTTTGGCGTATGGGGCGGACAATTTCTCGCGCAGTTTCCCGCGATTGAAGCGTGGTTCCGTCACGACCAGAAATGGCTGGCATGGGCAATCATGATCTACGGACTCGCCGCATCGGTGCTGCCTGTCTGGATGTTGCTCACGCCGCGCGATTATCTGAGCACATTTTTGAAACTCGGCACCGTAGCCATGCTCGCGGCAGCGGTGGTGCTGATTAATCCCACCCTGCAAATGCCGGCGCTCACAAAATTTATCGACGGCAGCGGTCTTGTCTTTGCGGGGCCAGTATTCCCGTTCGTCTGTATCACCATCGCCTGCGGCGCAGTGTCAGGATTTCATTCTCTAATTGCCTCGGGCACCACGCCGAAAATGATAAGACGCGAATCGCGAATACGTCCTATTGGATACGGCGCGATGGTGACCGAGATGATGGTCGCTTTGATGGCGATGGTCGCAGCGTGCGTGCTGCAACCGGGAGAATATTTCGCGATCAACATGAAAGGCGCGCCTACCGAAGTTGTAGCAAAGGTTTCCGCTGCGGGTTTTCCCGTGACAGAGCCAGAAATGCAGAAGCTCGCCACGAATCTTGGGGAATCCACCATGTTCAATCGCGCAGGCGGCGCGCCGACTTTCGCAGTCGGCATGGCAGATATGTTTTCGCGAGTCTCTGCAAAACCGTCCGCGCTGGCGCTGTGGTATCACTTCGCCATCATGTTCGAAGCGCTGTTCATTCTTACAACGATTGACGCCGGAACACGTGTAGGACGGTTTTTGCTTCAGGATTTTCTAGGCAACGTGTGGCGGCCGCTTGGCAATACGCGTTCCTGGAGCGCGAATTTTCTCTCCAGTGCGTTACTGGTGGCGGCGTGGGGCTGGTTCCTGTATGAGGGCGTGATTGATCCTCTCGGCGGCATCAACTCGCTCTGGCCGCTGTTCGGATTGGCAATCAATTGCTCTCGGTAGTGGCACTTTGCCTCGGCACGACGCTTCTGATCAAGATGCACAAAAGCAAATATCTCTTCGTGACGCTGGTGCCCCTTTGCTTCATGTGCGCAGTCACTTTCTCGGCCGGTTATCTCAAAGTGTTTTCGTCTGATCCGAGACTTGGTTTTTTAAGTGGTGCGCGGTCACTTTTGCGTGAGGCGTCGGAAATGGCCGATTCAACGAAGGCTGCTGAGCTGGCTCGACAGGCAGGCGTCTGGCGATTCGATGCGCTGGTTGCCGTTTTCTTTCTCGTGCTCGTGCTCGCGATCGTGCGTCGGCTCTGCGCGCCAATGGTGGCAGCTGATTCGCGGGACAAGACGTGTCGTTCTGCACGAGAGCGAATTTGTGCACATCAGCCCTGCGCAGCTCGCGCAGTTTTAGATCACCGCCTTATCCGTATAGATCCTGTC
>CAVUGV010000040.1:0-37375 GCA_963741065.1 uncultured Verrucomicrobiae bacterium | reverse complement strand
CAACATCCAACGCTCAACGCTCAACGCTCAACTGTTCCGCGGCGGTTCCATGAACTCGATGGTGGTGCCGTCGGGATCGCGGACGTAAACAACGCGTTTTCCGGTATTCGGTTCCCGTTTTGAGAGTTTGCGGTTTGCCCGCCGCTTTCCAGACCGAATCCTGCGATTTTGTGCAGGATCGCATCGAGATCATCAACGAGCAGAGCAACGTGAACATGACCGAGATCGCACGGTCGAAGATCGAGATGTTTCCGATCTGGCGGTGCAAGATCCTCGAGCAGTTCGATCTTGTGGCCGCCGGGTGTTTTTAGCACAGCAAGCTTGATCTCAGCTCCTGCGACTCCAGTGATTTCTTTGGCCAGTTCGCCAGTTTGATGAGCCGTATGTGAAACTCGCAGCCAAGAACATCGCGCCAGAACGCGAGCGAGCGCTCAAGATTCTCGACCGTGATGCCGGTGTGGTCCGCCCCGATGATTCGAAATTGTGCTCTTACTCGCTCGCCGCGCCGTACCTTTATGCGAAGGCTGGGTGCTCATGCTCGTGATCGTAATCGAAAACGAAGCTCAATTGCCGCGCGCACAAGTCCAACGCGGAATTTAAAGCGGTGTCATCCCGAGCCCCGAACGCTTTCGGGGCGAGGGATCTTCATCCGTGCTGTCGGTCACGCTGTCTAACTTGCGTGCCTATTGCCGGCTGAGTGAGATCCTTCAGCGTCTTCGCGGTTCAGGATGACAATTTTATCCTACCGCGGCGATCACCTTGAGCTCGATCGCGATTGGGGTCGGTAACGCGCCAACCTCAATTGTGGTGCGGGTTGGATTTGGTTTGCCAGGCCCGGCGAAATATTCTGCGTAAACGCGATTGTAGATCGGAAAATCCTTTTTCATATTCGTGAGAAATACCGTGACATCGACGATGTCCTGCCACGTTGCGCCGGCGTCTTCCAGCACAAGGCATACGTTTTCGAACGCCGCGCGGCACTGCGCTTCGATGTCATAACTGACGATGTTGCCGGCAGAATCGAGTGTGACTCCGGGAATTTCTTTGCTGCCGCGCTTGCGCGGCCCGATTCCCGAGAGAAACAAAAATTCCCCCACGCGCTTTGCGTGCGGAAACGCGCCCACAGGTTCGGGTGCTCGTTCGCTCTTGAAGGTTTCGCTCATAGCCTATTTACTGCCCGACTGGATGGATTAAGGCAACGCAGATTTTCAATTAGCAACAAGCGGAACCTACTGATCCGAATGTTCTCGCGGGGCGGTACCTTTGTCGAATGGACGGAAGCTTTTTACCGGCGGCAGAACTTCTTTGAAGGTGGCGCCGTAAATGTCCCACACAGTTAGAAACAATCCGCAGATGATCGGTCCGACGATGAATCCGATCGGACCGAAGAGGAACAATCCGCCGAGCGTGCCGATCAGAATGAGAAGGTCCGGCATTTTTGCGTCTCTCCCGACGAGGAGTGGTCGCAGGAAATTGTCGATCGTACCGACCACCGCGCCGCACCACACCAGCAGGAAGGTTGCCTTTAGATACTGCCCCGTGACAAATAGAATGATAACTGCCGGCACCCAGATCAGGGGCGCACCAATCCCGGGGATGATCGAAAGAATCGTCATGATTGTTCCCCACAGGGCAGCTCCATCAATTCCCGCTACCCAAAAGGCGACTCCGCCCAACGCGCCCTGGATTATGCCAATTACCAGAGTCCCCTTTACAGTCGCTCGCGTGATGGAGGTGAACCGGGCCAGCATGCGCGTCTCATCCTCATCACTCAGCGGTAAGTAATAAAAAATCCGTTCGAGAATCTTGTGGCCGTCTTTGAAGAAAAAAAACATCGCGTACAGCATCACAAACAAATTGAGGAGGAACACGGCTGTCATCGCGGTCATGCGCGACGCGAAATTGACAAGAAATGCACCGGCCGTTTTGGCGGCGGTGCCGACCTGTTGCAGCAGCTGCTCCTGGCTTGGCATGTACTCAGCCAATGCAGGAAATCTTTGCACCAGCCACTCGTGCACGTTGAACGTACTGGCCGCGCCCAGATGTTGGCTCAACCACGGAATAGCCTGATCGCTTACGGTCAGTGCCTGTTGCACAACGATCCCGAAAAATGCGCTGATTGGGCCAAGCCCAAGAACGAGCAACACCAACAAGGTGACTGCTGCGCCGAGTGATTGGCGGCCGCCCAGCAGCCGCGTGATCCAGCGATAGAGTGGGTGAAACAATCCAGCAAGTAACGCGCCGAGAAGGAGCGGTTTGAGGAAGGGCCACGCGACGCCCAGAAACAAGGCTGTTACGGCCGCGACCAGCAACAAGACAAACGCTGTGCGCAAATTCGTGCCGCTGGTTGGCGATTCCATGGGTCGGCTCCGATGTCTCTTACTGCTAACCGCAGGTTGGGCTGATTACAGCGTTTCCTTTAACTCTGCGTCAAGCTGGTTGCAGCGACGGGTTGGAGACAGGTGATAACTCGCCACGCGCTTCGAATGCGGGAACGCGCCGACAGGTTCAGGCGCACGTTCGCTTTCGAATGTGTCGCTCATTCCCGCGGCGCGTATTTCTCGAACTTCGGCAGTTTAGGATCCATCGCGTCCCATGGTTGCGCGTCGGACGTCCAAATTTCGTGCTGCGGTTTATACAAACTCGGATCATCCAAGGTCCCAGCCGCGATGCCTTGTCCGAAATCGGTCTTGCCACCAAACAATCGCGAACCGCATTCCGGACAAAAACCGCGCACATTGTCGCCCATCATTTCGCTGGTTGTGCCGAAGTATTTCGGCGTGCCCTTGGTAATCTTGAATGCGTTCGCCGGGACGTAAAAAACAGGAGTGTACGCTCCGCCGGCTGTTTTCTGGCAGTCGCGGCAGTGACAATTGAACGTCACAATCGGTTCCGCGGTAACTTCGTAACGAATCGCGCCGCAGGCGCAGCCACCGGTAATCGTTTTCATTTTGTAACTCTTAAACTAATGAAAATATTTCTTGAGCAACGACCAGTAATTCTCCTCCCACCCTTCAGCAAGATGGTCGTGTAAGCCTTCGGGGAAGCCGATGTGATCAAACACGAGGTGCGTTCCCGATCCTTGCGGCTTCAGTTCGAATCTAACAATGGAATACGCGCCTTGGGGCCATGTCACTACTCGCCAGGCTTGGACGATCCTTTCATTCGGAAGCAGCTCCAGGTTGCGGCCGATGATATGGCCTTTGAACAGCGAAAACGCGCCGCCGACTTCACGATTGATCTCAGCCGGTCTGCCGGAGAATTCGGTGAACTGCTTGGCGTCTAACAATGCCTCGTAAAGCTGCTGAGGGCTGGCATTGAACTCGATTTCCTGATGAATCGTGATCGACTTGTCGGACTCCGCCGAAGTGAGACGCAGGGCGGTGAGGGTTAATGCTGTGATTAAGATATACGATTGAGCCATGGCTTTGCTCATTTTGCTTTTCTAACCGCGGATTACACGAATGAAAGCGGATTTTCTCTACATCAAACTTCAAATGTCGAACCCCATACATTCTGCCTGTCACAACTTGCAAGTTTCCACGCCGTCCCGCGCTCATCAAGCGAGTGTAAGCGTTTCACCGGCAAATACATTTTCATATATTGCAGTACGCTAACTCTCGACGTACGTTTCGGCGAGAAAGAGAGCGATTCATGTCTAGTAATAATCCACCCAATCCGTTCAGTTGGTTCCCGGCGTCGCGACCAAAAATCGAAAGCTCAATCCCGGACCTGCTCAAGAATATTCCATACACCCCTCCAAGCACCCCTCCACCTGAACTGCTTAAACATATCGAGGCGACTCTCAATCCTCCTCAAATATCATCCGTATCTGCGCCGCCAAAGAGCCTCTCAGATAAACTCAAAGATCACGTCGCATTTGGCAACCGGCTGCTTAACGAAAACAAACTCACGAAATCCGCCGCTGCTTCGTGGATCGCACGATTAAAAGGCATTCTGCAGCCCATCTTCACGGTTCGTACGCCGTTTATGAAGAATTTGGATGAACTAAGGAAGCGATGGGCAACGACCGGAGCGGAGAAAGAAGAGTTTTCCGAAAGATTAACCCTAACGACTGATTTGGTCGAATTCCTAGAGCAAACCGCAGGCATTCCGTCTGGTTACACGTGTTCACGTGCGTCGCGCGCGCCGGCAACGAAGAATATTTTCATTATTCATGGGAAGGACGAGTTGAACGCGCGCCGTCTTGCAGATTCCTTGCGAGAGGAAGGCGTAACTCCGATCGTTATGATGGCACGGCCAGGCCTGAGTCGGCCTCTGACTGATAAATTTGAGGACGAGGCCTCCAAATGTGCTTTTGCTTTTGCGCTTTTCACTGCTGATGACCTTGTCAGCTCGGAGACGGAACAATATGGGCAGGCGCGTCCAAATGTTATTTACGAAACGGGCTGGTTCATCGGCCGATTAGGAAAGACGCGCGCGACTTTGCTTCTGCAGTCTGGCGCAGAGATGCACACCGATCTTCAGGGTGTATCCCGAATTCATTTCCAGAACGACGTTCGCGAAAAATTTCAGGAGATTCGTCGCGAACTAAAAGCAATCGGCTTAGTCCAGTAGTTTTAGGATAAGGCCGGACATTTCCGCAGAAATGCAAATCTGACGTATATCTGACGTGTATCTGACGCAAGGCTTTCCGGTCTTCCGGTCTCCGCTGCTCGCATGGATTTGCCTCCCTACACGGGAAAACCTGACGCAAACCTGACGAAAAGCTGACGAAAGTCTATAACGCCAGAATATAATAGGTTGCTCTTCCAGTGCCCATTCGCTTCAAGAGATCAAGTTTTGCCAACGTTGCGAAGTCTTGATTAGCCGTCTCCCGAGTAATGTTAAACCGTTTTTGCACGTCCGAGGTTGTAACTCGGCCTTTTTGTTGAACCAATGAAACGATCTCCTTCTGACGTTCGTTCAATAATGCTAGCTGCGCGGCTGGAATTGCTTTACTGCCGCCCGATAAGGCTCGGCCATATAACGTTGCTGTGAAACAACCATCCCGGCAATCGAACTCGGGTGGGGGAAGGCCTCGACGCTTTAAGAGGATCGGTAGCGTAGGAATTCCAAATCCTAGTTTTTCCATCCGGTGCATGTGGGCAAAGGTAAATGCAATTCTAGGATTTCGGCACCTGGAACCAACCCGCCTAAACTCACGCAGTTTTTGCAAAGTAATTGGCCGCATGATCGAGCCCGGACTTTTTACGACCACTCGGTTTGAATAGATCTCCAAAAGAACCTGCATGTCTGATATCGAGTAGTCTCGATGAATTACGGCGTTAACAACAATTTCACGGATTGCCTCCTGAGGATATTCAGGAAGCTCTTTTCTAAGCGTTCCTTCGATTATTGGCACCGTGTTAACGTTCTCGACGACAAACGCGACGGCGTCATCGATGAGCCGTGGAAGCGGCCCAGAAATATCCCGTGGCGGAAACTTGAGGTTTTCTATTGGCGTGTGGTCGGCAGATTCACGCGAGAAACATAGAGCCTTGATGACGAAGTGAGGTAGGAATCTGTCAGGCTCTTTTCCGAAAAGGAGAAGCCCGGCATACGTAGGAATCCAGTGCGACTGCTCAGAATCCAACTTTATGAATTCATTAGCTAGGAGATATTGTTTTTCTTCCTGGGACGGGACCCGGTGCCGGATTTCGCTTCTTTGAGGTAAGACCGAATCAAATCCTGCGATAAGTCGTCGTAAGAAGCCCCATTGACGGGTCTCTTTTCCTCGTGTGAGGGCGCTTCAGGTTTTTCCGGAAGTTCATCATGGTCCTTGGGTATTGGTTCCGTTGGTTTGTGATATTGCGTTAACGATGCTCGCTCATAAAAATTCAGGAAGTCTTTGTTTGCTTCGCGAATTTTATTGGCAAGTTCGTCATCGAAGAAATCGACGGTCACTCCGTGATCTAACAATGTTTGGATGCCCGCCCCATGGACTGTCGGATTCGGATCCGATAGGCCAACGACGACCCGCTTGATCCCGCTCTCAAATATCCTTTGCGTGCAGGATTTCTTGGAAGGGGACCGTACCGTGCATGGTTCTAACGTCGTGTACAGCGTGCTGTTAGTTAGATCGTGGTCGCTTGCGGCTTTCATTATCGCAGTGAATTCGGCGTGTTCGCCCGCGACAAAATTGCCTCGGTGGGCTCTCGCGAGGATACGGCCTTTGCTGTCGACGATCACGACCCCAACCATCGGGTCGAATTTGTTGGCGTGTTCGGAGCGAGACTGCAGCATTTCCTCGACGGCAATCTCCATAAATTGCCGGTCGTTCTTCTGCGTCGGCCCTCGAGCGGCTTTTCGATCGCGGTTCATTTCGCGATGCAAATATTTTTCGGCTCGGTGAAGAATCTCAACGCTTCTTCGCCGCCTTCGCGGCCGACGCCGCTCTGTTTCATGCCGCCGAAGGGGACGCGCAGGTCGCGCACCAGCCAGCAATTCACCCATATCGTGCCGGTATTAATTTGTTCAGCGACACGGTGGGCACGACTCAGGTTTTGAGTCCAGACGCTCGAGGCCAGGCCGTAGTCGCAATCGTTTGCGTACGCAATCACTTCCTCTTCGTTGTCGAATGGCGTGATGGTGACAACAGGTCCAAAGATTTCTTCGCGATTGGTGCGGCACGAGACCGGCAGTCCGGTGATGACCGTGGGCGGAAAGAAATAGCCTTGGCGGCAGCGCTCGTTAGGCGGCTGCGGCGTGGAACCGCCAAGCGTTACCTTGCCGCCTTCCTTCTGCGCGAGATCGACGTAAAACTTGATCTTGTCGAGCTGCGTCTTGTTGACGATTGCGCCTTGCTCGGTTTTCTCGTCGAGCGGGTCGCCCATTCTCAATTGGGACGCCTCATCGATAAAGCGGTCAACGAAATCGTTGTAAGCAGAGCGTTCGACGAATACACGTGAACCGCACAGGCATACCTGTCCCTGGTTTGCGAAGGACGAGCGAACACTGCCGACGATCGCGGCTTCGAGATCGGCGTCGGCGAAGATGATGTTTGGGTTCTTGCCACCCAACTCGAGGGAGACTTTTTTGAAAAGCGGCGCGCACGCCTCCGCTACTTTTCGGCCTGTCACTGTCCCGCCTGTGAACGAGATGGTGTTGATCTTTGGATGGGCAGTGATCGCCGCGCCGACGTTTGGCCCGGTGCCGTGCACGACGTTGAGCACGCCATTTGGCAGTCCGGCTTCGCCGGCGACCTCGCACAGCATGTAAGCCGTCATCGGCGTCAGCTCGCTGGGCTTAGCGATGGCGGTGTTACCGACAGCGATCGCAGGCGCAATTTTCCAGCTCAACAAATAAAGCGGCAGGTTCCACGGCGAAATCAGCCCGGCGATACCGCGCGGCTGACGCAGCGTGTAGTTGAACGCCACGTTGTCGGTGATGTGCGCTTCCGATTCGGTATGCAGGATCGCAGTTGCGAAGAAGCGGAAGTTGGCAACAGCGCGCGGGATGTCGAGCGAACGCGCGAGCGAAATCGGCTTGCCAGTGTCGATGGACTCAGCGCGGGCGAATTTCTCCAGGTCGCGTTCGATCAGGTCGGCTATCCGCAACAGAAAATTGGAGCGTTCGCCTGCCGTTTTTTTGGACCATTCGGTAAATGCCTTCTCCGCGGCGGTGACGGCGAGTTCGACATCGCGGGCGTCGCTGTCCGGTACCTGCGAGTACGGTTTGCCAGTCGCCGGTTCAATATTGTCGAGGTGCCGGCCGCTGATCGGTGCGACAAATTCGCCGGCAATGAAGTTGCGGATCTGGCTAAATCTTTCAGTCATGGGGAGTGGCGACAGTTACAGAAGCAATTAGAGATTCCTCCCAGCCTTCGCATAAAGCTACGGCGAGGCAAGCGACCTCCCGCCTTCGCTCCGCTTCGGCGCGGCGGGGCGCTCGGAATGACAAGAGGCTGACAGGGTTGACAAATTGGCCGTCGATAAAATTTTGAACTCGGAGTCGCTCGGTGCACATGCAATGCGAAAAATAAACACATGCTGCAAAGTTGGCGAATTGCGGCAGGCATTCAGTCTGAGCCAGAGTGGCGTTTAGCACGCAAGCCGCGTGCCCACCGTGCCAGCGGCGATGGCAATTTTTGCAAAGCAAAAGCCAACGGAAGCGGAGTATCGAGACGGCCTTTTTTTAAATTAACTGGACGCGGGAACAAGTGTGTCACACAATGCCCGCGCTCGGCCAATACAGGAGACTACAATGAATGAGAAAAATGGCGTCGCGAACACAAACGAAACAGGAAAACCGTCCGCCAACAATGCTGTGAAGGCGCCTAGTCGCCGCAAGTTTTTAGGTCAAGTAGGTGCGGTACTGACGGGTGGCGCGGTGCTCGGCAAGTCCGTTCTTGCTTCCGCTCAGTCTACCAATACTACTTTCGGCGACGGAATTGGTGTGCCGGGTCCCAGAGCCAATCCGCGGGTAAGACGGTGCTTCGCAATCCGCCTCGCGACCGCTAACGAGCGAAGCGCGGTATTCCCGTTCCTCCCCACACGACCAACGGCGACGAGGAGCGCTACCGCGATAAGTGCGGCACCTACAGCAAGGGCATTCTCCAGGATGGCATCGGGCTGGTGAACTTGAATGCCTTCAACACCTTCAAGAGAGCTTTGGACAGAGGCAACCCTGCAGATTTCGAAAACATTATCATGGGCGGCACGCGGACGCTAAACGGCCCGCAAGGCGGCCTCGCTTTTGGCTTGGAAGGCTGCGATGCGGTGCAGTTTGGCAACGCGCCATGTCCGGACAATCAAGAGAACGCAGTAATTGTCCCACCCGCGCCTGCCCTCGCCAGTGCGGCTTACGGGACGGAACTGGTCGAGCTGTACTGGGCCTCGCTACTCCGCGATGTCGCGTTCACCGACTACGTTTCGAATGCGACTGCTGCCGAGGCGGCACAAGAGCTTTCGGCTATGCCCAGCTACGCAGGCCCGAGAGACAGCTATGGTCATGTCACGCCAGCTCTGTTGTTCCGTGGTGGCTATCCAGGCGAGACCATTGGGCCTTACATCTCCCAGTTGTGCTTCACCCCCAGTTATTTGGGTGCGCAAGAAATTGATCAGCGGATGGCCATCTACGCAGCGGGCATGATTACATGACCGATCCGACTACTTTCCAACAAGTCCAGAATGGTATCGATACCGGACTACGAGCCCAACTGGATCCGCAACCTCGTTACCTCCATAATGGACGCGGTCTCGGCACATTTACCCATGTGGATGTGCTGTATCAGGCTTACTTCACGGCTTACCTGGTGCTTAACACGCTCGGTGTGCCGCTGAACCCGGGGAATCCTTACGCCAACTCCAGCACGCAGAATGGCTTTGGCACGTTCGGTCAGCCCGACTTCGCAGCGACGGTGGCGGCGATCGCTGGTTTTGCGCTGAACTGTGTGTGGTATCACAAGTGGTACGTCCATCTTCGTCAGCGTCCCGAGTCCGGCGGCGCCATCGTCCGCCAAATTCTGACTGGCCACGGGGGAACGCTGGATGGACGTGTCAACGACAATGTTCTCAACTCGATGGCTGTGCAAAGGAGCTTCACCAGATATGGGGATTACTTTCTCTCTCAGGCGTTCCCCGAAGGTTCGCCAACGCATCCGGCCTACCCGACCGGCCATGGCACGGTTGCGGGCGCTTGTATTACTATCTTAAAGTTCTTCTTCGACGGTGATTTCGTGATCCCCAATCCTGTAGTGCCCAGCAGCGATGGACTTTCACTCGAATCCGTACACGGGCGGAGATGCGGGACAAATCACCGTCAACGGCGAGCTCAACAAACTCGCGCACAACATCTCCTTCGGCCATGGCATTCACCCCGGCATCCACTGGCGCAGCGACACTGACTCATCCATCCAACTCGGAGAGGCCCTGGCGATCAGCGTCCTTCAGGATAGAGCGCTGACCTACAACGAGAAGTTCACCGTTCGTTTTACGAAAATCGACGGAACGACCGCGACGATTTCCAATCAGTGACTGTTACAGCGGGCCACGCATCCGCGACCTGCGAATACGGTTTGTCAGTTGCCGATTCAACGTTGTCCCATTGCTCTGATCGTGCGGCTAACGGCTGCCAGAGGTTTCGAGCAACGAACCTCGGCCGTGCCGCCGTAGCAGCGCGGCAAATCTGCCGTCTGACCGCAATGGATCCAACAGTGGATCATACCTAATCATTCGATCGTAGCCATGCAGCCCGCCAGATCCATTTTGCAACGTTTTGTCAAGCCACTCCAACGCTCGCTCCTTGTCGCCGCGTGCCGTATACACCAAAGTCATATTATAAGGATCGACCTTGCCTGCTCGCACCAAATCCAAAAGATCATGCATACTGCTCTCGGCTTCCGAATTGCGACCTGCGACCGCAAGCACCGTCACGACGAAGGCGAGGACGTCCCCTTTGCTCTCCTGGCTGAGTTCACCTTGTTTTTTATAATGTTCTAGTGCTTGTTGATACTCTCCATTTAAGGCGTAGGCCAACGCCAGGTTTTCCTGGATTGGAGCAGAGTTAGGATCTAGTTCCGCAGCCTTGTAGCAATACGCCAGAGCTTCGCGAAATTGCCGGGCAAAAACCAGAGCGATTCCCAGAGCTGTATTGTTAGTAGGCGAAAGCGGATCGAGCTCTTGCGCGCGCTTCATCTCTCGCACCGTATCGTCCAAGTGCCCCGATGAGCATAGTGCCCAAGCATAACGTTGGTGTCCGATTGCCAGATTGGGATTCAACGTGAGGGCGCGTCGAAGCGAATCCATGCCTGCCTGATAATCTTCTTGGTTAAACCACACCATGGCCAGAGCGACGTGAGCCTCGGCGATAGCATCGTCGAGTAGCAGCGCGCGTTCAGCCGCTGCCTTAGCGTTTTGAATCCGGTCTGGCCTGGAATCGTACATGTAATATAGTTGCAAGTAGTAACAGTCAGCCATCAGTGCGTAGGCGAGAGCAAAATTCGGATCCTTCTCGATTGCTCGTCCAAAATGATCGATCGCCTTATTAAACCCGTCTCTCGATCGCGTGTTATAGAAGTAAAGACCCATCAGATATTCGTCGTAGGCGGCGGCATTCGTCGTATAGTGTTTTACCAGCTGCTTCTGCTCGTCGGCGCTAAGATTAAGTGCAAGCGACTTGGCAACGCTGTCAGAAATCGAGTCCTGAATACCGAAGATGTCTGTAAACGTCTGATCGAATTTCTCCGACCAAACAGTGCGGCCACTTGCGATGCGGACAAGTTGGACGGTAGCGCGGATCCGGTCGGCGGATCGTTGGATAGTTCCGCTCAGGATCGCATCCACCCCCAATGCACGACCGGCGGCAAGCGGATCATTGGCAGGGCCCTTGTATTTTGACACTGCGCTGGTGGGCAGAACGGCGAGCTGCTTCAGGTTGCTCATGCGACCGATGATCGCGTCGGCCATGCCGAGTCCCAAGAGTTCATCATTCATATCCTTTCCGAGCGGTTCGAAAGGCAACACTGCAATCGAGCGTACAGCTTCGGTCGCAGTCCCAGGAGTTTCGAGAAGCGAACCCAGGTTGTGCTGCCGCAACAGCGCCCCAAATCTGCGGTCCGAGCGCAGCGGATCCAACATGGGATCATACCTGATCATTCGTGAATCATCCCCGTTCGATCTCGTTTCGGAATATCTTCGTAATGCTTTGTCGAACCACTCGAATGCCGCATCCTTGTCACCGCGCGCGCCATATAACACGGCAACATAGTAAGGATCCGCTTTTCCTTCTCCAGCCAGCTTCAGAATCTCTGGCATCATCGAATCCGCCTCCGATTTGTTTCCTGCAGAAATCAGAACGTACGCGATCGAGACGAGAACGTTGCCTCTTTCGTTCGGATCGAGTTCAACTGCCCTCTGGTAATGTTCAATCGCTTGTTGATACAGGCCATTTAAAGCATAAGCGTACGCCAGGCTGTTCTGGACCGACGCTTCGTCTGGAGCTAATTCCGCCGCCTTGTAGAAATAGTCGAGAGCCTCGCGATACTGGCGGGCAAAAACAAGACTAATTCCCAGAGCAGCGTTGTTGATACGCGAAAGCGGGTCGAGCTCTTGAGCACGCCTCATCTCTCGAACAGAATCATCCAAGTGTCCAAAGGCGGCCAACACATTGGCGTAACGCAGGTGAGCAATAGCCAAATTCGGGTTTAATGCGATAGCGCGGCGAAGTGAATCCAAGGCTGCTTGATGATCTGACTCTGCGTGTTGATAACCTTTCTCATAAAGCTCAACCAATGCTGCGGCGAGGTGAGCTTCGGCTAGAGAGTCGTCGAGTACCAGCGCGCGTTCGACTGCGGCCTTAGCATTGCGAATGTGGTCTGATTCAGAGTCATATCCGTAATAAAGTTGCAGGTAGTAGCAATCAGCCATCAGTGAATAGGCGAGAGCAAAATTCGGATCCTTCTCAATCGCTCGTCCAAAATGGTCGATCGCCTTCTTCAACCCATCTCTCGATCGTGTATTCCACAAGTAAAGACCCATCAAATATTCGTCGTAGGCCGCGGCATTTGTCGTATAGCGTTTTACCAACTGCTTCTGCTCGTCGGCGGTAAGATTAAGTGCAAGTGACTTGGCAACGCTGTCGGAAATCGAATCTTGAACACCAAAGATGTCCGTGAAGGTTTGGTCGAATTTCTCCGACCAGATAGTGCGACCGCTGGCGACGCGTACAAGTTGGACGGTGGCGCGGATCCGGTCGCCGGATCGTTGGACAGTTCCACTCAAAACCGCATCCACGCCTAACGCGCGACCCGCCGCGAGCGGATCATTTGCAGGGCTCTTGTATTTTGACACCGCGCTCGTGGGCAGAACGGCGAGCTGCTTCAGGTTGCTCATGCGGCCAATGATCGCATCGGCCATGCCTAGCCCCAATAACTCATCATTCATATCCTTTCCAAGAGGCTCAAACGGCAACACCGCAATCGAGCGGACAGCTTCAGGAGCAGTTCCGGGCTGGGCCGCCGGCGTCGCTTTTCCAAACATCTGGTTCTGAAGCCAGCGAACACCCGGTCCACGTGAAAGCACTGCAGCCGCGAGAACAATCACGCCGACAACCGCCGCCGCAATGTACCAACGACGACGGGAACTCGCTCCTACCCTTGAGTTTCCGGCCCCGCTTTCCTCATCAGACGTAGCCATCGAAAAATTCTCGGACAGAAGCGCTGCTCCGTTGAGACATCGTTCTAAATCCTGAGACATCTCTGCTACGGATCGATACCTTTGTGCCGGATCGCGCTGCATCGCTCGCGCGACGATTTGATCGAGCTGACCCAGTAGTTTTTGTTTTGTCTTTGGATCAGTAACGACCTCGCTGGATAGCGGTGACCCGAATAAATGCTCAAATACATCGTCCTCCAAACGTCTGCCGTTCGAACTGCCATGCGGCGCCTTGCCAACCAGGAGCTCGTAGAGAAGTGCACCGAGCGAGTACACGTCGGTGGCAACTGTGGCAGGTTGCCCTGCACTTTGCTCTGGGGCTGCATACATCGGTGTGAGCCTGCGCTCGGCCACGACCGTGGTAATACCATCCTCAGAATCGACGCTAAGTAGCTTCGCGATTCCGAAGTCGAGCAATTTGGGCTCACCCTCATCGTTGACGAGCACGTTACCAGGCTTGATGTCTCGATGGATAATCTGATGTCGATGCGCGAAATCGACTGCAGAACAGACCTTGAGAAAGAGCTTGATCCGGCCCCGTAAATCGAGGTTCTCGCGCTGAACGAACCGCGCGATCGGCGTTCCCTCGATAAACTCCATCACGAAGTATGGTAAGCCGTCGCTCGTAGTACCCGCATCGAGGAGCCGCGTGATGTTTGGATGTTCAAGATTGGCTAGAATTTGCCGCTCGATCCGGAAACGGCGCAGCACTTCATCGGTATCTGTGCCTCGCTTGAGTACTTTGATCGCGACTCGCTTTTCAAATTGTCCATCGGCGCGTTCGGCCAGATGAACAGCTCCCATACCGCCACGCCCGAGTTCTCTGACGACCACATACGCGCCGATCCGCTCTCCGATTCGATCGCGTTCGTCGTGAGTGAGACGCTTCGCTACAAATTCCGCAAGGTCTTCGAAATCTGTCGTATCATGTGCGAGTAGCTTTTCGGCTTCACGGAGAAGCGTCGTGTCATTTGCGCAGGATTTCCTGAGCGCAGCCGTCCGCTCCACAGCTGAGGTATGCTCGAGCGCATCTGCAAGGATGTGCTTGAGACGCTGCCAGCGGGCTGGATCTGATTTAATTCGTGTCGTCACAGTTGCCTTGATGTAGGCGCCAATCCGCTGGCCTGTCTGCGAAAGCCAATCACGACCAAGAAGTCCGGTCACCGTCTCAGCACATTCTTCCAGCGCGTCTTCCCTGTCATGCAAGATTGGTTCCGCGTCCCGGAGAAGGGATTCGGCGGCCTGGAGGAGCGCGTCGTCGTCAGCACACCGCTCGCTGACCAGCGCGGTTCGGGCGACGGGTGAATCTTTCTCCAATGCGTCGGCGACGATTGTTTTCAGCTGTTGCCAACGTTCCGGATTCATATGCAAAAGAAGGTCGTGGGGTAAGGGTCTTGAATCATAAAGGAAGTCGGAGAAGGAAGGTGTTATTCGTCTTGAGATAAAGCCTGCCTCAACCAAAGCTTGGCGACCGCCCACTCGCGCTTCACGGTTGCCGGTGAGATTTCCAGCAGTTTCGCGATTTCCTCGATCCTCAGGCCACCGAAAAATCGCAGTTCAACAATTTGCGCCTGCCGTGCGTCGAGTGCCTCCAGTTTCCGCAGGGCCTCATCCACCGCGGTAACGTCAATCTGGTGACGATCATAGAATTCAAGGATCAGGTCGGTCGGATCGCTCCCGCCACGTTTTGCCCGGGTTCGTGCTACCGCGTGGTTGGTCAGGGTCTGGCGCATGAGGCGGGCGAAGATGGCAATGAAATGTGCCGGATTTTCCCAGGACACGTCGCGTTGCGCGGCCAGCCGCAGGTAGGCTTCGTGCACAAGGGCCGTGCGTTGAAGGGTGTGTTCCGGCCGCTCATTGCGCAGATAACCGCCAGCGAGCAAACGAAGCTCGTCGTACACGAGGGGCAACATCGCCTCCAGAGTTTTTGAGGCGTCCGTTGATCCCTCCGCTTTGGGAGAAACGGGCGATGCAACGCAATCAGCTGATTTTTCTTCGCTCGACATCCGTTCGTTTCGCTCGCTCATGAGGCCGACTAGTTCCTTCCCGCAACTCGAATTGCAGTTCGTCAACTTTTGTCTACCCCCAAGCCTAGTCCAAATCGCGCAATCGCGCGAGGTTCCTCTTCTCCAAAAGGGCAACACGCGACAAGGTCGCCTTCGGCCTGAAGATGCGAAGATTCCCAAGACGGAAATCAACAAACGCGTCATCGCCGCGCCCGCGGCGTCGGTTTCCCTTCCATCGTCGACATCGTTGAACCGATGGGCGCAGTGACCAATCTTTACCTCCAGGCCGACGCACATACCAACCCCTGTCGCAGCCAGGGGGCGGTCGATCACCGCGAGCCGGGGCACCGGATGCAATTCGAGATGAGCGTGTCCAGAGCTCATCTCTTCGATCCGGTCACGACGAATCGCCTCTGCTGAAGGCGCTGCCGTCAGAGTATTTCTCGCAACCTCACCGGCGCCGCCATCGGCGCCGGTGACGATTTGCGCAGGCGAGCTTATCGGCTTTCGCACGAAGCCGTGAACCACGTTGTTCGCGTCAAAGAAATATCCCGTCACCGCCCCGTTTGGAGCAATGCTCCAGACGAAGACGCCCGCGCCCGCGCCCGGAACGTCGAACTCATCGATGGCGCCGTGCTTATCGCGCACAAAGCCGTGATTCGCATCTGCATCGTCAACATACCATCCCGTGATCGCGCCATTCGCGTTGATTCCAAAGGGGTAGGTACCGTCGTCCACACCCGGGACGTGACCGGCGCCCGGCGCATCGAACGTGGTGAAGGCGCCATTCCTATCCAACAGGAAACCGTGACTCAGATTGTCCGCGTCTAAGTAATTTCCCATGATGGTTCCCTCGGAGTAAAGCCCCCGCCATAGGTGCCCTGATGGAAGGCCGGTGCCGGAGCCTGGAACATCGAAGGTGGTGATGACGCCGTTCCTATCACGCAGGAAACCGTGGCTCACATCGGCGCTGTCATAGTAGTATCCCGTGATCGCCCCAGTTGTCGCTGATCGCGTAGCTAAACGTACCCTGGCCAGCTCCCGTGCCCGCGCCCGGAGCGTCAAATGTCGTGATGACGCCATTCTTATCGCGCAGAAAACCGTGACTCACGTTGGACGAGTCAATGTAATATCCCGCGATCGCCCCGTTGGGGTTGATGATGAGAGGGCTGACACAAATGTACCTTGGCCGGGGCCCGTGCCCGCGCCAGGCGCATCGAAGACGGTAATCACGCCTTGATTGGAGCGAACGTAGCCGTGGGCCACAGTGACTGAGTCAAAGAAGAATCCCGTAATTTCCCCGGCCGGGTTTATGGAATAAGCCCGTGTCCCCTGGGGGGAGACCGTGCCTGCACCCGGCGCATCGAAGATAGTGAAACTGCCATTGTTGGACCGGATGAAACCGTGCCGCACATTGCTCGCGTCACGGGTATATCCTATGATCGTCCCGGACGGGGCGATATTGAAGGCGTAGGTGCCCTGAAAGGCACCCGTGCCCGCGCCCGGCGCGTCAAAGGTGGTAATCGTTTGTGCGGACATTGGGATGGATAGTGCCAGCGCGACGAGGATCGTCACAGCCGGCACGAGCTGAAGAGACAGCCGAGTTTTCTTAAGGTGAATTTTTGTTTTCATATTCATGGATTGATGTGTGTTTTTCTGAGTATTGTTTTTTTGCGGGTTAAAATTGTCCCGCACCCCGTAATGCAATAACGGGCTGGAAAACGGCTCATCCGATCCCGAAAAAACCAAATTCAAAACATCGGCCCGAGTGCTTTGAGGTCACTGAAAACGGTTTTTTGCCTGGTGCGACGGGTTGGCGGGACTGCCAATTCAAATAGCGTTCCTCAGCTCTATCGGTTGAACGGTGTGCCAGTGTTGGTGACTCAACAATCCTAAACGCCGAACGTCGAGCATCCAACGCCCAATGTCGAAAGAGAGACCCGGTGAGGGAGGGATTACGCTCCCGCTAGTGCATCCGATAGTGTGCCCGCTTGTGGATTTCCCTCTCGCGTTTTGCCAGGCGCAAAACGCGGTGAGGGAGGGATTCGAACCCTCGGTAGCCTTTTGGGCTACGGCGCTTTAGCAAAGCGCTGCTTTCAACCACTCAGCCACCTCACCAAATGCAAAGCCAGAATATCGCGATTAATTGCCAGTTGCCAACTTCGCCGTGATCACCCGCAGAATAGAATGTTGTAGGGGAAGCTGCTAGCTTCCATTCCAAAATACAGGACGCTAACAGCGTCCCCTACAGAAATGATTTCCGAAGAAGAAGCGCGAAAGAAAATTCTCGAGACGCGATTCGGCCTTTGCCGGCGCGAAAGTTGTCGATCTCAAAATCGCTGGATTTTTTCGCAGCCGAAGATCATTTCGCGCGGCTGCCGCTGCCTGCTTTCGATAATTCCGCAATGGATGGTTATGCGGTCGTGGCGAGCTCGTGCAGAAAAGGCGAACGATTGCCTGTCACTGGCGAACAGCCCGCCGGTTTTGATCGGGAGCTCCGTGTTTCTTCCGGCGAAGCGGTGCGGATTTTCACCGGCGCGCCGGTGCCTGCTGGAGCGGACGCCGTTGTCATGCAGGAAGACGTAACCCGTGACGGTGATGAGATTGTCATCAATACAGACGTCGAAACTGGCGAATTCATTAGGCGGCGCGGCTGCGATCTGGCGGAGGGACAGCGGATATTGGCGAAGGGCGAGCGGATTCGCGCCGCAACGGCTGCTCTACTGGCTTCTCAAGGTTTTGCCGAAGTGACTGTTGGCGGCGAAGTGCACGCGGCAATCATTTCAACCGGTGACGAGCTGGTGAAGGCGGGCGAGAAAATTAAGGCCGGGCAGATCTATGACAGCAATTCGCCGTTGCTTGGCGCGTTGCTGCAACGCTGCCGGGCGATCGTAAAATCGCAGGAACATTGTCGCGACGAACGCGAATCGTTGATCGAAGCGATCAATCGCGGAAGCGAAAATCACATTCTCATTATCAGCGGCGGTGTTTCTGTCGGGGAGCACGACTTGGTGAAGGCTGCGTTTCGCGACCTCGGAGCGCAGATCGACATCTGGCGCGTAGCCATCAAACCCGGGAAGCCATTCCTATTCGGAAAACTTGGCGAGTGCGCCGTGTTTGGTTTGCCGGGTAATCCGGTATCGGCGTTTGTCACGTTCCTGCAATTCGTGCGGCCCGCGATTTTGAAAATGATGGGGGCAACCGATCTTAATCTGCCGCAGGTGCCGGCGAAGTTGACTATCGATCTAACCAACGACAGCGATCGGCCCCATTACATTCGCGGGAAACTCGAACACGGCCATTTTACTCCGGTTGGTCGCCAGGAATCGCATGCGCTGTTTGGCTTAAGCCAATCAAATGCGTTGCTGCGGCTCGCCGTCGGCCAGTCGTTGAGAGCCGATGAAATTGTTGAGGTTCAAATCTGGGATTAGAACCAATCTCATAAATGGCGCTGTCATGTTGAGCGAAGCGAAACATCGCTGGCTATTCCATCGGAGTCCGCAAGTGATCAGAGATTCTTCGCTGCGCTCAGAATGACAATCGTGGGATGGTCCTAATTTCTCCGCGAAGCGGGGTTTGACAGGCGATGCACGCATTTCTAGTTTTATCGCCTTGAATACAGGGATGGCTACCGCGTTTGCACGAACTCCGACCGATCAAATTCGTGCGGATGCGGAAAGGCTTTCTCATATTGTTCTCGAAATGCAGCGCTGTTTTATGCTGCATCTCTGCAAGGAACTCGCGCCGGGCAACGTTTCGTTTCCGCAATTTTTTCTACTCACTTATCTCGATCGAAAAGAAGTGCTCACCATGTCTGCGATTGCGCAAAAGATGGGGCATACGACCGCGGCAGCGAGCGGTCTGGTGGCGCGCCTGGAGAATCTTGGCTACGTGGTGCGCTCGGTTGCGCGGGACGATCGACGCAAAGTGATGGTCTGTATCACGCCGAAAGGCTCGGCCCTGGTGCGCCGGATTCGCGAGGAAATGGTCGGGAACCTGATGAAAATACTGAACCACCTCACGCCCGATGAACAAAAGGCCTGGCTTCAGATTTACAGTAAAATTTACGATTACTGCCAGTCGAAATGATTTCCATTTATTTGGCGGCGGTGCTATGAGACTGCGTTGAATCCGGACATCGGCTTTCGCGCATCTAACAGCTAAACGTCTATGAGAAAATTTTTTCTTCCCCTGGGGATTTTTGTAGCGTTCAGCATCCTGGGTCAGTGGAGTTTTGGCGGCAGCGGAACTTCTTCCGGGCAGAGGGTCCCTACTTTTACTGTGGACCAGGCGATCCTGACTGCCCTGCAACGTAACCCTGCTCTTCTGAACGCGGAACAAGAGATCAAACGGACCAAAGGCGTAATCATTCAAGTTCGCGCGCAGGCGCTGCCGCATGTCACAGCAAGTGGAAATTACGAATGGATCGACCCAAACCTGCAAGGCGCGCGGATTCTCGGTACGACGAGCGGGACTGGTACAACGCCGAGTGCTGCGACGGGGGCTGCATCCCTTTTTGAATCGCCGCCGTCGCAGGTGAAGGATATTCAGACACCACTAGCGGCGCCGGCAGCGACACCAGTCGCCAATATTGAGGCGAGCGACGTTTCCTACGCCATCAGCGTTCTGGGAAGACAGCTCATCTTCAACGGCACGACCTTTCCACAGATTCGCGGCACGTTTTTTCAGCGGGACAGCGCTTACTTCTCGTTCCGCAACATTCTGGACCAGCTCATTGCCACGGTAAAAACGCAGTTCTATCAAATCGTGGTTAACCGAGAGCTCATCCAGGTGAACGAGGAATCGGTCCATCTTTTGGAGAGCCAGTTGAAAGACCAGCAGAATCGGTTTGAAGCGGGAACAGTCCCGCGTTTCAACGTCCTCCAGGCGGAAGTCGCCCTCTACAATCAGATTCCGTTACTGATTACTGCGCAAAACAACTATCGAATATCGAAACTTACTTTGGCCAAGACGCTCGGCCTGGATTTCCAGCCGCGATCGCGGTGAGAACCCACCGTTGGAAGTGGTGGGCGAAATGCCATACCTCCCGCGCACGATCGCACTGGCCGATGCGATCGAGATGGGAAAAGAGCGGCGCCCGTTTCTCAAACAGGCGCGCGCAAATGTGTTGAACCAGCTCCAGCAAGTCCGCGCGACAGCGGGTCAATGGCTCCCAACGGTTACCGCCACGGGTGGCGGCGAATGGGTCAGTTCACCGGTGAACTCCAGCTGGCATGATATTTCGAAAGGTTGGCTCGCAGAGGTGCAAGGCAGCTTGCCAATCTGGGACAGCGGCGAAATCGCCGGCCAGGTGATACAACAGCGCGCCCTGCTTTCGGAAGCCAAGAACACCTATGACGACGATGTCCGGCAGGTGGAATTGGAGATACAACAGGCCTATTCGAATTTGCAGCAGAACCGCGAATTAATTCAAAGCCAGGAGAAAAATGTCGAGCTAGCCGACGAAGCTTTGCGCCTGGCCAAGGCGCGCCTGGACGCCGGCGCGGGAGTGCAATTGGATGTGCTCAACGCCCAGGTGCAATTGCTCACCGCGCAATCGACGCGCTTGCAGGCGCTCTTTGGATACAATTCCTCGTTGGCAGAATTCGATCGAGCCACCGGCGCGCAGAGCACCTATCAAGAGATGTTCGCCAACCTTGCGCCGCGCGCTACCAAAACGAAAACCTATTACACCGGCAGCGGAGTGGACGCCGAAGGAAAACCAAAGCACGGTGACGATAATGAGCTGCGGAGTTCGGCCGGAAGATCCCGAACTTCTTCCAAATAAAGCTCAACTCGCGGATGTCCAAGCTCTGGAGGGCGAGCGCGGATCTTCAATAACGTGTTGCCTTTCGTAGTGTCATTTGAGTGCGAGCGGACTTCTCGGATCACCGCTTTCGGTTTCTCAATACAACAGATATCTTCGCTCGCTTCAGGATGACAATTTGTGTGTTGGAGCTTCTCTGGATTCTGAGTTGGATTAAGCTTAATGCATACTTCCCTTCGAACAATTTCCCGCGCTGAGCGCGCTTGGAATCTGTCGCCACGTTTTCACGCAAAGAATTCCCGGTATCGACCCCGCGCCTGCGGGGCATGACAAAGCCGAAGTGTTGAAGCGGCTCGACGCCGCCCATCGCGAAATTCGCAATGCAATCGGCGTCGGCGACTGGCCGCTGTTCACCGCTCAACAAATTCACGGAAACAAGATCGCCGTCGTCGATAGTTGTAGCCGCGGCCCTGTGGGCCGCGAATTCCCCGGCTGCGACGGCCTGATCACAAATCAACGCGGCATCGCGCTTGGCGTTTACGTTGCCGACTGTTGTGCTGTTTACATTGTCGATCCAAAAACGCCGGCTATCGGTCTGGTTCATTCCGGCCGCAAAGGCACCGAGCTCGGCGTTGTCACGAATGCGATTACGCAAATGATTGATTGCTTCGGCTCCGATCCCGCTGACATGATCGTGCAACTGAGCCCCTGCATTCGTCCGCCGCATTACGAAGTCGATTTCGCCGCGGAAATTGTCCGGCAATGCCACAGCGTTCGGCGTGAAAGAAATTCACGATCCCGGCGTATGCACTGCCTGCGATCTGGATCGCTACTACTCCTATCGCGCGGAGAAAGGAAAAACCGGCCGCATGCTCGCGTTGATTGGACTCAATCCGACGATCGGGAATTAGAGCGAAAAAATGTTCGCCTTTATGAGTGAAATTTCCTCTAACTTTTGTTAGGTAGCTACCGGGTTTGCGTTTCATTCTGCTCGATTGTCCCAGCGCAGAAACAATTCCACCGTCTTACCAGCTTCTGCACCCAACTCAGTAGGAGGAATGCTACGCGCTGATGGATGGTCGAGGACGATCGTGTGCCGACGAAAAGCGAACATCGTCAGCTCGGGCGGCTGGCCAAGCATCGCGAAATTGTCCCAGGCAACGATAACTTTGCCAATGCTCTTTGAGCTTCCGCTACTGAGTTCACGCTTAACCTCCGCGACGCATGCGATCACGTCCCCCGGCGGCTCATCAGCTAGCGCGGCAACCTGTATTGGTTGCGAAATTTCTAAATACGCCACCCCAGATGCTTCCGACAAAGTGTTCTTTATCTGGCGATTTGCCTTCGACAGAACTTTTCTCACGCGCGTGGCCGCGGTTCCCACGCGAATTCGTTTGACCTCGACCCATATGTCGTTCGAACTGAGCTCAACGCGAATGTCTGGAAGACCGTCGCGCTCGATCAACTTCACGTCGAGCCGTTGTGCTGACAGGAGCGCCCAGCAACGGATTACCGCCAGTTGATCAAAGAAATTTTCGGGGGGCTCGAGTCGAGTCTTTATTAGCCTAAGAGTTTCTGACTCAACCACCAAGTCCCAAGCAGCTCTGGCGTCGGACTCTTGTACATCTAGAGAGTCAAGGATGGCGACTCCAGCCATGATGATCCGCTCACGATCATTAGGCCAGCGCACGGCCCCTTGTCTGACGGCGGACAACGCGTCGTATCGCAGAACGGCCGGATGCGCAGGTTGGCGAGCCCGTAGTTCCCTTAGTCCGGGATCACCGAACAACTCCTCAAGGACCTTCAGAGCATGGTCCGCGAGGGTCGCGGGCTTGCCAACATATGAATAGCTCTGCCACACGCCGCAGCGGTCTTCTTGGTTCGTCGCATCAGGATTCCCGTAATATAAGAACAGGAGAGTGTCTCGGTGCGGCGACAGGCGCGGAATCTTTACATAGACCCGTAGACGGCAAGTCGCGATGTCCCAACTACGGATTTCGTGACAGAGCTTCGTGATGCCATCGCTGGTGGTGAAAAGGAAGTCGGCGCCCGAGGCTTGAGCCTCACAGAAATTGGCGTGCTGCGAGTCAAAGAACGTCGGGAAATCAATCAAATCCCTGGTTCCGCTGACCATCTTATGGTTGACGGTGATCGGTATCCGCCGAGTCCATGTGCGGTCGGACCACGGTGCAACTCTCTGTCCTTGTTGAACTCTTCGCCTTTCATGTCCTCTGGCGTGGCTGTCTAGCATTTTTTTAGAGACAGAATAATTGTCCTTCAACCCGCAGCAAGGCGCGCTCCCGTCTGGCACAGGCGACCTTAGCTCTATACGTCTTTTCGTTCGCCGCCGCGTTTGAGCGGGCAAATGCCGCGCTTCTTCGCGTTCGCGACGAAGTCCAGGAATTCGCGCGCTGGCGCGCCGAACTTCATCGTCGCCGCTTTTTCGAGCGCCTGCGAAATGTTCAGTCCACTTTGGTAAACGAGTTTGAACGCTGCCTTGATTTCGTCTCGATCCTTTGCGCTGAATCCGGCGCGACGCAGCCCGACCACGTTTATTCCAAACACGGAATTGCGTTCCGCGGCGATCACGAACGGCGGCAGATCCTTGCCGAAAGCGGAGCTGCCTTGCACCATCACCAAGTCGCCCGACGTGCATGTGCTGGTGAAATGTCGATCCACCGCCGAGAAATGCGCCGTCATCGACGCGCACGTGACCGGCCAACAAACAATTGTTCGCGATGACGACGTTGTTTCCGATAGCGCAATTGTGGCCGATGTGCGCGCCCGCCATCAGGAAATTCTTGTCGCCGATTTTGGTGGCGCTGCCCTCGGGAGCTGCCGCGATGGATCGTGCAGTATTCGCGAATGACGTTGTCGTTTCCGATCTCGACTTTCGTTTTTCGTTCCGGCGAAAACGAAACGATCCTGCGGCGGCGCGCCGATGATCGCACCATGCCCGACGAAATTGCCAGTGCCGATCGTGACGTCGCCTTCTATCACGACGTGCGATTGCACGATCGTTTTCTCACCGATCGACAGCCTGCGGTCCGACTATCGAGAATGGTCCGATCTCGACATCAGCGCCGAGCTGTGCGCCCGGATCGACAATGGCAGTGGGATGAATCTTCGCGGAAGCCATAACTGCATATCCTATGCTCTGTCGCGCATCTGACGCCGGCGGCGCGGTCTGGGTAGCACGCGCGTCTCCGATCTCTGGGGAGCACAGGCTGCCAGCCTGTTGTCGTCGGCAGCTTGCCGACGACCCCAGAGCGCTGCAAGAATTCGTCGCCGTGAAAGTTCGATGAGCTTTTCGGCAGGCTGCCAAAAAGGACAGGCTGGCAGCCTGTGCTCCCCAAAAGAGACGTCCGCTCCCCAGAATGCTTGCGCGACTGAAAATCTCACGCTCATAACACGCCTGCCTCCTTGAAACTGAAATATCCTGGGTTCCCTTCCGACGGCGCGCCGATGATGATGTGGTCGAGCAATTTAATTTGCAACAGTTCTGCAGCTTCGGCCAGACGTCGCGTCAAACTGTGATCGGTCTGGCTCGGCGAGGCGTCGCCCGAAGGATGATTGTGCACGACAATCACCGCGTGAGCCGAATACGTGAGCGCTGGACGAAAAATTTCGCGCGGGTGCGCGATGCTCTCGTTCAGGCTGCCGAGTGACACTGACTCGACGCGCTTCAACCGGTAACGAGTGTCCAGCAAGACGACGCGAAGCGACTCGGTCTGCAGCATTCGCATTTCGTCGCCGAGCAATTTGTGGATCAATTCCGGGGAATCGAGTTTTTGCTGAGACAACGGCTCCTGGGCGAAACGCTTTCCCAGATTAAACGCCGCCACGAGCTCCAATGCTTTGGCCGGACCGATTCCCTTGATTTTGCTCAGTTCTTGGACCGAACATCGGCTCAACTCCGCGAATGATTTGTATCTGTCGAGCAGCTCGCGCGCTACCTCCACTACGTTCATTCCAGGGCGGCCCGTGCGCAGCAGAATCGCGATCAATTCGGCGTTGCTCAGCGCATCCGGTCCGTGTGCCAGTAATTTTTCCCGAGGCCGCTCGTCCTCCGGCATCTCGCGGATTTTCAGCTGCGACATAACAAAGTGGGAGCGGCCTTAGCGCCGCGACGGAAAGTTGGTAAAAGTCGGGACACCCGCCTTCGCTTGGGTATGGCGCGGCAGGCCAAGGTGCCTCCCACATTTCATCAGACGCGAAGTTGATCGAACATGTCGCACAGCGTGTCGCCGAGGGAGAACAACGCATCGGTGTAGGGATTTGACGCGATCCCGTCCAGCGTGCCTTGTGCCTCGCGAATCAAATCGCTGCCGGCCGCGATTGATTCGTTTAGTGCTCCGTTAGTCGCGCCATTTTTCAAGAGCTCAATCATTTCTTCGATTTGTTCTTCGAGAACGAGCCGGCAACAGCGTTGCCGTTCGAACTCCGAGGCGGAGCGCAGGAAAATCAGAACCGGCAGAGTGAATTTGCCCTTTCGCAGGTCGGTCCCAAGCGTTTTGCCGGTTGCGCTCTCAGTGCCGGCAAGATCGAGGCAATCATCGTAAATTTGGTACGCCGTCCCGATTTGAAACCCGAAATTCTTGAATGTTTCGTTCATGTTGGAATCGGCGTCGCTGATGACGGCACCCAATTCCGCGGCAGCGGAAAAAAGCGATCCGGTCTTCATTTCTACGATGCGCAAATAATCCTGGACGGTCAGAGTGAGATCGAACCGGCGTTGCGTCTGGATCATTTCGCCGGAGCAAACCGTCGCGGCTGTGCGTGCAATCGCGCGACTGATATCCGCGTTTTCGAAATTTGTGGACAAGGTCAGCGCATGCGCGAAGAGGCAATCGCCCAGTAAAACGCTGAGCGAATTCCCCCAGCGCGCGTTCGCGGTTGGCTGTGCGCGACGCCGTACCGCTTCGTCCATGACGTCGTCGTGCACAAGCGTGGCGATGTGGATGAGCTCCACGATGACGGCAAGATCGACATGGTTCGAGTTGATCTGGCCGGCGGCGCCGCCGGCCAGAAGAGCCAGAAGTGGGCGAAGACGTTTTCCGCGACTGCCTACGGCGTAAACAACATAGCCTTCCAGCGCCGGATCGAAAGCCGCCGCCTGTTGCGCGATGCGCGCTTCGACTTTTTCCAGATGCGGCTGAACGAGCCGCGCCACACGAGCCAGCGGGCTAAGACCCACGATGCCCGACCCGGCTGAGCGTGCAGACACTTCCACGCCGTCGAGAATAGCGGGGCGGGTTGGAGCTTGTCAAAGCTTCGCGCAATTATATTTCAGATTTCCAGATGCCAACCTCCAAACCCTCTCAATCGCCAAACCGCGCGGCCAATGTCCTGTCGTGTCACGTTGAGCGGAGCGAAACATCTCTGGTCGTTGGTTTCGGTGGGTGGGAGATAATTAGAGATCCTTCGCTCCGCTCAGGATGACAAGCTGCCAGTCTAGAGGCCAGTGCTGTATGGTTTCCGCCTTAGCGTTTACGCAACCAGGAATCGGTTCCGTATTTGCGCTGTGCGAGTTCTCGCGCCCGTTTCAAAATTTCTTCATTGATTTTCCGCTCACTACAATCTGCCGATAACGCTCTTGCAAATCGGTCGGCCAAACCGTTGCCAAGATCGACTCGCTTCACGCCCGAAGGGCAGCCGGTTGTTTCAACCGGCGGGGTCGCCCAGGTACTTCTGGACGAGTTAGCTGATTCGGCAGCTGATGGCGACTGAAGTAGCTGGCCATCCTTGGCGAGTTCGGCGACGCCTTGAATGCTGCCCTGTTGCAACAATCCGGAGCGCGTCCGGCGTTGGGCCGCGCCAGCAACCTTGCGTCCATCAATCAGCACGTCTGCGCGCACCGGGTTTGCGAAGCAACTGTAGCCGCCGGCGCTGACGGCGGCTCCCTTTGCCAACCTGGCACAGCCGGGGTCAACGCCCCCGGCTACAACTGCGCGCTCGCCGCTTCCATTTAACGCATGCGCCAAGGCGCGATGAATCTTTTCGTAGATGGAGATCGACGATTCACCGAAGGCAGCATCACTCACGGGAATTACAATCGAATAAGTGAGATCGTCTCCATGAAAGACGATTCCGCCGCCTGTCCAGCGACGGACTAAATCATGCGCAGGAGCGTAAGCGGCGACATCGGCAAATTTCCCAAAATATCCAAATGAAAGAGCGGGGGAGTGCCATTGATAAAAGCGAATCGATGGAACGGTTGCGTGCTCAAGCAGCGCTTCATCAAGCGCCATGTTCATCGCCGCCGAATGTGCGGAATTATCGTGATAGACATGTAGCGAAGAGAACAGGCATGGCGTTGTATCCCCGCGTCTGTCATTCCGAGCGAAGTCGAGGAATCTCTGACTTCTTTCGAATTCGGAACTATTGCGAGATGTCTCGACGGAGCCTGTCCTGAGCGAAGTCGAAGGGCTCGACATGACAATCAAGTCGGAAGCTCGTCTAGAATCTTTGCGACAGCTTCCTGCGGATTTCGGTGCGCCGTGATCGGCCGGCCAATGCCGATATAATCTGCGCCCGCTTCCAGAGCCTCGCGCGGCGTCATGAATCGTTTTTGGTCGCCTGGCTCCGCCCAGGTGGGACGGATTCCCTGAACGGCGATTTTGATTGTGTCGCCAAACTCCGCACGCAGCTTTTTGATTTCATGAGGACTGGCCACGACTCCGTCGATTCCTGCTTCGACACCCAATCTGGCGAGACGCAAGACCTGATCCTCAACTCGGTCGGTGATCCCGATTTCACGCAGCGTTTCTGGCGTCGCGCTGGTCAAAACGGTTACCCCCAAGAGCAGCATATCATTTGCGCGGGCCGCAGTCGCCGCGCGCACCATTTCGCTGCCACCGCTCAAGTGAATGGTGAGCATGTGCACACCGAGATTATTCGCGGATTCTACTGCTCTTGCGACAGTGTTCGGGATATCGTGCAGCTTGATGTCCAGCCAAACTTTTGCGCCGGTGGATAAAACCGCGCGCACGATTTCAGGGCCCTCAGCGGTATAAAGTTGTAGTCCGATTTTGAAAAAGGAAATCTGGTCGCGCAATTGATCGACGAGCTCGAGCGCTTTCTCTTTTGTCGCGACGTCCAGCGCGACGATGATTTTGTCAGCAGCGTTTGTCATTCCTGCATCCGTTTGTCTCTCGATTTTTCTGTCCGATAGCAAGAGATTCCTCGACTTCGCTCGGAATGACAGAGCAAATTGCAAATCATGCAAGTCCTCGCACCTGCAAAAATCAATCTTTCGCTGAAAATTTTAGGCCGGCGCAGCGATGGTTTTCATGAAGTTGAAACGTTCATCGCGCCGATTTCGCTGTGCGACGAGATCGAAATCGGCGAGAGCGACAGCAGCAAGGGGATTGAATTCCACTGCGACGATCCTTCGGTGCCGACGGGCAATGACAACCTGATTGTCCGCGCAGCGAAGAGTTTCTTTGCTGCGACAAAGTTAAAGTCGGCGGTCTCGATTGATCTGAAAAAGAAGATTCCACACGGAGCGGGTCTGGGTGGGGGAAGCAGCGACGCGGCTGCGACCCTCCTTGCCCTTAACGAAGTATTCGAGACGAAATTGCCGCGGGAAGCCCTGGCGAAAATTGCGGAAACAATCGGATCAGATGTTCCCTTTTTTATTTTTCAATCGGCTGCGCTCTGTAAGGGACGCGGTGAACTGGTTACGCCGGTGAGGCTGAAAGAGAAACTGCCGCTCCTGTTATTGAAACCGGCTTTTGTGGTCTCAACAGCATGGGCGTACTCGCGCTGGCAACATTCTCGTGAGATTCCAGGGGTTCGCTATCAAGCGCAGGAATTCGCCGGCCAAACTTTCGTGAACGGCCTTGAGCGACCGGTTTTCGAGAAATTTATTTTTCTCTCGCAATTGAAAATGTGGTTGGTCGAGAAAGCGGAGGTAGGCGCCGCGCTGATGTCCGGCTCTGGCTCAACTGTCTTCGCAGTGCTGCGCGAAAAGGCAGATCCCAATCTGATTGCGAAGCGCGCAAAAGCTGAACTGGATCCGGAGTTGTGGACTTGCGTGTGCGAAACGCGTTAACGCAAATTTCTGGGGAGCACAGGCTGCCAGCCTGTTCATCTCGGCAGCTTGCCGAGATGCCTGTGCGTTGTGGCGTTTCGGTTCCGCGAAAAAGTGTTGCCGGCAGGCTGCCGGCAACTGCAGGCTAGCAGCCTGCGCTCCCCAGAGTGCGCGAACACGCGCGAAATTATTCACCGGCGCTGCGCTGCAGCACAGCTCGCGCATATTCGCGATTTAATTTCGCTATGAAACTGGCGCTGATCTCGGCGGGACAGACCGCTTCGCATTCGTAAGTGTTGGTGCAATTGCCGAAACCTTCAGCGTCCATCACCTGCACCATTTTGAGGACGCGACTTTCGCGTTCGGGGTGTCCCTGCGGCAAGAGCGCGAGGTGCGAGACTTTCGCAGAAGTGAAGAGCATGGCCGACCCGTTTGGACACGCCGCTGCGCACGCGCCGCAACCGATGCAAGCTGCCGCTTCCATCGCCAATTCGGCGTTGTGCTTGGAAACGGGAATCGAATTCGCCTCGGGCGCGGAGCCGGCGCGCGCGGAAATAAACCCGCCGGCTTGGACGATGCGATCCAGCGCGCTGCGATCGATCACCAGATCCTTTACGATCGGGAACGTTCCTACGCGGAATGGCTCGACTGTGATCGTCGCACCGTCCCGAAACTTGCGCATGTAAAGCTCGCACACCGCGCCTGGATGATCGGGTCCATGTGCTTCGCCGTTAATCGTGAGCGAGCAGGTGCCGCAAATTCCTTCGCGACAATCGGAGTCGAACGCGACCGGCTCCTCGCGGCGTCCAAGCAACGTTTCGTTCAGAATATCGAGCATTTCGAGAAACGAGGTGTTCGGTGAAATGTCGCGCACGTCGTAATCGACGAGGTTGCCGGGCGATTTCCTGTTGGGTTGGCGCCAGATGCGCAACAGAAAGTTCATAGTAACAGGAATTGTAGGGCAACCGCATCGGTTGCCCGGCTTTGGGTCGGCAGGCGGAGCGCCCGCCCTACAGTTGCCTTTTTCATTTGTAGCTTCTTTGCGCTAAATGCACGGTCTCGAAGCGCAGGGGCTCGCGATGCAATTTCGGCGGTTGCCGATCGCTTCCGAATTCCCACGCGAACACTGCGGCGTGACGTTCGTCGTCGCGGAGTGCCTCGCCGTCGGGTGTTTGATGTTCCTCGCGAAAATGCGCGCCTGCAGATTCATCGCGCTCAAGCGCGTCTTCGCACATCAGCTCAGCGAATTCGAGGAAATCGGCAACGCGTCCGGCGCGTTCCAGGGACTGGTTAAAATCTTCGTCGCTGCCCAGCACGCGCACATCGCGCCAGAATTCTTCTCGCAGCTCAGGAATTTTTTGCAGTGCTTCGCGCAATCCCTTTTCGTGGCGCGACATTCCACATTTCTCCCAGAGGAGAAGACCAAGCTCTCGGTGGAACGAGTCGAGCGAACGAGTGCCGTTGACCTTCAGGAGTCTCTCGATCCTGGCGCGGACATCTTGCTCTGTTTTCAGAAACTCCGGAGAATCCGGCGAGGGCCGTTTTCCCATTTGTCCGGTGAGATAATTCGGCAGCGTGTTAGGCAAAACAAAGTAACCGTCAGCCAGACCTTGCATAAGCGCACTGGCTCCGAGCCGGTTCGCGCCGTGATCGGAAAAATTGGCTTCGCCGATGACAAACAGACCGGGCACATTGCTCATCAGATCGTAATCCACCCAGAGACCGCCCATCGTGTAATGGACCGCCGGATAAATTCGCATCGGCACTTTGTAGGCGTCTTCGCCGGTGATTTTCTCATAGACTTCGAACAAGTTTCCGTAGCGCTCGCGGATCGTTTCTTCGCCCAGTCTTTTAATTGCATCGGCAAAATCGAGATAGACGCCGCGTCCGCCCGGGCCAACACCGCGGCCTTCGTCGCAAACTTCCTTGGCTGCGCGCGATGAAATATCGCGCGGCGCAAGGTTGCCGTAGCTGGGATATTTTCGCTCGAGATAATAATCGCGATCTGCCTCGGGAATTTCTCCCGGCGCTTTTTCGCGATCTTCCTTGCGTTTGGGGACCCAGACGCGTCCGTCGTTCCGCAGCGACTCGGACATCAGCGTGAGTTTGGATTGATGCTCGCCGCTCACCGGAATGCACGTTGGATGAATTTGGGTAAAGGATGGATTAGCAAAAAGCGCTCCCCTTTTATAGGCACGATAAGTGGCTGTGACATTGCAGCCGCGCGCATTGGTCGAGAGATAAAACACGTTTCCATATCCGCCAGTGGCGAGTATGACGGCATCGGCCGCGTGCCTGTCGATGTTTCCCGAGCGCAGGCTCCGCGTGATGATTCCTTTTGCTTGTCCCTGCACAATCACCAGATCGAGCATCTCCGTCTGTGGAAACATCCGCACTGTGCCGGCAGCAATTTGGCGGCAGAGGGCCTGATAACAGCCGAGCAAAAGTTGCTGGCCAGTTTGGCCGCGCGCGTAAAACGTCCGGGACACCTGCGCGCCACCGAAGGAACGATTCGCCAGATAGCCACTGTATTCGCGCGCAAACGGGACGCCTTGCGCCACGCATTGATCGATGATGTTGTTGGCGATTTCAGCCAGCCGATAAACATTCGCTTCGCGGGAACGAAAATCGCCGCCCTTGATCGTGTCGTGGAACAACCGGTAAATGCTGTCCCCGTCGTTCTGATAATTTTTCGCCGCGTTGATTCCACCTTGCGCTGCAATCGAATGCGCGCGCCGGGGCGAGTCCTGAAAACAAAAGCATTTCACCTCGATATCCCAGTTCACCCAGAGTGGCCGCAGCCGACCCACCGGCCAGACCGCTGCCGACCACAATGATCTCAAATTTTCGCCGGTTGTTTGGACTCACCAATCGCAAATGGTCTCGATGATTACGCCATTTTTGGGCGAGTGGACCTGGTGGAATTTTGGCGTCAAACGTTCCGACCATATTTTCTCGACAATCGATATTCAGGCTCGAAATCTACCACCCCGCTGTTACCAAAACTCGAAATTCGAATAGCGAAATCCGAAACAAACATTTTGAAAAGCCGGAAATTCTGAAACGGTCCTGCTATTCGCATTTGCGTAGAATTTGCTTCGATATTCGATATTCGGATTTCGGATTTTCAATTTCATAATTGTTGTGCTGGCTTGATGAGTCCCAGCAGGATGGCCACGGGAATGGAAGTGTAGCCCGCAAAGAGCAGCCACGCGAAAATTCGGCCGGCGAGTGCGAAACGAGGCGTCAGTTTCTTGTCGTTCAATCCCAGCGATTGAAAAAAGCTCGATGAACCGTGACTCAAATGGAGCGCAAGCAGGAACAGCCCAAGCACGTAAAAACCGGACACGAAATAGTTTTGGAACCCGTAAACCATCATCGAATAAACGTCGTAATGGCCGAGAGGATCAGCCTTTAACAAGCCAAAGCGGCGATCCGTCACTCGGACGGTGAAATGCGCAAGATGATAAATGATAAACGCCAGCACGATCAGACCGCTCATCACCATGTGACGCGATGCGAACGTGGCCTTCACGTATCGTCTGTCGATGTATTGCTCGGGCCGGGCACGGCGATTTTCAATCGCGAGGAGGATCGTGAAGTAAATGTGAAGAATGACCGTGATGAGAAGAAAACACTCGAATCAGCCAAAGAAGCGGACCCAGATCGTGCAGATGTTGCGAGTAACCGTTGATCCAGTCCGGTCCAATAAAAATCTGCAAATTTCCCAGCAAATGTCCGATCACAAAAAGGATCAAAATGATGCCGGTGATCGCGACGATGATTTTTTTTCCAACCGAGGAGCGATAAAAAGCTGATAGAATATTCACGGTTCAAATTCCGCGCAGGTCGAGCGCCGCGCGTTTCAGATTATGAATGCTGCTTGGAGCGTCAAGCATGGCGCCCGCCTCAAACAAAGTAACCTTTCGCTTCGCCGTTGTTGAGCATATAATGGGCGGCCTCATGGCGAACAGAGAACAATCGCAGACAATTTCTCAGGAAATGCTTGCGTTTGAAGAGGAGCATTCAACACGCGTCGGCGAGTCCGACGTCACGGTTGGGCACAGAGTTGGTTTCTGGTCGCATTTTTTCAGCCACGAATGGGCGTCTGCGGCGCTGTATCTCCTTCTCGATGTAGTGACCTGGCTCGCGATCTACCGACTGGTAGGTTGGTTTCGGTACGACGCATTTTATGCCACGCCTTTTCAGTTCTTCATCGTCAATCTGATTCAACTCGGGGTGATTGTGGCAGCGCTTTACTTCATCGGCGGTTATGATCGCACCGTGGAGAAGCTTACTCTCGGGTACGCAGCCGAACATATTCTTGCCGTCATCGCAGCGGGCGTGGTCAGCGCGATGCTGATTTATTCTGCGGCCACATTCGATCAGACGATGAAGCCGAGCCGCGGCGTGCTGCTGCTAAGCTTTGCAATTTTTCTGCCGGTATCGCTGGCTTACCGTCGGTGGATTCGGCAATATGTGGTGGCCAGCAGCGCCGGCCGCTCGTTCCTGGTCATTGGCGTCGGCGCGATGGCGGCGCGTTTTTACGAAGCTTACAAGAACTCACCGAACGAACAGCCGCTTGAGTTTGTAGATGCGAACGAGAAGCGCGTGGGCCAGCCAATCGCCGGTAAAGGATCGCCGATTGTGCAGGGAAACCTCGCAGCCAAGTTAAACAATCCACGTTACGGCGGCATCATTCTCGCCGAAAGAGCCAGTTCGCTCAACATCGAGCTGCTGGAGCGCCTGGTGCGCGCGCAGTTTCAGCAAATGCGCGTTTATACGCTGGAATCATTTTACGAGACGCACTGGCGTTATCTGCCGCTGGGAATTGTCGATCCGTTCTGGCCGCTCCAGACTGGGTTCCAACTGGCTCGCATTTCTCCCTACCATTATCTGAAGCGACTATTCGACATCGTTGCTTCCGCGACAGCACTGGTCCTTTGCGCTCCACTCTTCGTGCTTGTCACTTTGCTTATCTGGATGCAGGACGGCAGTCCGGTTGTTTTTCGACAGGAACGAGTCGGACGTGACGGAAGACGGTTCATTCTTTTCAAATTCCGAACAATGCGACCCTCCGATGAAGCGGACGAGGACATTTACACGCGTAAAGATGATCGTCGCGTGACGTCGGTGGGGCGACGGCTAAGGAAACTTCGGCTGGATGAGTTACCGCAACTTTGGAATGCGCTCAAGGGCGACATTAGCCTGATTGGGCCGCGACCGGAGTGGAGCAAGTGCGCCGAACGCTATGAGCAAACGATCCCATTTTATCATTTTCGGCATTTGGTTAAACCCGGGATCACTGGATGGGCGCAAGTGAATTATCCCTACGGCGAGAGCGAAGAGGACGCGGTAGAAAAGCTAAAATACGACCTCTACTATATCCGCCATTACTCACTAAAACTGGATGCGATGATCGTGTTGAAAACCTTATACACGATGCTGTTTGGCAAGGGACGCTGATAAGGATCACCAGAAACCAACTCGGCGTTTTCGCCTGTGATCTCTCATATTTGTCGCGCCGCATCTCGCTGGATATTTTTTGCTACCCTTGCGTATGCTCCGTGGGCTTACGGCGCTACAACGTCGCCGAGCATCCAAATAACCAACTGGATGTTGCTGGCTGCCCTGGTCCTTTGGGCCGTCGAGTTGCTTGTTAGCAGGCGAACGCCGCGATTTCCACGGCTTCTGTTCTTCTTAACGGCGGCTTTGATCTGCGTGGGCGGTTGGATGGTCTTCAACGCGAAATCGATCTACGACTCAGATTTTTTTGTCTTTGTACCGCTACGCAACTTCATGCCGCCTGTGGCCGGCTCCGTTGATTACCCGATCAGCGCCGCGTGGATGATCCGAGGCGGCTTTGCTCCTGGGGATAATCTTGTTCGTCGCGGATCTTTCTCAGAGCAACCGATGGTTGCTTCGCTTGTGGTATGTGATTGGTCTGGCCGGCGGCTCGATAGCGTTTCTCGGTTTACTCCAGAAAGCCACCGGTGCGCAGATGATTTTCTGGCAACCGCCGCCGCCACCGGACGTCTGGGTGCATACTTTTTTTGCCAGCTATTATTATCACGGCAATGCCGGCGCGTTTTTGAACCTGGTGTGGCCATTGAGTTCCGGACTAGTTATCCGGGCCTTTGCCAGCGGATCCCATCCGTGGATGCGTGCGATGTGGATGAGCGTTTTTCTCATAACCATAGCCGCGGTGCTGGCGAACACGTCGCGCATGGCTCAACTGGTTGCGCTCCTGTTGCTAGTTGCGATTTGCGTGCAATTTGGACCGTTGCTTCTTCGCAAGCTATCGGGTGGTAAAAGCGTCGCTTTGGCGGGAGCGCTTGCCATTGGTCTAGCGCTCATTGCGTTTGCGCAGGCCAGTCATTTCGAACAGGCGCTTAACCGGTGGCAGTCGCAGAGCAAGCACATTCTCAACGATGCTCGCTGGCAGGCTTCGCACGTGGCCGTGCGTGCGTTGCCGGACGCCGGATTATTCGGTTTTGGGCCAGGCACGTTTCGCGTTGTATTTCCAATATACAATCGCAGTGGGAGCGATCAGGTGGAGGGGACGTGGAGATTTTTGCACGAGGATTACCTGCAGACCGTGCTGGAATGGGGCTGGATCGGAGGAATCCTTTGGGCGCTGCTCTTCTTCGGAGGAATAACAGTCGGTATTCGTGGTTACAAAGAGCACGCCAGACGAGACTGGACGCCGCGAAGACGCGTGCTGCAGCCATTGGTTATCATCGCGCTCATGGGAGTGGCGCTGCACGCGCTGGTCGATTTCCCAGGTCAGATCGAATCGATCCAGTTGTATGTGGCAACGTATCTGGGTATTTGCTGGGGAAGCAGGTTGTGGCACGAAAGGTTCAGTTAGCAGCAAAGATCAAACTCTGGTTCAAGATCAAAACTCGCTGCAAAACTGAACTGATCGCCATCGACTAAACCATCGGGCTGATGACGGAGGCGTCGACTACGCTCCGTTACCTTCGTGGTCCGGCTCGGATCGGCGATGGTAGCTGTAGCCGCGAGAATACGCTCCCTCGTCTTTGCCATAACCATGCGAAGCGTAATAGTAATAATAGCCGACTCCGCGACTCCGCCGCAATCGATTCAAGATCAGACCGGCCGGGCGAATTCCTGACTTTGCCAGCAAGGTAATCGCGCGGCGAACCGCTGGACGGGGTGTTTTTGCCGCCCGAACAACAATGCACACAGTTTGGACATGTGGCATCATGAGGAGAGTGTCACTGACTGCAAGGATCGGTGCGCTATCGATCACGACGCGATCAAACAGGGTTGCAGCCTTAGCAATCAGCTGTCCGAAAAACGGGCCGGCAAGAATCTCAGCGGGATTGGGCGCGCGTTGTCCACCTGCGAGGACAAACAGCTGGCCTCCCGTCGCGGCGAGAATGTTTTCCGTCAGCTCAATGCTCTCATCGACGAGCTGGATTTCTCCGGCTGGAATCTGGCGCGCTGCCGAGGCTACGTCCGCTGCGCCCACCAGGCAATCCGTCACTCCCGGCGCGCTGTCTTCATCGGAATTATTTCGCGCATTCGGGAACCGGAAAATCTTGTGCATGTTCGGCCGGCGAAGGTCGCCGTCGATCAGGAGCACGCGATAACCCTGCTGGGCCAGTGCGAGCGAATAATTGGCGCTTGTGAAACTTTTGCCTTCGTTGGGCACAGCACTGGTGAAAAGCGAAACTTTTCGCTCGGCTTCCGGACCCAGAAGAGAAAGTGCGGCGCGCAAATTGCGGAACGCTTCCGCCGCCGGACTTTCGGGAGTTTCCACCACGACGCGATAGTTCGAAGTTCTGAAAGCTTTACTTCGCCTTTTCAGCCGGCTAACGGGCCCCTCATCGGTGGTATCGGGAACAGCTGCAAAAACCGGCAGACCGAGCGTGGTTTCTGCCTGGTCCACAGTTTTAATGGAACGATCCAGCGCATCGATTCCAAAAACGAAAGCCAAACCGACAGCGAGGCCGCCAAGCAGGCCCAGCAGGATCGTTCTCGTGGGCCGAGGACTAACAGGAAAGTTCGGAAGCGGGGAATGCTCAATCACGCTGACCGCATTCGCCTTGACGTCTTTTGCCAGGTTCGTGTCTTTTATCTGGCGAAGGACACTTTCGTACAACGCACGATCGGTTTCGGCTTGCCGCGCCAATTCCTGATAGCCGATCGCTGTGCGGTTGAGATTGACCGCGACGCCCTGCTGGGCTTGCAAAGCTTGTTGCAAGCTGACCTCGTTCGCTTTGACTTGCTCGATCGTATTACGCAGAATGGGACGTTGCGCCAAGACCGCTTCACGGAGCTTTACTTTCGCCTCGGCCAGCGAGGCCTTGGCCGCCATCATTCTGGGGTGCTTGTCCTTGTATCGTAAGGCGAGGGTGGTGATCCCCGCTTCGAATTGTATAAT
>CAVUGV010000039.1:0-78900 GCA_963741065.1 uncultured Verrucomicrobiae bacterium | reverse complement strand
TGCAAGGGATTGTCCAGCAATGAACAGCGTATGCTGGCCACGCAGCCCGTACGGCGTGGCCAAGGTTTTCTCGTATTGGGCGACCGTCGATTATCGGGAAAGCTACGGTCTTTGCGCTGGCAGCGGCGCTGCGATATCCCTACCGGATTGCGAGGGTGCCGCGAGGAACAAAGCCGGGAATAGCCGATGTCAGGGAGCCATCAACGATAGTTACCGCAGCACCGATTCCTACGATGTCGTATAAATTTATGACGTCGCTCGAGCGCATTCGGATGCATCCATAACTGGCACGCGTGCCGATCAGCCGTTCCTCCGGCGTGCCGTGGATGTAGATATCCCGCGTGAACGCGTTAGCGTTTTGCGCCTCGAGTCCGCGCAACCAGAGAATACGCGTCACTATGGGGTCCCGGCCAGGCGAATCCGGCCAGGACAATTTCACCAGTGCGCCGTCGATTTTTGAATACCGCACCCGGTGGCGCATTACCGCCAATTTTTTCCGCGATCTGCAATTGGCCCAATGGCGTGTACCTGCTGCCTCGCCAATCGCCGAGACCGAACTTGGAGGTGGAGACCGGATAAATGGCCATCACATTGCCGCGGTCGAGGAGGGCTAACTTTTGCTCGCGTGTGCTGATCACAATTTGATGCCGCGTGTCGGGCGCTGCGCAGGAGGAGATAAAAAGCGCGAGAAGCAATGTGGCATACGCTTCCAGCGCATATCTCATCGGCAGGATGCCGATGCCGCGTGGTTCATTGATTTTCATTTGCGATTAAACCTGAAAAACTTCTCCGCGGTTTCGGTTGTTGCTTCGGCAATTTCTTCCAACGGAACGTGCCGCGCGGCGGCGATCGCTTCCGCCACGATGCGCGTATGCGCCGGTTCGCAGCGCTTTCCGCGAAAAGGAACGGGCGCCAGATACGGGCAATCGGTTTCCACCATGAATTTCCAGAGCGGGATTTGTGCCGCGACATCTCGCACGGCTGCGCCGTTTTTGAAAGTGACAATTCCAGTGAACGAAACGAGGTGGTCAAGATCGAGAACTTCATTCGCCTGATCGAGCGAGCCGCCAAAACAATGAAAAACGCCGCGCAATTTGCCCGTGTATGGCTGCATGATTTTGAGCGTGTCCTCCCACGCGTCGCGTTGATGGATCACTGTGTTGAGCCCCAGCTCCACAGCGAGGTCGAGTTGCTGTTGAAATAAACTCGCTTGTTTGGACTTGTAAGCGCCGTCGCGAATTTGCGCTTCGATTTCTTCATCGGTCTCAGTGCGGAGTGCAGTCATCACCTGGACCTGCTTTTCCTTCGCCACTTCTTCGCTCGGCAGACGATGATAATCGAGGCCCGTCTCGCCTATCGCCACAACGCGCGGGTGCTTCGCCAGTTCGCGCAGCGGCGTAAAAACATCTTCCTCCGCCTCTTGCAACGTAAGTGGGATGAACGCCAATAGCCGCGTAAACAGCCGGATATTTTTCCGCAAGATCGATCGCGCGCTGGCTGCTCTCGATTGAAGTGCCGATAGTGATGATGCGCGTTACTCCAGCGTCGGCTGCGCGACGAAGGACGTCGTCGAAATCATTGGCGAACTCGGGATAATCGAGATGCGCGTGGGTTTCGAATTGAGCATTGAGGTTGATTGTTGGGCGTTTCTGTGAAACGCCAAGGTATGGCGGCTTCCGCTCGCGGCAGACGCCCTACGAATTTCACCATTCGAGTATCGTGCTCGCCCAGGTCAGACCGCCGCCGAACACAACCATCAGAACGTAATCGCCGCGCTTGATCCGACCGCTGCGATTCGCTTCGTCGAGTGCGATGGCGACGGCCGCTGCGGACGTATTGCCATAGCGATCCAGATTCACAAACATTTTGTCGCGCGAAATGCCCAGCCGATCCGCGATCGCCTTCAATGATGCGCAGATTTGCCTGATGCGGAATGACGCAGGCGATGTCTTCGATTGAAAGCCCGGCTTGATCGAGGGCTTTTTTCGCTGCGTTAAGCATGGCGATGACGGCCTGTTTGTACACTTCCTTGCCGCTCATGTGGATCGTGGCCAAATGCATGTCCACATTTTCGCGCGTGATAGGGCACCGCGAACCGCCGCCCGGCATGAACAAAATGTCTGTGTACTGACCGTCGCTGCCGATATGGGTGGTGATTACGCCATGAGCGCTGCCGCGGTGGCGCAAAATTGCCGCGCCGGCGCCGTCTCCGAAAAGAACGCACGTGTTGCGATCGGTCCAATTGGTGATCGATGTCAATTTCTCGGCGCCGATCACGAGGACCGTATCGTGCGTGTGCGAGGTGATGAATTGCTGTGCGATTTCCAAAGCAAAGAGAAAACCCGCGCAGGCTGCGGAAATATCGAGGCAAGCGGCCTTGGTCGCTCCGATCTTCTTCTGAACGAAGCAGGCCGTGGCCGGGAAAAGCATGTCCGGAGTGGCCGTTGCCACGATGATGAGATCGATCTCCTTCGGCGAAATCTTGGCTTGCTCGATCGCCTTGAGCGCGGCCTTGGTCGCCATATCGCTGGTGTCTTCATCCTTTGCGGCGATGCGGCGTTCCTTGATGCCGGTGCGCGTCGTGATCCATTCGTCGCTGGTGTCGACCATGCGCGAGAGTTCCGCGTTAGTCAGAATCTTTTCGGGCACATAACTGCCTGTGCCGATGATTGAGACCGTGCGCAGCGTTTTAGTGGAGCGCGGGCTCGAGCGGGGCTGTCGTTTCATGGTAACGGCGAATCTCCTCGACGATATGCGGGTTCACCTGCTGTTCAATCGACTCGGCCGCCACTCGCAGCGCGTTCTTGATCGCCAGCGGCGTGCTCGCCCCGTGCGCGATGATGCAAATCCCGTTCACGCCCAGCAAGCGGCATGCCGCCGTATTCTTCATAATTCGTCTTGTCCTTGATCGTTCGGAATGGCATTCCTCGCCAGATATGCGCCGACCTTTCGCATCTGTGTACGTGTGAACTCGTGCTTGAGCCATTTGAAAATCGCCACCGAGATCGACTCGCACGTTTTCAAAATCACGTTGCCGACAAAACCGTCGCATACTACCACTTCGACCGGGTCTTCGAAAAGATGCCGGCCTTCGATGTTGCCGCGAAAATTGAGCGAGCTCTTCTTCAACATTTTGAAGGCTTCCTTTGTCAGCTCGTTGCCTTTGACGTCTTCTTCGCCGATCGAGATCAAACCGACCCGCGGATTTTTGTAGCGGAGAACGTGGCGGAATAGACCGAGCCCATGAATGCCGTATTGCAGAAGCTGCTCTGGGCGCGCGTCGATGTTCGCGCCGGCGTCGATCAAAACAAAAACGTTGAATTGCGTTGGCAAGCACCGCCGCGATGCCGGGCCGGTCGATCCCCTGAAGCGTGCGCAACTTAATCATGCTTGCAGCGACCGCCGCACCGGTGTGGCCGGCGCTCACCACCGCGTCCGCATCACCGCGCTTCACAAGATCGACAGCGCGACTGATTGATGAATCTTTCTTTCGCCGAACGGCTGTCCAGGCGCGATCGCTCATCTCGACGACTTGAGTGGAATGCACAATGTCGATGCGCGAATCGTTACACTGATGTTTGCGCAACTCGTTTTCTATCTCGGCGGTGTCTCCGACCAGATAAAGCTTCTTGATCTGCGGGTAATCCCGCAGCGCCATCACGGCGCCGGCAACAAGGTTAGGCGGACCAAAGTCACCGCCCATCGCGTCGAGGGCGATCTTCATCAGTGCAAAACTTTGCGAACTTTAGTCGCCGAATGCAAAGTGAAAATTGTAGCCGCTTCGCTGCGCGAAGCGTTAGTGTTGAGCATGCGACATTTGGCGTCGCTCACAGAGCGACGGCTACAATCATTTGCTTTCGAGCGTCAACACCTGTCGACCGCGGTAATAACCGCACGATGGGCAAGCGATGTGCGACGGGACGCTGCTTCCGCACTGGGGACACTTGTTCAGCTGCGCAGCATGCCAACGGTTCGCTGCTTTGCGCATGCGTAACCGCATCTTGGATGTTTTGCGTTTTGGGACTCCCATGGAGGCGAATTAGGAAAGCAGGAAATCAGCGAAAAAACAATGGTGAATGGCGATTCTTGAATCGTGCAATTCAGATGTCGATGTAACGAATCTCGGCTTAATGTTTCTCAATCTTCAGTTTATCCAACGCGCTCCAGTCCGGCCTCCGCTTTGTATCCTGCTCCGCAGTTTTAACCTGTTTCGCCTTGCAAACGCGATGGCCGTCCCTGTCGCAATGCGGATGCGACGGGCAGGTTTAGTAAAATATCCTCGCGAATAGAGGGCGTAAGATCGACACTCTCCGGCCCGTGCAGCTCCATGTGGACTGCGAATGCAGGCACTCGGATTTGGTGCACGAATTTTTCCAGACACGACACGCAGCGCAGCTCAACTGGCTGTGACAGCGAGCCATTCGCCCACAGGGCGCCTCCCGCGACGCCAAGATCGAGATCGTAATGAAGGCGGCCAGCGCAACGAATTCCCTCTGATTCCAGTTCCTGGATTGGGCAATCCTCTTCTCCTTCCAGATGCAGACCCTGGGTTGGAATTTGTTTCAGGTGAACCTTCATGAGCTAACTCTCCAAACTTCATCAATTAAACTTCCTGCTCAGCGCCTTCGCCACACAAGCCGGAACGAAGCTCGAGACATCGCCGCCGAGGCGCGCGATCTCTTTTACAATGCGAGAACTGAGATAGGTGTATTCCTCCTTCGGCATTAAGAAAATCGTTTCTACCGCGGCATCCAGTTTTCGATTCATCAGCGCCATTTGAAATTCGAACTCGAAATCGGATACCGCGCGCAAACCGCGGATCACCGCTCCCGCGTCTCCCCCCTGGCAAACTCGACAAGTAATCCGTCGAACGTCAGCGATCTCGCACGTTGTCGATCTTGCCGGCGGTTTCTCGCAGCAAATCGAGGCGTTCCTCCAACGAGAAAAGCGGTTGCTTCTCGTCATTGTCCGCGACGGCCACCATGACTTCGTCGAATAGTTTTCGCGCACGCTCGATTACATCCAAATGACCGTTCGTCACCGGATCGAAGCTGCCTGGATAAATTGCGCGTCGCATCTGCGAAAATTCGCAGAGGAATTCCAAAATGAAAAGCAGATTGGTGGCCCGTGGCCTGCGGGGCGCGGGATCTGCCTTGCCGAATTGTATCTCAGCGCGACAGTCCAATGCTCTCATGGCTGATTTTTCGTCTTACAAAAACATTGCCGTCGCGACGACGTTTTCGCCGCGTTTCAAGCAGGTTTTTGCCGAAGCGAAGCGAATCCGAGAACGTTTTTCTGCCAATCTTCATCTGATCTATGCGGGCAAGCGAAATGAAGAAACGGCAAACAAGTTTCACGATGCGCTCACGCAGCTGCAGCTTCCGACCGATTCAACGATTCATTATGAAGAAGGAGATCCGGCTGATGCTATTTTGCGCATGCTCGCTCGTGAGAAGATCGACATAATCGTCGCTGGCGCGCTGGAGAAGGAAGTCGTGTTGCATCCGTTTCTGGGCAATGTCGCGCGCCGCCTTGTGCCGAGAAGCGCCCTGCTCCGTAATGCTTTTTACCAAACCAATGGCGGACCCCAAACCGCTGAGCCGGATCGTTTTCATTGCTGATTGTTCGGATCACGGACTGCAGGCTTTGAAGAAAACGCTGCCGCTGGCTGCGGCGGAATCGTGTGAACGGCTTTATGTTATCCGCATCATTACCACGTTTGATGAAGCGCGCGCGGCGATAGGCTCAAGTGGCAGCAAAGGCAAAGACTCCAGCGCGCACGACGAGGAGGAAGAGGCGCTGGAACAATTCGTTCTATCGGCCGGCGCAACGGAAGTACCGATTGAGGTTCGGTGTGTCCGCGGCAATACCGGGTTGGTTGCCTCGGATTTTGTTCAATCGGTGAAACGCGGATTTGCTGGTGGTGCCGCTGCAGAAGAAAGGCGAAGCCAATCTGCCGCTTCCCAGCAACATCGCCTGGATTACCGATGTTATTCCGTGCAATCTCTGGGTGATCCGCTAAGGGAAGCTCCAAGTTCCAATACCCAAGTTCCAGAGAAATTCCAATCACCAAGCTCCAGATTGGGGCAACTTGTTGATCGATTGGAGCTTTGGATTTCTCTGGATGTTGGAGCTTGGATTTTGGAATTTGTCTTTCTTGCATGAACGAGGCGCCTCAATTTCAACCGTACGGCTTGCCGCATCTCACGGTCATTTTTCTTACCATCGTGTTGCCGTTTGCGCTTGCGGCGATCGCGCGGCGCATCAAAATCGCAGCGGATCGAGAGGATTATCATCGCTGGGCTCTCGGTGGTACTGATTTTGAACTATCTGACCTATCTGATCTTCATCCGAAGCCGCGGTGTTGTGGATTGGCGGCAGATGTTGCCGATGCAAATGTGCGACTGGGGCATGGTCGTTGTGATCGTGGCGATGTGGACGGGAAACCAGCGCTGGTTCGAAGTGGCGTACTTCTGGGGGATTGGCGGCACGTTGCAAGCCGTCCTCACGCCAAACCTGCGCTTTGGCTTTCCAGATTGGCGGTTCATCAGTTTTTTCACCTCGCATTGCGGCATCATCGTCGGCGTGGTCTTCCTGATGTTGACCCGGCGATATCGGCCATATCCCATGTCGATCGTGCGCGTGTGGCTGTGGTCGGAGTTTTATTTTGTGGTTACCCTTATTGCGGACGAACTGACTGGCGTTAACTACGGCTTTTTGCTGCACAAACCGGAAGCGTTCTCCATCTTGAGTTTTCTCTCCGATTCGCGACCGCTTTATCTTCTGCAAATGCACGGAGTCGCACTGCTCTTTTTCTCGTGCTCTATGCGCCATTTGCCGTTGTCGACCTTGTGAGGCGAGGGCGAGCGGCCTGTGAATAAAAAACGCGTCATTCCGAGGGAGCGAGGACGCCATGGGAGGTCACGCTCGGTAATTTGAGTAATGTTGCGCGCGATTGCGGGTTCTCCAGTGCTTGAAATGCGGCTCCTAAGATGATTGGCAGGCCACAATAGCGGGTCGAGATGACCGTGAGTAATTACGAGGTGAAAACAAAGCCATTGCGCGTTGGCAACGTCGTATCGGGAGCAAACGCCCGGCGTTCATTCTCGGGCCATGCGTGATTGAGTCGGAGAAGTTTGTGTGGCGCATGGCGAAGAAGATCGCTGAAATCTGCTCCGCCGAAGAAGTCGATTTCATTTTCAAGGCCTCATACGACAAGGCGAACCGAACTTCGGTGCGTTCGTTTCGCGGAATCGGCGTGCGCGAAGGCTGCGAGATTCTTTCCGCGATCGGGCGCGACTTGAAAATCCCAGTGACGACGGATGTTCATTCCCCGAAGGAAGCGGAGATCGCCGGCGAAAAGATCGATATGCTGCAAATCCCGGCATTTCTCTGCCGGCAAACGGATCTGCTTCGCGCCGCGGCGGAAACCGGTCGGGCGATCAATGTGAAAAAAGGTCAATTCCTTGCGCCATGGGACGTGCGAAACATTGCCGAAAAACTGATCGCGTTCGGCAACTCACAATTCTGTTTCACCGAGCGCGGCACCACCTTTGGCTACAACAATCTCGTCGCCGACATGCGTTCGCTCTATTGGATGCGCGAAGCCGGCTATCGCGTGATCTTTGATGCGACACATTCGGTGCAGCGGCCAGGCGGAGCAGGGGACTCGACGTCAGGTGACGGCGTGCTGGCTCCGGTACTGGCCCGGGCCGCGATGGCCGCGGGCTGCGACGGAATCTTTATGGAAGTGCACGAAAATCCGGCGCGCGCGTTGTCGGATGGGCCGAATCAGATTCCGCTAAAGGATTTGCCGAAGCACCTGCGCATGTTAAAGGCTATCCATGCTGCCGTTTCGTAGCGGTCGCTCCGGATATTGGAGCTGGCTCGTTTGGTCCTTATCAGTCGTGTTGTGCGTTTTGATATTGGCCCCTCAGATGCTCGGTCAGGCGAAGGGCCACAGAAAAAAGCACGCACGACAGCGACGCCGAGTGCATCACCCGGCGAACAAAGTTTAACGAACATCCCGCTGCCGATCGGCCATGAAGCCAAAGGGCTTGTGTTGCCGGACTTCGATGGCGAAGGCCATCTGCGGGGAAAATTTGAAGCGGGCACGGCGCACCGGATTGATCAGGAACACGTCGGATTTCAACAGCTTAAAATTACGACCTACACCCCTGAGAATCAGCCCGATCTGCGAATCGACATGCGCACCTCGGTGCTTGATTTAACAACCCGGGTCCTCAGTTCGCAGGAACGCACGACGATCCAGCGCGCGGATTTCAACATCGCTGGCGATTCAGTGCAGTTTCGATACCAATACAAGAACCGGGCGATTGATCGGCAATGTGAAAATGGTGATCACTGACCAGTCGCATCTGACTGCCACACCGAACAGCAACGAATGAAAAAACTGGCGGTGTTGATCCTGTTTATCGCCTGCTCGGCGGGGCCGTACATGGACGGGCAGACTGCGACGGAGTCCCCGGAAGCTTCGCGCGCTGCGCCTGAGAAAAAGCCGAAGAAAACCGCGACTAAAAAAGAAAATACCTCGGCTGCCGCGAAATTATTTGGCCAGACCGCTACCGGCTTGCAGTCGAACGCACCGACCACAACAGAAATCTACGCAGATGAGGCTTTTTTTGATTCGACAAAAAACATGGGCATCTTTAGCGGCCGGGTGAAGGTAACCGATCCGCGTTTCAATCTTCAATCTGACAAATTGACAGTGTTCATTACGAAAGGACAAAATCAGAGGCTTGGAGAAAGCCATTGCCGAAGGAAACGTCGGTCTGGTGCGCGACCGGCCTGATCCGAACGGCGGACCGCCAACGCGTGCCGTTGGCCGGGCAGACAAAGCCACTTATACGGCGGCAACTGGCGATGTTGAATTGAGAGGAACACCGCGCGTGCAAGAGGGATTAAACATGCACGTCGCGACCAGCCCTGATACAGTTATGGTCATTAATCAAAACAGCCAATTGACTACTCACGGACCAAGCCGGACGGAGATTCGTCAACAGCCGAATGAGGAAAAGAAGGGCGGAGCAACTCCTTCTCAGACTTCACCGGCTTCGCAGATCTCGCCAGCTCCGTCTTTGCCAAAACCATGATCAGCCAAACTGCGCCGGTTTCGACTGCCAAGGTTGCTTCGCTCGTGACAACGAAAGCGGAAACTGTTCTGACGACGGAGGAACTGGTCAAGATTTATGGCGGTCGAGCAGTCGTGAACGGCATCAACATGCATGTTCGCGCCGAGCGAGATCGTGGGACTGCTCGGGCCGAACGGCGCCGGCAAGACCACCAGTTTTTACATGATCGTTGGTCTGGTCAGGCCCAACAGCGGTCGCGTGATTTTTTCAAACACCGATGTGACCAGATTATCCAATGTACAAACGGGCCCGGCTCGGAATGGGTTATCTACCGCAGGAGGAATCGATCTTTCGGAAGATGACAGTGGAACAAAACATCCTTGCGATTTTGGAAACACTTCCGCTCAGCAAGGCGGAGCGGCGGAATCGTTGCGATCAACTGTTGCACCAGTTTGGCATCGAGCGGATCGCGAAAAATATCGCGCTCACCTTGAGCGGCGGCGAGAAAAGACGTTTAACCATCGCGCGTTCGCTGGTCACGCAACCGAAACTATTGATGCTCGACGAGCCATTCAGCGGGGTTGATCCCATTGCCGTGTATGATGTTCAACAGATTATCGTGAATCTGCGCAAAGTCAGGGCTCGCCATCATGATCACCGACCACAATGTGCGCGAGACTCTCTCAATCGTGGACCGCGCCTATCTGATTTTCGACGGCCGGGTGGAGAGCGAAGGCACAAAGGATTTCCTGATTAACGATCCCATCAGCCGTCAGCTGTACCTCGGCGAACGCTTCAAAATGTGAGGGCCGCCTCAGCGCCGTCATTCCGAGCGAAGTCGAGGAATCCCGTGGCATTATCCTGAGTTGCGCAACGGGATTTCTCGACTTCGCTCGACATGACAAAATACGGAGCGACTGGCGATGCAGATTGGAAATTGCGCGGTATTCACGCTAGAAGTTACGTCTGATGGCAGAACGACGCGGGACTCAAACAATCACATCCACAAGCAATCAGCAGAAAAGCGTCCCGGTTGTCACGGTTGAGAGCTTTTACAATTCTCACGCTGAAAAACTGCAGATGAAATTGGAAGGCCCGCGTGTGGGATTCCATCGGAAAATTCGCGAGCCAACCATCAACCGCCCCGGCCTCGCGCTTTCAGGTTTCTATACCTATTTCGCCGAGAAACGAGTGCAGGTATTGGGCGCGGCGGAACATTCTTACCTCAAGAGCTTGTCTTCGGCGCTGCGCGTCCGGCGATTTCGAAAGATGTGCGAACACAAGATTCCGTGCCTGGTGGTATCACGCGGATTTCATCTTGCGCCGGAGCTGGTGGCTGTGACCGCAGCGGCAAAAATCGCGGTGTTTCGCACCCCGATGATCACAATGAAGTTCATCAACGCCGCAACGATCGCTTTGGAGATGGATTTTTCGCCGACGGTGACCGAATTCGGCAGCATGGTGGACGTCTTGGGCATCGGCGTTTTGATTCGTGGAGCGAGCGGCATTGGGAAAAGCGAATGCGTGCTGGGCTTGATCGAGCGCGGTTATAGTTTAGTGGCTGATGACGTGACGCGGATTACGATGATCGAGGGACGCGAGCTCATGGCGACGGCCCCTGAACTCACCCGCAACCACATGGAGGTGCGCGGAATCGGGATTATCGATGTGGCGAAAGTTTTCGGCATCGGCAGTATTCGAGTCGAAAAGCGCCTCGATCTCGTTGTCACTCTGAAAGACTGGCACGAGGTAGAAGAGGTCGATCGGATCGGGCTCGACCGCGAATTTTACGAAATCCTCGGACTCAAAGTCCCACATGTGACTATTCCGGTCAGGCCCGGCCGTGACATGGCGCGCTTGATCGAGGTCGCGGCGATGGACGAAAAATTGAAAGGATTGGGTCAAAGCGCTGCCGTTGATTTTAACGCGAAGCTACTCCGAGTGATGGAGCAGAAAGGAGCGACATAATGGCCTTGTTGTCTCGAAGAGCGACCCGCGCGGCAGCCGTACAGAAGCTCGAGAAAGAAATTACGATTGTGAATCGGCTCGGACTACATGCCAGGCCGGCCGCCATGTTTGTGCGCATCGCGAGCCGTCACCGCTCAGAAATTTGGGTTTCGAAGGAAGGCGAGGAAGTAAACGGCAAAAGTATCATGGGCCTGATGATGCTGGCAGCCGGGCAGGGCTCAAAGCTGCGTATTCGTTGCGAAGGACCAGACGCGGAAAAAGCAATGGAGGAGCTCGAAGAACTGATTAACGCGCGCTTTAACGAAGATTGATCATCCATATGTTCCATGGGACACAAGCGACTTATGGGACAGATGGCGACAGCGTGTGCTCGCAATGTTTGACATCTGCCTTAGTCTCCCAAGTGGATGAGCGGCGACAACGAGCTAAAAGAAACTCGGTTTGAAGGAGCTGGCGTCTCGCCCGGAATTGCCCGCGGCCAGGTCCATGTCGTCCGCGATGAGCTGGATGAAGTTGTGCATTATCGCATCGCCCCTTCCCAAGTGGCGGATGAAATCAGTCGCTTCGAAACGGCCCTTATCCAAACGCGCATGCAGATTCTGGAGATGCAGCAACGCATTGCGGAATCGATCGGGGCAAAAGACGCTGCGATTTTCGATGCTCATCTGCTCGTAGTCGAGGACCGCACTTTAATCGACGAAGTGCTCCGCAAGCTGGAGACCGATCTATGCAATGTGGAATGGATTTTTCAGGAAGTCGCCACGCGTTACGCCGAGACCCTGAATAAGATCGATGATCCGTATTTGCGAGAGCGCGCGCTGGATATTCAGGACGTAACAAAACGGGTAATTCGTAACCTCCAAGGGAAGGCTCCGAAGACATTTCTTGCCTTGACCGAGCCGCACATTTTGGTTGCGCATAATCTCACTCCTTCGGATACCGCAAGCATGAACCGGGCGAAAGTGCTCGGAATTGCGACGGATCTCGGCAGTCGCACTTCGCATGCGGCGATCTTAGCGCGTTCCCTCAACATCCCGGCCGTAGTCGGCTTGCACGATATCACAGCAAAACTGGAGACCGGCCAGCGCGTTCTCCTTGATGGGAATGACGGCCATCTGATCGTCGATCCGACGCCGGAAACACTTGCGCAGTACGCAGAGATCGAATCACGAAGAGCCAAAGTCACGGCGAAACTGAAAGGAACTGCGCGAGACAACCTCAACCACGCGCGATGGCCGTCACATTGTGCTTTCGGCAAACATCGAACTTCCGGAAGAGGTCGAGGCCGTGGCGGCAAATGGTGCCGAGGGCATCGGACTTTATCGCACCGAGTTCCTCTATTTGAACCGAACTACTCTGCCGACGGAGGACGAACAATATGAAATTTACCGGAGAGTTGCCGAGCGTGTCCGGCCCAATCCGTTGATTATCCGAACATTTGACCTCGGTGGCGATAAATTGGCTCCCGGGACAGTAGATATCGCCGATGAGATGAACCCGTTTCTGGGCTGGCGTGCGATCCGTTTCTGTCTCGAGAATGTCGAAATCTTCAAGACGCAGCTGCGCGCGATTTTGCGTGCCAGCGCCGTGGGAAACATAAAAATTATGTTTCCCATGATCTCCGGGCTGGATGAATTGCGCCGTGCGATCGCAATTCTCGGCGAGTGCAAAGAAGAATTACGCAGCGCCAAAATCGATGCGGCCGAAAAAGTCGAGGTCGGCGCGATGGTCGAAATCCCGAGCGCTGCCATCTGTGCAAGCGTGCTTGCACCGGAGGTCGATTTTTTCAGTATTGGAACAAACGATCTGATTCAGTATGCGCTTGCGGTCGATCGCATGAACGAGAAGATCGCGCATCTTTACGAGCCGACCCATCCGGCAGTAATGCGTTTGCTTAAAATGATCGCTGATGCGGGCCACGCCAATAATATCTGGGTGGGCGTGTGCGGAGAAATGGCGGCAGATATCGCGCTCGTCCCGCTGTTGCTGGGTCTCGGCATGGACGAGCTCAGCACTGCTGCGATACTCGTCCCGAGAGTAAAGCGCGCCGTGCAGAGTCTGGCCATTCCAGAATGTCGCCAGCTGGTGGAGGAAACGTTCAAACTCAATACTGCGTCGGAAATTCTGGAGCGTTGCCTCGAATTGGCGGACAAACGCTACGGTGATTTATTGGGTTGAGCTGTAGCGGCGCTCTATGAGCGCCGGAACCTTTACGAATTTCGGCGGTCACAGACCGCCGCTACAAGATCACTCTTCCGTTTCCGGGTCCGGCCTCAGTCCCTCTTCCTCCATCTTGCGCAAGACGTCGCTCATATCGTCCACTTCATCCCAAACATCCTGACTTACATAGATAGGCGCCTTCTGCTGAGTTGCCATGGCAATGCAATCGCTCGGTCGTCCATCGAGCTCGATGATTTTTTTCTGCTGCAATTCGTTTTGGACCCGGATGATCACCCGCGCGTAGTAGGTGGCATTTTTCAGATCATTGATAATGACTCGATCAACTTTTGCGCCGAGAGCCGTCATCAAATGCGCCATCAGATCGTGGGTGAGTGGGCGCTCCTTGGTGATCTGACGCATGAACATGGTGATCGCGCTGCCAACTGTTTGATCAACATAGATGATGAACACTTTCTCGTTATTGCCAATAAACACGGCACACCCGCCACTTGTCGGCAAAACCGCCCGCACCTGCACCTCGATCACCGTTTTGTTCATCAGCCAAACGGTACCCGCGTGAAAACGAAAAACAAGCGGTGCGCTTCATGCGTCTCATTGGTCGCATAGGCCACATGGGGCATCTGAGTGCATGAAGATTTTCGCTCCGTAGGCTTGAATGTTCGACGCGCTGATTGAATATGCGTTCTGCCGTTTGCGGCCGTGTGACAAATCGAAATGAAAACTGAGTGGGACCTTGAGTCCGCTATCGCCACATACAACGTGGATGGATGGAGCGAGGGTTATTTTGCCGTCAATAACTCCGGCAACGTCGAGGCGAGGCCCTTGCAGGAAAATGGCGGCTCCATCGACATCCTGGCAGTGGTCAATGAAGCGCGCGCGCGGAACCTCAGTTTTCCATTGCTGATTCGATTTCAGGATTTGCTCCGGCACCGCGTCGAATCAATCAATCGCGCGTTTCAAAGCGCGATCTCTGAGTTCGGTTATCGCAATGAGTATCGCGGCGTTTTTCCCATCAAAGTCAACCAGCTGCGCGAGGTGATCGAGGAAATCGTCGATGCGGGCGAACAATTTCATTTTGGGCTCGAGGCAGGCAGCAAACCGGAGCTGGTTGCCGCGCTTGCCATGCAGAAAGACCCTGAGAGTTTGATCATCTGCAACGGCTATAAAGATCCTGCTTTCATTCGCATCGCGCTGCTTGGCCGCAAACTTGGCAAATCGGTCATTATCGTCGCTGAAAAGCTGGAAGAGTTGGAGCAGATCATTCGCGCATCAAAAGAGGTCGGCCTCGAACCCTACATTGGTATTCGTGCTCGATTGTATAGCAAAGGCTCAGGCAAGTGGTCGCCCAGCGGCGGCGAGAACGCCAAATTCGGTCTCGACACCACCAATCTGGTTGCTGCGAGTCAGATGTTGAAGGAGGCCGGGCTGACGCAATGCCTCAAGCTCCTTCATTTCCATGTCGGATCGCAGGTGCCTGACATCTCAACGATCAAGCGAGCGGTGCGCGAAGGGGCACGCTATTACGCAAAGCTTTGCAAACTCGGGCACCAACTCGGGTATCTCGATGTCGGTGGCGGTCTCGGCGTGGATTACGATGGATCGCGCAGTGATTTCGATAGCTCGACCAATTATTCTCTCCAGGAATACGCCAATGACGTCGTCTGGAACATCATGGACGTGTGCGACTCCGAAGGTGTCGCGCATCCCATCATTGTGAGTGAAAGCGGGCGCGCCATTGTTGCGCATCATTCCGTACTCGTCTTGGAAGCATTCAGCGCCATCGAGAAAACGGCGCCGAAACTCAAGGTCGAAGCCGGCGAGAAAGATCACAAACTGGTGGGCGACATCCTCGAGGTAAAACAGCGCTTAAGGCGCGGAAATCGCCTCGAGAGTTTGCACGACATTCAACAGATAAAGGAGGAAGCGCAGCAAACGTTCGATCTCGGTCTGCTGGATCTCGAATCCAAAGCGAAGATCGACACCGTTTACTGGCAGGTCGCGCATCAAATCGTCAACATGCATCGCGGCCTGCGTTATGTGCCCGACGAAGTGAAGGATCTCGAAGTCACCCTGGCCGATCAATACATTTGCAACTTCTCTGTGTTCCAATCACTGCTCGATCACTGGGCGCTCGGGCAACTTTTCCCGATCATGCCGATCCATCGGCTCACTACGCCGCCAGACCGACACGGCACCATAGTGGACATCACCTGCGACTCCGACGGCAAAGTCTCCAAGTTCATCGACCTCCAGGACGTGAAGGAAACGTTGCCGCTCCATCGCATCCCGCCCGGCGAGATGTATTACATCGGCGTGTTCATGGTCGGGCGCTTATCAGGATATCATGGGCGACCTCCACAATTTGTTCGGTCGCGTCACCGAGGTGCATGTCTTTCTGGATCCCGATGAAGAATCCGGCTGGTACATCGAGGAAGTGATTGAGGGCAGCACCATCGGCGAAGTGCTCGCCATGACGCAGTGGGACAAAGTCGAATTAATGCGGCTGCTAAAAGCCCAGGTCGATGCCGCCATCAAAACCGATCGGCTTAAGCCAAACGATGCGATGAGACTCCTCGACGACTATGAGCGGCTCCTCCAGGAATACACCTACCTCACGCTCAACGGCACGAGACCATCACCGCAACCGGGCAACTGGCTGCCACTGAGTTAGTTTTTGTAGCCGCCGACCTCTTGAGCGGCGCGGTAGCGCGCGAACGGCTACAGTTGAACGTTGGGTGTTGAGCGTTGAACGTTGAGCGTTGGTTTTAATGTATGGATAAACCTCATTCTCAAACCTCGATTAAAGACGCTTTGCAAAGCGCTGTCCCGATCTCCGCGATTCAGGTCCAAGGGTGGGTGCGGACTCGGCGCGACTCGAAAGATTTTTCGTTTATCGAGCTGAATGATGGCTCATCGCTACGCAATCTTCAGATCATAGCGAAAAATTCGTTGCCGAATTACGCCGCGGTGCAAGGGCTCGGAACCGGCGCATCCATTACAGTGACTGGTGCGCTGGTCGCCTCGCAGGGCAAGGGACAAAAATGGGAACTAGTCGCGGACAACATCGACATCGTGGGAATGGCCGACGATTCCTATCCGCTCCAGAAAAAAGGACATACGCCGGAGTTTCTCCGCGAAATCGCCCATCTCCGGCCTCGCTCAAATCTCTTCAGCAGCATTTTTCGCGTGCGCAGCCGACTTGCGTTTGCTGTGCACCAGTTTTTTCAGGAGCGCGGCTTCGTTTATGTCCACACGCCCATTATCACCGGCAGCGATTGCGAGGGAGCGGGAGAATTGTTTCGTGTTACTACTCTCGATCCAGCGGATGCCGAATCGCGAACGGAGGGCGGGGAGATTAACTATGCCAAAGACTTTTTTGCTCGGCCGACTTACCTGACCGTGAGTGGTCAATTGGAAGCGGAAGCGTTGGCGCTGGCGCTGTCGAAAGTTTACACCTTCGGTCCGACGTTTCGGGCGGAGAACTCCAACACCTCACGCCACGCGAGTGAGTTCTGGATGATTGAGCCGGAAATGGCGTTTTGTGATTTGAACGGCAACATGGATCTCGCGGAAGAGTTCGTGAAATATTTGATCGCAGATGCAAAAAAGCATTGCCCCGATGAGATGGAACTTTTCTCAAAATTCGTGGACAAGGAATTGCTCGCACGATTGGATTTTGTCGTCCATCGACCGTTTCAACGCATTACCTACAGCGACGCTGTCGATCTGCTAAAAAAGAGCGGCGAAAAATTCGAGTTCCCCATCGACTACGGATTAAATTTACAGTCGGAACACGAACGCTGGTTGACGGAGAAACATTTCAAATGCCCGGTCACCGTTTTCAATTACCCGAAGGAGATCAAACCTTTCTACATGCGTGTGAACGATGATGGAAAAACAGTCACCGCGATGGATTTGCTCGTACCCGGTATCGGCGAAATCGTCGGCGGCAGCCAGCGCGAAGAGCGGCTCGAAGTGCTTGAGGGAAACATGCGCCGGCACAAAATGGATCCCGCCGATTACAAATGGTATCTCGATCTTCGGCGCTATGGGACCACGCCACACTCCGGGTTCGGCCTCGGCTTCGAGCGAATGCTCATGTTCATCACCGGCGTGCCAAACATTCGGGATGTCATCCCGTTCGCTCGCACGCCCGGCAGCGCCGAGTTCTAGCCCTCTGTCATTCCGAGCGAAGTCGCCTGCCAGGCCGTAGCTTTATGCGAAGGCTGGAGGAATCTCTTGCTGTTTGCTTTGTTCCACCGTCAGCGCTGCGCCTCGCGGATCCTCGTGAATTCGAGTTCCGAGCCGCCTAGATCTTGCAAGACGAGGTGGTCGCCCGAAATTCTCATCTGATAAACCGTGGTGGCGAATGGCGTCTCAATTTTGATTCTGTCCTGGGTGCCAACGCGGTACCTGCCGCTTACGTCCCCCACAAGCACAGCGCCGTTTGACTTAAATTCCCAAACGGTTGCGTTTGAATCTCCCGACATTCGCCATTTGCCGACGATGCTGGAGTTCCCGCAACCAGCCACGATGCACAGCAATGCAGCCGAAATGATGACCCGTAAGCTGTACTTCGGTTGATAAAACCGGATTCGCATGGAACTCCGGCTTGATTTTGCTCGGATTGGTTCCTGCGGGCGAGAAGAAACTCGAAAGTCTATTTCTTCTTTGATTCGCGCTTGGTCTCTTTCGCCGGCTCCTTCGCCGCGCGCTTGGATTCGCTCGGGCGGTATTCTTCCTGCTCGGCGGCGGCGAAAGCTTTTTCCAGACCGACCATATCTTCGCCGGGCCGAAGCGTGTCGAAGGACTCCACTTCTTTGCGCAGTTGCTCCTCAGAATAATTGGCAGCTTTGATCGACAACCCGATTCGGCGCTCGATTTTGTCCACTTTGATGACGCGCGCTTCGACTTCCTGACCGACTTTGAGGACGTCTTTCACTTTCGCGACGTGATCTTCGCTCAATTGCGAGATGTGCACGAGCCCGTCGATGTCGTCCTGCAGTTGCACGAACGCGCCGAAGCTGGCGAGCTTCGTCACTTTGCCCTTCACCAGATCGCCGATCTTGTATTTTTCATCGATCGTCTTCCACGGATCTTCGGTGAGCTGTTTGATCCCGAGACTGATCCGTTGGTTTACTTTGTCGATGTCGATCACGACGGCCTCGATTTCGTCGCCTTTCTTAAACATTTCGCTGGGATGATTGATCTTGCGGGTCCAGCTCAGATCGGACACGTGAATCATGCCGTCGATGCCTTCCTCCAGCTCCACAAACGCGCCGTAGGCGGTCATGTTGCGAATCTTGCCTTTCACCTTGCTACCGATGGTGAACTTCTTCTCGATTTCATCCCACGGATTCGGTTCGAGCTGGCGCAGGCCCAATGAAATTTTCTGTTCTTCTTTATTGACGCCGAGCACGACGGCTTCCACTTCCTGGCCGACGCTGAGGATATCGGACGGGCGCATGATCCGTTTCGTCCACGAAAGCTCGGAAACGTGGATGAGGCCTTCCACGCCCTCCTCGATCTCAACAAATGCGCCGTAAGGAACAAGATTTGTGATCTTGCCTTTGATGCGCTGACCGGCCGGGAAACGCTCCTCGATCTGGTCCCACGGATTTTTTTGGGTCTGTTTTAGGCCGAGCGAGACGCGCTCTTTTTCTTTGTTGATGTCGAGCACCACGACTTCCAACTGCTGCCCGACCTTTAACAACTCGCTGGGATGTCCGAGCCGGCCCCAAGTCATATCGGTGACGTGGAGCAAACCATCCATGCCGTCGAGATCGATGAATGCGCCGAAGTCGGTGATGTTTTTCACGTTGCCGGTTACGCGGTCGCCTACGTTCACGCCTTCCATGAATTTTTGTCGTTTTTCGCTGCGCTCCTGCTCGATCACCTCGCGCCGGCTGAGCACGACATTTTTGCGATCGTCATTGAGCTTGACGATTTTGAAATCGTAAGTGTTGCCGACGAATTGCTGCAGATCTTTTGGCGGAACGACGTCGATCTGAGACGCGGGCAAAAACGCCTCAACGCCGATGTTCACCATCAGGCCGCCTTTGACCACCGATTTCACCTTGCCCTTGATCAGGCCATCACCTTGGAAAACACTGACGATTTTGTTCCAGTTTTGGCGGTAGGCGGCTTTCTCCTTCGAAAGAACGACCATGCCTTCTTCGTTTTCCAGCCGCTCCAGGAGCACCTCCACCTCGTCGCCGACTTCCAGCGAATCGGCTTCTTCAAATTCAGTCAACGGGATGACGCCCTCGGATTTGTATCCCACATCGACCAGCACTTCGCGCGGGCGAATTTCCAAAATCCGTCCCTTGACGATGCTTCCCTCACGGAAGTCAGGCATCGCCTTCGACATCACGTCCTGCATTTGAATCATAAATAATTAGCCCCCTTCAGGCGCTGTAGCGGCGGTCTATGACCGCCGAAGATTTCCGCGTAGCTGCTATCGCGGAAGCGGGACGCCATAGTAGGCGTTTTTGTGAGGAAGGTCAACTGACACCGCGCCGGGTACCGCCGCGTGTCATCTTGGGCGAAGCGACGGATCTCACGAAGCGTTTGTGCATCACGCAATTTAGCTAGTGTGACCGCCACTTCGAGTGTGAGGTTCCTCGCTCCGCTCGGAATGACCGGATCAAACATTGAGCGTTCCGCGTCTGCGTTCGGCGTTGAGCGTTTAGCGTTTCCCCTTTATGCTTCGAGTACAACATGTGGATGACGCGATTGGCAATATTGCTTTTGCTGGCGACAGCTTCATTGCGCGCCGAATCTCCAGCTGAACAAAAAGTTCTCGAAGCGATCAAATCGCCCGATCTGACCGTCGTGCATCTTTGGGCGCCGTGGTGCTCGAATTGCCAGGCTGAACTCAAGAGCGGCGGCTGGACCAAAATTGTCAATGAAAATCCGAAGGTGAAATTTTATTTCGTTTCGATTTGGAATGATGGTCAGGATGGACGCGCGATGCTGAAAAAATTCAATATTGCTGATCAGCCAAACGTGACAATCCTTGCAGATCCCGGCCCACGTCGCGGCGAAAACAAGATCAAACAATTTGCCGGTTTGCCACTCTCGTGGATCCCGACGACTTGGATTTACAAAGGCGGCGAGCTCCGTTACGCATTGAACTACGGCGAAGTCCGCTTCCCTGTGCTCCAACAATTTCTCGCGGACAGTGAGTCGGAGTGGTCGCACAAGGGCGAACCGTCTATCGAGTAGCTTTTCATGAGTGACACTTCCGAAGCGCCGTCGATTGCGCAAAATAAGCAGCCCGCAATTCTGTCGCTCATTGGTGACACGCCGCTGGTGGAGGTGACGCAGTTCGACACCGGCCCGTGTCACCTTTTTCTCAAGCTTGAGAATCAAAATCCCGGCGGCTCGATCAAGGACCGCATCGCGCTTTCGATGATCGAAGCGGCGGAGGAGGAGGAGAAATTGCAACCCGGTGGCACAGTCGTAGAGGCCACCGCAGGCAATACCGGCCTGGGTCTGGCGCTCGTTGCCGGTGCAAAAGGCTATCGCGTGTTGCTGGTAATTCCCGATAAGATGTCGCAGGAAAAGATCTCGCACGTGAAAGCGCTTGGCGCCGAAGTGCGCATCACGCGATCTGATGTGACTCGCGGTCATCCGGAATATTACCAGGACGTGGCCGCGCGACTCGCCGAAGAAATTCCAGGTGCCTTTTACGTAAATCAGTTTGGTAATCCGGCAAATCCCCTGGCGCACGAGCGCACGACCGGTCCGGAAATTTGGGAGCAAATGCGGCACGATGTCGATGCCGTTATCGTGGGAGTCGGTTCCGGCGGAACGCTGACCGGTCTGGGGCGATTCTTCAATCGTGTGAAGCCACGTCGCGGAATCGAAATGATCCTGGCCGATCCAACCGGCTCCATTTTGTACGAATACGTGAAGACGGGAAAGCTGGTCGAATCGGGCAGCTGGGCAGTGGAAGGTATCGGCGAAGATTTTATTCCAGAAATCGCAGACATGTCGCTAGTCACCGATGCGTTTGAGATTGATGACGCAGAAAGTTTCGCGACCGCGCGCGACCTTTTGCATAAGGAAGGAATCTTCGGCGGCTCATCCACAGGGACGCTTGTCGCTGGTGCGCTGCGGTATTGCCGGCAGCAAACAAGACCAAAACGTGTGGTCACTTTCGTTCCCGACACCGGGAATAAATATCTCTCGAAAATGTACAACGACTTCTGGATGGCCGAGCAGGGATTCATTCACCGGCCGCCACACGGCGATCTGAGCGATTTGATCTCGCATCGATATGAAGCAGGTGAGGTGATCACGGTCGGGCCGGACGATTCGCTGCTCACAGCGTTCAAGCGAATGCGCGGCTCGGACGTTTCGCAGCTTCCGGTCGTCGATAAAAACGGGCGCGCCATCGGCATCATCGACGAATCCGATCTACTCGTGAAAGTGCATCGCGATCCGTCGCATTTTAATGATCCGGTCAAAACGGCGATGACGGATCGATCTCGAAACGCTGTCGCCAAGCGCCAAAATCAAAGACTTGCTCGGACGTGTTCGACCGCGGACGCGTCGCTATTGTGATGGACGATGACACATTTCTGGGGCTGATTACGCGCACCGATTTGCTTTCTTATCTCCGGCTTCACATGCCGAAATCGTGAACCCGGATGTACTGCGCACACGGAACGATTGAGCTTTTCGATCGTAAGCCGATCACGCACAATGAAAAAAGCAACAGGGCTTTGCCACGCGCGCCATTCACGCCGGCCAGGAGCCGGATCCGACGACCGGCGCGATCATGACGCCGATTTACGCCACTTCAACATACGTGCAGGAAAGCCCGGGAAAACACAAAGGCTACGATTATGCGCGCTCAATCAATCCCACGCGGCTCGCCTACGAAAAGTGCATTGCCGATTTGGAAAGCGGGACGCGCGGGTTCGCCTTTGCATCCGGCCTGGCTGCAATGGCGACAGTGCTCGAGCTGCTCGACAGCGGCTCGCATGTCGTCGCTAGTGACGATCTTTACGGCGGCACCTTTCGATTGTTCGACCGAGTGCGGCGGCGCTCTGCGAACCTTGATTTTACCTATGTCGATTTAACCGACGCAAAAGATCTCGAGCGCGCAATCAAACCAAATACGCGCATGGTTTGGATCGAAACGCCGAGCAATCCGCTGCTGAAGCTGATCGATCTGGAAGCGATCGCGAAAATCGCACGCAAGCGAAAAATCATTTCTGTGTCCGACAACACATTTGCCACTCCGTGGATCCAACGTCCAATCGAGACCGGCTTCGACATTGTCGTGCATTCCGCGACGAAATATTTGAACGGGCATTCCGATCTGGTGGGCGGCGTCGTTGTTGTTGGCGAAAACAAGGAACTCGCTGATCAAATTGCATTTTTGCAAAATTCGGTCGGCGCAATCGCCGGCGCGTTCGACAGTTTTCTTGTTTTACGCAGTTTGAAAACGCTGGCGATTCGCATGGAGCGGCATTGCGCTAACGCGCTGGAAATTGCGCGCTGGCTCGAGGAACAGGGCGAGTCAAATCAGTCCATTATCCCGGCCTCAAATCGCATCCGCAGCATGATCTGGCTCGTCAGCAGATGCGCGGTTTCGGCGGCATGGTCACGATCGTTTTGAAAACGGACCTTGCCGGAACGCGGCGTTTTCTCGAGAACACGGAGCTGTTTGCGCTGGCAGAAAGCTTGGGCGGCGTGGAAAGCCTGATCAACCATCCTGCACTCATGACCCATGCTTCCGTGCCCGAGGAACAACGCGAAAAAACTAGGCGTCACCGATTCACTCGTCAGGTTGTCAGTGGGTATCGAAGACGTGCGCGATTTGATCGATGATCTGAAAGTTTGCCCTCGAAGCGATTTGAATTGTAGGGCGGCCGTGTCAGCCGCCAGTGTTTGACACACACGCCCTACAAATCTGGTGCGTCTGGTTTAAATTTCCGATTCAAATGTGCAACTCATTTGGTCAGCTCTTCCGCGTCACCACTTTTGGTGAATCGCATGGCGGCGGCATCGGCGTGGTGATCGACGGTTGCCCGCCGCGGATCGACATTTCCGAAGCGGATATTCAACGAGAGCTGGATCGCCGGCGGCCGGGTCAAAGCAAACTCACGACACAGCGGAAAGAGGAGGACCGATGCGAGATTCTCTCCGGCGTTTTCGAAGGGAAAACGCTCGGCACTCCCCTCACGATGATGGTGCGCAACAAAGACGCTCGGCCTGAAGATTATAGAGAGATCGCGGGCAAATTTCGACCGTCACACGCTGATTACACTTACCAGGCTAAATACGGAATTCGGAACTGGCAGGGCGGCGGCCGCGCGTCTGCGCGCGAGACGATCGGCCGGGTCGCAGCCGGCGCTGTCGCAAAAAAGATTTTGTCAGCACTGTATCCGGATTTCGAACTCGTCGCCTACGTGGCGCAAGTTCACGATGTCGTTGCGAAAATTGATCGTGCCACTGTGAAGGTGCACGCCGTTGAAAAAAATATCGTCCGCTGTCCCGACGCTGCGGCAGCGATAAGAATGATATCGCTGATCGAGCAAGTTCGCGATGAAGGCGACTCCATCGGGGGCGTGATCGAGTGCGTTGCGCGTGGCATCGCGCCCGGGCTCGGCGAGCCTGTTTTCGACAAGCTGGAAGCTGACCTTGCAAAGGCGATGCTGAGCATACCGGCAACCAAAGGCTTTGAGATCGGCTCCGGATTTGCAGCAACGCGGATGCGCGGTTCGCAGCACAATGATCCCTTTCAAATGCGCAAAGGAAAAATACGCACAAGAACAAATAATTCGGGAGGCGTGCAAGGTGGGATCAGCAACGGCGAGGACATTTACTTTCGCGTGGCATTTAAGCCACCCGCGACGATCGCGCTTCAGCAGAAAACCGTCACGACGTCCAAGCGGCAGAGCAAACTCACGGCACGCGGACGCCATGATCCGTGCGTTCTTCCTCGAGCCGTGCCCATTGTGGAAGCGATGGCGGCGCTCGTGTTTTGCGATCACGCGCTGCGACAGCGGGCGATAAGCGTTGAAGCGTTGAAGCCGTATGAATCGTTGACAACGCCGTGTCATTCTGAGCGGAGCGAAGAATCTCTAATTACTTCGATCCGGCAGCACTGAAATGATAATCAGAGATGTTTCGCTTCGCTCAACATGACAGCATAGGCGTTGCCGCTTCAGCGTTGTTGACCCTTCAACGTTGAACGTTAGTTCTAAGAATTTACAGCATGAACTACATCGCCACCATCGGCTTGGAAGTGCACGTTCAGCTCAAGACGCGCTCGAAAATGTTTTGCGCGTCTCCGGTTGAGTTTGGAGCAGAGCCGAATTCGCATACTTGCCCGGTTTGCCTCGGTCTGCCTGGCGCATTGCCGGTGATGAACCAGGAAGCGCTGCGCATGACCGTTCTAACCGGGCTCATGCTGGGATGCGATATCGCGCCAATCTCCAAATTCGATCGCAAAAATTATTTCTACCCGGACATGCCGAAGAATTACCAGATTTCGCAATACGACATGCCGCTTTGCACGAACGGAAGCGTGCCATTGCATGACCTGGCATACCCAAAGGATGCGCAGAAAAGCATCGTCACGCCGGACAAGGAAGTGCATCTCGTCCGGATCCATCTCGAAGAGGACGTGGCGAAAAGTTTTCATTTCGAGAACAGCACCGGAATCGATTTCAATCGAGCCGGCACGCCATTGATGGAGATCGTGACGCAACCGGAAATCAATTCGCCTGAGGAAGCGTTCGCGTTTTTAACGGCGCTGAAACAAATCCTGATCTACGGAGAGGTGAGCGATGTCGATATGGAGAAGGGACAGCTCCGCTGCGATTGCAACGTTTCCGTGCGGCCTGAAAAGCAAACCGAACTCGGAGTAAAAATTGAGATCAAGAACATGAATTCAATCAGCGGCGTGAGGCGTGCTCTCGCTTACGAGATTCAGCGCCAGATGAACTTGCTGAAGAGCGGCAAGCAACTCGAGCAGGAGACGCGTGGCTGGGACGATACCGCTGGCGAAACTTTTCTCATGCGAACAAAGGAGTTCGCACACGATTATCGGTATTTTCCAGATCCCGACCTGGTGCCGGTGAAAACCGACGTCCTGCTGGCTGATGTGCGCGGGCGCGTTCCGGAGTTGCCAAAAGCAAAACGCGCCCGCTTCGTCGAGCAATATCAAGTCAGTCCCTACGATGCCGGCGTGCTGGCGAACGATCTGGAGCTGGCGAGCTATTTTGAGAGCGCTGCTAAAGGCGCAAAGAAACCGAAACATGTCGCAAACTGGATCCTGAACGACTTGCAGAACGCCCTTAGCGCTGCTGGTAAAACCATCAGCGATTGTCCGATCCCGCCGGAGGCGCTTGATGAATTGGTCAATCTCATCGACAACGGAAAAATCAGCGGCAAGCAAGGCAAGGAAGTTTTCGCAGATATGTTTGCAACCGGCAGAAGCGCAGCCGCGATTGTGAAAGAAAAGGGCATCGAGCAATTAAGCGATTTGAGCGCGATCGAAGCGCTCTGCGACGAAGTGATTAAGGCAAATCCAAAACCAGTTGCAGATTTCAGAACCGGCAACGTTGCGTCGCTGAATTTCCTCAAAGGACAGGTGATCAAATTGTCGAAGGGCAAGGCCAACCCGCAATTAGCGGGTGAGATCTTGGAGCGGAAGCTGAGGGTATAAAAGAAACGCCCAACGCTCAACGCCCAACGTCGAACCTCTAAGTGAGCCTGCGCTGTCATCCCCAGCATAGCGAGGGACCCCGCATAGGCTGCGAGAAGGTCCTCTTGTCAATCGTGTGTCCCAAGCACTGGATGCGAGATCCTTCGCTTCGCTCAGGATGACAAATGCCGTGCACGTGATGAAATTGTACGTGTGCGAATCCTGATCGCTCCGGACAAATTTAAAGGCGCGCTCAACGCACGCGAAGTCGCCGAAAACATCGCGCAGGGACTGCGCGACTCGCTGCCGGATGCGAAAATCGACATTGTCCCAATGGCTGATGGCGGCGAGGGAACTGCGGAAGCAATTTGCGACGCACGCGGCGGGTCCTGGTTAAAATGCGAAGCGCACGATCCGCTCGGCCGTGAGATCGACGCGCGCTACGCTTGGATTGAATCCGGAAAAGTTGCTGTAATGGAAATGAGCGAGGCCGCCGGAATGCGTCGCGTTTCCGAGAGCGAGCGCGATCCCGTTCGCGCGACCACATTCGGCGTCGGCGAAATGATTTTGGATGCGGCGAATCGCGGCGCGAACGAAATCATTATTGGCCTTGGCGGCAGCGCAACGAACGACGGTGGCTTTGGCATGGCGCGAGCGCTGGGTTTTCGATTCTTCGCAGGCGAGGAGAACTTGAGTGGTGCGGTTACCGAGCTGGAAAAACTGACGCGCGTCGTTACACCCTCGCCTGGCGCTTCGTGTCCTCCTCTCCCTGAGGGAGAGGATAGAGGTGAGGGCAATGCGCTCCGCGTATTCCACTCGTCCCGTCCGGAGATTATCGCCGCGGTCGATGTAAAGAACCCGTTGCTCGGCAGGAATGGCGCGACCCACGTGTTTGGGCCGCAGAAGGGAGCAAGCAAAAAGGAGATGGACATTTTGGAACGGGCGCTGAGCAGGCTCGCCGACGTTGTTGCCAAAGAATTTGGAATTGACTATCGCGATGAGCCCGGTGCCGGCGCAGCAGGCGGACTTGGCTTCGGTCTGATGGGTTTTTGCGGCGCGAAAGTTCGACCGGGTTTCGACGTGGTCGCCAAAGCGGTGAACCTCGAATCGAAGATCAAAAATGCCGATCTTGTGATCACGGGCGAGGGGAGTTTGGATCGGCAGACGCTTGAAGGAAAAACGCCACTCGGCGTGGCACGGCTGGCACGGAAATTCGGCAAGCGCGTTTTCGCGGTTGTCGGCCGTGCATCCAAAGATCGAGAAGTTCACGAGATTTTCGACGCGGTTTACGAGAATGCACGCCCGGGAATGAGTCAGGAAGAAAACATGAGGCGCGCAGCGGAACTATTGCGCGAGAACGCACGCGAGCTGGCGCGCGCGCTGTAGCGACGGTCTGTGACCGCCGAAAGAACGTGCGGCGCCCCGGCTTTGTATCGCCGTCGGCGCTTACAGAGCGCCGCTACAGCTTTAGCAAAGGTCGCGGAACTGCTTCGCGGTTTCGACGTAACTCCACGCCCAGCGGGCGATGTCTTTTTGTTCGTCGGCGGTGAGTTGCCGGCGAATTTTCGCAGGCGACCCGAGGACGAGCGAGCCGGGTGGAATTTTCATCCCGATCGTAACCAGCGCGTTTGCGCCGATGATGCAGCGCGCGCCTACCTCGACATCGTCGAGAATAATGGCACCCATGCCAACCAGCACTTCGTTGTCGATCTTGCACGCGTGGACGACAGCGTTGTGGCCAACGGTGACCAGCTCGCCCATGGTTGTCGGATAGTTCGTATCGACGTGAACCACAGCGTTATCCTGAATATTTGAGCGCGGGCCGATGATGATGCGGTTGATGTCGCCGCGGAGCACCGCGCCGTACCACACGCTCGATTCTTCTTCGAGAACCACGTCGCCGAGCACTGTGGCGCCGGGGACGACCCATGCGCTGGAATGAATTGTGGGACCTTTTTTCAAACGCGCAGCGATGCCAGCGTGTCCAGTGGGCAGTGTATCTGGCTCGATATGCATTTAATTATGTTAAACCTGTCATGTCGAGCGAAGTCGAGACATCTCTGACTATTTGATTTGTGAGAGTTCCTCCACTTCGGTCGGAATGACAAACAGCGACAGCCGTGTGACCACGCGCAGAGTGGCAGAATCGGATTTTCTTATTTTTGCGATTAGACGATAATAAGCACCGCATGCCTGAGTTTCCTCCAGAAGAAGTCACGCCATTCGTTTTTTCCGATCCCACGGGTAAACGCTGGCCACGCCTGCGCCTGATTCTGCTTATCGGTGGCGTGCTCGTTTTTCTGGGGACGGTGCTGTTTGTTCAGACCCTTTTTGTCACACCGCACATGAACGTGCCGTTTTCCCTGCGGCAGTTAAAGGGCCAACTGAAAGCGTTGCAAAACAAAAATCCGGCTGGCCAGTTATCTCCAGCTTCGCTCTTATGGCAAAAGTTTAGCGCAGCCCGACAAGCGGCAAGAAACCTTGGCGCCCCAGCGCCAACAACTTCGCCGCGGCCTCACAAGAAACCGCCCAACAACGAAGTGCGACTTGCATTTTACGTCAATGGCGATCCTGACAGCTACGCGTCACTTCAGGAGCACGCGTCGCAGATCACCCATCTTTGCCCGGAGTGGATGACCGTGACCAATGGCATGGGCGACTTGCAAATCGATGGGGACACCCGGCTATTAAAACTGGTTGCGACCAAAGGGATCGCCCTCATGCCGCTGCTGACCAACCTTGTCGGCGACACTTGGCAGCCGGAAGCCATTGAGAATCTGGCACACGGGCCACCGAGCCGGCAGGATGGGTTCATTCAGAATGTGCTTTCGGTCTTACGCAACGCGAAAGCTGCAGGCGTGGTGATTGATTGGCAGCAAATCGACCCGGCCTACAAGAAGGACCTCACTAAGTTTATCGACAAGTTCGCCGACGCCTTGCACGACGATAACAAGGAGCTGTGGCTGTGCGTTCAACCCGGGCAGGAGCTCGATTACATCGATTTCGATGTGCTCGCTGACAACGTCGATCGTTTCGTGGCGATGCTTTTTGACGAGACCTCCGACACCGATCCGCCGGGACCACTGGCGTCACGCTCGTGGTTTGAAGGCTGGATACGCGTCCTGCTGCAAGATTCCGATGCCAAACAATGGATCATTGCAATTGGCAGCTATGGATATGACTGGACGATCGGCGGGAAGAAAGCGGAGACGATCAGTTTTTCAGAAGCGATGAGCCGCGCCAATGATGCGGAAATCGCGAGCGCGGAAGTGATCGGGCCGAGTTACAGCCCGTATTTTTATTTTCAGGATGAAGACAAGGAGCACGCGGTCTGGTTTCTGGATGCCGTGACATTCCTCAACCAACTGCGCGAGGTGCGCGACCAAAAAGCGGGCGGCTTCGCGCTTTACCGGCTCGGTAGCGAAGATCGCGCAATCTGGGATGCGTTGAGCGTTCCGCGGGATTTCAAGTTAGATAATCAGACGCGACAGGCTATCGAGCTGATAAAATCGACCGACACCATAACCGACGTCGGCGACGGCGAGATCGTAACTGTCGATGAAGATCGCCGAGACGGTACGCGAAAGCTCGCTGTGGACGCCGACGGTTATCTCACGGCGAAATACGTGACGTTCGCGCAATTCCCGACGCTATATCATCAAGGCGCCGGCGGCGAACATCAGGTCGCAATCACTTTTGACGACGGCCCTGATCCGCGATGGACGCCAAAGATCCTGGATATTCTCAAAGCGGCGAACGTGAAAGCGGCGTTTTTCCTCGTGGGAGTGAACGCGGAGCGGTACCCAGGGCTTGTTCGTCGCATTGTCAACGAAGGACACGAGATCGGGAACCACACTTATTATCATCCGAACCTTGCGCTCTGCTGGCCGGAGCACATCCGGCTTGAGCTGAACGCAACCCAGCTCTTGCTCGAAACGATCACAGGTCGCGCCACCACATTGTTCCGCCCGCCGTACGCGGCGGATACCGGCCCGACGCAACTTAGCGAATTGACCCCGCTGAAAATTGCGGAAGACCTCAATTATCTCGTGGTCCTGGAGAATATCGATCCGCAGGATTGGGCGAAGCCCGGAGCGGACATCATCCTGCAGCGCGTGAAACAACAGAGACACGATGGCAGCGTGATCTTGCTGCACGATGCTGGCGGAGATCGTTCGCAGACGGTGGAAGCGCTTCCCCGCATTTTGGATTGGCTGCACACGCGAGGCGACACCGTCGTGCCTTTGAGCACGCTGCTGGGCACGACGCGCGACGCGGTGATGCCGCCCGTCCAAGGCAACGCACAATCACTCACTCGTCTGGTGAGCAGCACCGGATTTCGTGTTTACCACAGCATCGAGCAATTTCTCTGGGCATTCATGATCGTGGCGACGGCGCTGGTGGTTATTCGCATGCTGATTGTCGTTTGGCTTGCCTATCGTTTTCGGCGGGGACCAAAAACAGATTTTGCCGAGCCGATCAGTGTGGTGATGGCTGCTTACAATGAAGAGAAAGTGATCGCGGAGACTTTGCGCACGCTTTTCGCGACAGACTACAAGGGCGAGATCGAAGTTGTCGTCGTGGATGATGGTTCGCGGGATCACACTGCTGCGGAGGTTGAGCGCGTCGCATCGCACTGAGCCGCGCGTGCGCCTGTTGCAGCAGGAAAATCATGGGAAAGCGCGCGCGCTGCAACGGGGTCTGGCCGCCGCGCGCAATGGCATCGTTGTTTTCATTGACGCTGATACGCAATGTCAGCGTGATACGCTGCCACGTCTTGCTCGAGCCATTTGCCGATGCGCGTATCGGCGCGGTTTCAGGTCATGCGAAGGTCGGAAATCTGCGCACGTTCATCGCTCGCTGCCAGGCTCTGGAATACACCTGCGGTTTCAATCTCGACCGGCGCGCTTACAACCGCTGGAACTGCATCACCGTTGTGCCAGGCGCGATCAGCGCGATCCGAAAGGATGCGATCAATGAAGCGGGCGGGCTGAGTCTGCAAACTCTCGCCGAAGACACTGACCTCACTCTCTCATTGCACCGAAATCGCCAGCGCATTGTTTACGTCCCCGACGCAATCGCGTGGACGGAAGCGCCTGAAACCGTGCGCACACTGGCGCGCCAACGTTCTCGCTGGGCTTACGGCACGTTGCAATGTCTGTGGAAACATCGCGACATGGTATTCAACTGGAACTACCGCGCGCTTGGCTGGTTCAGTTTGCCGAGCGTCTGGTTTTTTCAAATCATCCTCGTGGCTGTTACGCCAATGGTGGATTTGTTCCTGATTGCGTCGCTGCCGTTTGGCGCGTGGAACGCGGTGCTGCCATTCATTATCACTTTCCTGGCAATGGACGTGATCCTCGCCACGCTTGCCTGCCTGCTCGAGCGCGAGCCAATCGTGCGCGCCTGGCGCATTTTACCGATGCGATTGATCTATCGCCCCATGCTCAGTTACTGCATCTGGAAAGCGATCCTGCGCGCGATCAAAGGCGCGTGGGTGAGCTGGGGCAAACTCGAGCGCACCGCCAGCGTGCCCGTGCGCGCGTGACAGCAATGACGGAACGCGAATCGCGAATTACGAAAAACGAACCCGCGCTTTCGTATAATCGGGAGTCCCGCCTTAGAGGAAGCCGAAATAGGCGAAACAACCTTTCGTCGAATTGTAGTTAGACCATGAGCGACGACATCGATCCGGAAATAACAGCGGTGGTTAAGCGCGAGAAGGGAACGTTCGTTCGGTTGTGCCCCGCCGATCAAGACTCGACTTTGACTGTTCTGCGTATCCACTTGCTCACTGAATACTACTTGGAACGCCTGTTGAGTCTGCTACTGCCTCGCGGCGACAAGCTAATCACCGACGGATCGCTGTCGTATCACCAGAAGCTTATCGTTGTAGCAGCATTTGACGTTCTGTCGGATGCAAACGTCCAAGCCCTACGTGGATTAAACCGCGTTCGAAATCGCTGCGCCCATGAAATGGACACTACGATTTCGACAGCCGATGTAGAGCTCATCGGCCGATCACTCGGAGAGGAGTTTACTACGATCAGACGTGAGCATGGCGCTGACGCGAAGAAGTTTTTGCGCGAAATTCTCTCTACGCTCTGTCGCAACGTTTCGTATATCGTTTACCACCTTGAGAACAAGCATATTGCCGAACACAAAAAGAAGTTCGAGAAGGGGGAAAGAAGGTCTAACCATGCGATGCAGCGAACCGCGCCCCGCTCCAAGCGTAACCTTCGCGTAGTTAGTTCGTTTAGTGTGTGGCGACGCGCGCTCCCGGGCGCGGTCGCTGATCTTGTGTCTCGTTAGGCCTAATTCACAACTACGTCAGCAAACTCACATGAACGATGAAAGGAAAGTCCCAGAAAGCTTCAAGACGTACGAAGAAGGGAAGCACCGGCGATATACGCTCTTGTTCGCCGTGAACGGCGGGGCGTTTGCTCTCGGAAAGTTTATGGCCGACAAGGATCCGTCTACTGCATCCGTGGGGGGTCTCAAGCTGGCTTACCTGTGTTACGGAATGGCTCTATTCACCATCGTTATGAGCATGGACATCTTCATGTTCGGTCAGAAGATGCGAAGGATTTATTTACCGGATGCCTTTGGTTGGCAGGGAAAGCTTATTCTGGCGCTCATCGGCGCTCTAATCTGTGCTGGCTGGCTTTTAGTCGCAATAAAATGACGCGGCCTAACCATGCGCGGCAGCGAACGGCGGCACTATGTCACTGTTGTAATCGTCGCGCCCCGTGGCTGCCATCGCTGAGCTTGGGGCGTTAGATCCATGGAAACGAAGGCCCCCTTGACATTAGTCGCAGTCATTTTTTCGACGATCTTGTTTTCAGCGGGATGTCAGAAGAAAAATGCCTCCACGAATCCCAATTCTGAAAGCAAAAGTGAATTACATGAAAGCACAAAGCCTCTGCAGGCCGCAGATCTCGTTGGATACAATGGAACAAAACTCAGGAAGAGCGTGGATCACATCAGGGAGACCAACGATAAACATAATCAGGAATTAGGAAAAACGGTCGAAAACGGGCCAGACCAATGATGGGCCTAACAAGACACTGCAGCACGCGAGCAATCACACCTCTTGCGCAGCTTCCAGATCAGTCAGCAACGTTTGCCACGTATCCGCGCGCGTAGTAGAAGTTGCGAGAACCATGCAGCAGAAAATCGACAGCATTCTCGACGCCGCGGAGCAGCAGGAGGCGAGCGACGTCTTCCTTCAGGAGAACGAGGTACCGCGGCTTAAGATCAATGAACAAATCATTGTGCTCGACAAAGAACCCCTGTCGCTCGCGGACATCACCGCCTTCTGGCAGGCCTGCGGCGCGAACGCGCAAGGCGACGGCGACATGGATCGCGACAGCGGCTTCGTCTCGCGCACGCATACGCGTTACCGCGTGAGCCTGCACCGCACCATGGGCCGGCTCGGTGCGGTCATGCGCCGCATCAAGACCAACGTCCCCAGCTTGAAAGCCCTGGGAGCGCCGGAGTGGCTCCTGCACCAATGGGGCGCTCGCGAGCACGGCCTGATTCTTCTGACGGGACCAACCGGCTCAGGGAAATCCACCACCATCGCGTCCCTGCTTCAATGGATAAACGAGAACCAGGTGCGACATATCGTGACGATCGAGGATCCGGTCGAGTATCAGTTCACCAACAATCGCTCTTATTTCACGCAGCGACAGGTCGGGCGTGACACCCGCACTTTTGCCACCGGGTTGCGGAGCGCGCTTCGTCAGGCGCCGGATGTCATTTTTGTTGGTGAGATCCGGGATTACGAAACGGCGTTGACGGCCCTCCAGGCTTCGGAAACAGGACATCTTGTTGTTTCGACCATGCATTCGGAGAATGTTGGGGACACGATGGAGCGCTATTTGAATCTTTTTCCGGCCGAAGACGCGAAGCATGGTACGAACCTTCTGGCAAACCAGCTCTCTGGCGTCCTGTGCCAGAAGCTGGTTGAATCTGCTGACGGAGGTTTGCATTTGCTGGTGGAACACGTCGAAAATGCAGGCGCCATGCGCGACTGGATTGCGAGACGCGAGTTGCAGAACATTGCTCAGTATATCGCCCGCGGATCGGATCCTGCCGCCGTTTCATTTTTGCAATCGACGCTCAAAGCTCTCCAAGCCAAGATCATCACCGAAGCGACCGCCATGGCTTCGGTCAGCAATGAATCCGAGCTGCGTCGCGCCATGAGGGGAATCGGGTAGAGGAGTCGTCCGCACAGTTTGAATTGTTATGAAGAAACATGACTTGATCGATTTGCTGGTGCTTACCGCGGAGCAGGGGGCTTCTGATCTTCATTTGACTGCGGGGGCGCCGCCGATGACGCGGGTCGCTGGTGCTATCAAGCCGCTGACGGAAGAGGCGCTGTCCGCGGAGGATACAAGGAGACTGGTGGTCGAGAGCTTGAAGGAGGGACAACGGGCGAAGCTGGAAAATGAGTGGCAGCTTGACTTCGCGTTGCAGGTCGATGGAGTCGGGCGGTTTCGCGGAAATGCGTGCTATGTGTCAGGTGCAATTGAGGCCAATTTCCGACGTGTCGCTTCGGAGGTCGGCGATCTTAAGTCGTTGGGACACTCTCCTGTGGTGGATCGTTGGTGTGACGAGAGAGCCGGCATGGTACTGGTGACTGGCGCGAGCAGTCAAGGCAAGAGCACAACGCTGGCGAGCATGGCACAGACGATAGCCAGACGGCGTTCCGTCAACATCGTCAGTATTGAGGACCCGATCGAATTTGTTCATTCGCAGGGGCGAAGCCTGGTGAACCAGCGCGAAATTGGTTCCGACGCAACCAGCTTCGCGTCAGCGCTCAAGAACGCGTTGAGACAAGATCCGGACGTCATTCTTGTGGGAGAGATGCGGGACACGGACACGATCCAAACTGCGATTACGGCGGCGGAAACAGGACACCTCGTGATTGCAACCATGCACACGAACGATGCGCCAACGGCCATTGGGCGCATCCTTGATGCCTTTCCTAAGGAGGGCCAGCAATTCGTCGGTGCCCAACTTGCGTGGTCGCTGCTGGGAGTGGTATGCCAGTATCTCCTGCCGCGAAGCGACCATGGCAGGATTGATTTTGGCCACGGAATTGATGACGGTTAACTCGGGAATCGCGGCATGTATTCGCGACCGGCGACTTTCACAAATACCGGGACTGATTCAAATCGGATCTGAGGACGGCATGCATACCGTGGACGATAGTCTTATCGAGTTGCTTCTGGCTGAGCGCATCAGTCTCATGGAGGCTATGGCTCACGCGCGGGACCCCAATTTTGTGAAGGAGGAGTTCCAGAAAGCTTTGAAGTCCCAAAGAAAAGGGTGGTTTGCAGGAATGTTTCGCAAATGAAATGCCAGCCTTCAATCTGCAACTTTTCCGCGCAAGACGGTGAGCGAATAAGGCGGGAGATCGTATGATGATGAAGCTTCCCGCGTAAAGCGCGCGGGCGGGAGGCTCCGGATCGGATGGCCGTTCGGGCCGTCGTCGTGCCAGGCGTATTGCGCTCGTGAGAATTGGATTACTTCAACCTGACCGACAAAACTCACCGGCTCCTTTGCGCCGGGAATCTTAAACTGCACATTAAGCCGGGCCGCGCGGTTGGGATGTTTGTTAATTGCAAGCAGGGCCCACTGTTTATCCGGTCGTCGGACTGCGTACAATGTGACCACAGGCGATAACGTCGCTTTCTTCTCGATCGTTACGGGAAATATCTCGTGTGTCTCGTTTGTTGCTTGCATCCATTCCTTGGTGATGAGCTGAGCGGCGTAGTACGCGGACAAGCGATTCACTTGGTCACTCTTCGGATTCAACTGAAGCATCATCAGATTGCCCCAGGAACATTTCAGTTCGTCCTGGAGGTAATTCGGCTCGTAACCGTACAGATAAGGCTTAGAACCGCCTAAGGTCAGGAATGCTCCAACTGTGTCTGCATTGAAAAGTGCGCCTTCGATATCGACTTCGTGGCGTCCGGAAAAAACCGAATAGCCGTATTCAGTTATCAGCCATGGAATGTCAGAAGGCACGCCATCAGCGCGCAAGCTGGTCAGCATTGCGCTTAGACGTTTTGGAACCTCCAACAACTGCGGCGCTGCCTCGGCGCAGATGTTGTCGAACGGATAAAACTCGAATGAGAAAAAATCGAAGCGCGCTCCCGCGCCTCGAATGAATTTCAGGAACCGATTCATCCACGAACGATTGCCGGACGCATCGGCCCAGGTGAGCAATTGGTCCTCGAAATTTTGCAGGCTCGGTCCTCCGAGTTTTAGCTGCGGATTCAGCGCGGCGATGCGACGAGCAACTCCACTGTAGAGCGTCGCATAATCTTCTGGCGAACACCATTGTCCATCGGGTTCTTCGCCCAGTTCAACGCCTTCCAAATTGTAATTGCGCCGCAGCAGATAATTGATCTCAGCGGTGGCGTTCTCGGGTGTGTCATACAACACGCCGACCGGCACGAGCACAGGCAAGTTGTTGCTGAGTTTACCTTGCAGAATGAAATCGAGCCCCGGCTGTTCGATGCTGAAGTCGATGTCCTCTGCGCGATGCCACGGGTCGGTTGATGACACGTAAATGATTGTCTGCCGATGCCGATCGCGCGCATGACGAATATGATCGTGAAAACGACCATGCTTACTTGCCGCGCCGGAGCCGCGCGAAGGCGGGTCGATGTTCCCGAGCTCGATCTCGCGAATCGCAAACCCGAGTCGATCGCGAATGTCATTCGAGGGCTGCGCGCTGGTTTGCGAGCCATGACTCATCATAATCCGCACGAATCGAACCGAACGTGGGCGCTCGGTGAGCCGAATGAGTTCTTCACCGCCGTGGGCATCATTGATATTTCCGTGCGCAAACGGCTGCCAGTCGTCATCGTCATCTGGCTGCAAATGCATTGGATCGTCGCCCGGCCAGTATTCCACCTTGAATTGCTTGGCATAAGGCGCGCCCCAATGAATCCGAATGGCGTTTACCGGCTTGCGCGTACCGAGATCGATCACCACCCATTGCAGATGCGTGTCCTCAGGTTCGCTGGTGAAATGCGAATCGAGATACGGATTGCTTTTCCAAAATGATTCGTCATCGCCGTCTGCGATTCGGGAATAGCCGTCATCATTCGCCTGATCGATGGTGTTTCCGCGTCGTGGCAAACGGTAGCCGTAGGAGACCTTGATCGGTTCGCCCAGAGAATCGTCGGACGTCCAATATCCGCATTGATGAACGGGATCGCTCCACGTGCCGCGCGGGTTCCAATGCCAGACTTCACCGGCAAGCTCAGTGCGTAAACGATATGTCAGCGGCCCAACCCGGCTGAGAGCATCTCCACAATGTTCTTGTCCGTAAACATCCGAGCGCATTCGCCTTTCTCGTGGCCGTCAACGCCCGCGCCTAGCGCTCGTGTTGGCACGCACTGGTTTACGGGATGATCTGCGGAGACAATCGCAGAGACTATCAATGGTTTTTCGACAGCCAGTGCCAATGTTGATTGGAGAGCGGCTGAGATGACGAGGGTTCTGCGCACCCAATTTCTTTCGAGCAAACTCCCGGACCGCCATTTATTCACGGCGGGGTATCTAAACGTGGATCGATAAAAGTGAAAGCGATGCGAGGACGGATCGCACTCCAAAAGCACTTCGTGCGAAATCACTCAAGTTGCCGGTTCGGTTTTGCGAAGCTTTGGGAGTGCGCACTGCCTGCCCGCCGTGTGCGGGCGTACTCGCGTCGCTTTTTATTCCTACCGCTGCTCTTTCTCCAATTGCTTCCAGACTTGATTTTTTTCGTGGCGAACGTCGCTTAGATGACTCTGCAAAAGTGGCAGCTGGGATTTTTGCGGGTTTGGGTGGTGGAGCAAAGTCCTGTTGTTCTTACCACCATAGTATGCAGGTCCGGGCTGCTTCGCCTCGCCGATCTGAAGAAGCAAGTCGTCTTCCTGTTTCTGAAGCTCGCCGTAGCGGGCTTGCAAAGCTTGAGTGCGATTTTTAGCTGCTTCTTGTTCGGCGAGAAGCGTTTTCTGCTTTGCTGACACGTCCTCTCGTTCACGTTGGGCCTCTTCCTGCTGCTTTTGATATGCCGTGTAATTTGCAGCCTGCTCCGCAGAAAATTCGCTGGCCTTTTGCTGATCATAATGAAAGCGCTCTTGGACGTCTTTCGGCAGTTCAGCGAAGGGAAGCTTTGAGATTCCTGACTTAGTCTTGATCACGATGCCATCGGGCTCGACGCGGGTGACGGTGGCGTCTTTGTATTCTTTGCCATTAACGGTTTTGAAGTCGTCCGGGAAAGCAGCTGACGCGAAAGACAAGATCAAAAACGCGAGAACTTTTGTGTTCACTTCTTGTCTCAACTGGAATTTCTCTTCTCATATTCGGGCGTTTTCGGTCAAGGAGAATTGCTGACGGGGGCGTTTCGCCGACTGAATATCTGTTTGCGGTTGTGATGGAAAGCGGCGGAGCACCGCCGCACTCCAAACGCAAGCGCGAAAGCTGCGCGTGCAACCACGGCCACGTTTTGGAGTGCGGTGCTGCCGCACCGCTTTTGGCTGACGATTATGTGAGAGCTTATATAGCGTCACGTGGACAACAGTCCCTTGCAGAGAACCTTACGAAATCGAATGCCTATCGATGCAGTTTTTAGGACGGCGATTGCGCTGATTGGACTGAGCGTGTCGCTAATCGGATGCCGTCAACACGTCCGCTGCGACACGTGTCGATCCAAATGGCCCCGTCGAGGTGGTGATTCCCGAGCACGGAGTTTACACGGGCGCATTCATGGATTTTGGCGAAGGAGAGGATGACGTCAGTCTCGAGGAAATCGAAAACTTCGAGCAGATGGTTGGCAAACACCAGGCGATCATCGCTTCGTCGAGCTATTGGGGAGAACAAAATTTTCCCGTGGACAATCTCAATGTCATCTGGCGGCACGGCTCGTTGCCACTGGTCTTTTGGTCGCCGTGGGACAAACCGTACGAGGAAGATCACGGGCCGGACAAGTTCAGTCTAACTGAGATTCTTGCAGGCAAATGGGACGCATACATCGACAAGTGGGCCGACGCCGCTCGAGAGTTTGGGCACCCATTAATCGTCGTATTCGGCGTCGAAATGAATGGTACCTGGTTTCCATGGTCGGGCGCTTACTACGGCGGCGCACAATGGGACCCGGAGAAGAAAAATTGGAAAGGCCCGGAAACGTTTCGGGCGGCTTATCGCTACGTAGTGGATCGCGTGCGTGCGCGCGGCGCGTCAAATATCAAGTGGATGTTTCACACCAACAATTATCCTTATCCGTATGAAACCTGGAACTGCGCGCCTGCGTACTATCCCGGCTCGGACTACGTCGATTGGCTCGGCCTGAGCGTTTACGGACAGCAATACAAGGACGAGCCGAATCCGGATATTCCGTCACTTGTGACGTGGCCGTATGAGGAAATGTCCAGGCTCGATCCGCATAAGCCAATCATGATTGCTGAATGGGCAACCGGCGAATTTCCGCATTCGGCCGAAGGCGGCGGAGTAGGGAAAGCGGCGTGGATCAAACAGGGGCTCCAGCTACTTCACACGCAGTATCCGCGGATTAAAGCGGCGGTTTACTGGCACGAGCGCTGGCAAAACGCTGACGGCTCTTACAGCAACCTGCGCGTCAATTCTTCCGTCGAATCCCTCAACGCCTATCGCGAGGGGGTCGCGCATCCGGATTGGCTGGGCGACTTGATCCTGCGTGCGATTCCGAAAGGTTACGCGACGCACGCGCTTGTGCCGCATCACAGGTTGCGCTTCCCACAGGGAATGCGGCTACAGAAAAACCGCTTTGAGTTAGACAAAATCCGCACTTGGCAGCGTCTTGAATATAAAGACCGTGAAAAGGTCATGGACAATGTCGCCAGCCATGAAAATTGGAGGAACTGCTTTTCTGAAGTTGCGCCCGGATTGCTTCTATTCGCTCGCCAATGGGTGCACTCAGCGGCCGACGCGGAAGACATTGTCCAGGAAGCGTTCGTCAAGTTCTGGCGACGCAACCACAACATTCAGAACCGCGCATTGCTTTACGCCGCTGTGCGCTCCATTGCTCTCGATTTTATTCGTCGCGACAGCCGCCGCGCCCGGCGCGAGGCGACTGCTCTCGCCGAAGCCGAACCATCCATGGAGCCACAGTTTGAATGGGACGATGAAACGCAATCGGCGCTGGCTGCGGCAGTGGGTTCTTTGCCGCACGATCAACGGGAGGTGCTCGTCTTGAAGATTTGGAACGAGCTGACCTTTAACGAGATCGCCGGCGCGCTGGGGATCTCTCAGAATACCGCTGCATCGCGCTATCGGTATGCCCTAGCGAACCTCAAGAAAAGTCTGCAACCGCAATGAACGATTTCTTCGAGCTCGAGGATGAACTCAAGAAGCTGCGACCGGCGCAGCCGTCGCCGATCTTGTTTGAGCGCATCGAGGAAGCCCTCGACAATTGTAGGGCAGGCGCTCGTCGCCTGCCAAGGAGCGGCGGTCCCTAGTCCGCCGCTGGGGCGGTCTGGAGGCCGCCCCTCCTTGGTTGTCGTTAGGCTTCGGCCTCGCGGCTGCGGCGGTTTTGGTTTTGTTCGCGGCAATCAGTCTGGAACACCGGCAGGATCGAGGCGAAAAAATCGCGCAAATTTCACCTGCGCCCGAAACAAGACCGGTTTCACCTACCCGCCGTGGCGGGAGTGGCGGATCCTCATCCTCCAATCGATTTATTCCTGCTGGCGCGACACAGGTCGTTTATAACACGCGCGACGAAGGATTGCAGTTTGCACGAGGCTCAGAGCAACCGCTGCGCCGGCTTCGCTATCAGACGCATCAGACGTGGCAGTGGCGTAATCCGACGACTGGCGCGTCACTTCGTGTTTCTTACCCCAGCGAGGAAGTCGTCCTCATTCCGGTTTCAGGCCAATGAACATTAATTTTCTTAGCCAGAACACGTTTGTAGGGCGGGCGCTCCGCCTGCCCCGCGACGGCAAGCGAGGCGCTTGCCCTACAATGCTTAAGCTAGAACCAACCATGAAAACAAAATCCATCTTCATCATCGCGATTGTCGGCTTGTTGCCGATCTCAGCGTTTACTCAAACACCACCCGCGCCGCCAGAGCCGCCTGCTCCGCCCCATCTACCAGGAGTGCCAGGTCATCATGAGAAAGGGCCGAAGGTCCCGGTGACATATCTCGGTGTGGAGACATCACAGGTTCCGGATGTAGTTAGTGAACAGCTTGGCCTGGCTAAAGGTCTCGGACTGGTCGTCGAATACGTGGAGCCGAATAGTCCTGCCGCATCAGCAGGGATTCAGCAGAACGACATCCTCAAAATGGTGAACGACCAGATTCTGATCGAACCCAGCCAACTGCGAAAACTCCTGCAGACTTTCCCTGACGGCACAGAGGTGACACTCACAATCTTGCGCAAGGGGAAGGAGCAAAAGATCACCGTCAAGCTTGCTAAAAAAGAAGTGCCGCAGCGTCATTCCTCGATTCCCGGAGGAAACCACGATTGGCATTGGGATTTCGACGAAACGGGCGATTTCGGCGAGCAAATGCAGGAATTGAAGGAACAGTTGAAGGAGCAGTTGGGCGACACTCGCGGCATCATCCGTGGAGCAGTAATGAAAGCTCACGAGGCGGCGAAACGCGCACGGGAAGATGCCCATCGCGCTGCGCGAGAGATTCGCATTTTGAGTAGAGACAACGGATCGCTCAGGGCTACCAAGATCGACCTGGGCAACGCGCAAATCGTTTTCTCCGATGACAAGGGCGAGTTGAAATTGGAAAATGTGGATGGAAAGAAATTGCTTACGGTCAAAGACCAGCAGGGCAAATTGCTTTTCAGCGGATCGGTCGAATCGAAAGAAGACCTCGATAAACTGCCGGCCGACGTTCGTGAGCGTTACGAGAGATTACAGCAGAACGACCTGCCGGAAGTCGAGCCGCGAGCCGATGTCGATAATGGGGATGCGGATGATGACGATGATGATGATGAAGGAGAAAATCCTGAATCATTGTCAGAGCAAGTTTCGCTCAACTCATTTTGCCGTCACCAAGATTAGAACCCTCCCGTCTCATAATCGTGCTGTCATGTTGAGCGAAGCGAAACATCTTTGTGTGTTGCCGAGGCGCGGCGGCGATCGATCCGGAAAAGATCAGAGATTCTTCGCTTTGCTCAGAATGACATAATGCGGTCGCTTGTAATGTGAATTCAGTCTGATTTGAGGCAGAGGAGAGACTCCGCCGAGCACCTTGGTCTGGTTTAGCCAGCCGCTCGGCGGAGTTTTCTTGTAGTGTCCGCTGCTCGCCACGTGAACCGTTTCGGTTTTTACGTGGTCCTCAGCGGTATTTTCGCTTAGCGCCTGTCGCACGGCACGTTCACGGCGCGCGACTCATCGTCAATTGGGCGCTGGACGTTGCGCGCCTGCTCGCGATTTATCGGAGTTGAGCGTGAGCGCCTGCTCGCGAATACTTTCGGAGTTGAACGTTTGCTCACTCCTGGACGATTTCGGTTACCAGCCTACGCCGAGGCTACGGCTTGGCAGGCGAGCATGAGCACCCGCCTTCGGTCGCCGCGGCGACCTTCGGCGTGGCAAGCGAACAAAAACAGCGGTAAAACAAGAGCATGCAAAGCAAGTACGATGTCGTAATCCTGGGCGCTGGCCATAATGGGCTTGTGGCGGCGAGTTATCTCGGGCGCGCAGGATTGAGTGTGCTGTTATTGGAAAAAAATGATTACATTGGCGGAGCAACCACTTCGCAAAGGTTATTCGCGGATTATGACGCGCGGCTCTCGCGGTATGCCTATCTGGTCAGTCTATTTCCTCAGAAAATCATTCGCGACCTTGGGCTGAATCTCGAGCTGCGCAGGCGCGCGATTGCTTCGTGTACGCCGTACCTAAACCACGGTCAGCATGGCGCGTTACTTTTGAGCAACCTCGAGGAGGAGGTGAGTCGAAAATCGGTTGTCGATCTGACTGGAAGCGACGCCGAATTCAAGGCGATGAAAAAGTTTTACAATTTGCCGCGCGTTTTTGCTGAGCAGGTTTGGGACTCGATGCTTGAACCGCTGATTCCGAAACAGGAAATGGCGCGCCGGTTTAACGTTGATGAAGTTTCGCGCGAGGCGTGGCGCAGTTTAGTTGAGGAACCGCTCGGAAGCGCGATTGAGCGTTATCTGCGAAACGATCTCTTGCGCGGCCTTGTCTTCACCGATGCGAAGATTGGCGTGTTTACATATCCGCACGATCCTTCGTTCGTACAGAACCGCTGTTTTCTTTATCACCTCATCGGAAACAAGACAGGCGAATGGAAGGTGCCGGTCGGCGGGATGGGCGCGGTATCGTCCGAGTTGGAACGTGCAGCGCGCAAAGCAGGCGCCGAACTACTAACGAATGTCGATGTGCACAGGCTGAACGTGGCCGGCAAAACGCGCAGCGTCGAATTTCGGGTCGATGGTAAGGCCGACGCCGTCGATGCGCGATTTTTATTGGTGAACTTTGGCCGGAACGTCCTGGCAAAATTTACGGGCCGATTTTTTCAGCCGGATCGCACCGACGAAGGCTCTGTGTTCAAGATAAACATGCTTCTGCGTCGTTTGCCCAGACTGAAGGCGAAAAAATATCCGGCGACGGAGGCGTTTTGCGGGACCTTCCACAGCGACGAAGGCTACGACCAAATGAATGCCAGTTATGATCGAGCCTCTGAAGGCCGATTGCCGGAGAAGACGCCGTGCGAGGTGTATTGCCACACGCTGACCGACGACAGCATTCTCGCGCCGGACCTGCGTGAGCAGGGCTTTCACACGATGACGTTGTTCGGACTCGATGCGCCGTGGAGCTTGTTCGCCAGAGACAACAAAAACATGCGGCGTCTCGCGGCAGAAAAGATTTCTCGGAAGCGTAAACCAGTGGCTGGAAGAGCCGATTGAAGATTGTCTCGCCGCGGCGCGCGATGGCCGGCCTTGCATCGAAAGCAAAAGCCCAGTCGATATCGAGGATGCGCTGGGGATGTATCGTGGGAACATTTTTCAAAACACGCTGACCTGGCCTTTTGCCGAACGCAGAGAGCAGGTCGGCACCTGGGGCGTGGAGACTGAATATGAAAATGTGTTCCTCTGTGGATCGAGCGCGTTACGCGGCGGCGCCGTCAGCGGGATTCCCGGCCATAACGCAGCGATGAAAGTGCTTGAGAAATTGAAGAGAGCTGATAGTCGATAGCTGATAGCCAATAATTGCCAGGAATGTTTTCGCGCGCCCAGCGCGCTTTGGAGTGCGGCGGCTTGACGCCGCTTTCGTTAGCATAAACGCCGGCGCCGACTTCAAGCTAACTTCGCAAATCAAAGGCTCTCAATATGCCTTCCCGCACCAAACGCATTAATTTTCCTTTGCGAATTCATGGCTTCGGCGCGGCAGGCGAGTGACAAAGTGACGAGGAAAATACTTAAAATGGAAACTTCAAAAGCTAATCCCGCCGATGTTGCGTCGATCGACGCGATTATCACAGCGGCTTACGATTCGATCTCCGGACCCGCTGGCGAGAAACGGAATTGGGAGCGGGAGCGGTCGTTGTATTATCCAGGCGCGCGTTTAATCCCCACCGGAAGGCCAGACACCAAGCTCGCACCGGAAATGCTGGACGTGGAAGGTTTCATCGCGCGGGTCGAACCGTTCTTTAAGGAGAATGGATTCTACGAAAAGGAGATCGCGCGGCGCACCGAACAATTTGGCCAGATTGCGCATGTCTGGAGCATTTATGAGTCGCGCCACAACGAAGACGACCCCGAACCGTTCATGCGCGGCATCAACAGTTTTCAGCTTTTCAATGACCGAAAGCGCTGGTGGATCGTGTCGATCTACTGGCAGCACGAAAGCGCGCAGCACCCGCTCCCCGAAAAGTATCTTTAATGTTCCCCCTGGTGCGCGCGCATGTGCTTTTGTTGATTAGCACGCGCTGCTGCGGATGACCGGTGTGGCGCGGCAGAACGGAGCGGCCATCACGCGGCGATGAAGGTGCTGGAGACAATCAAAGCGTAGGGACTCGCGCTGCGATGTGTCCCGGATTTTCGAGCGCAGCGCGCCGTCGCTACCTGTGGGCGGTAAACGCATTCACTTCCTTTGCGAATTTATGGAGGCCAGTCACGTCAGATCCCGGCGCGTAACGCAAAGCGATGTAGGTTCCGGTGATCTGACGAACACGCTCGGACGCGTTAGGCAATGATTGGGCCGCTCGTTTTGCGAAATCCGATGGGCCCTCCCATGGATCGCGTTGCACCCCGATGCGGGCAAGCTTCCGACAAAAGCGTTCATACAACGCTTGCACCCGATCGGCGCGAGGGCGCGTCCGCAGTCGCATCCAGCCGGCATAAACGATTAGCAGGGCAGCGATGACAATCAGCACCTGCATGACGAGCGGGAAAGGTCCGCTATTGGTCAGTCCCAGCGAAGTCAGCAACACGTCCTGGACGTCGGCGTCGAAACCCATGACGCGAGTGTCCCACTGATAGTTAAGCGCTTCCCAGATGGACCGAATCTGGTTGACGAGCGCCAACCGCGCCAACCGCGTCAGGAACGCGCTCCGGCCAGTGGCTATTTCGCCGGAAGCGACGCGGCCGGCTAAAAAGGAACTGAGATCGAGACTCGCTCGGCCGGGTGCAACCACGCTGGTTGGATCAATTCGCGTCCATCCGTTCTCTGGAAGCCAGACTTCGCACCAGGCATGAGTGTCCGCCTGTCGCACGAGAAAGAATCCGCCCAGGTCATTGTATTCGCCGCCCAGATAGCCCATCACGACGCGCGCCGGAATTCCAGCCAACCGCATCAGAGTAGCGAAACTGGCAGCGTAATGTCCGCAAAAGCCTGTTCGACGATGAAAGAGAAATTCCTCCAGATCGTTCTTGTCGTATTCGCCAGGTGACAACGAATAGCGGAATCCTTGGGTCCGAAAAAACTGGAGGGCGCTGTTCACCGTCGCCCGCGGCTTGGAATCGTGTGCGGCCAGGGATGCCGCCAACTCACGCACCGCTGGACTAATCGATGCGGGCAGCTGAAGCGCTTCCCGGCGTTCGTAAGCACTGAGTTCCTTTCCTATCTGTTCGGTGGATGAGAGCACTTCATAGCGGCGCGTTTTTCGAATCGGCTGAACGCTGTATAGATAATTGCCGCGCGCGAGCATTGCGCCGGGAGGCATTCCAAAGGGCCGATCAAGCGCAAACATCCAGCGCGCCCCATGCGGTGCGATGGTAATTCGCTGGCGAACTGCCTTGTCGCTCGCGGGATGTCCGTGAGACGAATCGGAAATGGACGTCGGCGTATAAGGCGCTCGCCATTCCATGCCTTCGCAATGCCACATGACCAGTCCTCGCCAATACATGGGACCGACAGGCCCCGTTCTGCGGTCGGGAAACTCCGCGCGAAAAGCGATGTCTGTAGAATTCGCAAGCGCCGCAATGCCGCCGGGAGAAAGCCGATCAGAAAAACCGGTCCTCGCCGCGTGAAGGTCGCCGATCCGAAACTGGAAGCCGGTATTAATTCGCGGAAACAGGAGGAACAACAAAACAACAACTGGCGCAGCCTGAGCCAGCAGTTTGAAAGTCGTCGCCAGCGGCAGCCAGAAAGCGCCTGGTGACGATCCACGATGAAACTGGACCAGCGCCGCAATCAGCAATGCGAATGCGACAAAGAGACAAAACGCGATCGCAAGGTCCTGCGAAAGGAGAAAGCCGCAAAGACAAAGCACCCATGCCATCATGACCATCACTTGAAACTCGCGCGCCGTGTGCGCTTCGAGAATCTTCAGTGATACCAGAACGACCAGAAGCGATACGCCAGGCTCAATGCCCTTGAGAGTTCCGTAGCTGAGGAAGATTGCACCGAGCGTTATGGCCGCGAGGAATCAGTTTTAAAATAGTCGAGCGAAGCCGGTAGCCTCTTGGCTCCATCCAGAATTTCAGTGCCAGCGCGAGAAGAAAGAGGCATGCGACCCAGCTCGCCAGCTTTCCGAACATCGGGGGAAGAGTGAACAGCAGCGCCGCTGCGAGCCAAAGCAGCGGCCGCCGTGGAATGGTGGTGTCTCTCCACTGCTGTGTGCGCCTGCTACTCCTGCTCGTACTCATGCTCCTGCTCCTGCCTGAAACAAACTCAACGCGCGCAGGCATCGATGAAAATGCGCCTCTCCAACAGCGGGCGCGATCTCTGTGTTTGGCAGACGCAAACCGTAGGGGCGTCGCACGCGTTCGGCTTCGATTACCCAGAGCGCAAGTTGCGACAACCTCTCTTCGACGCCGTGAAAACGCAGTGCAGAAAAATCGAGGTGCACGGAGCCTTCCGCTTCGGCGGCAAATTGTTTCGTCATGAGCGGGTGCCCGCGCGCCACGGCTCTCCAATCGATGTGACGTTGAGATTCGCCCGGCACATAGGCGCGGACTCCTGCAAAATCATCGCCTTCACCAAGCTCCGTTTGTGGCCGGCTGTGCGGCGAACGCGCACGATGCACCGGGAGCCGGGGATCGCCCGATGGCTTTGGATACACCAGGTAAGTTTGTGAGGAGGCGAATCTTTTTAAAACGCGAACGAATCCGAGCGGATAAATACTCGTCAGGCGAAACGTTCCAACTCTGTGTTCGCCACGCTGCGCCGCTGGGAATCGAAGCGTCACACGAGCGGCTTTCCCAGCTGGAATGTAATCGACGTGTTTGCGTTCGCCGCCCGAACCCGGCAGAACTAATTCGATTCCGCGCCGCGTGGTACGCGAACAATTCATAATCTCGACTGGCAGGGAAATCTCCTCACTCGCAAACGCCGGCTTCGCAGATTCCGGCGCTATCGTCACATCTGCCAGATTGAGCAGCGTGTGCGGAATTGAAACCAGAAACACCGCCGTTAGCCCAAACAACAGCAGGTAAACGGCCGGGCTGTTTTGGCTCGAGGCGGCGTACCACATCGCGCCGAGCACAAACAGCAGCGCCGCAAAACTTGCGGTTGGGTAAAGCAGCGGAAATTTTCCTGCTTTCACGGGACGGGCACGCTGTGCAGCAGATTGTCCGCGAGTGTGCGTCCGCTTTGTCCGAGTTGCTCGATATCGTGACCCAGCCGGTGCCCCATCACTGCTATGCCGATTGCTTGAAGATCCTCGGGCAACACCATGTCGCGTCCGTTCATCAGCGCCCACGCCTGGGACGCGTGTAACAAGGCCAGACCGGCGCGCGGTGATAAACCCGTAGCATGACGTTGTCGCGAGGCATCCAGCAAATCCTGCAAATAATCGAGCAGCGCCGCCGAAGCGTGCACTTTTCGCACGCTGTCCTGAATCTCGATCAGCGTTCGTGGGCTGATGACAGGTTTCAATTCCTTCAACATCTCGCGCCGATCCATCCCTAAAAGCATGGCGCGCTCGCTGGCCCGGTCCGGCACACCCAGATCGATCCGCATTAGAAAACGGTCCAACTGCGATTCAGGCAACGGGAAAGTGCCCACAGCGGTTTGCGGATTCTGCGTTGCTATTACAAAAAACGGCTCGGGCAGCTCGTAGGTCACGCCGTCGATCGAGATACGGTGTTCCTCCATGGCTTCCAAAAGCGCGCTTTGTGTCTTTGGCGTCGCCCGGTTGACCTCATCGATCAGCGCCACTTGCGAAAAAAGCGGACCACGATGAAAGACGAACCGTTGCTCATCGCGGTCGAAGATGGAATTTCCGAGAACGTCGGCAGGCAATAGGTCGCTGGTAAATTGGATGCGTTGAAACGCGAGCGCGAGGGAACGCGCTAATGCCTGGGAGAGCGTAGTCTTGCCTACGCCCGGGATATCTTCGATCAGCAGGTGGCCGCGTGCGAGCAGACACGCCACGGCGAGCTTTATCGCCTGGTTCTTTCCTACGATTACTTCGCAAATCTGCTTTACGAACGCGTCAACATGGTCCGTCACGCCGCAATCATCTGCGGAAATAATGCGCTGCGCAAACATCGTTTGCCGTTGGAGGGTTTTCGGAGAAAAGAATGTGATCAGTGAACCGTGATCAGTGAACCGTAAACTCACGTTCCAGCGTGAACGCTGATCACTGATCACATCATTCTCTGTAGCCGGCTTAGGCGATGCGCGTTTGGCTTTGGTCGTCCTTATGGAATTTGATTGCTCCATTTTTCGTGCCGCCGGGGAAGGGGACGCATGCGCGTCGCGATAACATTTTGTGGCTAGCCCAAGCACGAAGGCCGCAACAACGAAAACGGCTACCCGTTTTTCTGTTGGAGTGAGGCGAAATCTGTGCCTCACTTCATCGAATTTGAAGCGCCAGCCCTTTAACCACGAATGGACACGAATGAACACGAATACTTTTGCGGAAATTTTTCTGTGCCTATTCGTTTGATTTCGTGGGCACCTGTTCCTTTTGCCGCGGCTGAACCAGAACGGAGCGGTAATGCCGCCTGATATTGGAATCGTAGAAACGCGCTTTTGATTCCGCCGACATGAGGTCGCGATGCACCGCGGACGGCACATCAAGATAACGGTAGATGGCGCCGTTAACGAATTCGATTTCAAGAATGTGTCCGCGTTTGCTGTAGCCCACGGCCACAATGGCGCTCGATTCAACGCGCTGACGCGGAATGCGCGAGATGATCTGATTTGGCGTCGGTGACGGTTCCGTGCAATACGCCGACGGGATGGCGTCGAGCATTGCAACGAAGACTGCGAGCGAAACGCGTAGCATGGCGGTAATTCTAACCACGAATGAACACGAATGGACACGAATTCAAAAGCAATCGGCTTCTACTCGCAAGCTCAGCGGCGGGTACTACAGAACGCAAGCCAATCCGTAGGGCCGAGGTATGGTTAGCCGCTTGTATGGGAAACAACAACTTCTCATCATTAGTGTCTATTCGTGTTCATTGGTGATTAACTCATTGTCCTAGTGGCGTGGTTACTTCCGTGCCCGGCGGCGGCTTAAACTCGAAAGTCGAAGCAGGGACCGGCGCGCGGGTCTGGTTTGAATACGTGGTCACGATTCGATCGCCGTTCGGCAGCAGCATATCGGTGCGTTCGACACGCAGGTTGTCGTTGATTCGCAGATCAAGCTTTTGAAATGTTCGTTTCATCGAAGGCGTGCGCGGTGTCAGCGCCAGTTCATATCCTTTATCGGTCTTGGTCGCATTGATTTGGAATATGTTTTCGATGTTCTCCAGGTTTAACGCGGAATTGATCGCGGCGACCGTAGAATCGAGTGGCGATCCTTTGCCCAGTGCATAACGCTCGGCCGATTTGAAATTGGGATAATAAATCCAGAGCTGGCGACCGTCGCTCGCAGTGACGCTGGGTGAATTGCCTTTTACTTCGCGCCGGAATTTGTTCGGTGGCTGGAACCAAATTCTCCCCGAGCTCAGGATCGGCTTCTTCATCAGGCGGATCACCCTTTCCTCCTGAAAATCGGCCTGCGTGCTACGGTTCTGTCGAACGCCTGCGAGTAGATTCTTGAGATCAGCCTCTGAAAGCGGGGCCGTTTTCCCCAGAGATGTCAGCGCTACGAAGCCAAGCGCCGCAAGTACGGATACGCGCATGCCACGATTCTATCCGCCCAAATCCAATTCTCAAAATCGTGGTTAATCGCTCACAAACCGTTCGCCGCGTTCGCCCGAAATGGCGAGCGCACGCCCTTGCCGGGACAACTCCGCGTGAACGGCAGACAAGGATACGTGCGCTCCCAATACTCGCGTCTCTAATTAGTCCTCAGTGATGATGCCGAAGAGGCCGTGCCCTTCGTCGGCGATTCCAGCGGTGAAGAAAACTCCTCCAGCCTGCACAGCAGGGAGCATATCCCATAAGCCATCGAATTGGAGTGGTGTCCCGTTGGCGCGCATGAGCGTCTCGATAAAAGTCTCTGGAGTAGTCGGATCGTAAACGTTAATGAGTCCGTCACCGAAATTACCGACCCACAGGTTGCCTTCTACCTCAACGAGCCCCCATGGAGCATTGAGATGCCCGTTGGAGACCAAGCGCCTTAGGAAGTTGCCGCTGGTGTCAAACACATTGATCAAGCCACATCCGTCGCAATGAACATCATCTACCCGTTGATGATCCTGCTTGGCGTATGTCACAAAAATTTCGTTGTTGAAATTCCTGATGCCGAACGGTCCATAACCAGCCGGGAGGTTCGGATCGGTGAAACCGTTGGGATTAATCTGGTGAAAATTTTCATCGAAGGTGTGGACCTTGCCCGTATGAAAATCTGTCGCATACAGGAAATTGTGACCGGCAGCGACGCCGAGCGTTGCGCCTTTATAAATGGCGCGGTTAACACCGCGGTTTGTGCCATTATCAACAGCGATGATCGCGTGCGTCCCATCCAGCGTGGGGTTCCAGCCTGAAATGGAACCATCTTCACTGACGAAGATGAAGCGCGCAGGCGCCGAGGTTCCGTTTTTTGTCACCTGGAAGAACGAGGTGCTGTTCATGACTTGTCCAGTGGGATTGCCCACGTCTCTGTTCCGCGCGGCCGTGGGAATCTCTACTACCAGCGAAACGGCTGTGCCATCCTGATGGTACAGAGTGGCAACACCGGTGCCATTGTCGCTGACCCAAATGGTGCCGCCCCCCGAGACTGACATGCCCCAGGGATTGACAAGATTCGGATCGATGTGTTGCGCGACTCCGGCGATGTCTGATTGGAAGTTTGTCCACGAATAGGTGTCCGCACGCCCAGACGTGGCCGTCAGAATTGCTGCTGCCAGCAGGGGCAGAGCAATTTTTATGTAAGCCTTAGTTGTTTTCATAGGTTTGATGGTTGTTTTTTGTAGAGAGAATCGCATCGATCCGTGCTGGACGGTGCATCGGAAAGGTAACGCGGTTGTTACTTTCCGGGCCTGAGGACAATGTCACACCCGCTCAGCGAGACGCTATCGACAGAAAAAACACGCTAGTCAGCTACTGTGATCCTGTTCGCCTTAATTACGCGCCGTCACTTTGAAGACTTTAGAAACTCAACGATAGCACGCTGTTCCTGTCCGGTAATGTTGGCACGCAGACGCATGTGATGAACGATCACATCCCACTGCGCGTTACCATACATTGTCGGCGGTCGAATATTATGGCAGCGAAGACAATTGTTAGACCAAAGCTGTTCACCGGTAAGACCCATATAGGAATCGCTCGAAACCGCACCGCTCGACTCGGTCGCCGTCTTCTGTTTTGCTTTAGGGTCCGCAAACAGGTTCACGCTCGTGCCGATGAAGAGCAGAAGGAAAGGTATGGGAAGACCGCGCTTCAGCATTTTAATCATAAAGCTCCTTTGCTCAGAAACCCATGGCGGTCTGAAAAAACAGGGCGTTCCTGTTGCGCTCGCCGTTCGGCTTATCCCATTCGTACGCAGCTTTGATTACGGTGCTGGGGCTAAGCCAGTAATTGAGGCCAAGGGTCCAACGGGTTTCCGAAGGATCGCCGAGCCCACTCGGATCGCCACTTAAGTGGTCCCAGCGGAAGACGAGTTCGGTGTTCCTTAGGAAATCGATGTCGAGTTTGGTGGGCCGATACGCGATCTCCGCGTAACCACCGTCGCGCTTGGCCGTCAACGGAAGCGGGCCAAACCCCAGTGAACCATCGGGGTCATAGACCGCGTGATCGACTGTGCTCCACGCGTACTGCGCGAACAGATTGATGCGGCCTTTCAGCAGATCGGAATTGCGGGTAATCTCCAGATCAACAGACTGAACTAAAGCACGAAGATCAGCGAAGGCGGTTCCCTGGAAGCCCGGCTTGGATGTTTCAAATCCATAACCGACCTCGACTCCCGGGATTGGGAGAAAACCAACTCTGCCGCCAATTGCCTTGTCGTCGTTGTTATCCGTGTAGCTATTGAAATCGAGCGTGCCCGCAGTGCGAGCATCAAAGGTGTTGAGGGTAGGACCGTTGGAAACGTAGAAGGCGTAATCCACGCGGGTCGGACCGATCGGAAATCCTCCACGCACTTGGGCGCCGACGGATATGTTTGGCAGGACGCCATGGTAAACACCGATCGGGCGATCAGGCAGTTTGTTGATCCATTGCGGCTCGAAGCGTTCAACAAAAACATTACTCGGACTAAAGAATTCTCCGACACCCAAGACTACGTAATCATTGAGAAGATATGAGATCTGGGCATTCACAAGGTTCACATTGGTGCCGCCACCGCTGGGCTCGATCTCGAGCCGGCTGTCGAACAAAATCTTCGGTGTCAATTCCCAAAGGAAGATGGGATTAAAAGAGGCCGAAAAGGTGGACACCTGTCCGTTGCGCTGCTCGTACATCCCTTCGGCCCAACCAGCGAGTAAGAATTTCGTTGTCCCGAGCAGTGATCCTTCCGATTCGACGACCGGCGGCGGGGCTTCCGTGGCGACTTGCTTGTGCGTGTCGGCGACGGCTTGGCCTTGGGAACTCTCCGGCGGAGCGACCTCCTTATGGCTATCGACGGTGGCCTGGCTTTCGGCGTTACCTTGCTTCTGAGCGGATTCTCTTTCTTTCTTAAGAGCGTCCAGCTCTTTCTTCATCGCCAGCATCTGGACTTTAAGCTCTTCGTATTCTTTTCTGGTGACGTATCCGTCCGTTGTCGGATCTTGGGCGCGAGCGGCCGGCGAAGCCATTATGAAGACGGTGCTCTGAATAATCGCCGCCAAGTAATAATGCCGATTTTTCATGTTGGGAGTATATAGCTAGCGCAAGTAAACCCCGAGCCTACGAGGTAGTGTCAAGCATATAATTCCCTCATCATTTGGTTACTTCCTGGCAAGCGTTCGAAGATAGTTGATCACGTTCCAGCGGTCGGTAGGCGAAAGCCGACTGCGGTAACTGGGCATCGGTTTCTTGCCGACGGTAACTTTCCAAAAAAACTCGCCGTCTGTTTGTTGCTGCACGGCCGCATCGGAGAGTTTGGCAGGATGAATTCCCAGATCAGCCGCATCTGGTCCATCGCCCTTTCCTGTCTTTCCGTGACAGCCTACGCAACGTTGCAGATAAATTTTCTGGCCGACCGCGAGTGAAGATTCGTTGGCGGCAACGGGATTTTTCTTGTGCGCCTCTGCTGCAGGGGCGACCCACTTCTCTTTCGATTCCGGTTCTTCCACACTCACGGCGATGAGCGCTGAGCCGAGCAAGGCTGCGAAAAATACGCCGCCGCTGAAGTAAGGATACGACCGTGGAATCATATAGCGTTCGACGTAGAATTTTTGCGCGTTACGAGGGGGTTCCGATCATCACGGGGCACTAAGGCGTGGTAAAGGTCCTGTCGCTGCCCATTCTGGTGCCCGCACTGTTCATAGCCACGATTCGGAAATGGTAAGTAGTATGGGTAGCCAGGCTGCCGATGTTGGCAGCAATATTCCGGTACGTATTGCCAGTCTGACTCTGCATGGCCGTGGTATGGCCGTAACTGGTCGTCGTGCCATACTGGAAAAAAACACTCGTAGTTAACCCATGCGGATCGAGTGAGCCATTGAGTGTCGCTGAAGAAGCGGTCAGGTTAGTTGCCGAGCCGGTGGTTACTACGGGGGCGCCGGTCGCAGTAAGTGTGGTAAAGGTGCTATCGCTGCCAAACGTGGTTCCGGCGCTGTTGGTGGCTACGATTCGGAAATGATAAGTGGTGCTCGCCAGTCAAGCTGCTGATGTTGGCGCTGATGTTCAGGTACGTATTCCCACTGTGACTATGGGGAGCGGTCGTGAGGCCGTAGCTCGTCGTGGTGCCGTACTGGAAGTGAACACTCGTGGTCAACCCATGAGGATCGACCAAGCCATTGAGGGCGGCTGAAAAACTCGCGATCAATGTGGCCGGATTAGTCACGACGACGGGAGCGCCGGTCGCGCTGAGCGTGGTAAATGTCCTGTCGCCGCCCATTCTCGTGCCCGCACTGTTCGTAGCCACGATTCGGAAATGGTACGTGGTGCTCGCCATCAAGCCGCTGATGTTGGCGCTAATGTTCCGGTAGGTGTTCCCGGTCTGAGTCTGCGTGGCAGTGGTCGACCCGTAGCTGGTCGTCGTGCCGTATTGGAAAGAAACCGTCGTGGTCAACCCATGCGGATCGAGCGAGCCATTGAGCGTAGCCGAGAGACTCGCGATTAATGTTGCCGGATTAGTTATTACGACGGGTGGCCCGGTCGCGCTAAGCGTGGTAAAGGTCCTGTCGCTGCCAAAGCTGGTGCCGCCACCGTTGTGGGCTACCATTCGGAAATGATAAGTAGTGCTCGCGGTTAAGCCGCTGATGTTGGCACTGACAGCCTGGACGGTGTTCCCAGTCTTAGTCTGCATCGCAGTCGTCGAGCCGTAGCTCGTGGTGAGGCCATACTGGAAATTGACAGTCGTGGTGGCGCCACGTGGATTGAGTGAGCCATTGAGCGTGGCGGAAAAGCTTGCGACGTTGGTAGCCGGATTGGTTGTGACGGCCGGCGTTGGAGTCGGTGTGGGCGCTGGCGTAGCGGTAGGTGTGGGTGTTGGTGTTGGCGAAGTATTCGCAACCGTTATCGTGCCTACCATACCGAACAATGCCCCATGCGGAGTGCAGTAATACGGAAACGACCCGACAGTGTTGAAGGTGTGGCTGAACATAGCTCCCTGGCTAAGAATTCCAGAATCCCAGATCCCGTTAGGGTGGCCCGGAGTACCCGAGGTGCTGCTGTGACCCGTCGAGCTCCAGGTCCATTGCACCGTATCGCCCGGGTGAATCGTCACCGATGAAGGCATGAAGCAGAAGCAATTGGGACCAACCATCACGGTGACGGTGGCGGCGCTTGCCACACCCGGGCGGAACGCCAGAAGCGTAGCGATAATCAGCAGCAATACCGGAATGCGCAGTGAAAAGGTTTTCATCAGATCAATATCACGCCGCACAATTGCAGACCATCTGTTGCCGCATGCAAGACGGCAAAGGTAACGGCGTTGTCACCTTTCCTCGAGCGCTACCTATGTGGCCGCACAACGGACCAGTGTGCCTCAATGGCGTTCGTGAGCGTCGATCGTATAACCAACATGGCGCACGGTGTGAATCAGCGGAGGATCACCGATCTTTCTTCGCAGCCGGCCGATGAACACCTCGACCAGCTTCGTATCGGTACTCGTGCGGGTGTTCCCAAACACGTTCGCACAGCTCAGTGCGCGTGAAGACACGGGCAGGCTCCCGCATCAGCACCTTCAGCAACATTAGTTCCCGCGGAGAAAGATCGATGCGTTGCGTACCCCGGTGAACATCGTGCGTGGCCAGGTCGAGCGTGAGATCGCCAACGCGCAAAGACATTACCGGCTCCTCCGGATAACGTCGGCCCAGGGCATTCACGCGAGCCACTAGTTCGCGCATTGCAAAGGGCTTTGGTAAATAATCGTCGGCGCCAAGTTGCAATCCGGTGACGCGGTCTTTCACCTCGCCTCGAGCCGTAAGCATCAGCACGCGGCTGGCCATGTGTTCCGAACGCAAATGCCGCAGGACATCAAATCCGTCGATGCCAGGCAGAATGACATCCAGCACGATTAGATCGAACGGTTTCTGTTTTGCTTTATCCAAAGCTCGCTCACCGTCATGAACGATGGTCGCGTCGTGTCCAGCCTCGGTGAGTGCCGAACCAATTTGCCTTGCTAACTGGACGTCATCTTCAACCACAAGGATGCGCATGAATTTTCGAATGGTGGAATTTTAAAACCTTATCGTGAATTGGGCTGCGAAGAGGTGATTGTCCTCACCTTCGCCTGTTGTTTCGTGCTGATAATCATACTGGAGTTTTACCTGAGCGTGTGGCGTGAAGCGATACGTCGCGGCGATGTCGATTCTGCCGAGGTCTTGACTCCATTGAACATTATGACCGTAGCCATCACTGATCGTGCCGAAGAGCTGTTGGTTCCAGCGAATGGCGCCAAAGAACTGCGGCGTAAACTTATATTTTGCTTCGATGTAGTAAGCGAACGTATCCGCGTTGCCAACATGCGGAACCTCGAAGCGCGCTTCATAAAATTCCGCCCAGACTTGCACATGACGCCAGGCGAAGCTGGCATCCTGGCCAAGAACAAATTCGCGATAATCATCGATGTCGCGCCCGGGCGGCAACGGCGATGAGCGCTGAGCCGAGCAAGGCTGCGAAAAATGCCAGTAGCTTCACGCAGGGACAGAATTGAATATTCACCTGAGGTTTGGCAAGGAATTTTCGTGTGTGACAGCGGTCGGACTGACTTTATCGAAATTTCTGCGCAACTAGCCCGAGTGCTTCAATACGATGGCGCATGACTTTGTTTTAATGACGCCGCCCATAACCGGCCTGCCGGCCTTCTCGCGATTGGGGTGTCCGATCATCACGGGGCACTAAGGCGTGGTAAAGGTCCTGTCGCTGCCCATTTTGGTACCCGCAGTGTTCATAGCCACGATTCGGAAATGGTAAGTAGTATGGGTAGCCAGGCTGCTGATGTTGGCAGCAATATTCCGGTACGTATTGCCAGTCTGACTCTGCATGGCCGTGGTGTGGCCGTAACTGGTCGTCGTGCCATACTGGAAAAAGACACCCGTAGTTAACCCATGCGGATCGAGTGAGCCATTGAGTGTCGCTGAAGAAGCGGTCAGGTTAGTTGCCGAGCCGGTGGTTACTACGGGGGTGCCGGTCGCGGTAAGCGTGGTAAAGGTCTTGTCGCTGCCCATCGTTGTGCCGGAGCTGTTGCTGGCTACGATTCGGAAATGATAAGTCGTGCTCGCAGTCAAGCTACTGATGCCAGAGGCAATGCTCAAGTACGTGTTCCCACTGTGACTGTGGGGAGCGGTCGTGAGGCCGTAGCTCGTCGTGGTGCCATATTGAAAGTGAACAATAGTGGTCAACCCATGAGGATCGACCAAGCCATTGAGCGCGGCTGAAAAACTCGCGATCAATGTGGCCGGATTAGTCACGACGACAGGAGCGCCGGTGGTGCTGAGCGTGGTAAATGCGCTATCGCTGCCAAACGTGGTTCCGGCGCTGTTGGTGGCTACGATTCGGAAATGGTAAGTGGTGCTCGCCATCAAGCCGCTAACGTTGGCGCTGATGTTCAAGTACGTGTTCCCACTGTGACTCTGGGGAGCGGTCGTGAGGCCGTAGCTCGTCGTGGTGCCGTACTGGAAGTGAACACTCGTGGCCAACCCATGAGGATCGACCAAGCCATTGAGGGCGGCTGAAAAACTCGCGATCAATGTGGCCGGATTAGTCACGACGACGGGAGCGCCGGTCGCGCTGAGCGTGGTAAATGTCCTGTCGCCGCCCATCCTCGTGCCGCCGCTGTTGGTGGCTACGATTCGGAAATGGTAAGTGGTGCTCGCCATCAAGCCGCTGATGTTGGCGCTAATGTTCCGGTAAGTGTTCCCGGTCTGAGTCTGCATGGCAGTGGTCGACCCGTAGCTGGTGGTCGTGCCGTATTGGAAAGAAACCGTCGTGGTCAACCCATGCGGATCGAGTGAGCCATTGAGCGTGGCCGAGAAAGTCGCGATTAATGTTGCCGGATTAGTTATTACGACGGGGGCCCCGGTCGCGCTAAGCGTGGTAAAGGTCCTGTCGCTGCCAAAGCTGGTGCCGCCACCGTTGTGGGCTACAATTCGGAAATGATAAGTAGTGCTCGCGGTTAAGCCGCTGATGTTGGCACTGACAGCCTGGACGGTGTTCCCAGTCTTAGTCTGCATCGCAGTCGTCGAGCCGTAGCTCGTGGTGAGGCCATACTGGAAATAGACAGTCGTGGTGGCGCCACGTGGATTGACTGAGCCATTGAGCGTGGCGGAAAAGCTTGCGACGTTGGTCGCCGGATTGGTTGTGACGGCCGGCGTGGGATTTGGAGCAGGAGTAGCAGTAGGAGTAGGAGTAGGACTGGGTGTGGACGAAGGTGTGGGCGAACGTGTGGGCGAAGGTGTGGGCGAACGTGTGGACGAAGCTGTGGGCGAAGGTGTGGGCGAACGTGTGGACGAAGCTGTGGGCGAAGGTGTGGGCGATGCATTTGCCACGGTTATCGTGCCTACCATACCGAACAATGCCCCATGCGGAGTGCAGTAATACGGAAACGAGCCGGCAGTATTGAATGTGTGATTGAAGGTAGCTCCCTGGTTAAGAATTCCAGAATCCCAGAGCCCATTAGGGTTGCCCGGAGTACCCGAGGTGGTGCTGTGACCACTCGAGCTCCAGGTCCATCGTACTGTATCGCCCGGGTGAATGGTCACCGACGAAGGCGAGAAGCAGAGGCAATCGTCGGCAACATGTACCTCGACCGTGGCCGCGCTTGCCACTACTTGGAAGGGAAAGCAAGCAGCGGGGCGATGGTTAGCCGCCAATGCCGGCCAAGCGGAGTGAAAAGATTTTCATAATAGAATCATTTATAATCTCATCGGCCTCACTTCAGCGATCTGTTGCCGCGTGCAAGGCAGCAAAGGTAACGGCGTTGTCACTTTCCTCGAGCGCTACCTATGTGGCCGCACGACGGACCAGTGCCGTGCCTCAATGGCGTTCGCGGGCGTCGATCGTATAACCAACATGGCGCACGGTGTGAATCAGCGGAGGATCACCGATCTTTCTTCGCAGCCGGCCGATGAACACCTCGACCAGCTTTGTATCGGTACTCGTGCGGGTGTTCCCAAACACGTTCGCACAGCTCGGTGCGCGTGAAGACACGGGCCGGCTCCCGCATCAGCACCTTCAGCAACATTAGTTCCCGCGGAGAAAGCTCGATGCGTTCGCGCACCACGATGAACGTCGTGCGTGGCCAGGTCGAGCGTGAGATCGCCAACGCGCAAAGACATTACCGGCTCCTCCGGATAACGTCGGCCCAGGGCATTCACGCGAGCCACTAGTTCGCGCATGGCAAAGGGCTTTGGCAAATAATCGTCGGCGCCAAGTTGCAACCCGGTGACGCGGTCTTTCACCTCGCCTCGAGCCGTAAGCATCAGCACGCGGCTGGCCATGTGTTCCGAACGCAAATGCCGCAGGACATCAAATCCGTCGATGCCAGGCAGAATGACATCCAGCACGATTAGATCGAACGGTTTCTGTTTTGTTTTATCCAAAGCTCGCTCACCGTCATGAACGATGGTCGCGTCGTGTCCAGCCTCGGTGAGTGCCGAACCAATTTGCCTTGCTAACTGGACGTCATCTTCAACCACAAGGATGCGCATGAATTTTCGAATGGTGGAATTTTAAAACCTTATCGTGAATTGGGCTGCGAAGAGGTGATTGTCCTCACCTTCGCCTGTTGTTTCGTGCTGATAATCATACTGGAGTTTTACCTGAGCGTGTGGCGTGAAGCGATACGTTGCGGCGATGTCGATTCTGCCGAGGTCTTGACTCCATTGAACATTATGACCGTAGCCATCACTGATCGTGCCGAAGAGCTGTTGGTTCCAGCGAATCGCGCCAAAGAACTGCGGCGTAAATTTATATTTTGCTTCGATGTAGTAAGCGAATGTATCTGCGTTGCCAACGTGCGGAACCTCGAAGCGCGCTTCATAAAATTCGGCCCAGACTTGCAGATGATGCCAGGCGAAACTGGCATCCTGCCCAAGAACAAATTCGCGATAATCATCGATGTCGCGCCCGGGTGGCAACGTGGCTTCGGCTTCGCGCCGGAAATATGGGCCCTCGCTTGCTGAGAAGCCAAAATTCCACGCCTCGTTAGGCCGGAACCCGACCCGCGAACTGAAAGTCGGATTTTCGAAACCGTTTTCCGTAATATCCCAGGATTCCGGGCCGCGACGAGAGCGACGCATTCTTCATTTCTATCGCATAATCGAACCGACCCAGTTTTCCTGAAATAGAAAAGCCACTCGCGTAACTGGGTCCCCAGATTACCGGATTGAACGCGTATTTTCCGTAGTAGTAAGGTCTGTAGATGAAATCCAGCGCTGAATACGGAGCGTATTTGTCCTGAATGGCCGTGACATTTTCATAAACTAGCGGCGCGTTGATAAACGGGTTGTCCCACGACAAGTGCCGCGGGACCCAATTGCCCACGACGGTGGCGAACTTGCCGATCTGCACGGTCAAACGGCCATCCTCCCACGGCGTGACGCGCAGCGCATATTCGTCGAGCCGAATCTGAGCGCCGTGATCGCTCGGATCAAAACCACGATCAAGGCGCGATTGCGCAAAGAAATAAAACTGCGATCCGATTTGCGTGTCCAGAAAGAGTGTCAACCGCGGGTTGAAAAGAGTGTCGATGTTGCTGTCAATGAGACCCGGCGCGGGTTGTTCGAAGTGATAGATCTCCAAATCGAGCGTGCCGCTCGAATCGTGCGCGGAGATTATCTTGAAATGCAGAAATCGTGAGCGCAGTGTCGAGCCGGTCGAGAAAATCATCGATGTCGAAGGCGCACGCTGTGCAGGCAAACACGCACAGGCTGAAAGCGCGCAACTTCATGCAACTGCATTAACACCGTCCGCGGCAGGAAAGCGCACTTCAAACTCGGTCCAATCGTTTTCCGAACGCACCAGACGCAAATCGCCGCCATGCAACCGGGCCAGTTCGCGCGCCAAATTCAAGCCGATTCCGTGACCCGAAGCAGCCGAGGGCGTCGAGTTGTGATGAAACCGTTCGAAGATGTTTTCGCCAGGTGGAATCGTGCGGCCCGTATTGCCGATAGTCAGCACAACGTCCGCAGCATTGCCGTGCGCGCTGACCCGGATCCGCCCGCCGGAGCGATTGTACTTTCGCGCGTTCTCCAGGAGATTTTGCACAATGAGCGACGTGTACTGTTTTTCGCCAGCGACGAACAGACCGACTGGAAATTCTTTTTCGATCTTCACATCAGGCGAATCGGGAAGCGCGCCAAGATCGTCGAGCCACTCATCGATGAGCTGGCTAAGATTTACCGGTGTCGATGCGATTTGAAGATGCCCAGCGTCCATGCGCGACAAAAGAAGCAACTCGTCAATCACGCCGGTCAAACGATGCGTCTGATGGAGCAAAGCGGACAGCTCCTCGTAAATCTCCTGTCTAAAATCTTCACGCGCCAGCAATGATTCAATGCCAACGCGAAGAACTGTAACCGGACTTTTCAACTGATGCGAGGCATCGGCCGAATATCGCGTCGATCGTTCCAATTCCTCAGCGGTCGAGGCGAGCGCGGCTTCAGCGCGTTGTCGTCGTGCACGGTTTTCTTCTGAATCCAGCGCCAGCTTTTTTACCGGCGCCGAAAACCGCAGCGCGACCAGATGGCTTGCGACGAAACCGCCTAACAAAAGCAACGCGCCGGCGCCGCCGATTTGCCAGCGAAGTCGATGCAACTGTGCCATCGAATCGGCCAGTGGATAGACGCAAATTTCGTAAGCGGGCGGAAAGAGAGAACCGGGATTGAGCCGCTTGTAAAAAAGAAGCTGTGGCGCACCATCGACGTTGACACGAAAGTTGTTTTCTGCGCGATCGGAATCCGCGACCGCATTGGCTATTTTTCTGCTCAAAGACGCCTCCGCAGATTTCGGAAGCGAAGGCAAATGCAATTGGCCGTTCACCCAGATGCCGCTTTTCATCCCGGCGCCCGCGTGCGTCTCCTTGGGCTGGAACGGATTGAACCCCACCACGAGGGCCGAAATGACATCGCCCGTATCGGTCGAAAAAATCGGCACGGCCAGAACTTCGGCAACCGCGCCGCCGTCGGTGCCGCCGTTTTCCTGGACGTATCCGATCTGCTGCGTCTCAGGTAATTTCGTCAAGGACAGCTGGTCTTCCGCTTTCGCATCCAGCGGCCCAACTTCCTTTGGATTCGGCGGTTTCAGGACGGCCCCTGTGCCATCCAGAAACCGATAGAATGTTGCGTGAAGCGATTGCGCGCCCTGCTCCGGAGGCGGTTCTTGGCCTTCCATTAGATCGCGCAACTCGTCCTTTGCGCTCGGATACAAGTAGATCGATGGCATTGTCCTCTATGGCCGCGTGGATCCGCGACTTGGCGGCGAGCGCATTGCAGCGATCGGCCAGCGCTGCGTGACGCAATTCCTCGAGCTTGTGCAGCGAGGAAAGTTCAGCCTGAAAAGTCTCCTGCAAATTTCGTTCGGCATCGGCCGTGACCTTGCGCTGCGCGAGATAGAGACCGAGCGCCGTCAGGGCTGCGACAATGATCATCATCGCGGTGAACAACCGAGTGCGAAAGCTCGCTACCTCTTTGTCTCTCGCCTGGTCCGGGGCGCTCATGGAAAATCGACGCGCAGCGTTTGTCCGTTTTTCAAGTCGACGGGCTTTTCGCGGGTGGTCCTGCTGTCGATCCACGCCTTGACTGTGTAGTGACCCGCTGGAAGTCCACTCAATCGAAACTGTCCGTTTGTGTCCGTCATCACGAAGTACGGAGTATTCAAAACGAGAATCAATCCGCGCATGTGTTCGTGAATGTCGCACCGCAGTGTGACCAGGCCCTGCTTGTCGAAAACTTGCGACGGAACCGGTCGCTCGTCGGGCCGATAACGCCCAAGATCAAATCGTTTGGCAGGCGAATAGGAAAAAATGTTGTGATAAGTGTCATCAAGATTTGGGAATTCAACTTTCGTTCCAACGCGCACCGGCAGCAGCGCTGGAATAAACGTTAAATCCTTTTGCGTGACTTGTTTCATCGGTAGCGAAGCCGGCTCGGGAAAAGAACCATCGAGATAAACCACAGCCAGCGGCGGCTGCGTGGAAAGAACGCCGCCTTTGGTGACGATCTGGTAGCGTTTGGCCTGCACCGGCGCCGAATGCGATTTTGGCAGTCCCACGCGTCCTTCTACAGTGGCGCTTGCCGGAAGCGCCACGGGAAGCAACGAAAGAATCGCGTTACACCAAAGCAATCTGCGCAAACGCATTTTACCGCTAGTTTAGCAGGCATCGGACGAAAAGTCTCTGCGGCCGCATTGAAAAAGTAACAGATCCGTTACTTTTCCCATGCACCCTTGGCTTGACACGCAGGCGAGACTTCCCTCAAGCTCGTGCTATGAAACCAAGAATTTTCATTTCCGTTGTTTTCGCAGTTGCGGCCTTGATGCTTGCCGGGTTGGCGATTGCCGGCTCGCACACCAAGAATTTTAAAGCTAGTTTGGATGGTTATCACGAAACATCGCTGTCCCTCTCCACAGCCGGTACCGGAAGTTTTCGGGCCAGGTTAAATCACGATGGCGACCAGCTCACATACGAGCTTCAGTACTCGGGATTGGAAGGGGGGAATATACTATTCGCGCACGTTCATCTCGGACAGATCGGGACCACGGGCGGAGTGATGTTCTTCCTCTGCGGTGGCGGCGGTAGACCTGCGTGCCCGGCTGCCCCGGCAACGGTCACAGGAACCGTGAGTGCGAGCGACATTATTGGGCCATCCGGTCAAGGCGTTGCCCCCGGCGAGTTCGAGGAAGCCATTGAGGCGATGCGCAACGGGTCGGCTTATGCGAACGTTCATACTGCCACGTATCCGTCTGGCGAAATTCGAGGACAGATCAACGAAGAGCAATTCTAGCGCGATTCTGCAGCATAAGTCTCATTAGCTTCAGATAGAACTCTGGCTTCGTCGCGGCTGACGCTCATGGTTCTTTGAACTCGCAAGCGTGTTTGTGCGTTTCGATCACGTTGCGCGCTTCATTGAAAACCCGAAATCACGGCAACCATGTGAGCGGCTGTTTTGCTTCGCGTAATCGACTGCCGCGCTCGCGTCCTCGTATGCACACGACGAATTTCACCGGCGGTGAGATTCGCGGCACAGTTCGTCCGGGCGGGGGGCATGATAACGGTGGTGAAATGCACGATTATCTTCATTCCAATTCAGGCTCGGCACCGGAAGGCGTAGCTGATCTTGGCCGCGTTAGGCGGCGCTTTCCACTCACGACGAACAAGAGGCGCGTGGCGTGAAGCTACAATCGATCAGCGGCATGACGTGGGCAGTCTTTTTCGCCCGGGCTGTGCTCGGCCTTATTTTCTTCATGGCCGGCGTTTACAAAGTGTTTCAGCAGGGTCCCGTTGGCCACGTGAGGCAATGGTTTCTGCCCTATTCCAACACTTTCTTGCCGATCTGGTCGCTGTGGCTGGTTGGCCTGACCATTCCGTTTGTGGAACTCCTCGGTGGTCTGCTGGTTCTCGTAGGATGGCGCACGCGACTAGCGCTGGTGGCGCTCGGCGCCGTCCTCGTAACCGTAACATTCGGTCACCTCTTGAAGGAGCCGCTCTACGCCTTTCAGGAGCACGTCATTCCGCGGCTTGCTTTGTTAGCCTTTGTACTCGCGGTGCCGTCCGAGACAGATACACTCTCCGTGGATGGCTTTCTGCGCTCGCGCCGCGTCGCCTAACACACGCCTAAAACTGACGGAACCGGTCGCTCGTCGGGCCGATAACGCCCAAGATCAAATCGTTTGGCAGGCGAATCGGAAAAAATGTTGTGGTACGTGTCATCAAGACTTGGGAATTCAACTTTCGTTCCGGCTCGCACCGGCAGCAGCGCTGGAATAAACGTCAAATCTTTTTGCGTGACTTGTTTCGTCGGTAGCGAAGCCGGCTCGGGGAAAACACCATCGAGATAAACCACAGCCAGCGGCGGCTGTGTGGAAAGAACGCCGCCTTTGGTGACGATCTGGTAGCGTTTTGCCTGCACCGGCGCCGAATGCGATTTTGGCAGTTCCACGCGTCCTTCTACAGTGGCGCTTGCCGGAAGCGCTACGGGAAGCAACGAAAGAATCGCGTTACACCAAAGCCATCTGCGCAAACGCATTTCATCGCTAGTTTAGCAGGCGTTTCATCGGACGAAAAGTCTTTGCGGCCGCATCGAAAAAGCAACAGACCCGTTACTTTTTTGGAAACGCTATCGAAGTTCGCGGAATTGCAGCTGCTGGCAGAAGTAATCCTCCGAGCTGTCGCGGCTGAAAATTTTTCGCAGGGAAAAAATTTGTATTGACATTCGCGCTGACGTTTTGGCAAAAGAGTTCCCCTCCCCGTGTACCTCGGAATCACAGTCGTCGGAGCAGCCCGCCCGCCGAAGCGCGGCGAGCGCGGGTCGGAGCGTCGGCGCTTCATCTGTAGCTGGATCGCGATCCCGGGAATGTCGTGCACCCTCGTCTCCAATACCCGCACTACCAAGCGACTTTCCCGCGACTGCGGAATTACCCACCGAAACTATAAAAACCTGAAAGAAACAAACACATGAAAAAAGTATTGTTTAACCTGCTGCCGACCATTTTCCTTTGGCTTGGCAGTTGTTGCATCGCCCATGCGCAAGCCACGGGTCGATCAAATCACAGATCCTGATCAGCAGATCATTCAAGGTGACAGCAGCACCACGGGCAAGTTCCAGCCGGTGACTGTGGACCCTTCCGCAACGTCCGATGTCGCGCTTCAGTTCCCTCAAAGCCTCGCCAACAAGTCCGTAGCGGTTCAGCCGTTGGACGGCGGCACGCTACAAATAGGGATTTCAACTATCGACCAGAACGGGATGCTCTCCTTTTCATTCCAGGTCACCGATCAGCCAGGGGTGTACCGCGTCATCGTAGTCGATCCAAGCGCCGACGAGAACTCGCCCAAGATTGTTGGAGTGGTGCAGTTTGAGGTGCCCAACCCAGCGCAGTAGGAGGAATAACCCCATGAAACGCTTCGTCTCCTCCTCGATCCATCTTGTTGTAGCCGCCTCGCTGTGCCGAGGCGTTCATCGCGTCATGCACAGCACGGCGACACAGTGCCGTGGCTACAGCGCCTTGCTCCTGCTATTTCTGGCATCTCCCCTCCACGCCCAGGTTGGAAACAATAATCCAAGCGGCGTCTCTGGAATCTTCAATGGCCTGGCCGGTGGCGGCGGATACGACCCCTACACTGGCAATGCAACTCGCTCCATTACCGATATCGCTGTGGCCGGTGCGGTGGGCCAATATCCCTTGGCCCTGGTGCGCACATACAACTCGCGCACCCCCAGTTACACCTCCCCATTCGGGACGGGCGGCTGGAACCATAACTACAACTGGATTCTGGAAGACTCGCCCACCAGCGGCACTTCCAACTTTCACCCCACGCGGTACACGGTCGATTTCCCCGATGGGAGGGTGGAAACTTTCCGCGCTGTGAACTGGAACCCTACTGAAAATTGTTACCGGGTGAGGCTGGGCGACGATACACCCCAAAGCACATCGGCAGGCGTGCGCGAGCGACTCGTGCCATTATACGCCGGCCCGAATAACATGCTGGCTTACCTCCTTCTGCCCGATGGTGGCAAGGTCGAGTTCCAGGCTGCGCAACATAGCTACCAGCAAAACGGACATACCTACTATTACTACAAATACACTGCCACGGCTATCGTTGATCCGTACGGATTAAGGACCACCTTGACGTGGGAGAATCTCAGTGACAACTGGAAACGGCTCACCACGGTGACAGAACCCGCTGGTCGTTATCTTCAGTTCACTTACACAGGACCAAACAGCCTCTTTATTTCGCAGGTCACGGAAGTCATTCGCGGCGTCAGCGGTCGGTATGTGAACTATTATTACCAGCCTTACCCGGATTTGGGATTGGATCACGTGGTGTATTACAACGATCCCGTCCACTTAACAGCCCACTATAGGTACTGCGGTGGGAATGTCGAAAACTCATTTATTAACCTATTGTGGACGTGTGATGATCCGATGTATCCCGGGCCGATGAAACGCATCGCCTACGAGTATGCGACGGGTCACGTTGCGGGTACGTGCACATGGGCGGTCTATGGCCAGATTGTGAGCGAGAGATATTGGGACGGAATTCCAGGAGATGAAGGTAGCGGGCCGATTGTCTCGACGTTGAGTGTCTGCACTGATGGCGTTCACAACGGTGCCAATTACCGCATGGAGACGCGCGGGGACGGCAGAACCCGGGGTTTTATTTATACGACCGACGGCTATCTGACCAGTTGCACCGACTTCATGAACAATAGCGCCTGGCAGGGCTATGATGCCAAGAAGTACATCAACTCGGTCACAGATGCTCGCGGTCAATCTGCTGGGGACCCGAGCCACACTGCAAATTACGTTAACGATCCGATTACGGGCAATGTCACCCAGATCCAATTCCCGCTTACGCCTGGTGATACACCAGACCAAGGCAACACACGGCCCACCGTCAATTACACCTATACAAACAATTATTACCTCGCCAGTTCCCAAGACGAAGCCCACCATACCCCCGCCGCAATCACGCGCGATCCGGTGAGCAACCGGGTCACCGAGATCGATTATCCCGACGGCGGTTATGAGACGTTCGCATACGATGCCAATCATTTTTACCGACTTAGCAGCCATCGCATGACGACTGGAGGCATTGAGACGTTTGCTTACGATGGATACCACAGGAAAGTATACTACTCCGATCCGTATCACAACAATAGCAATAACCCGAGCATCCAGTATTTTTACGACGCGCTGGATCGCGTAAGTGGAATCCACGACGCGCTGAATCAACCTACCGACTTTCAGTACAACAATCGCGGCCAGCTTACCGTTACCACGCTGGCGACCGCTCCGAGCGATAATCAGCGCCATACGATTATCAACGCCTATAACCCAGATGGCACGTTGCTGTATAGAACGGATGAATTCGGCGCTTATGCGGGTGACCCAGCGCACACGACCAACTACCAGTATGACGATTATCGGAGGCTAAAGGGCGTCACAGGACCTGTACGCGGCCAGGGCGACAACAATAGATACACAACCCACTTCCTTTACGACGCCAACGGGACAGGCGACGATTACCGTTACACCGATTCCAGCGTCACTTATGTGATGCTTCCCAGCGGCAAGATGATCAACACGAGTTACGACTATAATCGGCGCAAGAGCACGGTGATAGCAGGCTACGGAACGCCCTTCGCCGCCACTACCAGCTACGGCTACGACAATGTTGGCAATGTAACCTCGGTGGTTGCGCCCAACCAACAGAATACAAATCAGAGCACGCAGATCGCGTACGACGAGCGCAATCGCCCAAGCTCAATCACAGACGCTCTCAATCGCACGACCAGTTTTACCTACGACACGGCCGGCCGCAAAAAGAGGGTCACCCGCCCTAACGGCCAAGTCATCTCTTACGACGCCTTCGACGCCATGAATCGAGTGACGCAGCAGACGGCTACTAATGCCGGTACCACCAAATATACCTATACTCAGGCAGGGTTGGTACAAACGATGCAGGACCCGCATCTGGTGGCAATCAATAGCACCGACACCTACAGATACGCCTACGACACGATGGGGCGAAAACACATCGTCACCTGCCCAGCGGAGCCGAACACTGGCATCCAGCACACTGAAGTGTTCAATTACGATGCTGCAGGGCGCCTCTACCAGTATACCACTCGCGGAAGTAAAACACAGACATTCGCATATGACGCGCTGAACCGGATGACGGATTTCAGTTGGAATGACGGATCGACGCCCAGCGTCCATTTTGATTACGATGTCGCCTCTCGCTTAATTGGCATTACTAACCGTCAAGCCAACAATGGCCCGATCATCGCCACTATTTCCAGAGGGTATTTCAACGACAATTTGCTAAGATACGAGACCGAAACCATTACTGGGGGAGTCGCCAGACAAGTGAGTTACACCTATGATTCAGATGGAAACCGAGCGACTCTTTCCATTCCTGGCTACTCTTTCACCTACGATTATACCAGCCGCAACCAGGCGAAGACCATAACGGACAACGGCTCAAACATTACCAGCAGCTTCTGGTATGATAAAAATGGCAACGTGGTTCAGCGTAATCCGGGCAACAGCACCACCAGCTCTTACACGCCTGATGCGCTCGATCGCATAACGCAGATTGTCCACACTCTCAACGGCACCACGCGCACGTTCAACTACGGCTATTATGCTAATTCGGATGACCGCAAGTGGACCCAGCGGCTGGGGACCGTGCAGGGGAACGTTGGCGACGTGTTCAGTTATGATTACAATGATCAGGTCGCTGCCGTGCAATTGAACATCGCAAATCCTAACACCGCCGATCCAGGCAACCCGTCCATCACTTACGACGGCAACGGGAACCGGATCTGGTAACGCCCCACCGGGTGTAAATAAGCACTACGACGGGCTCAGTAACTTGAGCGAATATACGCACGTTGTCATTAATGGCTCGGGATACAATCTTGCGTACCAAGCGGCTGCCAACCTAGCCCAATATGATAGGAACAACTCCAGCTACAACTATGATGCGCAGAACCGGCTTACCACTTCGACAGTAAACGGTACGACGATGACGTTCAAATACGACGGGCTCAACCGGCAAGTGAGCCGGCAAGTGGGCAACGGCACGACCTATTACAGCACTTGGGACGGATGGGATCTGGTGGAGGACTATCATGGGAACGGCGTGGCTGACGCGACTTATCTCTACGGCCCTACCGGCTTGGTAAAGAACCTCAGGACAAACAACTATTATTATCAGGACGGGAGCGGCAGCACGGTATTGGTGGCCAGCAACAACGGGACTTTACGGGAATGGTACCGGTATGATCTGGACGGCACACCATTCTTCTATAATCCAAACGACACTCAACGGAATCCGAATCAATCTGGCTACGGAGTGCGTCACTTATTCACCGGCCAGCAATGGTATCAGGAGATTGGCCTGTATGATTTGCGCAACCGCTTTTACTCCCCCGACCTCGGCCGCTTCCTTCAGCCCGATCCGATCGGCTTCCGGGGCGGCAATAATCTCTACCGTTATTGCGGGAACAATCCGGTGATGCGGCGTGATCCTTCGGGACTGCAGGAGGTAACGGCCGACGAGGTGGTTGTACGCGACACCTATATCAAATACCCCGATTACCCCAATTTCCTAGGAGCCCAGGCCCCACCCAACCTTATTCCGTGGAGTTGGATGACCCTAGCGAATACCATCCGACTTCCCTCAGGGTACCGCGTGGGAAATGTGAGCACCCCGGCTGCTATAAACAAAAACACCGGACAACTTTACGACCCGCAGAATGGACAGAACTACGAGCCGGAGGATAGAGTCCTCATATCTGGTGATCTAATCCCGGAGGTTTTCACCGCTGCTTGGCTGCAAGCGAGAATACTCGAAATTGCCAACCGTCATTCGAATCTCTTCGGCGGCGACGCTAACGCTTTTATGGGCAAGTATCTCCTCCCGGTCGATTCGAGGAAGATCATTGCACCGGTTACGCGTGAATTCAGCGGCTATGACGTCGTACCCTTTGGCGACGCGATTTATGAGGGCGCGGGGGCCTACTCTGCCATGGGCCTAGGCATTATCGCAGGTGCAGAGGCCTTTGCTGGGACGCGGCTCGCGAACATGCCGCCCCCTGATCTCGGACAATACTGGCCGAGGTGGGATCCGGTTGCCTACTTGAGATTCATTTTCCAGGTGCTTGCAAGGAATCAAGGGCCGCCGCCCTCTCCGCGCCTCCCGCCGCCCACTGATATACGGCCTCCCTATGTCAGTGGACCTTGATGAGTATGAGGAGATGGCTTGCTAGCGCTGTGAACCGGTCAGCATCGTTTGTCGCCGAAAAGTATTACGAGCGTGCTTGCGAAAACGAAGGGGAGCGCCGGGTCGGGAGCATCACCATTGTCGGCCCGAACGGCCTTCGAGACGAGGTCTCGGAGTCGCTTCGGATCCTCCAATCTTATTACCCATACGGATATGCGCTGGTGGAGCGCTATCTGCGCGCGGTTGTGGGCCTAGACGTACCTCTCGACTTCGGTTGGGTGATTGGGGTGCAGTTCGAACACATCGAACGTTTTGGTAGACTTCGATGGTCACCCGATCGATTTGCCGGTGTGTTGTTAAGAACTGCGATCTACACACGGCTTACAAAAGGCTATGGCATTTGCGTCTGGCGAAATCCTAAGGCGCAGCTCCCAGCGTTGAAGCGAGAACTCCGCCTGCTGCGAATAATCGGTTGCGACGCTAAGTATGTTGTCCAACAGGAAGAATTCGTCGCAGCAAAGGCAAGACGTGCGATATGTTAGATGGCAGCGGCAGCAGATCCCACCTCTTAATAGGCTGGTGGTAAATTGCATGCCGAGTTTCAGGTTACCCGACGGGACCGTAAATTCACATGGCCGCCCGCAATAAGAATTGGGAATCGTTGGTTGCGTTTATCTTGATAATCCTCTCGGGATTGAAGGCGCTGATTGGAGGCCACTTCCAGCATTTTTTTACGCCGGCTTTTGCAGCATCAGGGGGCGCCGCAATACGGCTTGGGGGTTTTTGGTTTAGTGCTCGGAATAGTCTAGCTAGCCTGCTGGCTGAAGCAGAAAATTGATTCACGAAAATGAAGAAAGAGAAACTGTTTGGGTCGTGGTGACCGAATAAAGGGGCGCGCAGCACAATGTGATTCCAGTGGCTTAGAATGAATTGCAATGTCTAACGATCCTTACAAATGGTACGATGTTTCTTCTCGTACTGCGCTTGAGCGCACGGCGCGTGTGAACTCTCGGTGGTTCTACGCGATCGCTTGCCTGTCGCTGCTAAACACATTTCTTGCCTACGGCGGCGCTCCCATTCGCATAACACTGGGGCTGGCGTTTACCCAGCTCGTGGACGGAATCATCGCAGCCCTGTTTCCCGACTATTACTATCTCTCGCTGGTAATCGATGTCGTTATCGCTGCGACGTTCATCGGTTTCGGCTATCTTAGTGGACATAGCGACATGGCCGCATTCGTGATCGGCCTCGCCCTTTATCTGTTCGACACTTTGCTTTATCTCGCGCTGATAGTTCTCGGCCGCACTCCGATGGCGATCGTCGCGATTATCTGGCATTGCGTCGCGGCCTATTTTCTTTGGAAAGGCCTACGGGCTGCGTTGGACCTGCGAGCGTTGCCCGCCGAAGCAAATCCGGGCGACGAAAACAGATGATCGGCCAGGCAGAAAGCGAAGAGCCACTATTACGCCGGCCTTTCTCTCGCGGTTTTGGCGAGGGAGATGGGGGTAGGGCATAGCAGGGTTACAGTGCATAGTAGGGTCAAATCTAAAGGGCGTATTGCCCAAATGGCTTTTTTGAAAGAAAGGTAGTGCGTGAAGCAGCGGCGATCTGTTAAAGGAGTGTTCCCATGATGTCGTCATGATGGGAACACAAAAGAGCGAGCCGCAGCTCTTTCATTACGCGGTGAACCTGGAGAAGCGGGTGCGAGCCAATCATCCGCTGCGGCAAATAAAAGCGGCAATCGATTTTAGTTTTGTGCGCGAGGATTGGCTTGAGCCGTCATGACGAGCAGCGATTCCCCGGGATGCTTTCTGGTTTGCGGGTATGCTCATAATATTGCTGAGCCTGTCCGGTTTGTGGCAGGTTCGGCTTGCGCTGCTTCACCACACGATCCTGTATTCGTTCTAGCGAGTGGCACCGTGGATGGATCCTTGGCAAGGGCTGTTCGTTTTTGTCCTCGCCCTTGGGCTTGGAATTGCCATCCTCGTGGCCGCCCTAAAGAAAATGAAAAAGTAATTAGACATCAGCGTGGATTTTGTGGCCGCAATTACTAGGCCTGAGGCGGCCATCCTTCTTCGACGAGACCAATTAAATAGAAACATTATTTCACTATGAAAGAACTCAGAGAATTCGATTACTTTAAGGCTGGCTGATCTTTTTTCTGGTCGGAACGATCGGCGGGGCGCTGGTTGGATTGATCCTCGGCAGCTTCCTGGCCGCGTTCCTTGGATCTGGTGGCGCTACGTGCAACAGATAACAAACGCGAATCGGATACTGGGATTGATTATCGGGTTGCCTATTTCCTATGTCACTTTTCGTGCTGTCGTCGGCAAGTTTCTGTTTCCAAAGCTCTGGGAAGATGACGAGCCGCGGGATGAATAAATGTCGCTTCCGACAAATTTTCGCCGCTGAAAAATTTGGATTGACATTCGCTCTGGCATTTTGCCAAAAGAGTTCACTTCCCCGTGCATCCCGGAATCCGGTCGTCGGAGCAACCCGTCCGCCGAAGCGAGACGAAGGGCGGGTCGGAGCGTCGGTGCGAAGGCGGGCCTAACGCGGCTAGCAACGCAGTTTGACTACGCGTGCACGTGGTACAGCCTCAGGAAAGGGGGTCAGTCCTCACTATTGACACAAGTTGATGATTGGGTTAGCACGTGGCGTGGCGCGTCAACTTCGAATTCAATACGCTGGAGCCATTTATCATTTGATGAGCCGGGGGATCGACGCGAAGAGATTTTTCGGGACGATCTGGATCGAAAGATTTTCTAAGGCGCTGGGCGCTGTCTGCGAAAAGACCGGCTGGCAGGTGCATGCCTATTGTCTGATGAGCAATCATTTTCACTTGGTGGTGGAGACGCCGCGGCAAATCTAATCGAGGGGATGAATTGGCTCTTGGGCGCCTACACGATGCGGTTTAATCGCCGGCATAAACTGATCGGGCATCTCTTTGCCGGGCGTTACAAATCGCTCTTGATCGACGGCACAAGTCCTGGGTATTTGCGGACGGCGTGCGACTACGTGCATCTGAATCCGGTCCGGGCGCACTTGCTGGGAAGGCGAGAGCGATTGCAGAAGTATCGCTGGAGTAGTTACCCGAGTTATTTGCGAAGCAGGCAAAAACGGGAGCCGTGGCTGCGTTGCGACCGCTTATTTGGAGAGCACGGACTGATGAAAGAGAGTCGGCGATCCCGACTGGAATTTGCCCGGCGAATGGAGCAGCGCCGCATTGAGCCGAACGATCCCAGCGCGGAACGAATTCGACGAGGCTGGTCTTTTGGAGCGCAGGATTTCATTGCTCGCTTGCTTGATCGGATGCCAGGCTCAGTGAGCGAGCATCATCATTCGCGCGAACGCAACGAGACTGATGAACAGAAGGCGGAGGATTATTTCCGGACGGCTCAAGAAGCTTGGCTGGCAAAATAAAGAACTTGGAATTCGGCGAAAGAGCGACCCGCAGAAGGTCACGCTTGCCAGAGAGCTTCGCTCACAAACTACTATGAGCTTGAAATGGATAGCGCGCCGGCTGCAAATGGGATCATGGACGCACGTTTCCAACCTTCTTCGCCGGTAAAAGATTTTGCCTTGTGTTAAAAGTTAGGACTGACCCTATTTTACAGATGATGCTGTGATCCGCGTTTACGATGCGAGCTGGCAACGTGATCGAGACGCACGAGCACACGGGTGATTTCAAGGAGTGGTAGGTCCAAATATACGTTGCAGACGTCGCTGCCATCTGCACTGAGGGACAACGAAGCTTTCTTTGCCGTCCGGACGCAACTGAACGGAAACTGGCGCTGCCGCCTAAATTAGTCTCGCATTGTTTCCCCGAGTCAAGGGTGGGTTCGGCACTGGGGCGGCGGGGCGGCTTATTTGCGATTTTCAAATTTAGTAAATTCACAGGAAGGTCATTCGTCTCTACTTATTCTGGCGGGCATGAAGTCCTTGCCGTACACGGCGGGTCTACGGAATTTCTCGACATTATTAAGCCCGGTGTTGTCGACGATATTGCCGTTGTCATCGACCTCAACCCAGCGGCCACCGCCGATAATGTTGGTGCCGATAATGTTGGAAGGAATCCAAACCATCCGTGTGTGTTTCTTAGCCGACGCCCTCTTTCCGCTTAGATCAAAGTTGAGCTGTGTGGGTTTATCCAACTGAGTCTTGGCGTCGAGGATCACTGCTTTCACTTGCCCATTGATAACGAGCATGACTTTATAGGTACCAGCTGCCAGGCCATGGGTAACGTAATGGCCGCTGGCATCAGTCTTAAGAATTTTTGCAAAATTTTTCGCTTCAATCCGAACATCGGCACCTTTAATTGGGCGGCCGGTGGCGTCTTTCACGACCCCTTCAACCGAAGTATCGGCAGCCGCGCTGAACGTCACAAGCAGCAGGCCAACCAAGGTAAGAATAAGTGACCTCGGGCGGATTATGTTCATAAGGTTTTTCTGCAAGCGTTTGCTTTCGCATTTTTTAATTCTTTTCATCGGATGATCGAAGTTTTTCATAGTATTGGTCCTTTCCCTTGCTAACCTTTAATTGATATTACAACGGTTGTCAACCTATGAAATCTTATTTACCAGTTAGAATCGAAACCCACCGGTTTTCCACCGGTGACCTCATTGGCGGGGACGCAGCGCTCGACTTCATCAATACCGTCACTGGCCGCGATCAGTCGCCTCGCGACTGGCTGGACAGCTACACGCGCCTGCTCGATTGGGCAGCGCTGGTGCATCTCTTGCCGGAAAGAATTCTGCGCGCACTGGCAAGAAAGGCGCAGAGCGAGCCCACAGCGGCTGCGACGGCGCTGGCGCGCGCAAAGAAGCTGCGCGAAACGCTGTTTGCACTGGTCACTGGGATCGTTTCCGGGAGTGCGCCGCCGAAAACCACGCTCGCCCTGCTGCGCCAGTACTGGATCGCAGGCATCAATGCGCACGAGCTGCGCTTCGACCATGGGCACGTGGTCGCTGAGCTTCGCAGTGATGCAGCCGATTTCGACCTTATCGCAGCCATGATCGCCCATCGGATGGTCGAACATGTCTTGCCGTTGCCGATGGATCGACTCCGCATTTGTCAGGGACCTAATTGCTCATGGCTATTCATTGATAGATCGAAAGCCGGCCGTAGGCGTTGGTGCGACATGGCGGTTTGCGGGAACGCCGCCAAATCTCGTCGCTTCTACGCACGTTCGCGCCAGCACCGAGTCCGAAAACCGCCCGGGCAATCAGCTACGTGAAGTTTTCGCAGCCGCTCACATCACGCTGTGATTCGCGTTTACGATGATGCGGGCAACGTGATTGAAACGCACGAGCACGTGGGCGATTTCAAAGAGCCGTAGCGATCAGCGGTTTATCGGCTTTACGGGATTATTGACCACTTGCGGCGCAGGTTTGTTCATCTCAACTTGTGCGCTCACCTTTTGGATTTGCGCTGCCTGCTCTTTCAAGTCACGCAGTGAGAGCTTGTTATTTTGTGTGTGGGTGTGATCCTTTCGCTGCGCTCGAACGTCGGCTTCTCAATTTGTCTACCTTCCGATGTTCCTTGAGGAACTCGTTAAGTAACATCGCGTTCACCGCGTCGTAGCGCACGGTGTAGACCTCGCCTTTGGTGTCGCGAGCTACGAGATTAGGATTCACTTTCTCTACTTCCTCGGCGACGAGGCCAAACTGCGGCATTCCCTTGGGATCAATTTCGGTCTTATAGATGAAGCGTGACCGGCTTGAGCGCCAGGATAGCTTCGCTCGTCTTGTCCATGGACTTGATCTCGTCCTTGAAACGCTTTGACGGAAGGTCGGCACGCCAAGCTGACCGTCCGAGGCTACGACAACTCCTGGACCTCGCGTATCTGCTTACCCCACTTATTCCGGCGAAGAAGGCGCGGGTCTGATTTACGCTATTGCCGATGCGGATAGTGCCGGACTCGCCAGCAGCACCAATGTTGTCGATATCGATATTGTTATTACCAGTAATGAGATTGAAGCCTGCAGAAACGGCCAAGGCGATGTTGTTGCTGCCGGTGGTGTTAAATTTGAGGGCACCATCGCCCATGGCTGTGTTGCCGCTCCCGAGGGTGCTTTGGAGCGCGTAGCACCAACGGCGGTGTTGCCGGCGCCGGCGGTGTTGTCTTCGAGCGCATTAGAGCCATCGGCGGTATTGTTGGGGCCGGTGGTGTTGCTAGAGCGAACAAGAATCTCGCCGAACATTAGCCTGGTTGTTTCTTGTGTGCCATCGTCCATTATGGACCATGGCGTCAGTGACGCAATGGCGGTGTTCTCTGGGCCGGTAGTGTTTGAGCAAAAGCGCTGGCCGCGCTGTCCAATGTCGGTTATTGGAGTCCGCATTCTTTGTTTGTATTGAGGCTTAGCCAGCGCCCATCCACCGCTCCAACCCCGCGTGTTGTAAGCTGCCGCTTGGTGGAACCGATTTTTTCATAGCAGCGAATATTATCCAACCAACTCCTGTGTTTCCAGCACCCGGATGGTGAGAGAATTCAGCGCATTGCACCCTTCCGCTGTCGTGGAACCTCGGGTGCAGCCGTCCGACCGCCGCAGATTGACTAGCTTAGACTTTTCTTGAGTCCGGATTTTTTGCAGCCGAGGCGAGCAAGAGAAGAACGCCCAAGAGAAATATATTTGAATATCGTTTGTTTTATCATCGCCCTCGTTGAAAAGAATTCCTTGACCAAGGTGTCCGGCCCAGAAAGGACTCGCCGAACCCACGTAATACGTTTTTCAAGCACCAATTCGAGTATTCCACAAACGCAGTCAGCTTTTCATCCGCCCGCACAACGAAACGCTTTCCGGCGTAGCAATGCGCGTCTGCAATCCAGATCGTTTGCCCGTTGGAATCCACGGCTGAGACATAGCCCCAACTCCAACCCGCCTTTGCTCAGATTGTCGGCGATGATCTCCCAATGCTTCACGCTCGATGGGATACTGTCTCTCTTGCTCTTCACGCGGCAATGGTTTCGCGCACAGAACTATTTTTTGAACACTATCAGATAAACCAGTGCGGCAGCCGTCAGGCAGGTCACGCCGCAAGAGAGGAAGAGAAGGAGCTGCATAAGTAAGATCCGGTGGACTCTGAAAGCCAAGTCTTTCTGCGATGCTAATTACCTCGCGCTTTCGTGCGGGACTCCGCGAGCTGCCATGAGGAAGCCGAAACCCATTATAGGGTTCATCGCGCAGGCAGGAACGAGCAGAAACTTACGGAGATCATTTGTAGGCGGAAGGTTGATGTAATAGCCGAGTATGGCACCGGTCACAGCGAACATTAGGACCACAAGCTTAATGGTGGATTCAAAATGGAATTTGTAGAGGTCGCAGTGAAGAGCATACTCCCTCCACAACAGTTCGCGTTGGGAGGGCTCCTCAACTTCAGATCGCTGTGTGGAAGTTTGCTGAGATTCCGCGTCTTTGGACCCAGGCATCGAGATTGTTAGCAATGATTTCCCACTACTTCACATGCGGCGATTGTGCTCTTTTGCTCTTCACACTGCAATGACAAAATGATATGAACGCTCAATGAGGCGGGACACAACGTCTGAATTTGGCGTGCTGTTGCTCTGCGCAGTCGCCGTCTGTCTGCTGGTGAGTGGAACATTGTTCCACTTATTCCCTCCCGATCTATTACCGAAGATTTGCCAAGAT
>CAVUGV010000038.1:0-7224 GCA_963741065.1 uncultured Verrucomicrobiae bacterium | reverse complement strand
GCCATGATCGATGGCGGCTTCATTGATGAGCCGAGCTTTTATGAAACGATTGCCAATGGCATTGGCACTGAATTCCTCGATCTGAGCCAGCACGAAATTGCGCCGGAGATTTTACGTCTCATTCCCAGCGGTCTGGCGCGATTGCACGGCGCGCTGCCGATTGACATGAGCGAGACCACGCTGCGGGTGGCGCTGGTCGATCCGTTTGATTTGCATATTGCAGAGGACCTGCGCTTCGCACTTGGCAAAGACATTCAGGTAGTGGTGTCGCCGCCTGAGCAAATCGAGGAGCTGATCAAGCAGTATTACGGCACCGACACGACGAGCATGGAGGAAGTGCTCAAGCAGCTCGGCGAAGCCGGTGAAGCGCTGCAATTACGCGAGACTGACGGCGAGGCAGCAGTTGAAGCGGAGGCGAACGCAACGCCGATCATCCGTTTTGTCGACCTCATTCTTTACCAGGCGATCCAGGATCGCGCGAGCGACATTCACTTCGAGCCGTTCGAAGACGAGTTCAAAATCCGCTATCGCGTCGATGGCGCGCTTTACGAAATGTCGCCACCGCCGCGCCACCTCGCGTTGCCGGTGATTTCGCGCGTGAAAGTCATGGCGAACATGAACATTGCCGAAAGACGGCTGCCGCAAGATGGTCGGATTCAAAAGCAGATCGCGGGGCGCAGCGTTGATCTGCGAGCTTCAACCTTACCGACGCAATTCGGCGAAAGCCTCGTGCTGCGCGTACTGGATCGCAGCATCGTCAATCTGGACCTCGAAGCGCTCGGCATGCCCGATTACATCTACGATTTTCTGCTCGAAATGATCGAGCGACCTAATGGGATTTTCATCGCCACCGGGCCAACCGGCTCAGGAAAAACCACCACGCTTTACTCCTGTTTGCGCAAGATCAATACAATCGATTCGAAGCTGATTACTGCAGAGGAGCCAGTCGAATACGACTTGGAAGGGATTGTTCAGGTGCCTGTGAACGAAGCAATCGGCTTAACCTTTGCGCGCGTGTTGCGGCACTTCCTACGCCAGGACCCTGACCGCATTATGGTCGGCGAGACCCGCGATCTCGATACGGCGCAAATTGCCATTCAGGCGTCGCTCACGGGGCATCTGGTCTTTACGACACTGCACACGAACGATGCGCCGGGTGCGATTACGCGCTTGATCGACATGGGCGTGGAACCGTTCCTTATTTCGTCAACGCTGGAAGCCGTGCTCGGTCAGCGGTTATTGCGCAGCATCTGTAGTCATTGCCGCGCGCCATACCCACCCACTGACTCTTTACTCGATGAACTCGGTATCTCGCGCCACGACCTGGGCGAGAAACAATTCTTCTACGGCAAAGGTTGCGACATGTGTAACAACACCGGCTACAAAGGACGGAAAGGAATTTACGAGCTTCTAAGAATCACGGATCCAATTCGTGAATTGATCAACGAACGCGCGCCGACCGTGACGATCAAACAAAAGGCGATCGAGCTTGGAATGACTACGCTTCGCCAGGACGGCTTACGAAGCATCTTTGCAGGCGACACGACGATCGAAGAAGTGCTGAAATACACCTAAATCATGACGAGGCAGTGATGCTCGACATAAAGCGCTGACGTAATTAGATTACGCCCCCATGCCACGCTTCAACTACGTAGCTCTCGACGCCCGGGGACAGGAAGCATCCGGATTGCTCGAAGCCGCCTCAAGCAGCGCGGCAATCAGTCAACTGCGTCAGGCCGGTTATTTCCCGACCAGCGTCATCGAGGAGGCCATGATCAGTTCCGCCGGCAAGGAAGCTCGTCGACGGACCGCAACGGCGGCGCGCATCACGAAACCGCGCGCAAAAAAAGGCATCGTTCTTTTCCAGCGCAAAAAAGTTAAGTCAAAAGTCCTGATGATCTTTACTCGCCAACTGGCGACGCTGATCGATTCCGGCTTGCCTCTGCTGAGAAGCTTAAACGTTCTCTCAAACCAGGAACGCGACAAGGTGCTGAAACGTACAATCGACAAGCTCGCCGACGCTGTGCAGAGCGGCAGCACGTTTTCCGACGCATTGGCGCTGCATCCGAAGATCTTTAACAATCTGTACGTCAACATGATTAAAGCGGGCGAGGTCGGCGGCGTGCTTGAGTTAGTGCTTACCCGCCTTTCCGAATTTCAGGAGAAAGCCGCCAAGATTAAAAACAAGATCGTCGCGGCGATGGTGTATCCGATGATCGTGATGACGATGGCGGTGGGAATCTTGTGTTTTCTCCTCGTGTTCATTGTCCCGCGGTTCGAGGTAATTTTTCACGACCTGCTCGGCGACAAACCGCTGCCGCCTGTGACGCAGTTGGTCCTCGGCGCCAGCGGTTTCATGAAAAATCATGGCTTGGTTTTGTTGGCAGCCATAGTAGCCATTGGTTTTCTTTATAACTTCATCGGTCGCACGCGTGGAGGGCGACTCGCGATTGATAGTTTCAAACTGCGCATGCCGCTCTTTGGCAACTTGAATCGCAAAACGGCAATCTCCCGTTTCGCCCGCACACTGGGAACACTGGTCACGAGCGGTGTTCCGATTTTGCAGGCCTTAAATATCACGCGTGAGACTGCGGGCAATGCCGCCATCGCCCGCGCAATCGCGCGTGTACACGACAGCGTCAAAGAAGGCGAATCGATCGTGCAACCGCTCGAAGCGAGCAAATCGTTTCCGCCAATGGTCGTGAGCATGGTCGATGTAGGCGAAGAGACAGGCAAACTTCCCGACATGCTTTTAAAGATTGCGGACGTCTACGATGACGAGGTCGACAACGCTGTGGCCGCCCTCACCTCGATGCTGGAACCGATCATGATCGTGTTCCTGGCACTGATCGTCGGCACGATCGTGCTTGCTCTCTTCACGCCGCTCATCAGCATCATCACCGGCTTGCAACAACAAACGTGACCGGGTTCGCCGAAATGACGAAGCACGAATAACGAATGACGAAAGAAGTTTTCCCCGGAACGTGTAGAGGCGTTCGCCGCGGCGAACGCCTTAACGACTGGCGCTTAGCAGCAAACGCCGCTACAACGCCTTCACTCTCATTGAGCTAGTCCTCGTCGTTGGCATCATCACTGTTCTTGGGGCTTGGTTTTAAGCACGGTCGGCTACGCCCGAAAGAAAGGCGCTCGCGCGCGGGCCGAAACCGAAATCGCTGCCATGTCGGCAGCGTGCGAAAATTACAAGGCGGATAATGGTGTTTACCCAAGAGACCAATGCAACCGACAGTACAGACGCTCTCGACCCTCGAACGGTGATCGATCCGCACGCAAACGCGGCGCTTACAGGACGGCCATGCTCCAGTACATGTATCGGCGACAGTATCTGGAGACCGGACTTACTGATGGCGATGACAGAACATCGACGGTCGAATATGCCGCTAACGCAGTTACTTTCGCGTTCAAGCCAAACATGCTCGTGCCCAGTCGGACGCGAACGACAATAGTTACCGCGATCGCGATCCGTTTGGAAATAGCTACGGCTATTCGACAATGAATCAGCGATCCGGCAGAGGAGGGATTCAATCCAACATTTGATCTCGTGGAGTACCGCGGAACGGCCATCGCCACGCCGGAATCCGATCCTACTAAGTGGATCAAAAACTGGTAGGCTGCGCCTGTGGAGCGCGTCTAGAGCGCGACTCCAATGGCGTCTGACACGGACGCCCTACAGTTTCGCGAACACTGAGAACTAGCCTTCGGTCGTGCGCACCACGACTTCGACGCGGCGATTGGGACTTTGCTCTTCGATTGAGCCGTTCGCGGACGCGCGGAATTTCGTTGCACCGAATCCGCGCGTCTGGATTTGCGCCGGATTGATTCCGCATCGCCTCCACCAGATAACGCTTTACGCTGTCGGCCCGGCGCTGGCTCAGATTAAGATTGTATTCAAATGTGCCGAATGAATCCGTGTAACCTTCCACGGAAAATGTCGCTTTCGAGTTGCGCTGAATGAGCGTGCCCAGCTTTTGCAGTTGACCGATTGCGCTCGATTGCAGCACGTCGCTGTCGTACTCGAAAATCTGATCGTCCGGCAGACGCAATTTTGTGCCTGACCCGAGTGGACCTTTTTGCGCCAGCAACTGGTCCAAATCGCTGAAGCCCGGTGCGTGTCCTTTGTTTGGACCAGCGCTATCTCCGGGCAGCTTGCTCGTGAAAGTGTTTGGCCGCTTGATCGCAGTGCTCGTGGCCAGCTCTGTTCCGCTCAGTGCAGGCTGCGGACGGCCGGACACCGAGCTGTTGTTCAGCAAAGATTGCTCATGCACCGCGTTTGGATCATTGGAAAGAGTTTGCGCCGTGGAACGTTCGATCTCGTTCAGAACAGAATTAACGTCCGGCTGTTCCACCTTCGGTTGGTCGGGCAACACGTCGCGCATGTCATCCGGCAGCGCTGTGCTCGCCTGAACTTCCTCCAGCAATTTGTCGAATGATTTCTTCTCATCCGGCAATTGTACGTCGGTATTGTCAGGGTTCGGTTTCGCGGCCGGGTTGATTTGATCGGCACTGCTCTTATCGAGGTTCGAATCAAGAACGCGCTTCACCTTGAACGTCGGCGTCTGCTCGTTTTGGGCGAACACTGCGTCAGCAGAGGCGAAACGCGTGCGATAAAAATAGGTGCATAGCGCGAAATGTATCGCCAGCGACACAATTAATCCGAGCCAGAGCCAGTTACGCTCCTTGCTACCCGTCAGCAGACCTTCGGTCTCGAAGCGGTCGATCTCGTCGAAATCGGAAACCCTCATGCGGTTCCAAAGATATCATAGTTCAATGACGAAGCACGAATGCCGAAGCACGAAGAATGACGAAGGCTAAATACGCAATTATCCAACGTTTGTGATTTCGTCATTCGGATTGCGTCATTCCTTTGTCATGTCGAGCGAAGTCGAGACATCTCTGATTTCATCCGCAGTTCCACGTGTTCGCTCAATAAAAGCACGGGCAGCCCGGCGTATTTCCTCGGCGACACGCGCTTCGGCCGACACAAATTTCGGCGTGAACCACGGAAACAATCCAATCAGATCGTGCGTGACCAGAATTTGTCCGTCGCAATGCTCGCCCGAGCCGATCCCGATCGTCGGGATGCCAATCGCATTAGTGATCTGCTTAGCGACATCGGCCAGAACGATCTCGAGCACCACGGAAAATGCTCCGGCTTCTTCCACCGCATGTGCGTCCGCCAGCAATGCTTCGACTTCCGATTGCGTGCGGCCCTTGATTCGGTAGCCGCCTTGCTCGCGCACACTTTGCGGCAGCATGCCGATGTGCGCCATAAACGGTATTCCCGCCTGCGTGATCGCCTCGATCTGCGCAACATGACTCACGCCACCTTCGAGCTTCACCGCCTGCGCGCCGGCATCGACAAATTTTCTCGCGGTCTCCGCAGCTTGTGCCGGAGTGTCGTAAGTGTGAATCGGCATATCCGCGACGAGCAACGCCTGTTTAACTCCCCGCGCCGCCGCGCGCGTGTGATGCAACATTTCGTCCAGTGTTACGTCCGTAGTGTCCTGATACCCCAGAACCACCATGCCTACGGAGTCGCCCACGAGGATGATGTCGATGCCACTCTCATCGAGCAGACGCGCGGTGGGATAATCGTACGCCGTGAGCGCGGTGATCTTCTCACCACGTTGCTTCATCTCGCGAAAATCTCTCATTGCGCTTGCTCGCAAGATCAGCTGCCCGTTTCAGAACGCAAGCTGTGGCGGAAAGCGGCGCTACACGCGCCGCACTCCAAAAGCGCAAGCGCCGGAAACGCGCGGCGAAGTTTTGGAGTGCGGCAGTGCTCTGCCGCTTTTAGATTTTCCCAAAACTACCAGGTGTCCGCGTAGCGAATCGACGCCGCCAGACTGTTCACCTTCAGCAAGCAATTCCCGAATAGTTTTCTTCTGGCCTGGCAACAGCAAGTCCGGCCGGATGTCGGCCAGGGGTCGAAGGACAAACTCCCTTAAGTGCAGCCGCGGATGCGGCAGTTGCAATTGTTCGTCATTAATTAGCTGTTCCCCGCAATAGAGCAGATCGACATCAATGATTCGCGACACGTTCTGTGGATGATCCGGTTTGCGGCCTAACGCTTCCTCGATCTGAATCAGGTGGTTAAGCAAACGCGCGGGATCACCGTCATACTCAAATTCAACGACCGCATTCAAAAATTTTCCGGCTCCTGGTTCGCAACCGACCGGTTCAGTCTCGTAAACCGCCGAAGAAAGAATCGGCGCCTTTACAGTTGGCAGATCGAGAATTGAGTTTCGCGCTACGCGCAGATTCCCAAGTCGATCGCCAATATTCGAGCCGAGTGCGACTGCGGTTCTCATTATCGTTTTCGTCATGTCGAGCGAAGTCGAGACATCCCGCGATCAAACCTAAAGGCGGCGCAACGGGATTCCTCGACTGCGCTCGGAATGACAGACCCACTACAGCCCCAGCACATTCTGCATCGAGTACAGTCCTGGCGGTTTGTTGATGATCCACTTCGCCGCGCGTAATGCGCCTCCCGCAAAAATTCCGCGATTTGCTGCGCGATGCGTTAGCTCCAAGGATTCGCCGGGTCCGCTGAAAATTACCGTATGCTCCCCTACAACATCAGCCTCGCGAATTGATTGAACCGATATTTCTCTGTTTCGCACCGCTTTCAAAATTTCAGCCAGTGTTTTGGCTGTCCCGCTCGGCGCATCTTTTTTCATTTTGTGATGCGTTTCGACAATCTCAGGATTGAAATCCGAACCGAGGAATTCCGCAGCTTTTTGCGTCAGCCAAAAGAGCACGTTGACTCCCACGCTGAAATTCGATGCCAATACGATCGGTACCGCGTGCGCTGTCGTTTCAATAGTCTTGCGTTGCTGCTGAGAGTGGCCGGTTGTTCCAATTACGAGCGGTTTGCCATGCTGTAACGCGGCGCGGCAGATTTCATCGATGCTGTCGGCCTGACTGAAGTCGATTGCCACATCACAATTTTTCATCGCCGGTTCTATTGAATCGCCCAGATCGCATTGCGCCGCGATGTCGATTTCCTGATCGCTCTGCGCCAGATCGAGCACAGTTTTTCCCATGCGGCCGGCTGCGCCAACAAGTAGCACGCGCACGGGAGCCTCCTTCATAGCCGCGCAGTTTATACTCTGTAGCGTCCGCTGTCCTCAGCGGAGTTCACTGCACTCTATCTTGAACATCGAATTTCTGCGCTGAGGACAGCGCACGCTACAAGCCGATACG
>CAVUGV010000037.1:0-13081 GCA_963741065.1 uncultured Verrucomicrobiae bacterium | reverse complement strand
GCTCGTGCGTTTCGATCACGTTGCCCGCCGCATCGTAAACGCGAATCACAGTATCACGCCCGAACGCATTGCATCAGGACTACTCCATTATCGGGGATCAGGGTTGCACAGCGCTCTTCTTGACGAAGAACCCTGTCGCCCGCGTTATACAGAGGCGGCAATCACTTATCCGGCAACCTTGTCAGTTCTTTCCCAATCGAGTAGATATTAATGATGAATCATCGCTTTCTTCCAGCGGTAGTGATTCTCTCGCTCCTCTTTGTCGGCACTAAATCCACTTATGCTCAGGGCGTTAAAGAAGCTATGCAGCAAAAGGTGGCTTATTCGCAGCAGGTGCTAGTTGGCATCACAATGGAGGATTACGGGCTCATTGCGAACAACGCGGAGAAGCTCGTGGAACTCAGCAATAAACGAACTGGTATTCGCGCCAAGTGCCGGAATACGAACTATTCCTCAACGAATTTCGCCGCAACGCCCAGGAGTTGATGAAAGCCGGCCAGCAGAAGAACCTGGACGCCGCATCGCTTGCTTACGGCCAGATGACATTGAGCTGCATAAGTTGTCATAAATTCATTCGTAAAAGCTCCGGCACCGGAAGCACCTTAGACTTCCGGCCAATGCTCTATGTCGGGAGCAAGTAAACGACAAGTATCTCACGCCGGTAGCAAAGGCTAGGCTGGGTCTCACCGATTGACTCCAAGGGGAGAACGATCTGGATTGCAGACGCACATCGCGACGACGGAAAGCGTTCTAAGAAATCTGCGGAGCGAAGTTTCACGAAATTCACTTTTTCGAGAACTCTGTTTCACCGTTTCCGTATAAAGACATGATTACGTCATCTGACCCTTTCAACTTATCTTCGGCCGGGCTGAATAAGACCGGGGCCGGGACCTTCGCTGAGACACCCCTTAGCGCGATCCCCAGACCAACTGGAGCCCTGAGTCAGCCGAAGTGAGGCCGCTTTTGAAAGCGCCTCGTGAGGACGATTCCTGGTTCCGCGTGGAACTGGACTGCGGTTAATGCAGTTCAACAATCCAATCCTTAACAAAAGAAATGAAAACAAAAAAGGAAAATCAGTTACGAGCCTGGCCAATATGCCCGATAGCACGCCGCTTCATGCGAAAACTTCTCACCATTACCTTCACGATTTCGGGATGCCTGGCGTTTTGTCCTCGCCCAGCGCTGGCGTTGGTGTTCTCGGCGCCAAGCCCGAATTCTGTTTACACCGATGCTTCTGGCAAAAAGCAGTCCGCTCAAGTCGTGGATAAATATTATCCAAAGAAGATCGTTCAGCCGTTTGCAAGAGCGACACAAACATCGACCCTAAACTCCGTCGGGCGGCCACAATTGCCGAGGAACGCGCCCATGCCCACTCGCTTTCCAAGTGCTGGCATTTTGTGAAGGAAGCGCTGGTCGCTGCAGGCGTGGTGAAGTCCCGGCCGCAGACAACGCTGGCGAAACAAGCCGGCCAAGAGCTCGTGAACAATTACGGGTTCAAAAAACTCCCCGTCTCGAATCCCTATGAAGCACCAGTCGGATCTGTGTTGGTCTATGGCGCCAAGAGCGCAGCTGGCCACGTCGAGATCCGCACTGAGAACGGTTTCGCTAGCGATTTTCGCTCAAAGATACCATCACGTCGGCCGCTCCTGGGCGTCTTCGCAAAGAGTTAGTTCGGCCGTCTACTCAGCCTCGGGTAAATCGCAAGATCCGATTTCGGTTGGCAAATCGCGCAGCAACAAAAAAGAATGGAAGCTGTGACGGCGCGTTTGAACAGCAGGCAACGCAAATCCAAAACGTGAGCGCACAGCTTGAAGCGAGCAAACCTGCGCCGCAGGTGGCCGAACAATCGGTGAACGCACACTGCAGCGCGTAAAGTCCGGGAAATCATCGCTTACAATCTCAAAAAACGCAGTTGGAGCTTTGGTTTATGTCTCAACCTCTGGATTCTCGCGGGCGAACGATCTGGATTGATGACGCACATCGCGACGACGAAAAGCGTTTCGTTGTGCACTCGGAGGAAAAACTGACTGCGTTTGTGGAAGTCGCCACCGCCGTAACGAAGGAAACTGCGCCTTACTGACAGAGCAATTACTGCCTGGAGTCGGTTACCGATTGCGTCAGGGCTTGCTGGCCGGGATACCTTGGCTCGACTCGCCGGCGAGCCTCCTTTGGGTAGCATATCTCGCCATGCACGAATAAGTTTTAGTTCGGCTCCGTTTTTATTGCGTCCGGAGCAAGGACGGACGTGGCCCTGAGTCCCCAAGGCTTTCGACAGGATTTCTTCAACGTCTTTGATGTCGTCCCTACCTTGACCTTGTGCCGCCTTCAAGCACTTGGATTAAGGATGTAGCGGTACGAATCCCTTGGACGCGAAGCAAATTTTTTCGCTTCTCGCCCTCTTTCACGCCTTCCGATGGGGCCAAGGTGGGTCAGCAGTATTGCTTGATCCACCCAGTCGATAATCCGGTCTGGCGGAAAGCGCGTTCTCAGCATCAAGTCAACGATCTCCGTGGTCGCCATGTTCGGAATGTTTTCAATGTCCTCTTCCTCCAGCCGCGCTTCATGCCACACGGTCAACCCATCCAGGTCGCTCACTGGCAATTCACTTTCCATGCTCGGTAATATTTTGTCGGACAGCCGTAACATTCGCATCAATGCTTTGAAGGCTCCCTGAACAAATTGCCATGCGATCCTTGGAAACACGCCGATGACAAACCCGATGAGTAGCAACGTACTCATCGCCCACATTCTTCATGGTCTTGATTGCGTTGACAGCGACTCACGTTCCAATAACTGAAAGGATGATTCGCAAGGACACTGCAAGATAGGCGGTGTTCCGAAGATCCTCTCGTACATACCGGCGAAACAGCATTTGCAAGGAGAAGAAATAAGCGCCGAGGAAGGCGTAGATGATAAATCGGGACTGGGATGACCTCAAAGGTCTTTTTCCAAAAATCAGAGGGTTTAACCTCTCCAAAGCCGGTCGGTGGCAGGGCCATTAGCCAACCAGTAGCGATGATAACGGTAGCGAGCACAACCGGGATCGCGGTTTCCGAAGTAAAAACAGTGCCTGGAGAATCTGAACCCCTTGCGGGCGACCTCCACTTGGGGGCAGCCAGAACAGTGAGCGGATCATTCGGATCATTCGGAGATAGGATATCCTCCCGTAGTTTCGGGGGCCCTACTGCACCATCAGAGAGCTTTCAAATTTCTGCACATAATTGCGCAGGCGAACTTTCCGCTCCGCATCTGCCGCGTCGACTTTCAGTCCGGGACGTTTTTGTAATAGGCCTAAGCGGTTCAAATTGACAAAATAATCATTCAAGAGGCTGAACTTCCGTGCCCTGATAAACAGGTAATAGAGCAACGCGGGAAAAAGGCAGACAGCGACCAGAAAGGTTGATCTCAGAGCTGTGATTCGGTATTCCGTCATTTGGATCAGAAAAACTGTTCCGAGGCCGACGAGAAGTACGGGAAGAACGATAAACACGATGACGCCTGCGCGCCCTAACTCGGCCGCTCTTGGAAACCAACGCTTGAATAGCCAGATATGCAAAGCGAGCAGGGTTAGACCACCGCCGCCGATGGCCCACCACCGCCACGAGTCGCGAAGAAAATAGCAGGCCCAGATGGGAATATGTATACCAACGCGAGAATCGAGAGAATGACTACGAGCCCAAATAGCAAAAGCACTGTACATCCGACGGCTGGAGCGGCCGTGGGCGGCGTGCCGTTTTCCGAATTCGTTTGCGCTTGAGCCGTGCCAGAAGCTGCCTCATCGCCAGTCGTGTGGGGCGGACCTTCTGCGCTGTGGTTACGATCCTCGCTCATGGACGGGGTCAAGCTGGTTGCGCGCTTTTTCTTGTCCAAAAGTCGCAACTCATGCGAAGGCGCGCTCCTCGGGAATTGTGAATTGCCGTGCATTTCTTGTCCGCGCGGAATCGCCTTGGCCAAAAATCTGTGCGCAATCGACGCGGTTCATCATATATATCCCCGCTGGCGCCAAGGCGATTCGGGGTAACCGTGCTAATGCGCTAAGGTGAGGAGTTCCTTCGCGCCTCGGGTCCTGCGGGCTGCGCTCACGCTGGTGCTGCGCTGTCCCTCGCCCAGCAAGAGCGGCGCGACTGCTTTGGCGGAACGGGCGAACGATCTGGATTGCGGACGCGCACCGCGGCGACGGAAAGCGGTTTGTCGTGCACGCGGACGAATTGTTGACAGCGATTCTGGAACTTGAAGCAGCGATTCTGCGGGCCACCGCCGCAGTTAAACTGCAAAGAAATATCTGCCCGACACCTCTGTGAGAAGCTAGCTTACGGTCACTGAATGGTCAAGCCGGCTACCTGCGGCACTCCACCTTGGACTGCCACGCTGACAACGTAGGGACCTGGCAGCAGGCCACCGTTGTAAGGCATCAGGAAAGCCTTGGAGGTTGTGCTGGCGGCAACCGCGAGCGGCGATGGGATTGCGAACTGGGATGATACATCGACCGAGTGGTCGGCCTTGGCCACGAGCACGACCAAGTTGACACCTCCAACCGGCGCCGGTCCTGTCAATGCGACATCCACCCGTAGGTCGGCGCCGCCTAGCTGATTGATGATGGAGGGATTGACCGCGACCGATTTCACCTCGATGCCCTGAACGGCCTCAAGGTGCTCCCAAGTATCACGCATGACGCCCCCCTGTAACGACGGGTCCTCGGCGGGTCCGAAGACGGACGACCCCGCCGAACAGTACGATTCGGCCGGTGTCGCTCCGAAACGCCATGCCATGACCCCAGCGCGGCGACGGTCCGATGTCTTGGACCTTCGTCCAGGCCTTACCGTCCCAGCGCCACGAATCGCCATAGATGATACGGTTAGACTGAGGGAGATTCGGATCGATTGAGTTAACACCGCCGAATAGGACAATGGTCGTAGCGGCGACCATAGCGGACGCGGCGCGGGGGTCGGGCCCGGTATCCGCAGCCTGCGTCCACGCCGTCCCGTCCCACAACCACGTATCATTGAGCCCAGTTCCATTCGCACCCGCACCTCCAAATAGAACAACGCGGGAGGCGGTCGAGTCGAAGGCCATCGCGTGGGCGAGGCGCGCAGACGGGCCGACATCCTGGACCTGGGTCCATTCGGTGCCGTCCCATTCCCAAGTATCGCCGAGCGGATTGCCGGTGCGCCCGCCGAAGAGCACCACGCGCTCGCGTGCGTTGTCATAGGCAAGGGCATGACCGCTACGAGCCGTCGGACCCGTGTCGGCGACCTGCGTCCATTCCGTTCCATCCCAAGTCCACGTGTCGGCAAAGAGGTTGGAGTCGGACGCGCCGCCGAACAAAACGATGCATTTTCGGGCGGAGTCCAAAGACCATCGCCAAGCCTTGCCGAGCCGACGGTCCGGTGTCGGCCACTTGCGTCCAGAGAGCGCCATCCCAACTCCATGTGTCGGCGAACGGCGATCCGCCGGGATCGCCGCCAAATAGAACGACGCGCTTGCGCGCCCCGTCATACGTCAACCCGTGGCTGGTTCGACGGCCCGGACCGATGTCTTGTTTCTGAGTCCAGAAGAATGGTGGCATCTGTTATCGTGTCATATTACGAAGGAACAGATGCCTAGACGAGGAAAAAAGTAAACTTACGGTTCTTTGAACTCGCCCGCGTGCTCGTGTGTCTCGATTACGTTGCCCGTTTCATCGTAAACGCGAATCACAGCATCGATGTGATTGGCTGCGGTACTTCGCGTAGTCAATTGCGTTGCTGATTGCGTTTGGCTTGCCTTGAATGCCCTGCGCGATATGCGGTCGGCGATTTCCCTGAGAGTTTTTTGAAAACGCGATTAAACTGCGAGAGCGATCGGAAACCAGATAACGCAAACGCGATTTCACTGATTCGTCGATTGGAATTCAGCACAAGGTCACGCGCTGTTTCGAATCGGGCGCGTGCAACATAATCGACAAAATTCATGCCAGTTACCTGTTTGAATTTTTCGCTTAGATGATTCGCGCTGCTGTTAACCGTTTTCGCTACCTTGCTCAGGGAAAGTTCTTCGCCTGAATGTTGTTCGATGTCCTTGCGCGTTTTCCAGATCTCGACTGGCTCAGCTCGATTCGGGTTCGCTGAGGTGGCTGCTTTACGTTCGTGTATCGGTGACATCTTCGTCCCTCCCACGTCCCACTTAATCGCGGGCGCAGCGGGACGGCTCCTCTTCGTTTGCTAATTCCTCGCCTAATCTTGGCGCGATGGGAAAAACAGCTGTTTTCCCCTAAGCAAGTTCCGCACAGCAAAAAGCAACTTCGGGGGAGCAGGTAACGCATTGCTCCAGTAACCGTTAAGCCATGGAAAAAAAGGGAAACACAAATTCAAAACAAAAGAAAGAGAGAAAGAAAATGAAAAAGTTACCATTAGTTTTAATTGGCCTGATGGCGTGCCTCGCCATCGGGATATCAACGGCACGAGGACAAATGACCTATAGCCTTACGGACCTCGGAGTCGTGAAAGACATGCAAACCAGCGAAGTTTTCGCGATCAATCAGTGGGGGCACGTAGCGGGCACGGGTTATAGTGGGTTGGAAAGTTGTGCCTTCCACTACGACTACTTGAAGAAATTCATGGAGGATGCCGGCGGCCTTAACAGCCGCGGATTCGGTATCAGCTCCACGAACATCGTAGTGGGGGACGCCTTCTTTGGCCCAGCAATGGAACCCAGAAGCCACGCTGCCATGTTCAGTGGCGGAGTCGCGAAGGACCTCGGGGTTTTGAACGGCCAGGTGTACAGCCGAGCTAACGGCGCTAACGCAATAGGGCAGGTGGTTGGATTCTCCGGCCCGACGCGCGATAGCAGCGAAAGCCGGGCCTTTATGTGGACCTACCAAACCGGTATGAAGGATATCGGCACGCTGGGCGGTTCATATGCACAGGCGAATGCGATCAACGAGGCTGGGTTCGTAACCGGCACGGCCCAAACCTGGGCTATGTTCGTGACGACCCACGCGTTTATCTATCAGGCGTCTGCGACCGGTGGACAAATGCGCGACCTGGGTATGCTGGGTAGTGGCCTGTCCAGTTATGGCATGGCCATCAACGCCTACAACCACGTCGCTGGCTATTCCACGTTTCAAGCTAACAGCGAGCGCTTTCACGCGTTCTTGCATGATGGCAAGCGCATGATCGATCTCGGATCGCTCGGCGCGAAGGGGACAGATACCGACGTCAGCGCAGCTCTGGGTGTTAACAAATTCGACCAAGTCGTTGGTTCCAGTTATCTCCCAGGCCAATACATCATGCAGCAAGTGGCTTTTCTCTGGGCTCGAGATGGCTACGGCGGCGGAAAAATGGTTGACCTGAATACATTGCTCAACGCGACGGCGAAAGGGAAGAATTACCGGCTCATCTCCGCGACAGCAATCAATGACAAGGGGCAGATCGTGGCCAACGCGTTTGATATGGTGACTGGCGGTGCACACGCGGTTTTGCTAACTCCTCAAGGAGCCCTATCCACGCGAGCGAAGTAAATAGTCATGACTAGTAGTAGATAAATGAAAAAGGACAAACAGCGTCTCTCGGAACTCCGCAAAGCTGGCGAGAGACGCTGCGGCGGGCGCCCCGGAGAGAGACATCAAATGTCGGCGGAAGTACGTAGCAGGCACCTTAGAATGCGAAACAGATGAACAAATCGCTTCTAATTTATTGGAAGGACAAATCTGGATTGCAGTTAAACCCTTCAGTCTCAACAAAAATATGAAACATTTGAATCTAACCGCTGCGCGAATCACCCCGCGCCCATTCCTACTCGCTGCACTCTTGGCCCCCGGCTTACGAAAACTAAATCGCTGGAAAGAGGTCAGGCCTGATGGTCACGCAATCGCAATCAATGGACGTCAGAACATACCCGGAGTTATCGGATGCGGAATTTTGCTGTGTCTGCTCCTCTCCATGCGGAGCGTTTTCTCTGAGGCAATCCCGGATGATCTAAATCGGCAATTACGCGAGATTCTGGCTAAGAACCAATTTACCGGCCAAGTCGAGTCAACGCTGGAAAAACGTCTTAGCCGGCGGATTGATCCTGCGAAGGCGCAACTCGGCCGCCTTCTGTTTTTCGACAAGTTCGTCGGTTTGCACGGCGATAATTCCTGCGCCGGATGTCATTCGCCTATGAATGGATTCGGTGATTCGCAGTCAATCGCGATTGGAGTTGAGAATAACGATTTTGTTGGTCCTCGACGCATGGGACCGCGGAATCAACGGCGAACACCTTCGGTGGTTAATACCGCATTTTATCCCAATCTGATGTGGAATGGACGTTTTAGCGCCATCTCAGGAGATCCGTTCGATAATTCCCAAGGTTTTCTTTTCCCGCCCCCTGAAGGAACAACCCGGTTCCCGGCGGGTGATCCCGACTTCCAGCATTTGCTTCAGGCGCAGGCGCACATTCCGCCTACTGAATTGTCTGAGGCTGCGGGTTTCACGGGTATCTGTGACGGTTCCGTCACCAGCTCCCGTTTTCAGACGAAGTCCATTGGCGGAGCTCGACTGGTCAAGGAAGCGGGCGATTCCAGAATCACCGCACAGTTCGATTTTTCGGTCACTTCTGCTGTCAAGGTCTTCATGAGTCGAGATCAGCAAATGCTGACCGGTGAACCCGTCATCGATTTCTGCCAGTTTGATGTGCCGGCGATTGGTCGCACGGGTGTTCCGCTTCCTCCGCCGGTGCGAGTGAGGCGACCGGATGGAGGATTTGACGAATTCCGTAATGAGCCGATCCGCGATGTCTTGGCGGGACGCTTGAATGCGAACGAGTCTTATCGCCGGCAATTTCGTGCGGCGTTTCCCGAGCTGGGTCCGAATGATCCAATTACCTTCGCGATGTTTGGCCAGGCTGTGGCTGAATTTGAGTTTGCTCTAACCTTTATGAATGCACCGATTGATCGGTTTGCTCGTGGAGAAAACGCTGCCATGTCGCCTGCTCAGAAACGAGGCGCTCTTCTCTTTTTCGGAAAAGCCAGTTGTGTGCAATGCCATGCGGTCGCGGGACGTTCCAACGAAGTGTTCAGTGATTTCCAAATGCACGTAGCCGGAATTCCACAGATCGCACCGAGATTTGGAGCGGGCCTGGGCGATGTCCCTTTCCGCAACGCTCGGGGCCAATTTTCGGAAGATGGCAATCAGGACTTTGGTCTCTTCGATATCACGGAAGAAAACCGAGATATTTACAAGTTCCGGACGTCACCTCTTCGTAATCTGGCTGTTCAACCTGCGTTCTTTCATAATGGCGCATTTACCAGTCTTTCCGAAGCGCTGCGTCATCATTTGGATGCGATGGAACTCGGGCCACAGTATGACCCGGTTCGAGCAGGAGTGGCCGCCGACCTGACGCACAACACGGGTCCAATTCATCCGGTGCTGCGACGCCTTGATCCGGCTTTATCGAAAATACCCCCTCTTTCCGAGCGGGAATTTTCTGATCTTTTAGCTTTCCTGCGTGACGGACTGCTAGATCCGCGGGCACGTCCTGAATTTCTTAGGCGATTTATACCAGCGTCCGTGCCGAGCCAACTCCCACTACAAGTCTTCGAATCCACTCCGCCGCGCCCCTGATCGCTACCACTCTTTGAAATCGCCCTTGTGCTCGTGCGTTTCGATCACGTTGCCGTCCTGATCGTAAACGCGAATCACAGCGCGATGTGAGCGGCTGCGAAACTTGGCGTAGTCAACTGCGTTGCTGACTGCGTTTGGCCCGCCATACCACAGGCGACCGAACGGCAGCGCATCGGAAATCAGATCGACGCCGCGATGATTTTTGCACGGTCTGACTTCGTAAATGTGCGTAGAACACTGCGCGTGGCCCGGCGCTTGCGAATTCAAGTATCTGGTCGCATGGTCCGGATAGATCAAACCCGTCTTCAGAAAGGCTAAAGTTATGTTGCTAAGCCTTAGGCAGCTTTACAGAAAAAAGCTCCGCGCCTATGACGGCGACATCGGCCATGTGGAGGACTTCTATTTTAATGATCAACAATGGGCTATCCGCTATGTTGTCGCGGACACAGGTTCATGGCTATCGGGCCGCTTGGTGCTGATTTCTCCCCATGCTTTCGGAAACCTGCATCAAAACGCCGACTGCCTGCTCGTGAATCTGACTCGGCAACAGATTGAAAACAGTCCCGCGATTGAGTCGCACAAGCCAGTCTCGCTACAATATCAAGCATACTGGGACGGAGTCGAAACGTGGGGCGTGGGCGGTTTTCCGAGGCTCCACCACCGCCGCATCTTATGCCGAGTAAGCAGGCAAGCGACGATGTTCATCTGCAAAGCGCACAGGCTCTTAGCGGCTACCCCATCCAAACCAGCGAAGGAGCGATCGGCCACGTCATTGATTTTATCATGGACGACAAGAGTTGGGCGATTTGTCACCTGGTTGTGGAGACCGGCCATTGGTATTCCCGCAAGGAGATCGTGATTTCACCGAAGCATATCGACCGGATCAGTTACGAGGAATCCAAGGTATTTGTGAACGTGACCAAGGAAGCCATCCTGGAAGCACCGCAATACCATGTTTCTCCGCTCGGCGAGGCATATGGCGATACCCGGAATTTCGACTAATGAATTATAACAAGCCGTGAAGTTTTCTACCAATCGCCGGAAGCCGACCTACGTCCTTGCCTCGAAGATCTGGATTGCTGACGCCCATCGAGACGACGGAAAGCGTTTCGTTGTGCACGCGGATGAAAAGCTGACTGCGTTCGTTGAACTTGAATCAGCGGCTCGTAAGGAATGGCAAGGCTCTTGATCTTACGTTCGCAAATCCTGGGTAAGGAGCGAAGGTCTTGGTCATCGCAGTAATTTGATCGCTCAGCCACGAAACTTCGTGCACGCCTGCGCAATGACGACGACGCTATCTGTGAACGTGTCCAGTATGAGCTATTCGTCAGACTTCTTCTTCGCGATTTGCTGTTTTGCTCCCGAGTTGTTGTGTCCACTGGAAAATCTGACTCGATGAAGTACGATTCAGAGCGTTTCCTTGTTTTCCTCAGGTAGGTGGGTGGGCCTTTTCGGACTTCGATGCTGGCGCGAGCGTGCGTAGAAGCGGCGAGATTTGGCGGCGTTTCCGCAAACCGCCATGTCGCACCAACGCCTACGGCTAGCTTTCGATCTATCAATGAATAGCCATGAACAATTAGGCCCCTGACAGATGCGGAGTCGATCCATCGGCAACGGCAAGACATGTTCGACATCCGATGGGCGATCATCGCTGCGATAAGGTCGAGTCGGCGCATCATTGCGGAGGTCAGCGACGACGCGGCCATGGCCGAAGCGTAGCTCGTGGGCTTTTATCCCAGCGATCCAATGCTCGCGTAGCAGTGCCAGGGCGGTTTCCGGCGGGGCACGCCCGGAATGATCCGGGTGACCAACTCAAACAGCGCTTCGCGCAAAACCTTTGCGCGCGCCAGCGCGCTTGCAGCCGCCGCGGGCTCCTTCTGCGCCTTTCTTAGCCAGTGCGCGCAGCACTCTTTTTGGCAAGAGATGCACGAATGCCGCCCATTGAGCAAACGTGCGTAGCTGTCAAGCCAGTCGCGAGGCGACTGATCGCGGCCAGTGACGGTATTGACGAAATCGAGCGCTGCATCGCCGCCGATGAGGTCACGGTTGCGAAAGGTGCGACTCAATTCTAACCTGTAAAACGTTTTCATCTGTTGACAAGTTGTAACGTTAATCATAGGTTAGTGAATCTAATAGCTACCAATACCATGAAAAACTTCGATCATCCGATGAAAAGAATTAAAAAATGCGAAAGCAAACGCTTGCAGAAAAACCTTATGAACATAATCCGCCCGAGGTCACTTATTCTTACCTTGGTTGGCCTGCTGCTTGTGACGTTCAGCGCGGCTGCCGATACTTCGGTTGAAGGGGTCGTGAAAGACGCCACCGGCCGCCCAATTAAAGGTGCCGATGTTCGGATTGAAGCGAAAAATTTTGCAAAAATTCTTAAGACTGATGCCAGCGGCCATTACGTTACCCATGGCCTGGCAGCTGGTACCTATAAAGTCATGCTCGTTATCAATGGGCAAGTGAAAGCAGTGATCCTCGACGCCAAGACACAGTTGGATAAACCCACACAGCTCAACTTTGATCTAAGCGGAAAGAGGGCGTCGGCTAAGAAACACACACGGATGGTTTGGATTCCTTCCAACATTATCGGCACCAACATTATCGGCGGTGGCCGCTGGGTTGAGGTCGATGACAACGGCAATATCGTCGACAACACCGGGCTTAATAATGTCGAGAAATTCCGTAGACCCGCCGTGTACGGCAAGGACTTCATGCCCGCCAGAATAAGTAGAGACGAATGACCTTCCTGTGAATTTACTAAATTTGAAAATCGCAAATAAGCCGCCCCGCCGCCCCAGTGCCGAACCCACCCTTGACTCGGGGAAACAATGCGAGACTAATTTAGGCGGCAGCGCCAGTTTCCGTTCAGTTGCGTCCGGACGGCAAAGAAAGCTTCGTTGTCCCTCAGTGCAGATGGCAGCGACGTCTGCAACGTATATTTGGACCTACCACTCCTTGAAATCACCCGTGTGCTCGTGCGTTTCGATCACGTTGCCCGAATCACAGCTCCCGTTCGCTTATTTAAGGCCGAATCCTTGGCGCCCAAGCGTAAGCTTTGGCGAAGGCGGGTCCGCGGTCTCCCGTAAAACTTTTTTGCCATGCCCGCCAAAATTTTCCGAAGGAAAGGGTAAAGGTAAAGGCCGGAAATGAGTTCTCAATAACGAGAGGTCACGGAAGGCCACAATACAACCCAACGAGAAAGGGAAATAAGATGGCACAAAGGAAAGAAACTAAGAAGATCAAAGTCCGCGACCTGAAGCCGAAAAAAGATGCCAAGGGCGGCTTCCTCAACCTGCCTGGACAACACCAACCTGGACAACATCAACCCAGGCAGCACCATCCCCGCGGAAACTAAGAAGGTCAAGGAACCGCACTGTTGGGTTCGATCCCTCGGTGCGGTTTTTTGCGTACAGATTCAGCAGATTTGCCGAAATCCATAAATTCAAATTAGGACACTACCGGCTGCTTCCATCGCTTGAACTCGCCCGCGT